>CAZDOY010000053.1:0-1820 GCA_964507185.1 uncultured Thermoanaerobaculia bacterium
CCCGGGCACTTCGTCCTGACCGCGGACCGCGTCCACCTGAAGCTGACGCCGTGGCCGCTCGTGGCCGGAGTGGTGTCCGTTTCCGACGTCCGCGTGGACAAGCCGGTCCTGACCCTTGAGAGACCGCCACCGTCGAGGGGGGCGCAGGCTGCGCGGCGCCGCTCCCCTCCCCTGCCCGTCCACCTCCGCATCCCCGGCGTTCGTATCACGGACGGAACCGTCGTCCTGCCGGAACCCCTGGAAGCCGGGGGTGGAAAGACCTTTTCGACGATTTCAGGCTCGCTGGACGCGTTCGTCTTCGGCCGCACGGTGACGGTTGAAAACGCCCGGCTGTCCTGCGCGGGGCCCGCCCCGCTGCCCGCGCGCCTTTCCGTAGCGGGCCGGATCGCCGTCGAGTTTTCGGGGAAGGCCCGGTACGACATGACGTTGGCCTCGACACGCTCTAAAGTCGGGGCGAAGGGGGTCTTCTCGCAGGATCCGAAGCGCGGTTTCGTCTACGGGGCGGACCTCACCCTGCACCCCGTGGCCCTGAGAGAAGCCGCATCCAAATGGCGCGATGCGCCCGACCTTCTCCTGGACGGCGCTCTCCGCATGGACGGCGGTCTGCACGGGCTCGACTGGTCCGGCCAGGTGAAGGGGCCGTCCGTCGGAACGGTCGCCTCAAAGGGCACGCTGACCTTCGGCGCGGGCGAGGCCGACATAAAAGGCACGGCGACCCTCGCCGGCACGAGCGTCTCACCCTTCTGGAAACCCCCGCCCGGGAGATCCTTCACCGTCAGCGGAGACGGGACCTTCGACCTGACCGTTTCCAGCAAGACGGGCGTCAAGTGGAGGTGCACCCTGGACGCGCGCGACTCGACAGCCTGGGGGTTGCCCCTGACCGAAGCTTCCCTGAAGGCAACCGGCGACGCGGCAACCCTGGAAGTGGAAGGCGGGCTCGATTCCACCTTCTCCGGCCCGGTGACCGCTGACGCCGGGTGGGACCGGAACACCGATCACTGGCAAGTGCATGCCTCCGGGCCCTCCGTACCGCTGACCGGCCTGCTCGCGAAGCTCGGCCTCATGCCGGCACTCCCCTCATTCATCGCGGTCCCCGAGGGCAGTTGGGTGGTCGAGGCTTTCAAGATGGAAGGCGACGGAGGCCTGATCAGCCTGTCGGGCACGCTCTCGGGTCCTGCGGGCGGAGATTTCGACGTCTCCGCCGGGCCTCTGGGACAAGGCCGCCCCGTGGTGTGGCTCGCCCGCATCAGAAAGCTCGATCCCGGTGCATGGGGACTCGGTCCCCACGGCATGGTCGAAGCGGACGTCGGCTTTTCGGGCCCGAAGGCCACCCTCGGCACGCTCGACTGCCGGTTCCTGGCCTCGCAGTGGGCGGGCGTCGCGTTCGATCCGTTCCACGGCGTCGTGAAGATGGGGCCGGAGATCGGCATTCGCATCACACCCCTGACCATAAACACCTCGGTAGGAGAGGTCACCGGAGAGGCCGAATTCAGTCAGGCCAGCGGGCTCAAAGCACATGCGAAGGCCCACATCTCGGACCTCTCGAAGGCCGGCGCCCTTTTCGGAGTCAATAGCCTCCGCGGCTACCTCGACGGCGAGGCCTCCCTGCACCTCTCCGGCGGACGGATCGACCTCCAAGCGGACGGAGCGGGCACGGACCTCGGGTACTCAGGTGCGAGCGCAAAGACAGTGCACGTCAAGGGTGCGTGGGAGACGAGCCGAAACGCCCTCGACGTTGAAGCGAACTGGGACGGTCTCGCCTTCGCCGACAACACCATGGGAGCGGGCACCCTTTCCATGAAGGGCCCAATAACAGATGC
>CAZDOY010000053.1:1920-14403 GCA_964507185.1 uncultured Thermoanaerobaculia bacterium
CCGACAACACCATGGGAGCGGGCACCCTTTCCATGAAGGGCCCAATAACAGATGCACTGCTCGACCTGAACGCCGCCATGGGAAAAGGGAGGAATATCTCGTGCAGCGCCCGCGGCGACTGGGGCCCGCGGGCAGGAAAGATCCGGATCGACAAGCTGGCCATCCTGTTCGACGGCAAGGACTTCGCGCAGGTTCACCCGGCATTCGTCACCTGGAATCCGTCCAATTTCGAGGTGCGCGCTCTCGAACTCGAAAAGAAAAAGAGCCGTTTGTCCCTTGAAGGCCGCGTGGTCTGGAACGGCGATGGCCCTTCCCCGGCGGTGAACGCCCACCTCGTGACCAGGCACCTCCCGCTCGGTCTTCTGCCCGTCCCGCCGACGGCGGGCCGCATAACCGGCTTGCTTGCCACGGACCTGACCTGGGGCGGGACGCTCGCGGTTCCCGTTCTGACCGGGAACGCCGAATTGTCAGAAGGATCGTACACCTTCGCGGACAGCGACATCGTCATCGCACCCGTCACGATGCGCCTGAAGGCGGAAGGCAACAAGCTCGTACTGACCGAGGCAAGCGCCGCGTCGGCCGACGGGGGAACCGCCAGCGCAACAGGTTTCGTGATGATGAATGGCTTCATACCCGCCGAGTTCAAGATCAAGGCCGAGGGCAAGGCCTTTCCGTTCGTGGTGGGCCGGGACATGCAGGGAACCACGGATTTCACCGCCACCTTGAAAGGCACCCCCGAAAAACCCGTATTAAAGGCGGCGGCCCGGGTTCTCAAGGGCCGGATACAACTACCGGACCTCGCACAGCAGCAGCCCCTGCCGGCCTCGCTGACCTTCGTCAACGCGCCGCGCGGCTCCCCGTTCGCCGAGCACGGCGACGAGACCGAGCCGGTCATCGGGCGTCTCCGCGGAAACGCGCACCTCGTGAGCGAAGGCAACCTGTGGGTGAGCAATCAGAACCTGCTCGCCGAACTGACAGGCGCACTCGACATACGGTTCACGGACAACGGCCCGGAGGTGCGGGGAAGCCTTAACGTGCAGAACGGCCGCTACATCTTCCAGAATTTCAAGTTCACGATCGAAAACTCCCGCATCTATTTCAAAGGGACCACGGACCTGACGCCCTACCTGGACGTCAACGCCTCGTACAGGGCCACGGGGGCCGACATCTTCATCCACGTGACCGGACCGGCCGACCGCCCTGTTCTCAGTCTGTCTTCCCAGCCCCCCATGGACGAAGGCGACATATTGTCGACACTGCTCTTCGGCCGGCGCTCGGGCGACCTTAGCGCGGGTGAGAACAGGGCTTTCGGGGCGGCGGCCGCCGCGCTCGCCGTCCAGTACCAGGCGTCGCCCCTCATGAAATCCCTGCAGAAAGGGCTCGGGTTCGATACGTTCGAGGTCGGCCCCGCCGCCGGCGGCGGGACGCAGGTCGGTTTCAGCAAGTACCTCGGCGACCGGACGGTCCTCGAGTACAAACAGACCTTCGGCGTTCTGCCGGAAACCCGGCTGAACCTACGCTACAGGATCAACCGCACGCTGAGCGTGCAGACGGAAAGCACCGAGAAGGGCAACGCCGGGATAGATCTACTCTGGGAGCAGAGGTACTGATGCGGAGGCTTCGGCGTTTCGCAACCCTGACGGCTCTCGTTCTTGTGCTCGGCGCCTCCGCGTCCTTTGCGCGACCTCCCGAGCAGAAGACCGCCGAGTACCACGCTCTGACCTTTGCCGGTAACAAAACCTTCGACGAAGCCACGCTTCGTCAAGCCGCCGGGCTCAAGCCGAAGAAGAGATTTCTCCTTCTCCGGCGCACCGAGGCAATAAGCAGTCTCGAAGTCGAACAGGCCATGGACCAGGTCATGCTTTTCTACCAGCGCAACGGCTATTTCGACGTCGCCGTCAAGCTCGAAAAGCCCCAGGCGGGCGGTGCCGTGATCCGCATCCGGGAAGGCATACGGTACAGGATCTCGGAGATAAAGGTCGATGGATGGCCCGAAGAGGGCGGCCAGGACGGAGCGCGCGGCCTTTTGTGGAAAGCGCTGAAGTTGAAGAAGGGGGAAGCCTACACCGTCGATTCTTACGAGGCGGCTGCCAGGAGGCTCGTCTACCATTTGAAGGACTCCGGCTACCCCTTCGCGAAAATCAAGTCTTCGGCCGTTGCCGACATGCACGCCAAGTCCGTTCTGATATCCTACGAACTGATACCCGGAACATTCGGTCGCTTCGGGCCCGTGGATTTCAAGGGGGATTTCCAGCCTCAGGACAGGGTCACGCTCAAGCGTGCGCTGGCTTTCAAGACGGGGGCGATCTACCGGCAGTCGCTGCTGGACAAGAGCCAGGAGGCCCTCTTCAGGCTGGGCGTTTTCGACAGCGTGCTCGTCGTACCTAAAGAGGACGGTCCACCGGGGACCATTCCCATCGTCGTCAGGCTCAAGAGCGGCCGGATCCATCGCATCCGCCTGAGCGTCGGCTACGCGAGCGACGAGGGGCCGAGGGGACTCGCCGGCTGGGAGACGCTGAGGACCGCGAAGCGGATCGTCAACCTCGGAACCGAGTTCAAGTGGTCGGACATTGAGACGACGGCCACGGGCTACCTCAAGCGCCCTTACTTCATCGACAGCAAGACGACCTTCCTCTCCGACGTGGCCTACAGCCGCATGAGCCAGACAGGCTTCACCTATCGGTCCCTTAAATTCCGGGCCGGTCTCGACCATCGTTTCAGTCGCCACCTGAGCGGTTTCGTTTTCGCCTCGCTGGAGAGGGTTCTCCAAGTCACCCCGGACAGACAGCTGAAAAACGCCCTTTCGGAGGGCGCAACGGACGTCGCGACGATCGCTTCCGTTCCCCTCAGCATGACCTACAACGATACCGACATCCCATTTGCCTCCCTCGCGTCCGGCCTGTCGTACGGGGCGTCCGCTTCGTTCTTCAGTCCCACGCGCGGGGGCATCTACAGCTTTTTCGTCGAGCCCTCGTACGTCCTGGCGAGCCACACCAGTTTCACGAAAACAACGGTTGAGGCCCGGCACTACTTCGGCTTCGGACATGATTTCGTCCTCGCCTGCAAGCTCAAGATGGGGGGCATCTTCTCGAGCGCGGCGGCGTCGGACATTCCCATTACGCGCAGATTCTACGCAGGAGGCGCAAACAGCGTCCGCGGCTACGCCTACGACAACCTGGGCCCCCTTTCCGACAAGGGCGTTCTTCTGGGCGGCAACGGCCTGGCCGAAGCATCCCTCGAACTGCGTTTTCCTCTTCGCGCGAAACTGGGCGGGGTAGTCTTCGTGGACGCGGGCAACGCAACGCCCGCCGCCTACAGCTTGAATGGCGCCAAGATCATGTCCGGCGCCGGGATCGGCGCGAGGATCAAGACGCCCGTGGGCCCGATCGGGGTCGACGTCGCCTGGAAGCTGCGCACCTATCCGCTCGATCACTCCCCTTACATGCTCTACTTCTTCATAGGCTACGCTTTCTAGCAGGCTGCCAGCTCACTAGTTCGGCGACGGCGCCATCTTCTCCCGGTGCATCTCCTTGCTTTCGGTCCTCCTGCTCCATTAGAATAGAATGAGCTTCACCAGGGCCCCGGTCCTCAACAGGTTGTTTCGTACACCTTGCCATTCACCAGGTCGTCAGCTCGGGGGCGTCGCCATCCGATCCAGGATGGAAAGAAAGACGTGGAACCGTTGTCCATACAGAAAAGGAGGTGGCCATGAGAATGAGAAGGTGGGTTGTCGCTCCAATCCTGCTGACCGGCATGCTGCTGTGTACGATGGCCCGGTCGGCGAAACCCGCTCCTGCGGGAGCGACGACCACGCGCGACGACAAGGGCGTCTGGTCAATCCAGGCGGACAACATCAAGGATGCCTTCGACGCGATGGGCTACGCCGTCGCCACGGACAGGCTGTGGCAAACGGAACTCTACCTGCGGTCGGCCACGGGACGGCTTGCGGAGATCTTCGGTCCCAGCCAGCTCAGCACCGACATGTTCATGCGCACCATCGGTTACACCCGAAAAGAATACAAGAAGGGCTACAAGTCCCTCAGCAGGGACGCCCAGGACGAGATCGACGGATTCGTCAGCGGGTTCAACAGGCGCGTGGACGAAGTGAACGCCGATCCCTCTCTCATGCCTTTCGAGTACCTTGCCATCTCCGCCCAGACCGGTATGGATGTAAGGCCGCAGCACTGGACCAACTACGATGTCATGGCGTGGCTCGTTCTCCTTCAGAGAGAGTTCGATCCGGAAGCCCTGAACACAGGCCAGCTCGACAACTACGAACTGTACTACGGTCTCTATTCGTACTACCCCGATGACTATCTCGCCATGTTCCACGACCTGCGCTGGATAAACGACCCGCAGGCCCTTACTTACATTCCTCCGGAAGCGGGCGCGGCTCCGGCCATACAGCCTTCCCGCATCCAGCAGGACAACGAGCTCGTCGCCCAGGCGCGCTCTTTTCCGCCGGGCTCGGCAAGGGTGGCAAAAGAGACCGGCGACATCATCCACAACGTGATCGACAACCTGAAGAAGATCAACGCCTACGTTCACATGGGCAGCTACGCGTGGGTGGTGTCCGGCAGCAAGACGGCCGACGGCAATCCTATCATCTACTCCGGACCCCAGATGGGCTTCTCAGTCCCCTCCATCACGTGCGAAGGTTCCATCAAGTGCCCGACGCTCAACGTTTCCGGCATGACGGTGCCCGGCATCCCCATGATCATCATCGGGCGCACCCCGCATCACGCGTGGTCCATGCAGGTCGGGCACGCCCACACGACCGACTACTACCTCGAGAATCCTCTCGCCATGAAGAAGGACCACGTGGAGAAGATCCAGGTCGCCGGTCAGGGAACCGTCAAAGTGAAGATCTACAGGTCCAAGCACGGGCCCGTGATCAGCCCCATGCCCTTCGATCCAAAGCACGTGGACGGCCCGTGCATCACGTGGGCCAACTCCCACTGGGACCATGAGTGGGAAGCGCTCGACGGATTTCTCCAGATGGCGCGCGCCACGAGTATGGACCAGTTCGACGCCGGCATCCACAAGGTCTGCGTGAGCCAGCACTTCTGCTACGCGGACAAGGACGGCAACATCGCCTACTGGATGTCCGGATGGGACCCCGTACGAGCCCCCGGCGACGTCACCATGCTGCCCCAGCCGTCGGACGGCATGCACGAGTGGACCGGCCAGCTCAAGCCGCTCTCGACTGACCGCAACAACGCCCAGGGCTATTACTGCGGCTGGAACAACAAGTCCAACATCAACTACGACAACGCACCTAACAACCTGAGCTATTCGTTCGGGCCCTTCGACCGCGCCCACGTGATCGACGATTACCTCAAGACCCACAACGACCTGACCTTCGACCAGATAAGAGACCTTGCCGTCAACATAGCCACGACCGACTCCTCCGTCGGGACCGGCGGCGTCCCCTGGAGCCAGTGCGGCTCCTACTTCACGGCTGCGGTCGACGCCTATCCGACACCCGCCCGCCTCGCTGCCTTGTCCGTGATCCAGTCCTGGGACGGCCATTTCGTGGCCGGTGGCTCCAGTCAGTGGGCCACGGGAATGCAGCGCTCGGACGCGTGGGTCCTCGAGGAAGCCTGGATCGACAACGTGATCAAGCTGACCTTCAGCGACGAGCTCGGTCCCGACGCCGCCAAGCCGAGCATGCAACTGTTCAACGTCCTGCTGCACGCGCTCAAGGGCCAGTCCTCCGGCGTCGTCAACTACTATGACTGGTTCCAGGACAGGGCCGGCCTGGGACTCCCCACCGACCCGCAACAGCTCATCGACCTGGCCCTCGACATGACGCTCAACGACATCGGCCTGCCGCCCTACAATGAGTCTCGCGGCGTTATCACCTTCACGCACGACATGCTCGGACCGATCCACACCATGCCCTACTCCAACCGTTCCACCTACGGGCATTGCGTCGAATACGGCCCCTCCGGCGTCGTGAGGCTGGAGAGCTTCTTCCCGCTGGGCGAGTCCGGCTTCATCGGCATGGGCTCCCAGGGTCAGCCCGTCTTCGATCCTAATTTCTTCAGCATGGCGCCCCTCTTCGACACCTTCACCATGCGACCTTTCCCGGCGCCAACGAACTGAGCTGCAGACCGGAAACTTCAGACGAAAAAAGGGCGGGGCTTGTCCCCGCCCTTTTCCTGAGATGAAAGGGGTAATCTCCGCTCGTCACTCCGAGCGTGCCCTTGACCTGGATGCCCCGAACGAGGTCCGAGAGACTGTCATCTCCAGCAGCGGGTACCTATCCTGAAACGAAACCGTATCCAGTTCCAGTTCCCTGACCCAGGGCAAAGGCGATCGCATCGATCATTCCCGTCGCTCCCAATGCGATTAATGCCTTCTTGATCCCTGCGGACAGATGCGTTGCCATCGTTCATTGACGTAGAGCATGCCGCTCTGGCGCTCGAACGAAACGCACTCCATTTTCCGGGTCGGGCGCAGAGTTATGGGCCGCCCTATGCAGTGAGAGTCCGCCCCTGCTAGGGGGGGAAGGCCGGGATCAGGATCACCTTCATCACGCAGTGCGGCCCCTATCCTCTGACCGTGCAGCTGGGAGGGGCAGTTTCTCGATGAGACTGAAGAGCGCGGCAGGGGCAATGGGCTTGACAAGGTAGCCACTCGCCCCCAGCGCCATCGCCCTCTCCTTTTCTTCTTGGGAATTATTGGAACTGACCACGATTATAGGACGGCGGTTCAAGCGCTTTTTCAAGTGCTGCATGAAGGTGATTCCGTCCATACGGGGCATGACGAGGTCCAGGAGGATCAAATCGCACTCCGGAGCACCATCGAGCTTTGACAACGCCTCAATCCCGTCTCTGGCATGGATCACCTCCAATCCCTTGTGGACCGATTCCATGAAGAGGAGGTCGTACATCTGGCCGAGAAACGGCGAATCCTCGACGACGAGGATCTTCTTGAAGTGCTCAATCATACCTTTCCCCCGGACCGATCCCACGGTAGGTCAGCGCACGCAGACGAATCTCGTTCCATTCCCATGAAACAACCGTTCTGCCTATGCTCTAACCATAATGAACTACAATATATGTCAATGCTTGAGCGATATGCTAGCACTCTTGCCGCCAGCGCGCAACTCCCATTTCGAAGCGGCTCCCGGTCGCGATAGTTACGATAGACAACAGGACCGCCGGATGGCAAGCGCGAGGTCGGCTTGCGCCCCTTCGCCTCACAGCATGCGCGAAGCGAAGACCGTGGGCTGGTAGCTCAGTTTGGATTGCAGGACACGTTCCCTCAGCGGTGCCCGTAGGCCGCTTCCGGACCGGAAGACGGCAGCGCATTTTCAAGCCGTCGGATCCGAATCAGGTCCGCCACGCGCCTGTGTCCGGTTTTAAAGGCCACCCCGAGAGCCGTGAGTCCCCGGCGGTTCTTTATATCCGTGCTTGCTCCCGCGTCGAGCAGCAGGCCCGCAGTCACCAAATCCCCGCGCCGCGCCGCCTGGTGAAGCGCCGTGTTCCACTCACCGTCCGTCTTGTCCGGACCTGCGCCATGCTTGAGGAGACTGTCGACAATATCCGGCCGCCCTTTCATCGTCCATATCATCAGGGCGCTTCTTCCCTGATCGTCCTCTGCGTCCACGTTCGCGCCACGTTCGATGAGGAATTCGACGAAGTTCGCGTTGAAGGCTCCCCGCGAAGCGCCGACCATGAGGACGGTGCGACCCTTGCGGTCGCGCACGCGGACGTCCCCTCCCGCTTGAAGCAGAATTGTCACCAGGTCTTTGCGGCCGGACTGCACGGCCTTGAAAAGCGCCGTCGACCCATCCGTCGATACGGCGTTCACATCTGCGCCGGCGTCCATGAGACTTCGGACTATGGACCGCGGGATCCTCCGCCCGATAAGCGACATGAAGAGCGTCTCCCCATCATAATCGCGCACGTTGGGATCCGCGCCCGCCTGCAGAAGTCTCTCCACGAATGCCCACTCCCCGGCCAGACTGGCCAGCCCGACGAAGGAAATGCCTGGCAGGAAGAACCGGTTCAAACCGGGGTTTCGAGACAACGCGTCCTCGAACGCAGCCTCGTCGCCCGTTCGGATGGCCTTTACGAGGTCGATTTCGGCCTGGTGCGGGCGTGTCCTGGTCTTCGGCCGCAGCATGGAGGCCGCGCTCTCGTTCTCCGAAACCAGAGCCATATCGAGCGGTGTTCCGCTGGAATCCCCTTCCGCGTCTGGATCCGCCCCCCTTTCCAGCAGCGCATCGATCATTTCGAGGTTGCCGAGAAATGTAGCGAGATGCAGCGGCGTCCATCCGTATGCCGTGGTTGCACCGACCTCGGCTCCGCGCTCGACAAGCAAATCCGAACACGCCCTGGATCCCGCTGCCAGGGCATCGAAGAGCGGCGTGGTGTCGAGATCGTCGCGCGCGTCCACATCGGCGCCGTCGTCGAGGAGCAGCTTCAACGCGACCTGATTGCCCGATTTCGCGGCGAGATGAAGCGCGGTCTCGCCATGGTAATTTCTGTGCTTTACGTCCGCCCCTGCTTTCAGCAACGCCGTGGCGGCCGCCAGGTTGCCGTTCGCTATGGCGAGCTGGAGTGGGGTTCGACCCATTTCATCCTCGACATCAGGTCTCGCACCCGCAGCCAGCAGGCGCGGAACGAAATCGGGTCTTCCTCCCGAAGAAATCCCGGTCCGGCCGCCCGATGCTCCCGCCGGCCGTCCCGTTCCGGCGCCGGCTCCGCCCCAGATGGCTGCAGGAGCGTTCACGGCTAGGTGCAACATGGTCTCTCCGTCGCCGTCTTCTCCGGACCAGTTCGGATCGGCGCCCCGCGCCAGGGCTTCGCTGAAGCCCGCATCGTCACCCGAGAGGATGGCCTCGGCGAGCATTTCGTTGACGTCGTCCCGGCTCGGCCTCTTCGCGATCCCCCCGGCCTCTTCGAGG
The DNA here is from genome assembly GCA_964507185.1 of uncultured Thermoanaerobaculia bacterium. Taxonomy (GTDB): domain Bacteria; phylum Acidobacteriota; class UBA4820; order UBA4820; family DSQY01; genus CAVRTJ01. The sequence continues at coordinate 10,841 of CAZDOY010000053.1, forward strand.
AGATCCACCAACCGGTTGTCGAAAGCACCGCTCTGCAGGGCCTCGTCGAGAGGAGTTTCACCCCGCGCGTTCTCGGGATTCAGGTCCGCCCCGGCCACCAGGAGGCGCTTTGCCACTTCGTAGTTGCCGACGGCAGCGGCCAGATGCAGCGGAGTGTCCCCCGACGTCGTCGCGCTCCTCACGTTCGCCCCGGCGGCGATCAGGGCTTGCGCGAGATCCGAATCGGCAATCCTGGCGGCCCAGTCCAGCGGAGTCCATCCATCCCAGTCCGAAGCATTCGGATCCGCTCCCCATTGGAGCAGGAACCTTACCGCATCCTTCTTGCCGCCGATAACGGCCGCATGGAGGGGTGTGAAGCCCTCGACCGTGCGCGATGAGAGCTTCGCCCCCGCCGTAAGAAGGACCTGGAGGCATGCCGTATCGCCCTTCATCGCCGCAAGCGTCAGAGCCGTGTAACCCTGCTCGTTCCTTTCGTTCGGGTCCGCGCCTTTATCCAGGAGGATCTTGATCAGATGTGCGTCTGCTGAGAACGCCGACCACTGGAGGGGCGTCTCGCCCACCAGGGTTTTCGCCCTCGGGTTTGCCCCATGCCGAAGGAGCAGTTCTGCCACGTCCGTGTTCCCTCGGCCCGCTGCGGCCATGAGCGGCGTCCAGCCCCTGTCGGCCCGTACATCGGCCTCCGCACCGCGTGCGAGCAGGAGCTTGCATACCTCGAGTTTCCCCTCCCCTGCGGCCATGTAGAGCGGTGTTCGCCCGTCCTTTGTGACCGAGTTCAAGGATGACGGGGACCTTTGCAGGAGAATTTCGCACAGGGCCTTGTTCCCGCCGGCGGCAGCCATGTGCAGGGCCTTCTGTCCCAGGGCGTCGGCCGCTTCCGGATCGGCCCCCGCGGAGAGCAGCATCCGGGCAATCTCGAGCCGGCCCTTCATGGCCGCCAGTTCGAGGGCCGTCAGCCCCATCGATTCGGTCTGCAAGACGTCTGCGCCGGAATCGAGCAGAAAGCGGCATACCGCGGTCCTTCCATTGAAGGCCGCCCACATGAGTGGCGTCCAGCCTTCATCCGTCCCGTCGGCCACCCTCTCCCTGTCGTCCACGGGCTCCCGGCACGTTTCGACGAGATAGCGGACCGTCGAAAGGTGGCCTTCGCCCGCGGCTGCGCACAGGGCGTTGCCGTAGAACGCGTCGGACCTGATCCAGATCATGCCTTTTTGCAGTGGATTGAAGCCGTACTTGACGAGCGCCGTGAGGACTTCGAGGTCACCCTTCTTTGCGGCGACCATGGTCAGGGGCGGCTCGAAATCCCAGGCGCTCAGGCCCGGCGAAGCCCCCAGGAGGTCCAGGACCGTCGTCCTGTCTCCGTCCCCGACGGCCTTGATCAGTTTCAGCCTGTTCTGCCTGATAACCTTCGGGGCGGCGGCGCGGCTTACCCCGCTCAGGGCAAGCAAAGCGAAGAGCACCACCGCGGTGGCTTTTCTCATGAAGACCTCCCTGGCTGGAAGTCGCTCCCCTGTGAGATAAGATATCAGATTCACCGCGGCCAAAGAAGTCCGGCGGGCTACTCGTCGCTGATGCCGTACTTCTTGATGCGGTAGAGCAGAATATGCCGCGGGATCTGGAGTGACCGCGCCGCCGCGGACTGGTTGCCGCCGTTGTCCTTGAGCGCTTTCAATATGGCGTCCCTCTCCATGTCCCACAGGCCGCCCCGCTTGGAGGCCGCCTCACCACCGCCGCTTTCAGCTTCGGGCGGAGGTGTCTTCCTTAGCTCCGGCGGCAACATGGCGCCGGAGATCGGCTTGCCCGGGTAGAGCACGGCCAGCCTCTGGCAGAGATTCTGAAGCTGGCGTACATTGCCAGGCCATTTGTAAGCCTCCAGCAGGGCCCGGGCCTCGCCCTCATACCGGAGTTCGCCTCCGCCGTAACGGCGGTAGAAGTGTCCCAGGAGGATCGGGATGTCTTCCTGCCTTTCCCTGAGGGGCGGCATTCGGACGGGAATGACGTTGAGCCGCCAGTAGAGGTCTTCGCGGAAGCGGCCTTCGTGAACCGACTCGGACAAGTCTTGATGGGTGGCGGCGATGAGCCTGACATCCACGGAAACGGGCTTCTTGGAGCCGACAGGGTCCACGACGCGCTCTTGCAACGCCCGGAGTATCTTGGCCTGAAGGCCCACGTCCATGTCGCCGATCTCGTCGAGGAACAGGCTCCCCCCGTTCGCCTGCTGGAACTTGCCCGGCTTGGTTTCGGAGGCTCCGGTGAAAGCGCCTTTGACGTGCCCGAACAGCTCGCTTTCCAGGAGATCCCGCGGCAGGGCGGCACAGTTGATGGGGACGAACCGCTCGTCCGCGCGGCTCGAGAGAGAATGCAGAGCTCGCGCAGCCAGTTCCTTGCCCGTCCCGCTCTCGCCCGTCACCAGGACGGTGGCATCTGTGGGCGCGACCCTTCGAATGGTTTCGAGAACATCCTGCATGGCGGCGCTCGTCCCGAGCATGGCCTCCACCGGCCGCTTGTCCATGAGATCTTCCTTGAGCCGGCGGTTCTCCCTCTCCAGGCTCAGTACCCGGCCCGCCTTCTGGACGGCCAACAGCAGCGTTTCTTTCTCGACGGGCTTTGTCAGGTAGTCGGCCGCGCCCTGGCGCATGGCCTCCACGGCGTCGCCGATGGTGCCGTACGCCGTCATCACGACCACGGGCAGTTCGGGCTTCATCTGCCTGAAGGCCTTCAGGAGTTCGATTCCGTCCATGCCCGGCATGCGCACATCCGTGAGGACGAGGTCGACCGGGTCCTCGCGAAACCGGTCAAGCGCCGAAACGCCGTCCATGGCTTGAACGACCGAATGACCCGCGCGTTCGAGGTGATAGGCCAGAACGCGCCTGAGATTTGCATCGTCTTCCACAAGCAGAATGCGTGTCATCTTCCTTCCATCCGGAACGGCGGTCCACTATCCCTGACGGATGGGCCGCGGCAGACATTTCGTCAAGTCTAAATGATCGCCTTCGTACCCTCATCTCTGTTCCGGCCCGCACCGCCGGGCAACCAGACCGTGAAGCGGGCGCCTTTTTCCGCGCGGTTTTCCGCCTTGATCCAGCCGCCGTGGGCGTGGACGATCTGGGTCACGAGGGCAAGCCCCAGTCCCGTTCCGTCCTTCCGGCTTGTGAAGAAGGGTTCGAAGATTCGTTCGCTCTCCTCCGGAAGGCCCGGGCCGCCGTCCTCCACGACAAGCAGGCATCCGTCCTTTCGCGCTTCCGTCCGCACCTCTACCGCGCCTCCCTCTGGCGAAAACTGGATCCCGTTCCTCACGAGGTTCGTCAGGACCTGGTGCATCCGTGCGCCATCCGCATGGACCTTGCAGTTGCCCTTTGACGTATGCACGAGCTTCACGCCCTTCTTCTCAGCCAACCCCTGAAGCGACTGGAAACACGCGCCCACGACGTCATACGGGTGCAGGGCGGTCGGTTCGACTTTAATGGGGCGGCTGAGGTCCAAGAAGTCCTTTACGACTTTCTTCAGCCGGTCTATTTCCTGCGTCAGGATGTCGAAGAAAGGCCGGCGGGGGTGATCGGCAGGAT
>CAZDOY010000053.1:14503-15666 GCA_964507185.1 uncultured Thermoanaerobaculia bacterium
TCAAGCAACACTCGGGCCAGGGCGTCCCAATCCCTCCCAGCCTTGCATTTGGAACAGCCCTCCGTTTCGAGCAGCCCTCTCTTGTAGACTATTGTACACCCATGGACGGCCGGCACAGACAATCTGCTGCGCCGTCGCCGCTACAGGGCACCCTTTTTCTCCGGTCTGGGCATTTAGGAGGGAGGCGGTGCCGTAGAAAGACCGAACAACGCCCCCTTCAACCGAGGCAACCCGCGGGCCCCGCGCGTCGAAAGCGCCGAGCCTTTCAGGCGCGCCCACTGAAATCCCGCCCCTTAAACCAACCTGTTCATAATTCTACACCGGCTGAAGACTATTCCCCACTCTTCCGCCGAATTTTACGCTTTGCGCGTCTGGAGCCTTCTGAGCGACATCGTGCCCCCACCGATCATCAATCACTGTGAGCCTCTGGACGGGTGGCACGGATTGTGCGTCATGGTCGGTCCGCACGTTGCGGCGATCACCGGAGGAGTTTCATGCGCAAGACGTCGACAATATTGAGCTGCCTGGCCGTTTTCCTCGCCCTTTTCCTTCCGGCTCGCGGAGCGTGCGCCGGCGAACCCGAGTCGTCCGGCGCCGCGCTCGGGACGCTCGTGGCAACGGCCATAAAGCACAATCCCGCTCTTGGAGCGCAGAGAAAGAAGATTCTCGCACTCGAGCAGACGCCGGCCCAGGCCGGCGCGCTTCCCGATCCCACGGCCGACATCCAGTTCATGATGCTCCCGGTGGACGGCGGACTCAATGCGGGCGATGCCCTCACCAAGGGGGTGTCCGTCGGGGTGACCCAGCGACTCCCCTATCCCGGCAAGCTCAAGCTAAAGAAATCGAAAGCCGAACGTCAGATCGAGGCGGCCAAACGACAGCTGTCGGCCATGGAGAGCACGCTCAGAGGGAAGGTCCTTTCGTCGGCCTACCGCTTCGCCCTCTACCGGGGCCTCCTTCAAGTGAACACCCGCATACAGGACGCGCTCACAGCCGCTGCGGCAGGCGCCGCCGGCGTCTACGCTTCGGGCAACGGGAGCCAGTCCGACGTGCTCATGGCCCAGGCCGCCCTCACCAAAGCCCAGGCCGACAGAAAGTCTCTCCGGAGACAGATCCAAGTCACGCGGGCGCAGATCGAGGACCTGCTCGGCGGGCCGCCCGAT
>CAZDOY010000054.1:0-14387 GCA_964507185.1 uncultured Thermoanaerobaculia bacterium
TCGCCCGCCAGCCCGAGAGCTGCAGTTATTGCCACCTTGGCCCCGACCACCCGCAGAAGGAGATCTACGCCGAGAGCAAACACGGCGTGACCTACCGCACGCAGATCGGCCGCATGAATCTCGAGTCGAATTCCTGGGTGCTCGGCAAAGACTACGATGCCGCCCCGACATGCGCCACCTGCCACATGGGGGCCGCGAGTAAGGTCGCTGAAACGCACGACGTAAGCGCGAGGATGTCCTGGAACCTCAAGCCCGCCATCTCCATCCGGCGTGCCGACTGGCAGGCGAAGCGGAACCAGATGAAAAAGGTCTGCTTCAACTGCCACGGCAGGGATTGGGTCGACAACTTCTACGACCAGTACGACGACGTGATCGACCTCTACGATACCAAGTTCGCGGAACCCGCCAAGGCCATCATGGACAAGCTCAGGGCCGCCGGAAAGCTTACGCCCACACCCTTCGACGAAAAGATGGAGTGGACCTACTTCGAGTTGTGGCACCACGAAGGCCGGCGGGCCCGAATGGGCGCCACCATGATGGGCCCCGACTACGTTCAATGGCACGGCTTCTATGAGGAAGCAAAGGTCTTCTACACAGAATTCCTGCCGGAGGCCGAGGCCCTGTTGCCCGGCGTGACCGCCGACGTCAGAAAGATGGACGCCAACAAGTGGCTCCAGGGGCTGTCGAAGCAGGACAGGGAGAAAATTCAGGACTACTACAAGAAGCGCTACGGGGAGTAGCGCCCGTACGCGTTGGACGAAGGGCGCGCCACTTCACGCCGGATCGCACAACCCTGCCTTGGAAACTCGATTATTATCTGCCCTACGCTGTTCGAAGGCCTCCGGTGCACAACCGAAGGTCTTCTTTCTGAGCACGAGGCCGCCCGCCTGATTCTGTGCCTGCCCTCACTCGTCTCCGCCGCATAAGGATCGCCGCTTTGCGCTATGGCTCATATGAACCTCTTCCTCGCGTTCTCTTCACGAAAGCCTTGACAGCGGCCCCGATGAGCCTCCAGATTGATTTCAGGCCGGGCTTCGTTCCGACCGGTCTTTGGGGGGGGGACAATATGCCGGTAATTCTCATTTCCCGCGGCACGATGACGGGCGGAAAGGCTCTGGCCCATTGCCTGGCCGATCGGCTCGACCTCAAATGCGTATCGCGGGAGGACCTCGTCGAAGTCGTGGACGCCCACGGCGAACACGCGATAAAGGTAATGGAAAGCCTTAACAGGGCGGCTCGGGCTTACGACCAGTTCAGCCAGAACAGGCGTACTTACCTCATTCTTATGCGGCTGGCGCTCCTTGAATTCATTCGCCAGGACAACGTGGTCTACCACGGCTATTCGGGTCACCTGCTCGTGCCGAGCATCCCATGCTGCCTGAAGGTCCGCATCAACGGCCCCATGGGTCTTCGAGTCAAGAACGCCATGGAAAGGCTGAAACTTCCCGAGGAGGAAGCCCGAGAAGCGGTTCTGAAGGAAGGCGAGGACCGGGTTCGCTGGGCCAGGTTCATGTACGGGAGGGACATCCGGGATCCAAACCTCTACGACGTGTGCTTCTCCCTCCAGCGGCTCTCTATTCAGGCCATCTGTTCGATGATCATCAGTTCGCTCGACGTGCCCGAACTGAAGCCCAGCCCCGAAGCCAGGAAGATCATCGACGACACCTACCTGGCTACGGATGTCGAGGCGACGCTCGCGACGCACCCGGACACCAAGGACCTGGAAGTCGGGGCCAGGGCGAACGACGGGTCCGTTCTCATCGAAGGGCCGTACCTGGAAGAGGAGAACCTCGGACGGGTCAAACAGATCGCCCTGGGCGTTCCTGGCGTAAGGGCCCTCGAGTATCAACCGGGTTGCCCTTCGAGCCTGGAGTTCACGCCCTACTCCTATTCCTGACCGGCCCCTCAGGGCCTCATGAGCCACGATTCAAGCCGGCCGTGTAGGCAGCGGACGGCTTAAGACGAAACAGAGGAGAGAGGGAATGGCCACAAAATCTGAAGGCAGGACCTTTCCGCGGGGCGTGTTGAGCAGGATTACATCAATTCTAGCGCGTTCCCTGGAGACCAGCGAGGAACAGGTCGACCTTGTGCGGAAGGAGAACGAACTGACGCGACAGGGCAATGTAACGTCCTCCAATCTTTTGCAGTTCTCCACCGCGACGCAGAGGCACACGGCCGAACAGACCGCCATGGCGCAGGAGAGAACGGCTCTGACCCGTGAGCAGACCCGACTGTCCACAAAAAGCACCGAACTCGCCAACATCCGCACCGAACTCGGCCGCGAGCGCACCGCACTTTCCAACCAGAGGACGGACCTCGCCGTGGTGCGCACCGACATGGCCAAGAGACGAACGTCCCTCGCGGAAGGCAGGACGCACTTCGCCCAGATGCGCACGCGCCTTTCCGAAGAACGGACCGACCTTGCGAAGGACCGCACCGACTTCGCTAAGAATCGCACCGAACTGGCAAGGCAAAGAACGGACCTGTCCCAGAACCGGACCGATCTGGCGGACGAGCGTACCGGGCTCTCCAGGCGCAGAACGGATCTCGCTGACCAACGCACCGACCTCGCCTCCAACAGGACCATTCGAGCCAAAACCCGAACGCGGCTTTCCTGGCAGCGCACGGAACTTGCCCGCCAGAGGACCTTCCTCGCCTTCATAAGGACGGGCCTCGCCTTTCTGACTCTGGGCATCGGCTTTCTCCGCATATTCGGCGTCTCCTGGTGGAGCATATTCGACGGCCTGCTCATTCTCGGGAGTCTTTTCATGGTCAGCTTCGGGGGATTCGGCTACTTCAAGACCAACAGGAAGATCAACGTGCTTCAGGGGCACCTTGTTACCGATAACGGTTTCACCGACCTCGAGGGCTAGCAGGCTGGCTGGCGCGGGAAGCGCCTCCGTGTGATACTGCGCTTTTCTGGAAGGGATAGTCGCCCGGGAAGGGTTCCCCATCCCGGGCTCGACCACGGGAATGAGGGGGTGATCGGTGAAGCGCCTGAAAGTCTTGGTAGCCCTGGGCCTGACCCTGCTGCTCGCCGCGGCGCTTGCCGCGGGGTGTCCGCCTACTCCGCAGAGCCTGGTCGTTCTCCATTTCAACGACTTTCACGGCCAGGTCCAACCCGTTAAAAACAAGGATGGATCGGCCCAGGGCGGACTTGACCGCCTCGCCGGGCTGGCGGACGCCATCCGCGCCGATGACGCGGGGAAGCACGTTCCGACTCTACTGCTCAATGCGGGCGATATTTTAACGGGTACGGCATTCTCTACGCTGTTTCGCGGCAAGCCCGAGTTTCACGTGTTGGGACTCATGCGCCTCACGGCAATGACGCCGGGCAACCACGAATGGGATTGTGGCGCGACCGCCCTCGAGACGAGGGCGAGAGACGCTTCTTTTCCCCTTCTGGTCGCGAACCTGAAGGCCAACGATCCCGCGCGGGTGTTCTGGAAGCCTTTTGCTACCTTCACCGTCGGGCACTCCAGAATCGGGATCATCGGCGTAACCACCCCCGACACGCCCCTGACCACCGCGCCGGGAAACACGAAGGGCTTCACCTTTACCGATCCGGTCGCAGCCGTCGGCAACGTGCTCGGATCGATTGGGCCGCGGCAGTGGGACTTTGTGATTGTTCTCTCGCACTGCGGGTTCGACGTCGACAGGAAGATCGCTCACGCCTTTCCCCAGATCGGGCTCATCGTCGGCGGCCACGACCACAAGGTGATCGAGAAACCATGGATTGAGAACGGCGTGCCCATCGTGCAAGCAGGTGACCGGGGGAGGTTTCTCGGCAGGGTCACCGTCACACTCCGGAGAGGCCGGAGACCCGCAGTGGCCGGAACACTCATTCCCGTTCTGAACGGCACGCCCGCTTCGGGGGATGTGGCCCGGTACATCGCGCCTTTCCTCGCCAGAGAGCAGGAGGAACTCGGGACCTTCATCGCACGCCTTCCTCGCGAGCTCAGCGGAGACAGGAACCTCCTCCGCACCGCGGAAGCCCCCATCGGTGACCTCATTACCGACGGCATGAGGCGGGCGGCCTCGGCCGATGCGGCCTTCCTCAACGGCGGCACCGTCCGTGCGGGCCTGCCCGCTGGCGCTGTCACCCAGAAGGACCTCTACGGCTGCCTCCCCTACTTCGACTCGCTGCACACGACACGCCTTACGGGTGAACAGATTCAGGCGCTCCTGGATCGTTGCGCCTCCATGCCCAGCACGGATCCTCCCGGCGGATTTCTACAGATGTCCGGCATCTCCGTCACTTACCGCCGGGGAAATGCCCGGCACGTTCTGATCGGAGGCAAGCCCCTGGACCTGCGGGCGGACTACCTCGTCGCGTGCACCAACTTCCTGTGCTCAGGCGGCGACGGCTTGGTCGAATTCACGCAGGGCCGGGATATCCGCGATTGGGGCATCAGCATCCAGGACATCCTGAGACGCGAAATTGGCTCACCCGACATCAAGATACCGACGGCAGGAAAACGAATTCACCGGGAGGCCCTTGCGAAACCGATCAAGAAGGCCTCCTAGCCCGCGCACGATCATCAGAGCTCCGCCGGTGTTACGTCCAATACACGCCCCGCGTTACTGACGCCCCTCGTTTGAGAATTCCATCGAATCGTGTACGCAGTTCTCGATTACTTAAGAACTCTGTACACAGACTGTCTTTTCTTGTGTTTACTTGAGTTACAAAGCATTTCAAGTCCATACTGAACACTGCCGTATACTCAGTATCCATTTATCATCCTTCCGGTCCCTTCTGCGTTCACGACCATAAGTCTCTGCGACGTATGGTGCTTAGTCGTCTCGGGACTCTCTCTGGCCCTCTTATTGCATAATACCAGCCTTACTTCCGAGAGGTATCATTGAGGAATGTAATTCGCGGTCGACTCGGCGCCTGTACACTTGGTCTGGTCCTAAGTTGTGTCCTTGCCTGTCTGATCCTCAATCCCGCACGACCGGCCATGAATGCTCCGCTAGGCCCCTCCCCGCCTCAAGGCCGCTCCAATCTGGACAGAGGACTCTTCCGGCCAAAACTCGCCCAGCCCGAGTCGGACTCTCCTACCCCTTACGATGACGATGACGCGTCTCCAGATCCGAGCGGGGCCTCCATCCTCCTGCCTCGGCACGTCTTGCCGCCTATGCATCTAGCTGTCGACTGTTTCGTTCCCCGTACGCAGCCCGCTACGCCCTGGGTTTTCGAAAGAAGTCCCGATTTAAGAAAGCGCATTCTCAAAAAAGCCCGTCCTTCCTTCCTTCCGCTCACCTAAGCGGCACTTAGTGTCCGACTCATTTCATAATTTGTCATTGCTGTTCGTGCCCGTCTTTATGGGTCTCTTTTCATAAGCTGTGCAACTAGAATGGAGGTAGAGTGTATGCACCAAAGACAGTCTCACCGTCCGGTCGTTCTTCTCATGGTCTTGACCCTGGCGCTGTTCCTGGGGATGAACTTGCACGCGCAGGCTGCAAAGGAGGGGCAGTGCGGTCTGACCCTTCCCATCGACAACGGTGTCACGGTCCCTCTGCCGGGCAATATCCCCGCCCTCGCGAGGCCGGCCAACGACTTCGGGGCGGCGGACCCCGCCATGCCGATGCAACACATGATCCTCACGCTTAAGATCAGCCCGGAGAAGAGGGCCAAGCTGGATCGCCTCCTCGTCAAGCAGCAGGACCCGGCTTCCCCCTTGTACCACCACTGGCTGACACCCCAGCAGTTCGGGAGGCGCTTCGGCCCTTCCCGCGCAGATCTTGCGGTTGTCAAGCACTGGCTCAGGTCGGAGGGATTTTCGATCGACAAGGTGGCCAACGGACGGATGTGGATCAACTTCTCGGGCATGACATCGGACGTTGAGCGCGCATTCCACACCCAGATTCACAATTACTTGGTGCACGGGGTCGTGTATGACTCCAACGCTACGGATATCTCCATTCCCAGTGTGCTGGCACCTGTGGTCGCGGGCGTCGTCTCGTTGAACAGCTTCCCGCTCAAGCCCATGAACACAGGCTTTCACAAGCTATCCCCCGCGGACGCCGCGGCGGTGGCCGCAAAGACCGGCGGCATCCAGGCGGACTGGTCCGGTACGGCAAACGGCTCAAACGGTGTTTATACGAGCCCCATCGATTGGGCAACGATCTACGACGCAAACGCCTCCTACAGCGCCAACGGTAACGGTTCGGGAGTGACCATAGGCATCGTCGGCCGCACCAATCCCGGCACCTCCAATTGGGCGACCTTCCGCAGCGTGCTCGGTCTGCCCGCGAATACACCCACTATCATCGTAAACGGCACCAACCCAGGTGACCTGGGCGCAGGTGAAGACGGCGAAGCGGATCTGGACGCCGAATGGTCCGGCGGCGTTGCTCCAGGCGCCACGGTCAAGTTCGTGGCCTCCAAGTCGACGTCCTCCACGGACGGCGTAGATCTCTCCGCACAATACATCGTCGACAACAACATCGCCGACGTCATGAGCACGAGCTTCGGCCAGTGCGAATCCTCCATGGGATCTTCCGAGAACAACTTCTACAATAATCTGTGGTCGCAGGCCGCTTCTCAGGGCATCACGTCTTGCGTCTCTACGGGCGACAGCGGACCCGCGGGATGCGCCGGTGGCAGCGCAAGCAGTGGCTCGGGGCAATCGGGCGTCAACGGTCTTGCGTCGACTCCCTACGACATCGCCGTCGGCGCCACCCAACTCAGCACCTCCAGCAGTTACTGGAACGGCTCCGGCGCGGCGATTAGCTACATCCCCGAAACGCCGTGGAACGAGAGCGGCACGGTCAGTGGCGGCTCCGGCCTCTGGTCAACCAGCAGCGGCGCATCAAACACCTATTCCAAGCCCTCCTGGCAGTCGGCCCCCGGCGTGCCCAGCGCCAGCCACCGCTACCTGCCCGACGTTTGCCTGGACGGATCGGACATGTTCTTCGGCAACTATGGCATGCTGGTCTACACACAGGGCTCAATGGCCACGACCGGTGGAACCTCAGCGGCATCGCCTTCCTTCGCCGGCGTCATGGCCCTCATCGTTCAGAAGTACGGGCGGCAGGGTAACGCCAACACAGTCCTGTACCAGCTCGGCACGGCGCAGTACGGCAGCAGCGGTCCCGCCGTCTTCCACGACATCACGTCCGGCAACAACAACGTCCCCGGCCTCACCGGATACACCGCCACAACTGCCTGGGACGAAGTCACGGGCTTGGGCACCGTGGACGTGGACGCCCTTGTGAACAACTGGTCCGGAGCCGCAAGCACCTACAGCATTTCCGGCACGATCACCTATAACGGCTCCGGCCTTTCCGGTGTCTCGGTCACAGCGGGCTCCGTCTCTGCGACCACCAATGCCTCCGGCGCCTACACCATCAACGGAGTCGCCAACGGCACCTACACCGTGACACCCAGCCTCTCCGGCTACACGTTCTCTCCCGCCAGCCAGTCGGTGACCGTTAACAGCGCCAACGTCACCGGCATAAACTTCACGGCCAGTGGAGGCACCGTTACCTACAGCATATCGGGCACGATCACGGCCGGCGGCAGCAGCCTCTCGGGCGTAACGGTTTCGACGGGCTCCGCTTCCGCCACCACGAACAGTTCCGGCACGTACACGATTTCGGGACTCGGCAACGGGACGTACACCGTCACCCCCAGCCTTTCGGGCTACACCTTCTCACCTGCCAGCCAGAGCGTGACGATCAATGGCGCGAACAAGACCGGGATCAACTTTGCGGGAACGGCTTCCGGCGGCGGCTGCAACGCCCAAACGGCGACCTACAGCTCCACGTACCACTGTCCCGCCGCCACTACGGCCGGCAAGTCCGTGACCGCACCGTCGAGCCTCCTGCAGTGCTCCGGCAACAACGAAGCCAACTCGCCCAACACCATCGACGGATGCGCGGATGGGACGTCCGGGACGTGTCACAGCGACGAGTCGATCGAGGCGATCACGATCGCCACGACGGACGGTACGAGCTGCCTGGCTCCTGGCCGGCAGGTAACGGTAACGGTGGACACCTACTGCTGGGGCACGGCCGATTATGTCACCTTCTTCTACGCGACCGACGCCTCCAATCCCACCTGGACCAAGGTCGGCTCGACCCAGCAGGCGCCAGGAAGCGGCTCACACAGCTTCACCTGGACCTTCACCCTGTCCGGCACCGCGGGCACCATGCAGGCGGTCCGCGCGCAAATGACCTACAACCACGACCCCGGCACGGCCGCCTGCTACAGCGGCAGCTACAACGACCGCGACGATTTGGCGTTCATGACGTCGGGCACCGCACCCACAACCTACGGCATTTCCGGCACGATCACGTCGGGCGGCTCCGGCCTGTCGGGCGTGACGGTATCCACGAACGGCACCACGGCCACGACCAACAGTTCCGGCGCATACACCCTCTCCGGTCTGGTTAACGGAACCTACACGGTGACGCCGAGCCTGAACGGCTACACCTTCTCGCCGGCCAGCCAGTCGGTGACGATCAACGGCGCAAACAAGACCGGGATCAATTTCACGGCGACCGTCATCCCGCCCTCCACCTATAACATCTCAGGCACCATTACATCGGGCGGCTCGGGTCTGTCCGGGGTAACGGTGACCGCGGGCTCCGCGTCGGCGACAACGAACGGCTCCGGCGCCTACACCCTCTCCGGCCTGGTCAACGGGTCCTACACCGTGGCACCGAGCCTGAGCGGTTACACCTTCACGCCCGCCAGCGCCTCCGAAATGGTCAACGGCGCAAACATCACCGGCGTCAACTTCACGGCGGCGTCCGCCAGCGGCACCGGCATCGCCAATGGCGGCTTCGAGACCGGCAGCCTCAGCGGCTGGTCCACCTCCGGCGCGGTAACCCCCGCGGCCTCCACAGTCCAGAAACACTCGGGCAGTTACTCCGCCTACCTCGCAGGCAGCGTCAACGGATCGGCCACCGACAGCATCCTGTACCAGAACGTAACCGTCCCCGCGGGCGGCGGAACGCTTTCCTTCTGGTACTACCCCGTCTCCCCCGACAGCATCACCTACGACTGGCAACAGGTCGACATATGCAACACCAGCGGCACGGTTCTCGCGAACGTCATGAAGGTTTGCAGCAACACCAAGGCCTGGACGAACAAGACCCTTGACCTGTCTTCCTACGCGGGGCAGACCATCCAGATCCGGTTCACGGACCACGACGACGGCTACTCCGGTGACCAGACCAACATGTACGTAGACGACGTGACGGTCATCCCGCCCGCCGCTACCTACAGCATCTCCGGGACCATCACCTACAATGGCTCGGGCCTCTCGGGAGTAACGGTGACGGCCGGTTCCGCCTCTGCCACCACGGCCGGCTCCGGTGCCTACACCATCACGGGTGTGACCGACGGGACCTACACGGTCCTGCCGACCCTGGCGGGTTACGCATTCACCCCGGCCTCTGCATCGGAGACGGTCAATGGTGCCAACGTCTCGGGCGTGAACTTCACTGCCGCGGTCTCCGCCGGCCCGACGACGCTCTTCTCCGACGGCTTTGAGAGCGGCGGCTGGTCCACGGCACAGGTCTCCGGCAGCCAGGGTGCATGGTCCATGGTTTCTTCGGGCCCTCACCCCAGTGCCTCCCCGCACGGCGGCTCCACCTTGGCCGATTTCAACTCCTGGACCTCCCACAACGGCAACGAGACTCGTCTCTACCGCACCCAGGGCTTCGCGATTTCGAACAGCTACTCGACCGCCACGCTCAGTTTCTGGATGTATCACGAAACCGGGTACTCCAGCGACAACGACCGGGTCCAGGTCCAGGTCTCCACGAACGGCACCACCTGGACGAACGTCGGCTCGGCCGTTTCCCGCTACAACGGCTCCACCGGCTGGGCGCAAGCGACCGTAGACCTCAGCGCCTATAAAGGCCAGACGGTCTACCTCGCCTTCGTCGGCATCAGCGCCTACGGCAATGACTGCTACATCGACGACGTGAGCGTCGTGGGCCAATAAACCGACAATCCATTTTTCCCTGACCTTCTACCGGGGCGCCCGAGGGCGCCCCTTTTCTTTGCTTGCAACGCGCGAGCGTGCGCTCTACTCTCATGGAAAGGAGGTTCCCCATGATTACGCTGACGGCCTTCGGCGCCGCTGAAGAGGTTACGGGAAGCAAACACATGCTCGACACCGGAGACGCACGCGTGCTGGTGGACTGCGGCATCTTCCAGGGCCACCGAGAGGAGGCCCGAAGGAAGAACCAGGACCTGCCCTTTTCGCCCCGGGACATCACCGTCTGCGTCAACACTCACGGACACCTCGACCACTGCGGCGCCTATCCCCTCCTCGTGAAGAAGGGCTACAACGGGAACATCTTCTCCACGCCCGCCACGCGGGACATAGCCGGCCTCGTCATGATGGACTCGGCCAGGATACAGGCCCACGACGCGCAACACCTTGCGAAGCGGCAGAAAAAGCACCCGCGCGCCGATCGGAAGGTCTTCGAACCCCTTTACGACGAGCACGACGCGGAAACGGCGCTCTCGCAGTTCGTCTCGGCCGATTACCGGCGGCCTCACGACATAGCAAAAAACGTGCGGGCGACGTTCCACGATGCGGGCCATATTCTCGGCTCTTCTCTCGTGCGATTCGAGGTCCGGAACGCAAATGGAAACACCACCGTCGGGTTCACGGGCGACCTCGGCCGTTCGAATATGCCCATTCTGCGCGACCCCGAGGTCATTCCTCCCGTGGACTACCTCGTGTGCGAGAGCACGTACGGCAACCGCCTCCACGACGAATACGGCTTTGCAGAGGAAGAACTCGCGGCGATTATCCGCGATACGGTTAAACGGGGCGGGCGCGTCATCATGCCCGCCTTCGCGGTGGAGCGAACCCAGGAACTGGTCTACATTCTCCACAAACTGCACGACGCGGGCCGTATCCCGGTTGTACCCGTCTTCGTGGACAGCCCGATGGCGGTTTCAGCCACGGCCATCTTCAGAGCTCACCCCGAGTGTTACGACCGGGAAACGGTGGAGCAGTTCCTGGACAACGGGGAATCCCCTTTCCGCTTCGACGCGCTCAAGTACGTCACGAACGCCGAGGTCTCCAAGAGCATCAACACCTTGCCCGAACCCTGTATCATCATCGCGACTTCCGGCATGTGCGAGGCCGGCCGAATCCTGCATCACCTGATCCACGGCATCGGCGACCCGCGAAATGCCGTGCTGATCGTGGGTTTCATGGCCGCCAACACCCTTGGCCGCGCGCTTGCCGACAAGCGGCCGGAGGTCAGGATATTCGGGGAGAAACACCAGGTCAGGGCGACGGTCAAGATCTTCAACGTCTTCTCCGCCCACGCGGATTACCGGGAAATCGGCGAGTATGTCACGAAGCTTGATGCATCCCGCCTGAAGGGCGTCTACCTCGTTCACGGAGAGCCCGACGCCCAGTCCGCCCTACGACAGCACCTCCTAGGGTTGGGCGTTCCGAACGTGGTGATCCTCAAGGCCGGAAAACCCGTCCAGCTGGATTGACGCGTGTTTCCCGCCTCCGCAGGGACAGTCCGTGGGAACCTTTTCCTTCGAGCGCGGTCTCACCACGCAGGAGGCGTTTGCCCGTGGATGCGCTCGTGGTTTATCCTTTCTCCATGGATGGTGAAGAGGCGGTCCTCGAAAACGGCAGGGATGTCCGCGCTGACGACATGGCCGACGTGGCGCGCTTCAAAGGCGGGGACCTTGCGGCTTTCGAGAGCCTGGTGACCAAGTACGAAGGCGAGTTGTTCCGCCTTTCCCGCCGCATGCTGGGCAATCCCGAGGACGCCATGGACGCGACTCAGGAAATATTTCTGCGTGTCTATCGCGGCCTCCGGCGATTCCGCGGCGAAGCCTCGTTCCGCACCTGGGCCTACGGGATCGCCCTTAACGTGTGCCGCTCCAGGCTGTCCAGCGGCGAGGTGCTCCGCACCAGGAAGACAGACAGCCTCTCCGGCGCCTCCGCTCCGGACGGCGATGCCCCGGGGACAGACCTCCCGGATACCGCGAGCAATCCAGAGTCCTTGGCGTTGGCAGGCGAAATCCGGGGCGCCCTGGATGCGGCGCTGCTCACCGTTTCGGAGGAATACAGGGAGATCCTGGTACTCCGGGAGATCGAAGGGCTCGAGTATCGCGAACTTTCGAGCATCCTTCGCTGTCGCGCGGGCACGGTGAAGTCGAGGTTGTCCAGGGCACGGAGGGCGCTCAGGGAAGCGCTGGAGGGCATCTGGCCATGAAATGCGAAGAATTTCTCCGGCTGCTTGATAACGGCGGTCCCGTCCGTGAAGACGAGGCCGGCGAGCACATGAAGGACTGTTCGTCCTGCCGGGCCGCGTTAGAGAAGTGGGAAGCCGCCGCCGTCGGCTTGGGCGCCATGAAGGATGAAGAGGCTCCACCGTTCCTGCACGCGCGGATCATGGCTCACGTCCGAGAAGAGGCCGACGCCGAGCCTCGGCCCTCCGGCCTTGCGTTGTGGGTGCACAGCCGATGGGCTGCTCCCGTCGGCCTCATGATCGTGGCCGCCGCCATCGGGGGCATTGCCCTGGTCACTTCCTTCAACCGTACCGTCGACAGGCAGCCCCCCCTGCCGGCGCCGCAGGCGCAGGCACCCGTCAAGGCCTCCGAAGGCAGGCTCGCGGCGCGCAAGGCTCCGGCGTCCGAGAGTGCCAAGAAGGTCCAAGGCGAACTCACGCCGCCTCCCGTCGACCGGCTCTCCCGGCCTCCTGCGGCGACCACGCCGAAGGCCTCCGCGCCGGAGACCCGGTTCTACGCAGACGCGCCCCCACCCCGCGCCGACCAGTCCCCGGCAACCGCCGGGAATGAAACTCAGATGGACGCGCAGGCGGAGCGAGCGGAGCCCCTCTTCGGATCTTCCAGCCAGGCCGCCCCGGATCAGGTGGTTCCTCAACCGTCTCCAGCGCCTCAACAACCGCCGCCCGACGTCGCAAAACGGAACGCGGTGCGCGCTCCGCATTCAGCCCCGACGTCAGCCCTCAAGGAGAAGGCTGAAGAGTCCCCCCGGCCCACGATGGTCCTCTGCCTGCTCAGCACACTCGACCACGCCAGGTTCGCCTCCCTGCAGCTCCCTTCGAACGCCGTGCCCCCGCCCGGTGAGAAGTGGTATGTCTCGATCCTCGACGACGGCGGTATGACCCTTACGGACATGCAGGGCAAACCTCTTGGCCGCCGCGTGTCGACGGCCGTCACCGGTTACGTCTCCATGCTGAACCTACCCGCCGGACGCTACAGGCTCACGCAGGTTGGATCGTAGAAATTTCGAATTTGGGATTTTAGAACGGCTCGGAACGCGTCGTCGAAGGGCCAGCCCTGGCCGTTTCATTCTCTTCATTAGCCTTTAGAATTTAGCCCTTAGCCCTTCTCCACTTCGAAGGTCTTCCCCCGAACTCGATTACTCGATCACCTGATCGCTGGATCACTCCCTGTGGAACCTTTTCCGCCATCGCCGGTCTCACCGACCAGTGCAGGAGGTTCCGATGCGATACAAACTCTTACTCGTTCTATTGGCTGTCCTGTTCGTCGTTCCCTCGCTCCCGTCTCGCGCTCGCAACGAAGGCCGCTTCAAGATGGAGGTCCTGGTCGGCGGTACTCCCCGACCCGAGTACTCCTCCCGTGACGGCCGCGTCTACGTGGAGGCCCTCAAGGGCAAAGAGTACGGGCTGCGCATCACCAATCCCCTCTCGCGCCGCGTGGCCGTGGCGCTCTCGGTCGACGGCCTGAACACCATCGACGCGTCCCACACCACCGCCGCGGCCGCCAGGAAGTGGGTGATCGAACCCCACGGCTCCATCGTGATCTCGGGCTGGCAGATCACGGGCAAAAAGGCCCGATCCTTCTTCTTTACGGACGAGACCCATTCCTACGGCGCCTGGCTGGGCAAGACCCGGAACCTGGGCGTCATCGAGGCCGTTTTCTACGCCGAGAAGCGATGGCGCCCGACCCCGCTCGCCCAGGAGTCTCCCTCCGCAGGTGGCGTTCCCCGCGCCGAATCCGACTCCTCCGCCCGGATGAAGCGGGCACCGTCGGCCGAGAACAAGTCCGCGGAAGCCCTTGGGCTGTCCGATCAATACGC
This sequence comes from uncultured Thermoanaerobaculia bacterium, assembly GCA_964507185.1. Taxonomy (GTDB): domain Bacteria; phylum Acidobacteriota; class UBA4820; order UBA4820; family DSQY01; genus CAVRTJ01. The sequence goes on from CAZDOY010000054.1 coordinate 14,073, forward strand.
CGCCACCGGTATCGGCCGCGAACGCAGCCACCCCGTGCAGCAGGTGTACATGGACCTCGAGGACCATCCCGCGGCCTCCATCAGCATCCGCTACGAGTTCCGCCCCCAGCTCATGGCCCTGGGTCTCATCCCGAAGCCCCGTCCCAAGCCCTGCCCCATGCAGCGCCGCCGGCACGCCTCGGGCTTCGAACGTGGCTACTGCCCCGACCCCTACGCGCGGTAGCTTATCTGCCCCTCCGCCCTCCTCCTTTGACGCCCGGCCCGCGCCGGGCGTTCTTTTGTGCGCGGGTAATTCCAAAAATGTCCGCCTCAACC
>CAZDOY010000055.1:0-14322 GCA_964507185.1 uncultured Thermoanaerobaculia bacterium
ATTGAGGTAGGGTCCCACCCAGGTGAAGAAGTTGTCCGGGTACCAGTTGCGGGCGATCCACTGGTGGAGCTTGCGGTACCCGACCTGGGGTACGAAGCCGTCCTGCGCCCTGAAATCGCCGCCCACATCCGTGTAATCGGTGCGCGCATTCCACGTTCTGGTGTTGAGGCTCCATCCGAGGGACAGTGCGCCGGCCGACAGCGAGCGGCCGTCCCACAAAGGACTCAGGTCCGGGCGGTCGGGTGTCCGCGTTACGCTGAAGAGGTACTGGCCGGTTACCTGATTATCGTCGTCGAGGTTCCACTGAAAATCGGGACCGGCGACGCGGTTATACCCGTTGCCCTGATTCTCGCGGTCGGTGAAGAGGAATCCGAGGTACGACCGACCGAAATCTCGTCGTACACGGCCTATGGAAACCATCGAAGCGAAGTCCTGAGGCAGGAGCTGCGAAGACTGAGGCCCGGGTAGCACGATGCTCCCGCCGCCCTGGTCCTGGGCCGTCAGGAGCGTGTACGAGTATTCGCCGGCTTTGCCCGTGATCCTGGCTCCCCACCGGGGCGACGTGATTGTCCTGGTGTAAACCGCCTGGATGGGTGTCTGGAAAAGCTCTACGCCCTCCATGAAGAAGGGCCTCTTTTCCGGGTAGAAGAGGGCAAAACGCTGGTTCTCGGTAACCTGCGCCGCATCCGACTCAACCTGCGAGAAGTCCGGGTTCAGGGTGAGGTCCACGGCCGTATTGGCGTTGGGCCGCCACTTTGCGTCAACTCCGCCGTCCATTGCCATGGGTTTGTTCCGGAAGGCCGTGCCCGGCACGCCACGGGCGTAGCCATGCTCCTTGCCAGTCACGTAGGGCGCCACGGTCCAGTGGCTTCCGGCGGGAAGGTCCTTGATCCCGGTCAGTTCCATCTCTCGGCACAGCAGGCAGTTGGAACCGCGGGGAACTTTAACGCTCGCAATCTGGTAACGGTTACCGCGGGGATAGTTTCTGAACAGGATTATTCCCCAGGTCTGGGGATCGGTCCTGGGGTAGTGTAGTGAGGACATGGGGATCCGCATTTCCATGTCCCAGCCGTGAGCTGTAATGCGAGCCGCGCTGTCCCAGAAAAAGTCGGGCGAAAAGTCCTCCTCGCCGGTTGCGTCGTTTTTGACGCCGTCGCTCTGGATTCCCCGCGAGTTGACGAACAGTTCCAGGGCGGTGAGCTTGCTGTTGCGTGTGTCCAGAAAGATTCCAGCGAAGTCCTCTTCCGAGTTCAGGCCGTCGCGCTCCGTAAAGGGCGCCCGGATGGATGAGGGTTTCGGATCCTCGCACCGGAAAGCCGCGTAAAAATATCGGGAGTCATAGGTGATCCATGCGGTGGTCTTGACGGGTGGCTTCGTGTTGTCGCCGGGGTTGACCTCGTAGAACGTCGTGATCTTAGTGGCGCTCCGCCAGCCGGGGTCGTCCAGTCGTCCGTCTATGCGGATATCGCCCGATGTTTGGTGAAGAGGCAAGGATGGCGGTACTTGAGCGAAAGTGCGGGGAGCAAAAGTAAATAACGCTGTAAGGGCAAAGATAATGGACGGAAAGGTAAGCCGTGAAGTGGAAATCATATGCCGTTTCTCCCTGGTGCGGCGGCTCTTGCGCCGTGCGTGCCGTGGACAACGGGCCCCCGGCCCGACGAAGATTCTGTGGAAGACCGATCGGGTCCTGCTCCGGTTGCGGAGGAGCGCCGGCGGACCTTCGGCCAGCGTCTGATCTTTGATCGGCACGTGCTGCAGAACCTTCCGGTCGATGCATCCACGGTCCTGATCGTACCCTTGCAGTCCTGCATGACGCACCCGCGGGTGGGACAATGCCGGAGCCCCAGCGTGTGGCCGATCTCGTGGAGGACTAAGATGCGGAGCCTTCTGCGCATGAGAGCGGCGCCCGGCCGGTGAAATTTCAGGCGATACGTGGAGACGACGCAGGCCCTGCCTCCGATTTCACCGTAACCGAAGATACCCCAGTCCGGATATTTGCCTTTTGTAGTAGAGATGTCTTTCAGGGTGAGTCCTATGACTTTGTCGAATGAGCCGGGAGTATGTCGCTCCAGGAAAGCCAGGAGCTTCCCGGCCCGGTAACGCCTTCTGGGGCTGTAGTAAGCCGAAGCGGGCAACGGAGCGCGAGGCAGGACGGTCACCCGGCAATCGAAAGTGCCGGATATGTCGACCTTGACTTCTTGAACCGTTGATTCGCCAATCCGCCCAGGCGGCTGTACGGCAATAGAAAGGCGGTTTCGGGCGCCCGCCGCCGCCGAGCAAAGGATGAGGACCGTGATCAAGAGGAATCTTCTCAATGTCGGCATTCGCTCCCCATGAGCAACCCCCGAAGATCAGGCATACGAATCCGGGGGCGAAAGGGTTTCCGATGCACCAGAAATTTCAGGCCGGTGAGACGCTGTCGGGCTACCTGATCCATGAACGCGGAAGCCAGGGTCAGGACGCACTCGGCCCCTTACGCTGGTCGTTGGGAGCTAATCTCGTTGAGAAGGTCCCCGGCAGGCTGTAAATTATAGCATTTGGAAAAAGGTCGGCGGCGGTCAGGTCCTTTTTTCGGGCAGGCTGGCTCGGCGCCAGGCGAGCATCCCGCCCGCAAGCTGAACGGCCGATTCGTAGCCGTGGAGGCGGAGCAGACGGACGGCGGGGACGCTGCGGTGGCCGCTCAGGCAGACGGCGACAACGGGTGCATCCGGTTTGAAGGGCAGCGAACCGACGCGGCTGCCGAGAGAGGCGAGCGGAACGTGAACGGCGCCTGTCAGGTGGCCCTGCTGCCATTCATGGTCAGTCCTGACATCCAATATCTGGAGCTTCTTGCCTGCCCGCTTCATTCTCTTTGCCAGCTCCTGGGGGCTGATTTCCGGGGCCGAACCGAAGGGTAACCACCAGAAGAGTCGAAGAAAGATAGATCCGTTTGCTGTCCGTCCCATGTTGCACCTCATACTCGAATGCCGTACGGAGTTTCGCGAGCGGAGCAGAATAACGCACCGAGCGGTTCCATAATTCCGGGGCGGCGAATTACCAGGCAGGGCGGAGGGTCAGCCTTCGATTGAACGCCCGCAACTCGACCGCCTGCACTCCTGGCCGCTGGCTTCGGAGCTTCGGCGGCGGGCTTCTCCACCTGGTCACTCCTTGGACACCTTGTTCCAGATGTGCTTCCAGAAAAGGGCCGTGTTGAGAACGGCGTCGTGCATGACCATGTGGTCGATTGCGGCCATGAGCTCCGGGTTGGCGTCGCCGAGAACGGTGTCAAACGGCGCGCGGGCATTTTTGTCACCGTAGGGGTATTGATCGCAGGGCGCTATGATGCTGGCGATCGCGAAGGAGGCGCGGCATAGGTGGATGGCTTCGAGCCATATATCGTGGCCCTTGTGGAGATCGGGAATCTCTGCGCCGCTGAATCTTACGCCGAAGGCGTCATCCTTGAAGCGAGCCATCGCCAGGATCTGTTCGGAGTCGGCCTTGCGCTCCGAGCCGCTCAGACCGCCCTGGTCGACGCAGAGGTTTTTCTTTTCGAACGCCGTGCCCACCGTCCTCGACCAATGGGCTTCCAGTTCTTTGTGGAGGCCTTCTCCGTAGGCGGACAGCTTCCTCGCGTCGCAGTGGCAGGGCATGCATATGTCCGCGACGAAATGGCTCAGCATGAAGTAATATGCCGCGGCGGCCGCGGCGGCCGTGCGGATGTCGTCATGAAGATATCGGGCGAACCTGAGGTCACCCGGGATCAGCGCGTCCACCTCCCTGTCGCCCATGAGAAGCAGGTCCTTCATCATGGTGCTCAGGCCCATGATCCTGTTGGGGAGGTGCTGGCCGGGTTTCGGCACATCCCCGCGGTAGGGGACGGCCCACCAGGCGTCGTTCAACGTGGCGTCCTCCTTCAGGTATTGGGCCGTCACCCGGTGGCTGCCGACGTGTTCCGTCAGAAAGTCCTTTGAGGTCGTGAAACGTTCCGTTTGAGCGCCATGGTAGGGTTCCATCTTGAGTACGTGGTTCTCCGTGGAGGCACCCGCCCCGCCCCGCTTGGCGTCGGCGTCGTCCGGGATCCATGCGCCGACCGACGCCATCCTGGCGTGGGGTTTGAGCAGCTCGACCAGCTCCGGCTCGCTGCCTTCGTCCTCGAGCAGGGCGATGGCGCGGATCGCGATCCACGAATGTGTTCTCTGGTTCATTCAATTCCCCTGGCGCTTCCCGGCGCAGTGGCCCGGCCTGTAAGGCTGTTGGGAGCGACGGCCAAGGTGGCCCACCCCCTCCGGTCCACAGACCTTCGATCAAAACCCTCCCGGCAGTGCGCCGGGGATGACTCTTTTTACGGCCTGTTGATGGGCTTTTCGCTGGGGTCGTCGTACCAGGTGAAGTAAGTCTCGGCGCCGAGCTTGCCTTGTTTGACCAACTCCGCCTTCTTGGCATCGGTGATGCCGAAGTCGGTCGTCCTAACGTCCAGGGTGTTGATGTAGATCGTGCGCTGCCAGTCGTCGCTGTGGAGGTGCTGGTTGGCCTGGCTGTCCATCTGTGTCTTGACGAGCGCCCAGGCGTATTCGAAGAAGTCCGAGATGACGTGGTGGGGCGGCTCCGCCTGGTCGCGGAACATGGCGATCTCCTCCGCCGTATCCAGGCGGAAGCCCAGAGTCTCCATGTTGAACACGTAAGGGCTGATGTCCTTCTTCATCTCGACGAGGTCCTTGTTGTGTTCTTTGTAGTACGGACGCATGATCGACGCCACGGGCTCGTACTTCTCCCTGTCGAAGAGCTTGATGGGGTAGTTGTCCAGCATGCCGCCGTCCACGTATACGTCGCCCCGGGCGCTGCGCATGGCCGCGAAGAAGAGCGGGATGGACATGGAATAACGCACCGCGTCGGCCACGCACATGCGCGGCGTGTGCTCGCAGGAGAAGACCTCAGAAAAGTGCGTCGAGAGGTTGGTCCCCATGAAGTACATGTCGTGGAATGTGCCTTTCTTCGCGAGTTCCTGGAAGGTTGCCTCGCCGTTGCCCGCCTTCTCGGCGATCCGCTCCGCCGCCCAGTTCCTGAAGAACTGCCCTTTGTACCAGCCGAACTCCCTGATCAGGCGCTCGGTGTCCCGGATCACTCCCCATGAATCGTCCATGAAATTCTTGAAATTCAGCGCGCCCAGGATCGTCTTGAGCTCCGATACCGAGTAGCCCAGGCCGACCAGGAGGGCTATGATCGCACCCGCTGAAGCGCCTCCCACGCGCTCGATCTGGGGCAGAATACCTTTCTGCTTGAGTACCTTCAGGGCCCCTACGTAGGCGATGCCCTTCACGCCGCCGCCTTCGAATATCAGATTCTTGAACGGATAAACCATGGTCCCTCCCCGAAAAAAACATTCGGCCGACGTTGCATGGCCGCGTGACCGACTGGGATCATATCCCGATCAGCATAAACCGATGTCTTTTCAAAGTGCAAAGAGAAAAACCACCGATGAGATGGCGCCAATGTAATGCCTTCCGCCACCGTGCGCCTCCAACCAAAGTTGTAGATGAGGTCTACAACTGAGGTTGGAGATGGGGGTGCCTCTGGGGGTCGTGATCAGGTGATCGGAGCATGCCGCGGGCGGCGTGCCCCGTGTCTGGCTCCGGGGGGCGCGATATGGAGGGAATCGGTGTCCCGGAGGCCTGCGACACTTGAATCCGCGAGTGAAAACGGCTACCTTCCAATCAGGAAAAGAGGCGCATGGCCGAGGAAAAGAATTCGGGACCGGTCCTGAATGAAAAGGCCGTCGACTACCTGAAGGCGGAAGGCCGGGAACTGTCCTTTGAAACGGGGGACAGGATCGTGCGGCGCGGTGACCCGGGATGCGCGTTCTACGTCGTGCTCTCGGGAGAGGCCGAGGTCCGCCTCGAAGGCGACGGAGGACAGACCCTGCCCCTGAAGCGCCTGGGCCCCGGGCACAGTTTCGGGGAGATGTCTCTGCTCCGGAACAAGGCGGTATCGGCCGACGTGGTGGCCCTGGGACCCGTCAGGGTACTGGCCTATCCCGGAGATCTGTTTTCCGGGGCACTTGCCCGCTGTGAGCCTCTGAGGGCCGGTCTCATGGCGCGCATGGCCCGTGACCTGGAGGAGACGTCCTTCGACACGTGGAGCTTCTTCCAGCGCGCGGAGGCCCTCAACCTGCTCATGCGCAGGGAAGTCGGCGGCGGAAGGCTGGTGGCCCGGTCGGGACACATGCGCAGGGCCGTCAGGGCGCTCAAGGAAATGGCCGCGAAACCGGGGCCGGTGCTCATCATCGGCGAGCCCGGCACGGGGAAGCTCTTCCTTGCCGGACATCTCCACGAGGCGGCACACGGCGCGGAGGCGCCGTTCATCGTGGTGGATTGCAGACGGCTGGCGGGAGAGAGTGACGTCGAGCGCGTTCTCTTCGGTACGTCCGGGCGGGCGCTGGAAAAGGGCCGCGTCCGCGGTGCGGGCGCCCTTCACCTGGCGCACGGCGGCACGCTCGCCCTGCGCCACGTGGAGGCGCTCTCCGGCGAGGCCCAGGAGGCGCTCGCCGCATACCTGGAGGCCCAGAGCGTGGCAGAGGACGGTCTCTTTCCAGACGCCCGGGTCGTGGCGACGGCCGGGAGAAACAGCGAAGCCATGCTCGGGAACGGGACCATGACCAGGGGCCTGGCCGCCCTCTTCGCCCGGCGCACGCTGACGATGCCCAGGCTGGCCGACCGGAAGAATGACATCCTCCCGCTGGCTAGGCTCTTTCTCTCCGAGCGCAGCGACGGCAGGGGGTTGAAGCTCAGCACCGACGCGGAGCACCGCCTCCTCTCCCAGAAGTACCAGCACCGCAACGCCGCGGAACTCCGGGAGGCCGTGGAACTGGCCGCCCTTTTCGCCGAAGGAGGGGAGATCCACGCGGAGTGCATCTTTACCGGGCCCAAGGACGAGGGCTCCCCGACCGAGGTGGACCTCGGGAAGGTGCCCTTCGTCCGCAGACTGGTCCGGGGACAGGCCATGGGCGCCGCACGGTTCGTGGTCCTCGTTTCGTTCCTCGGCATCGCCGCGGCCGCCGTGGTGGCCGGCCGGACCGTGACGGGCCGCTGGGCAAACGGTCTCATCTGGGGGCTATGGGAGCCGGTGGTGATCCTACTGTTCCTGTTCTTCGGGCACCTCTGGTGCATGGTTTGCCCCCTGTCGACGGCCGGACGAGCGGTGCAGCGCGTGGTGTGCCTGAGCAAGCCCCCGCCCAAGTGGGTCAAGCGGTTCGGCCTTGGGCTGGGGATCCTTGGCTTTTTCCTCATCGTGTGGACGGAACGGATCTTCCATATGACCGAGAATCCGGTGGCGTCGGGAATCCTCCTGCTGTCGCTGACGGGCCTCGCCGTCGCCTTCTGCATGGCGTACCAACGGGAGGTCTGGTGCCGGTACGTCTGTCCGCTCGGGCTTCTGGCAGCCAGCTATTCGCTGCCGGCTTCCCTCCACGTCCGTGCCAATCCAAGCGTATGCGCGACGTACTGCACAACGCACGAGTGCTTCAAGGGCACGGACAAGGCGGAAGGGTGTTCTGTCTACCACCACCCGCTCTACGTCGGCGAGAGCCACCTCTGCAAGCTGTGCCTCAACTGCCTGCGCGTTTGCCCGCATCAATCCACCCGGCTGTACGCACGGCCGCCTCTACAGGCGGTGTGGCGGTGGGGAGGATTCAGCGAGGCCCTCACTCCCTTCGCCCTGGCCGTTTTCCTTTTCGCGCCCGTCATGCTGGCCGCCCAGGGAAGCGGGTGGATAGCCACATCGGCCGGGCTCACGATCATGGGGGTGCTGGCGGTCCTCGCGGGCGTGCTCCTGAACTGGAGGATGCCTTCTATCCTTGCCGGACAGGACGGAAAGCCCGACCACGGAGTCGCTTCCCGGACGGCATTCGCCCTTCTCGTCCTGGCCTGGGGGCCGCTCATGGCCTACCAGCTCGCAAACATACCGGGACTTCGCGACCTCAAGTTGCACCTGACGGCGGGGCAGAGACTGCCCGTTCCCTTTGCGGCGGACGGGCTGGGCGTCCTGACGGCGCTGCAGGTTGTCTGCATGATTCTGGCCTGTGCGCTTGCGGCGGTGACCTTCTGGCGCATCGGTGCAGGGCTGGCAAAGCAGAACATCCGCCCCGGGAAAGCGGGCTGGCGGCTCGTGGAGGGGCTGGGCGTCGTCTACGCGCTGGCGGTTTTTCTTCTGCTGTTGTGAAGATCGGTCAAGACCCCGATCGCGAATGCTTTCACAATTCATCATGTGCCATTCGGTTTATAGGCCGGGTCAGAACGTGCCACTTGGGCCGGCGCCAGCTCTCGCGAAAGGCCGCCTCGTCAGATTCGACCACGCGGCGGTCCCTCTCGTCGCCGTCGAGAAAGAGAACGAGATCGAACTGGTGGGAGTCGCCGTCGGCTTCCTCGTCGAAGACCCGCGCGAACTCGTTGGCCGGCACAACCCTGTGCCCCGCCACGTCGCGGACTGGGAGGCGCAGACCGGGAAGGCTGTTGTTTCCCTCGTAGGCCTTCAGGACCAATTCGCTGCAGACGAGGGCCGAATCGCCGGCGAAGTCGAACGAGAAGTCGTAGGGCCGGCCCACGTATCGGAACGCGCGAGCGATGGCCGCGGCCTTGGCGGTGGCGGGGAGCCTCGGACGCAGTACGGCCATCCCGTCGCAGGCGGTGGAGCGCTCCAGGCTCGTGATCACGACGCCCGGTGCCAACGCCTCAACGACGCGGAAAGGCGCGCCGTTCTCATCCTTCTTGTTCACGTAGCGGCGGTAGGCTTCCGCATTCGCCGAGACAAGGGCCGCCTCCAGCAACGGCTCACCGCCCGTCAGTTCCTTCGCCCATGCCGCGACGGCAGGGTCCGAGGCGAGAGGGGTCCAGTCGTCGGCGGTGCCCGTGTAGAGCGCCGCGTGCGTCCAGAATCCCGGTATGCCGAGGTTCGTGAAGGCCCATTCCCGGCGTTGGAGGAGGATGTCCCCGGGCTCCAGCCTCGCGATCAGCGCCCGGGCCTGGCGAGGTTTTATGTTCCATCCGTTCCGCACGGGCAGGCGCAGGTGGCTCAAGGTGAGCGAGGCTTGCTTCTGGAACGGGAACCACGCCCGTATGGCGGTCTTGCGCAAGACGGCGAGCGCGTTACGCACCGTCAGGATCGGCCCCTCCGTCTCGCCGTAGAGCCAGAGCGTTTCCGTATCGTCCTTCAAGGCCGTAGCGAGTTCGGCGTCGGCCGAAGACGGAACGGCACTCAGGACCGCTGCGAGGAGTCCGAATTCCGTGCCCCGCGCGGCGCTGAGAAATCGGAACTTGTAGGTGTCGTAGGTGCCAGCCGGAAGTCCCGCCTCGGGCACGCGGTCGTTGAGGATGGCGTCCATCACCGGGTCGCGCTCGGCCAGGGCGATGAAGTCGAGGGCGAACCGGTACTGGGCCAGCCATGCGGCAGAAAAGAGGTGGAGCGACTCCTCGCGCCTCCCCTTGCCCCGCGCCAGCGGCCAGCGCGAATGTCTGTCTGCCAGCCGGTCCAGCCCCATGGTCAAGTCCAGCACCCGCTGCCAGACCAGCCAGATCGCCTCCTTGTCCTCTCGCGACGGCAGCGTGCCCGGCGGACGCGAAACGGCTGGGAACAGGTCCTCACGCGTACGCGCGTGACTCACTGTCTCCTCGAGCGCCCACCGCAGTCTCAGAATGTCATTGTCGGCCGAAAAGTCCGTTGACACTGTCCCCCCATGCCAAGTTGCAGTCTTTGTTGCCATGAATTATACCACCTCAGGCGCGCGATGGGGGAGTTGGGGGACGAATTCTTGGATTTTGGAATTTGGATTGCGGGTTTGACCTGCGGCAGATGTAAGACCTTCGCGGAACCCCCGCACGACCATACACGAGGTTCTGGAAGCGGGCGCTAATGGCTGCCCCCTTCCCAGCGCGCTTGGATAATGAAAAGCAGCGCCCTCAAAACTCAAGATCCATTCTTCATTCATAACTCTCAGGCCTGCCAAAGCATTCTCGCCGGATCACTGTTCGATCAAGAACCTCGCCCTCCTGGACACTTTCTTTAGCATCTAGAATCTGGCCTTGCACCTTTGAGATGGGGCCTTGTTCTCATTTCCATGTGGACCGCTTCACCGCACCCAGGCGTAGGCGATCTTCATGAAAACGGCGCGGTCGGTTTGCGTGAGGCCGGCTTTGGGGGCGCCCAGATACTGGTCGGAGTAGCCGATGTAGAGAGCCGTCTGCGGGTTGATCTTGTAGCTGTACAGGAACTGGCTCAGCACGTGCTTGTCGCGGGGTCCGACGGGATAGGGGTAGAGGGCCGCGTTGAAGGCGTAGTCGGTACGCTGAAGAATAGCCCGGACGAATGTCCGCGCGCTGAACTGGTAGACCGCCCGCATTTCGGACAGGTTCGCGGCGTAAAGCCGCCCCTCCGTCACCCAGAGGCGTTCGTAGGCGTGGTTTAAAGAGAGGCGGAAGTGCCGCCCTGCGAAGAGCAGGAACGAAGGCGCCAACCTGAAGCGCGTCGCTTGGCGGACTCCCGCGATATCCACGTCATCCCCGTAGAACGTGTCCAGTTCCAGGGTCAGATTCCTCGTCGCCTGGAGACCGCCGTTCAGGGTCAGGGTGTTGTGTTTGAAGGGCTTTCCGGCGTAGCTCTGGCGTCCCAGGTAGAGGAGCGAGTATATCCAGGACTGCATGGGGCCGTGGTATTCCAGAAAGGTGCCGTAGACCTCCCTGAGGCGGTTCCCGTGGTGGTCCCGCGTCAGCTCGTATCCCACCCAGGTAGAGATGCGGTTGAACCAGTGTTCGGAATCGTTGTTGTACCAATGGTTCAGGACGCCGGTGTCCAGGAAGGTGTAGCCCACCTGGGGAACGAAGCCGAGGTCGGCGCGGAACCTCTCACCGAAGTCCTGGTAGTGCACGTAGTACTCCCAGTTACGGGTGGCGTGCATGTACATGAGGTCGACCGCGTAGCCTCCGAATTCGTCCCTTGGTTGTTCATAGGCGGCCGCCGTGGCGCCCGGGTATTTCGTCCGGGAGCCGTAGGCGTTGAAGTAGAGCGTGTCCTTATCCGTGAACCGGAGAGCTGTGTCGACGCCCAGGACCCGGTTCGAGTACCCCTGACCCTCCCTGCTCGTTGCTGTTACGCCGAGGGTGGAGGACTTTCCCATGTCGAGCCTGTAACGGAGGACGCTCCCCAAGCTCCCCTGGCTCAGGGAGCCAGATCGGGAATACTGGCTGCCGGGAAAGAGGAGGTTGGTTTCCCGATCCTGCACCGTGAAGTAAGCCAGGGTGCCGCGGCCCATCTTACCCGTCAGTTTTACGCCCCAGGCCGGGTCCGCCAGGGTCCGCGTGTAAACGATGGGAACGGTGGTCTGGAAGTAATCCATCCCTTCGAGGAAGAAAGGGCGCTTCTCCGCGTAGTAGAGCGCGAACCTGGTGTTGACGTCGAGCTGGGCCGCATCCGCCTCCACCTGGGAGAAGTCCGGGTTCACGGTGGCGTTGAGGGCAAGGTTGGGCGTGGGGCTCCACCGGACGGTCAGGCCGGGCTCCACATTGAAGTCCTTCTTGACCATGGGTCCGTAGGGAAAATCGGGACGGTGCTGGGCGTAGGTGCTTGAGAGCGTGGGGTCGAATTCGAGGTTCTTTCCGGGATCTGCGCCTGCGAAACCCTCTATCTTGATGGCCTGGCAGAGGTAGCAGTTGTTGCCCCTGTCCCGCGGGAAGGCGCCGATGTGGTGGCGCACGCCCCGTGGGTAGCTTCGAATCGCGTCGAAGCCCCACACCTGGTCCCCCTTCCGCCGCTGGAACCTGAGGGAACTGAAGGGGATGGCCATCTCCACCGTATAGCCATCGGGTGTGATGCGTCCCGCGCTGTCCCAGATGGCGTCCCAGTCGGTCTGTGTGCCCGAGTCGGCGGTTTCGATCGCGTCGCCCTGGACGCCGAGGGGATTGCAGAAGAAATCGAAGGAGCGCCGCTCGTCGTCGAATGTGTCCAGAACCACCGCGACGTAGTCGTCGTCGTACATCTTGTCCCGGTCAGTGTAGCGGGCGCGGATTCGGGAGGGGGCGGGGTCGTGGGCCCTGAACGCCACGTAGAGCTGTGACGGACCGTAGGCCAGAAGAACCTGTGTCCTGACAGGGGCGGGGACGTTCTCGCCGGGCTCCACCTCCGTGTTCACGTCCAGGACCAGGGCCTTTTTCCAGGCCGCGTCGTCCAGAACGCCATCTATTTTCACGGGGCCGTCCACCCGGGGCACGCGGTAAGGAGACATGGGCGGCGGTGTAAGAGGCTGGGCGGGCTTCGCCGCGAAACAGCAACAACCGATCGCTAATCCAAGCCAGAACAGACAGATTGGATCTCTGTACCCCCGCACTCGCCCCTCCTCCTTCAAACGAGCAAGCGAGCCGCCCGCGGGTCGATCCGACGGCTTGCCTCCTGCGGAATCATACGGGGTGCGCTCCGCGGAGTTTCACACCCTCCATGATCATGCGGGCGACTCTGGAGACATGATACCCAACTTTCAGCAGGGCATTGTGCGCCGATGCCGCGGACTTGAGAACGCGTTGTGATGCCCGACCGCGCAAGTGCTTTAACGTCCCTGCAACCCTACCGGCGGGGTGCGCCGCCGCCTCTGTTTTTCCACGCCCGTTTCCTGATCTCGGGGATGTATGGGCTGTAGCTGCAGACGAGGGATTTGGAGAAGGGGCCCTTTCGGGCCCCCACTCATGTGCGGCTCGTCCCGGATCAGTAACGCAAGGTGGCGGTGCATTCGCCCCCGTCGGGGTTCACGAAGCGGAATGTGTTGTCGACGCCTGCCGGCGCGGCGGTCTTGAGTCCTGACCCGCCGATTTTGATCTTGCCGTCGTTCTTCCAGGTGACGCCGGTCCACTCTGAGCCGTTGATGTAGACTTTGATGCCGTTCTGGAGGTTGCTTCCGTATACGAGGATGCGGAAGGGGCCGCCTTTCTTAACCATACTGGTGACGACCGGCGGCGGGACGTCCGTGATCGTGATGGAGCCCGACTGCGAACTGCTGGTGCCGCTCACCCAAGCGGTCATGGTCCAGTGATAGGTGCCGGGGTTCGTGTACACGTGGTTCGGGTCCTTCAGGTTGGATGTGGCCCCATCGCCAAAGTCCCAGAAGTAGCAGGGCGTGGCGTTGCCCTGGAAGTTCACACCCGTGCCCGCGTTGCCCGTGGCCGGGACGGTGGCAGCGGCAGTGAAGTCGCAGCCGGGGGAGACGGTGATCGTACCGGTCTTGGAACAGGTCAGGCCGCCGAGGGTCACCGTGAGCGTCCACGTGTAGGTCTGCGCGCCGAAGTAGACGTGCGTGGGGTTCTGGTCGGTGGAGGTGGTGCCGTCGCCGAAGGTCCAGGCGTAGGACGGGCTTCCGCTGCAGGACGTGGCCGTTGCCGCGGCGTTGAACGGCACGACCAGAGGGGCCGTTCCGGATGAGGCGCCGGCAGAAGCGGTGCAGGTCAGCGTGCAGTCCTGAAGGCAGCCGACAGGGAGGTTGATGGTCTTCGAAAGCAGCTTGGTGCCGGCGTTGCTCGATGTGAGGTTGATATCGTAAGTCAGGAGGCCGTCGGCGGCCCCTGTCGTGGAAACCTGCCAGGAGAGCAAGTAGGAGTCTCCGACCTGGAGGTCCGGAGAACTCTGGCTGGCTGAGCCCGAAGCCAGGGTGAGGCCGGACGGAAGAGTCAACGTGGCGTTGATGCCCGTGGCCGTCTCGGTGACGCCGGATCGTGTGTTCGACAGGAAGAGGGTGACGGTGAACGGGTCCGGCGAGAACTGGGAGCCTATACAGTCGAGAGACTCGGGCGCGGTGAGTGCGGTCACCAGGGGAGGCGCCGTGTCTACACTGATGCCGCCGAGTCCAAAGTAGGTCGAGAAGGTGATGCTCTGGCCCGGTCCGAGAGTCCTGTCGACCCAGTAGGGTGCATAGGCGCTGTCATCGGTGATGGACCGGCTGGGGTCGATTGTGCAGTCGAAGCTGGTCCACACGATGCTATTCCAGTTTGTGACCTGGAAGAAGTCAGGTGCGTGCGCGATCTGGCCGCCGATCAGGGTCCCTTCCGCGGTGACGCTCGGCGTCTCGAGGTCGTTGAAGACGAAGAAATAGCCGGGGATCTGGGCCCCGTCCCACTGCTGCTCGAACGTCACAGATCCCGTTCCGGGCACCCTGAAAGGCGCGCCGTCGTTGTCGTCGAGGTCGGTATCGAACATGATCCTGCAGCCGACTACGTGGCTGGTGGAATCGAGGTTCTCGACTTCGTACTGGATGAGGTAGGTGTCCAGGTGGCCCGTGGAGGCCCCGTCCACGAGGGTGATGATCTGGTGCACCCTGAG
>CAZDOY010000056.1:0-14014 GCA_964507185.1 uncultured Thermoanaerobaculia bacterium
AAATTTCTTTTTCATCGCCTCACTGTTCAAATCAACGCCTTTTACGGTTCCCGCAGCCGGAATTCTTCCCTGTGCACCTCGCCGGGGAGGCCACCGGGGCGGAAGCTGCGTTCTTCGAAGCTGACGCGGCCTTCCTTGTCGACGAGGAGGACAGTGGAGCAGCGGGTGCCGTGTACGGGGGTGACGACGAAGGCGGGGGCGAGGAGGCGCTCGAGGTCCAGTCCGACGCCGGTGTCTGGCAGTTCGGCGTCGGGCGGGACGGTGCGGTCGGCGAGGGCTGCGAAGAGCACCCCGGAGGGATCGGTGTCCGGGGCCGCGAGGGCGTTCCTCACGGTGGCCTTGGTCCGCTCCACCTTGGGCCAGGGGGCGTCGAGGGGGCCGTTGCTCAAGCCGTGGAGGCCGGGCGGCAGCGGGCCGCCGGCATGGGTGCGGTTGGAGTAGAACCACAGCGATCCCACGCGGCCGAAGACCATGGCGAATCCGTTGAAGGCCGGCCCCTGCTCTTCGAGGATTGCCAGGAAGCGGTCCGGCTCGTCCGCGCCGCGCAGGAAGTCGCCCACGAGGCTCCCCCGGGACGGCGCGTCGATCTTTCGCGGGCCCGGTTCACGGTAGTTGGTGAGCGCGGCGAAGCGGCCCGCGCGCGTGACACCCATCCACGTGCCGCCGGCCTCAAGGTCCCGGCCGGCGAGCACGGCCGGGGCGTCCTCCCAGAAGTGCGCGGCCTGGGCGGGGCGGACGTACATCTCGTCCCGGTTGGCGGCGACCGCCAGGTCGTAGCGCGCGTCGTCGAGGTGGGCAATAATCAGCAGGCACATGCCGTCAGCTTACCAGGGCAGCGCGTCGCCGTGGTAGTCGAAGAACCGGCCGCTGTCGGCGGGCGTGAGACCGTCCAGCACTTTCCGCATGCCGGAGACGCTCTCGGCCGGAGATGTTGTGGCCGACGGGCCACCCATGTCGGTCCTGACCCAGCCGGGGTGCAGGACGACGGCGATGATGCCGCGGGCCTTCAGGTCGACGGCCATGCTCCTGGTCACGATGTTCGCGGCGGCCTTGCTGGAGCGGTAGATGTAGTACCCGCCGGAGCCGTTGTCGGTGATGCTACCCATGAGGCTGGACACCACGGCGATGGTCTTGCGGCGGCTCCGCGCCACGTGTCCGACGAAGGCCTCGGACACCTTGAGCGGCGCGATGGCGTTGACCCTCAGCACGTGCATCCACTCCTTCTCGTCGATGTCGCCGAAGGGCTGGCGCTCGGGGCCGTAGACGCCCGCGTTGTTGATCAGGACGTCGATGCTTTCGCCGTCCAGCTTCCTGGCGAGTTCCTGTATCGCCGCCGTGTTCGTCACGTCCAACGGGTGGACGGCGACGCTGCCGTTCGAGGATTCCGAGAGCTTCTGTAATGCCTCTGCCCTGCCGGGTGTCCGGCAACAGGCGTGGACGCGCCAGCCGTCCGAGGCGTACTGCTTCGCCAACTCGAGGCCGATACCCCGGTTGGCGCCGGTTATGAGGACCATATTCGCCATCGTCTGGGTTCCCCCTTATTGTCTTTGAACAGTCAGCCTGATTATCGCTTCTTTCATCATAGCCCACATAACACGTTTCGGCCCCGTCCTATTTGCGTAGCCGAACCGCCGGGAGCGGACGCGATCACGCGCGGCGAGCCACGGAACGTCGGAGGCGCTATAATGGCCTCATAATGAACTCGTCTCTTCGTTCGCTTTTACGATTGCAGGGAGAGTTTCCACCTGCCGGCGACGATACGCCGGGAGCGCTTTCATGCGGGCCGCCCCCCCCGCGTCCGGCCCGAGAGTGAAATCACACGCCCGCCCGGTTGTTTGTGGAGTGACGGGAATCCTTACGTCCGGCGTTATTGGAGCCCACGATGGGGGCAAAGGAGGCAGACAATGAAGATGAAAGCCGTGCTACACGTGGACCGGGAGAACCAGGGTAGGCTGCTGGCCGCCTTGAACAACGTCCATAACCTCTTCGCGCAGGTCGGGCCCGAAAGCGCCAGCGTCTGCGTGGTGGCCAACGGCACGGCGGTCAACCTCTTTCAGCGGGAGAGGCCGGAACCCTATTCCCGGGACATAGAGGAACTCGCCGGCCTGGGCGTGAAATTCCTGATCTGCCGCAACTCCCTGTCCAACATGGAGATCCCGGAGTCTGCTCTCCTGGGAGCCTGCACCGTCGTCCCTGCGGGCATCCTGGAACTCGTCAAGCTCCAGGTGGAAGGCTACGCCTACGTCAAACCCTGAAGCCCCCGCATGGAGGCCGTCAGGCGACGCGGGGCGTCGTCCGTCCGGTTTGGCCGGGGGCGCGCACTGAGGTACAATTCTGCTCCCGGACGTGCCGATGCGGCCGGTCGAGCCATTCTGAGGAAGGGGCAAAGAAGGGCATGTCGTTCGAAGAGACCGTAAAGACCCGGCCCTGGCTGATCACGGAGGGCGCCGTCATAGAGCGCCTTCGCAGGGAATTCTCCATGCCGCTGGACCCCTGGGTGCACCACGCGGGGTTCGTTTACGATCGCCAGGGCAGGCACGTCCTGGCCAACCTGTACGGCCAGTACCTTGCCATCGGGCAAAGGGCCGGCGTCCCCATGATCCTCTTCACGCCCACCTGGCGGGCCAATCCCGAACGTCTCAATCACGCGGGGCTGGACAACCGGGACGCCAACGCAGACGGCGTCCGTTTTCTCGACGACATCCGGCGGAGCTGCGGTGCGTACGCCGATGAGGTCTTCATCGGCGGCCTCGTGGGGTGCCGGGGAGACGCCTACCGCCCCGAGGAGGCTCTGGACGAGGACGTCGCGGCCCGTTTCCACGCCCCGCAGTTAAGCGCGCTCGCGGCGGCCGGGGCGGACTTCCTCATGGCGGCCACCATGCCCGCCCTGGGCGAGTCGGTCGGCATGGCGCAGGCCATGGCCGGGACGGGAACGCCTTACGTCATCAGCTTCGTGATCCGACCCTCCGGCAACCTTCTGGACGGCACCCCGCTGGAGCAGGCCATGGCCGAGATCGATACCCGCGTCAGGCCCCGACCGTTCGGATTCATGGTGAACTGCGTCCACCCGTCCGTCATGCGGCTGGCTCTCGAGTCCCTGGCCAGGCGCAATGCCGACCCGCATGGCAGGCTTCTGGGCCTTCAGGCCAACACGTCCAGCCTCAGCCCGGAGGAACTGGACGGGAGGGGAACCTTGGATTCGGACGACCCTCAGGCCTTCGCGAGGGGGATGGCCGATCTTCACCGGCGCTTCGGGCTCAAGATTCTCGGCGGCTGCTGCGGGTCAGACCACCGGCACATCACCGAAATGGTCGGCCTGCTCTCCGACGGCGGTTGAGCGCCGGCCTCTGATGTGCGCTGTTTCCGGGATGTAGATAGCCATGTTGATCAAGTGGATCGAGTGCAGGGTGCCGGTCCAGGACGCCGGTCATTTTTCCAGGGCGCAGGGATTCTGGCGCTGCCTGCGCGACGTGGACGGCTTCGCCGGGCAGTTGGGTGGCTGGGATACCCTGGAGCCGGACACGGCGTGCATCCTCGGTCTGTGGCGCAACCCGGACGCCTACGAATCTTTCATGGCCGGCCCGCACGATCGGATCGTGGCCGCGTCGGGCCAGCGTGAATGCTACCGGTCCGTCGCCGTGTCCCTCTTCGATTCAGACTTCCGCTCCGAAGGGGGAATCGCCCTTCTCGGCAAGGTGATCCGGGCCTGTACGGCGGTCGGCGTCCGGTGGCACGAGGAGGCCCCGGGCGGCCGCCGCTCCCACGAAGCGCCCGGTCCGAACGGGGGAAGCGAACCGCTCGCCGTCCTGCAGGGGGATCCCATCGAGGGGAGCGGTCCGCGGATGTCCATCTTCCTTTGGCGCGTTCCGTCCGCATCTCACGCCTTCGATCGCGTCGTGACCTGCGAACCCGGTTGGACGGTCGTCACGTCCTGACGGGTGCGAGCCGGGATATGGCGGGTGCTCCGGCCGCATTGCCGGACAGCGCTGCGTAGGCCAGAATCCCACCCAGAACGCCACCCGCGTGGCACATGGCCACGGGGATGCCCATCATGCCGAAATACAGAAATCCGAAGACGACGGAGCCCGTGAACGCCTCGGCCATGCACTTGATCACCACGATGGCGAAGTAGGCCAGGCCGGCGTAACGGATGGAGCGGTCCGCGCCCGGCAGCGCCATCATTTCGAGTCCCGATACGGCCATGAGGCCGTGCGCCGTGCCCGACAGGCCGCACAGGCCCTGTCCGAGCAGAGCGGGCGCGGCCGCAAGCGGGAGGAGCAGGCTGCCGGCACAGCTCGCGGCCACGAGCGCGAGCCGCCGGGGCCGGCTGGGCTCGTAGAGGCCGCCGTAGAGCGCGAGGAAGGCCCCGGCGTCGAGCAGGAGGTGGTACCAGCTCAAGTGGACGAAGGGGAAGGTCGCGACGCGCCACCACTGGCCCGCCAGCACGTCGCCCGGAAAGAAGACGAGGGAACTGGACACGTGCCCGAAGAGCAGCGGCACGTTGGCCAGCGCGATGAGGGTCCCGAAGACGATGAGGTCCAGTCGGACGTTTCTGGCCAGAGATTTCATGGGGCACCTCCCGGGCTGGGGAGCGGCGGCCCGGAGGCCGCCGTCCCCCTTGCCCTAGTGGGTTACTGGGCTTTGCGCTTGCGCCTGCTGAACCAGAAGATGAGGCCGAGCAGTCCGGGACCCACTGGACCGCTGCCGATGCCTGGGGAGTGCGCCCCGTGGAACATCTTCCCGTTGTCTGCCGTGTGGTTCCTGACGGGCGCGGCGGCCCTGGCCTGCTGGGCCTGCCGTTCCCTCGCGACCCGCTGCGCGTTTCGCCGCTGAATGCCGAGGTTTTCCATGACGTCGTTGCGGACCACCACCATGGACGTGTAGTCGGTGACGAGCGAGTAGTTCAGGCCGAGGTCGACGACCTTCTTCCTCAGCGACTCGCTCTCGCCCTTCTCGCGGATGGCCTGCATGGCGTCGTGGATCGAGGAGAGGGCCCAGAGTCTTTCCAGTTCGGGATTGTCCGTGTCCGCTTCGGGGAGGTCCGCGGTGCACTGCCAGGACTCGCCCAGCCCGGATATCTTGGCGTCGAGCTCCACCTTGACCTTCCCGGAGCCGGTGTAGTGTCCGAACATCACGAGCTGCTGGCCCATGTACAGGTTGCCCAGGCTCGTGGGAGTAAGGTCGTGAACCTTCTCGCCGTGGAACTTCAGGCGCACGTCGTGCATGCACTCGTGGCTGATCTTTGCCTTGGCCTGAAGGAGCCGCCCCGCGATGTCGTCCGAGTCTGAGATGTTCATGGCGAAACCGCCGGAGTCCTTGGCCAGCCGGTCCATGAGCGGCTGGTTGGCGCTGTTGCCGATCACGAAGGTGAAGAGCCGGACATCGTACTGTTTCATGAGGTTGAGGAAGTCGGCGTGCTGGGTTGGCCCCACGTTGCACACGCCGTCCGTTACCAGGATGATGCCCGTGGTGCGGTCCTCGTCCATGGATTTGTAGGCCTTCTTGAGTCCCGCGAAGAGGGCCGTGCTGCCGCTGGCCTGGATGGTCTTGACGCGCGAGATCCACTGCTGAACGTTCTCGGGGCTCGCCTGCACGAAGCCGCGTGTCATGTCGTGCGCCGACTGGTTGAAGGTGATGATGCGGAAGCGGTCCTTTGGGGACATGGTGCCGAGCACCCGGGACACGCCGTCCGCGAGGGTGGCGATCTTGTTGCCCGACATGCTGCCCGACTGGTCGAGCACGAAGATCCAGTCGGTGCCCTCGGCGATGGGCTTGAGGGACGCGGCCGGCGTGACTACGACCATGAAGGTGCCCTCTTTGGCGCCGGCCTGCTTGTAGGGGATGAGTTCCAGCCGCGCGGGCACCGTGTCGTCGAGCCGGTAGTAGAAGACGATGTCCCTGGAGAGATCCGCGCCGGCCGGTCTGTCGATGGCCACGTCGTAGACGTCACCCCCCTGCGCGCCGTCCGGGGACGCCTTGGTCACCTGGGCGACCTGGTCCAGACCGGGGAGCCGAACGTCCTTTACCGGGAAGGCGGACTTGAGCTTAAGGTGAAAGCTGAAGGGACCGTCCACCTTGTTGTCCACGGACCAGAACGCGATGCGCTGCTCATCGACGCCTCCCTCGGCCAGGGGATAGACGTAACGGCCCACGCCGAGGTCGATCTCCAGGGGTTGGTAGTAGACGAGGCGCACGCGCGTGTCGGAATGGGCCCGGATGTTGCCCACGCTCACGTCGAAGGTCTTGAAGTCGTCCTTCTCGGCCAGGGCCGTGTCGTTGCCCTGCGCCTTCTGCTGTTCGTAGATTTCCCGGGCGCGCTTCTTTTCGAGGACTTCGCCCAGGACCTCCTTGCCGTCGATCCACAGGGACAGCTCGGAGAGGCTCGCCTGCTTGGGCAGCGGGAAGGTGTACAGGGCCTCCATGTCGGAATCGGAGTCGTTCGTGAAGACCTGGTCGACCTCCGTGCGGCTGAAGCCGTTGTTGATGGTCACGCTGACCTTGTGGGACTTGATACGTATCCCTGCGGCGTCGCCTCCGCTTACGGGTTTGAGCAGGCCCGCCGCCATGACGGCCTGGCCGCCGATGAGCACGGCCGCGAAGACGGCCGTAACGGCCACCGCCATCCTCTTTCCGAATCTCCCTGAACCCGTGTTCTTCTTCATCGTCTGACCTCCTTCTGTCAGGTTTCTCTCCGCCGGAATTGCCTCCCGGCGACGCCCGCAGAAGAGCAGGATGCGTGCCACGGGGTAGTAAATAGGTTCTAACGCATTAGCAAGTAAGGGGTTATGGCACTTTGTCGGTACGATGGCGGGAACAGAACGATGGGCGTTGTTGGATCAGAAAATGATCATTGCCTGCACAATAATTGTATATACTCAGCTCGAAGAACGGGACGTTCGCCCCTTCAGGTCTTCTGTGCGGCCGCGTAGTCCTCGACGTGCTTCTTGACGGTGCGCCGGTCCAGGCCGGTCCTGCGGGCGACTTCCTCGTAGGTGCCCAGGCGCCGGTACAACAGGCCGCAGTAACGGTCGAGCAGGTCCCTGGCCTTCAGGCTACCCTCCCCGACCGCCTGGGTGAACGCCTCGTCGGGATCGGGGGCCACAGCCATGCGGTCGCCGGCGTAGTGCCGGGTCAGGAGGATGCGCCGCGAGGCCTGCTCCAGCTCCCGCACGTTGCCGGGCCACCCGTACCCCGCGGGCAGGTCGCGCCCGAGCGCCGTTAGGATGGAGCGCGTCAGCTCCGAACTGTCCTGGCCCGTGAGCCTCGCGACCGTGAGGTCGACCAGGCGGCTCAGTTCGGAAGGGTCTTCTTCGATCCGCTGGCGCAGGGGCGGAACCACGATCACGTCCGAGCACAGCCGGTAGAAGAAGTCGTCCCGGAAATGCCCCCCGTGCCTGAGGTCCTGTATGGACCTGTTGGTGGCGGCGATCACCCGGCCCGAAAACCGTTTTCTGGCGTGGCTTCCCACGGGGGTGAAGGTCCGGCTTTCGAGGACCTGTAGCAGTTTGATCTGGATGGGGACGGAGACGTCGCCGATCTCGTCGAGGAAGAGCGCACCGTGCGGGCTGCACCGTTCGAAGAGCCCCTCGTAATCGTCGACGGCGCCCGTGAAGGCGCCCTTCCGGTGGCCGAAGAGTTCCGATTCGATGAGGCTCTCGGGGTACTGGGAGAGGTTGATGGTCACGAAGGATTCGGTGAAGCTCTCGGCGAAACGCTTCTTCCGCGGGTCGAAGGGGATGAACCCCGACCGGCCGATGGCCGCAGCCGAGGCGCCCTTCCCCGTCCCGGTTTCGCCCAGTATGAGCGTGGAGAAATCCTCCATCCGGTTCCAGAGGTGGCGCTCGTAGGTACGCACGTCGTGCGTGAAGACGCCGTTCCAAAGGGAGAGCCGGAGGTCCTTCATGCACGGGCTGTCGCCGACCAGGGACCGGACGATGAAGTAGTACGCGCGGCGCAGCTGGTAGAAAAGTGCGAAGTAGCGGGCGCAGTCCTCCTCCGTGAAGCCCCGGGCCCTCAGCTGAAGGAAGACCCCGTCCGAAAAGGGTACCGGCGCCGGTGTCTCGCCGAGCCGGAGCTGGGCCTGGATCAGTTCGTCGAAGTCGTCCACGCAAGCGTGGTAAATCTGGAAGAGAAAAGCGTGCTCCACGAGGGTACGGTCCTTGCCGGTGAAGGCCTGGATCGTGCTTTGTCCGCGGCGCTCGAGCACCTGAAGGCGTTCGTCCAGGAGGGGGACGATGGATCCCAGCCTGTGCGCCTCCACATCCTGTTCCGGGCCAACCAGGGAATAGATCTCGGCGTATTCGTCGCTGAAGGGATTGGTGAAGATGGCCTTGGCCACGAGCGACAGGAAGTGCCTGTCATCGGGAGCGAGGCGTGCCCTTGTTTTCGCCATCGGATGCACCTCCACTTCAAACTCCGTATTGTACAATAATTGTATATGCTATGTACATCGTGTGCGTGTCATTTCTGGCCGTGCTTCGCCATCCCGGGTGCTTTGTCCCGTGCGTGCGGCCGGCGTTCGATTTGGCTCACCGTACAGACTGTGTTATTATACATCGGAATTAAGCGAGCCCTACCGACGCGGATTAGGCCCAGCTCTGGGCGATCGTCCGGTGGGATGGAGACAGTAAGTCCCTCCGCCCAGATCCTTGAAACACGCTCCGATGGGCTCGAACGCAGGTGCGGGTGTTCGTGCGGTGAATCCCCGTACCATGCGGCGCCATCGAGCTAAAGCTCAACAGAATCACGCGTCGCCAACCCAAACCAGGCTGCTCCCGGTTGAGGAGCCGCGGGTCCGATTCTTAGATGTAAGGAAATCTCCCCCGATGCCGTCTCAGACGCTGGATCGCGCTTCGAGCCAACGTGTGTATGCGGGGAATCCTTGCTCGAACGGAAGGCCGTAAAATGAGTCCAAAAGAAGAAGAGCCATTCGAGCCGCTGGACATCCTGGGGGCGCTGCCGGAAATCGTGGAAAACCGGGGCCGGACGATCGTCATCAAGTACGGCGGCAACGCCATGGTGGACGAGAGAATAAGCCTCAATGTCACCAGGGACATCGTCTTTCTGAAACTCACGGGCATGAACCCCGTCGTCGTCCACGGCGGCGGACCGGCCATCAGCGAGCACATGAAGCGCGTGGGCATCGATCCCGTCTTCGTGGACGGCCAGCGCCGCACCGACGAGGGCACCTTCGAGATCGTGGAGATGGTCCTGTGCGGCAAGGTCAACAACGCGCTGGTCAAGCTCATCAACCAGGAGGGCGTTAAGGCCATGGGCCTTTCCGGCAAGGACGTGGGCCTCATCGAGGCCAGGAAGTACAGGCGGAAGGTCAAGCGCAACGGGCGGATGGAGGAGATCGATCTCGGCCAGGTGGGCGAGGTGGTCAGGGTGGACACGGAGGTCATCGAGCTGTTGTCCCGGAACGACATCATCCCCGTGATCGCGCCCATCGCCGTGGGCGTGGATAACACGGACTACAACATCAACGCGGACGTGCTGGCGGGGGAGGTGGCCGCGGCGGTGAGCGCCGACCGGCTCATCTACCTGACGAACGTGGACGGCATCCTGCGCGACGGCGACGACGCCGGCTCGCTCATACCCTTGATCGACGCCAAAGAGGCGAAGGGCCTTGTGGGCAACGTCGTGACCGGAGGCATGATCCCCAAGGTGGAATCGAGCCTGTCCGCACTCGAACAGGGCGTCGCCAGCGCGCACATCATCAACGGCACCACGCCCCACACGCTGCTGAAACTGCTCCTCACGGCCGAGGGCGCGGGGACGGCCATCGTGGCGGACCCGAACGCACGAAAGGAAGGACACGAAGCATGAGCACATTCGAAGACATCCGGAAACTGGATGAAGCCTGTCATTTCCAGGTCTATAAGCGATACCCGATCCTGCTCGAAAGGGGCGAGGGCGCCAGGGTCTGGGATTCCACGGGCAAAGAATACATCGACATGCTGGCGGGCATCGCCGTAAACGCCCTGGGCCACGCGCACCCTGCCGTCCTGGCGGCGCTGACGGACCAGGCGGGCAAGATGATGCACTGCTCCAATCTCTACTACAGCGAACCGCAGGCGAAGCTCGCCGAACTCCTCGTGGAGCAGTCGGGCCTGGATCGCGTGTTTTTCTGCAACAGCGGGACGGAGGCCATCGAGGGGGCCATCAAGCTCGCCCGGAAGTGGGCCACGCGCAAGGGGCGCGGCGGCACCATCGTCTCCATGGACGGCTCCTTCCACGGCCGGAGCCTCGCGGCCCTCACGGCCACGGGCCAGCCCAAGTACAAGGAGGGGCTTGAACCCCTGCCGGGCGGTTTCACCATCGTGCCCTTCAACGACCTGGGCGCGGTGGAAGAGGTCCTGGACGATACGGTCTGCGCCGTCCTGGTGGAACCGGTCCAGGGCGAGGGCGGCATACGTCCCGCCGACCCGGCCTACCTGGCCGGTCTGAGGAAGCTCTGCGACGAGCGGGGCGCCCTGCTCATTTTCGACGAAATCCAGTGCGGCATCGGCCGGACGGGCACCACCTTCGCCTACCAGGGCTACGACGTCGTCCCCGATGTCGTCACCATCGCCAAGGCCCTCGGTGCGGGATTCCCCATCGGGGCCTTCCTGGCGAGGCAGGCCGTGGCCGAGTGCTTCAAGCCGGGCGATCACGGCACGACCTTCGGCGGCAACCCGCTGGCGTGCGCCGTGGCGCTGGCGGCCCTGTTCACCATCGTCAATGAGAAACTCCCGGAGCGCAGCCGCAAATTCGGGGACTACCTGATGGCGACCCTCAGGGAGAAAACGGCCGGTATCGACGCCGTCAAGGAGATCCGCGGCCGGGGCCTCATGGTGGGCGTCGTGCTCGACCGGAGCGGCAAGGAGGTCGTGAACACCATGATGGAGAGGGGTGTTCTGTCCAACTGCACCGCCGACACGGTCATCCGGCTGGTTCCCCCACTGGTGATCTCCAAGACGGACCTGGACGCGGCCGTGGACGTGCTGGTGGGCGTCCTCCGGGAGGTCTGTCACAATGCCTGAACCGTCCGTCGGCATCGTCGGAGCCTCCGGCTACACGGGCTCCGAACTGGTGCGCATCCTGAGCCGCCACCCGGCGGTCCGCCTCGCGGCCGTCACCTCTGAATCCCACGCCGGAAAGCGCATGTCGGATATCCACCCGCACCTCGAGGGCGTCTGCGACCTCGAACTGGTCAAAGCGGCCGACCTCGGCGCCGTCGACCTGGTGTTCCTGGCCCTGCCTCACGGCGTCTCCATGGACTTCGTGAAAACCCGCGCGAACGGGGGCGGCAGGATCGTGGATCTCTCGGGTGATTTCAGGCTCTCTTCCGCGGCCGTTTACGAGCGGTGGTACGGAAAGGCGCACGCCTGCCCGGAAAGGCTGGACGGGGCCGTCTACGGCCTTCCGGAGCTGAACAGAGACCGCATCGCCGGTGCCCCGCTCGTGGCCAACCCTGGCTGTTATCCGACTTCCGCGATCCTCGCCCTGGCCCCCTTCCTCCGGTGCGGTCTTGTGTCGCCGGAAGGGCTGGTGGTCGATTCCAAGTCGGGCGTGACGGGTGCGGGCGCGGCGGCCAAGGCGGCCACGCACTACCCTTCGGTGAACGAGGACTTTAAGGCCTACGGCATCGCCACCCACCGGCACACGCCCGAAATCAGCGAGACGCTGGAAGCCGCTTCCGGCGCGGCGGTGGAGCTGATCTTCACGCCCCACCTGCTGCCCGTGAACAGGGGCATCCTTACGACGGCCTACGCCAGGGCGAAGGAGGGCGTGACGCAGGCCGACCTGGAGGGCGCCTACGAGGACGCTTACTCGGGTGAGCCCTTCGTCCGCGTCCGGACGGCTCCGCCGTCCATACAGGCCGTCAGGGGCTCAAACTTCTGCGACGTCTTCGTCAAGCTCGTGCCGGAGACCGGGCGCGTCGTGGCCGTGTCGGCCATCGACAACCTGGTGAAGGGTGCGGCGGGCCAGGCGGTCCAGAACATGAACATCATGATGGGGATCGATGAGCAGGCGGGACTGGACATGGTCCCCCTCTCGCCATAGGAGGAATTTCACAGTGAACAGGAATCTGACGGACGTCCGCGGGTTCAAGGTCCGCGGGGCCCACATCGGCATCAAATCCAAGAGGCGCGATCTCGCCCTGATCGTCTCGGACGTTCCGGCCAGTGCAGCGGGCGTCTTCACTCGGAACAAGGTCCGCGCGGCTCCCGTCACGCTGTCCGCAAGACACCTGGAGAACGGGCTCGCCCAGGCCATCGTGGTCACGTCCGGCAACGCCAACGCCTGCACGGGGGAGGAGGGCGAGAAGGCCGCGCAGGCCGTGGCCGAGAAGCTGGCGCAGGAGCTGGGCATCCCCGTGGAAGAGGTCATCGTGGCCGCCACCGGCGTCATCGGCGTGCGCTTTCCCACGGACAAGGTGCTCAAGGGCATCGAGTACAACGTGAAGTACCTGTCCAGCCGGCGCGTGTACGGGTCCATGGTGGCCAACGCCATCATGACCACGGACACCTTCCACAAGGAGAGCTTCCAGTCCTTCAAGCTCGGCGGCCGGGTTGTCAACATGGCGGGCATCGCCAAGGGCGCGGGCATGATCCACCCCAACATGGCCACCATGCTCGCCTTCGTGGTCACCGACGCGGCCATCAAGCCGGCTCTCCTCAAACAGTGCATGAACTCGGTCACCGAGAGGACCTTCAACATGATCTCGGTGGACGGGGACACGTCCACCAACGACTCGGCCGTCGTCATGGCCAACGGGATGGCCGGCAACCCGGAGATCGTGAAGAAGGACGAGGACTACCGCGTCTTCCACGACAAGCTCGAAGAGATGTGCCGGGACCTGGCCATGGCCATCGTCTCGGACGGGGAAGGCGCCACCAAGCTCATCGAGTACAAGGTCGTCAACGCCAGGAGCGAGCAGGCCGCGCGAAAGATCGTCCGCACCGTCTCCAACTCGAACCTCGTGAGGACGGCCATGTTCGGCCGGGACCCGAACTGGGGCCGCATCATCGCCGCCGTCGGGCGGGCCGGCGTGGATCTCGACCCCAGCAAAGTCGACATCTACCTCGGCGCCAGCGATCCGGTCCAGGTGTCCGAGAGGGGCGGCGTGGCCGATTTCGACATGAAAAAGCTCAGGCGTATCCTCCGATCCGCCCGCGTCAACGTCCTCATCGACCTGCACCAGGGCAACTCGGAGGCCGTGGGCTGGGGCACGGACATGTCCTACGAGTACATCCGGATCAACGCAGAATACACGTCCTGATCCCAGACGTTTCGCGCGCGGGCCGGACCTCGTCCAAGCTCGTTCCGGGAGGTAGGCGATGAGCACATGGCCTAACGGCGCCACCGTGGCGGAGGTACGGATCGCCCGGCCCACCGACCGGCTGGAAGAGGTGGTCCGCTTCTACCGGGACGGGCTCGGCCTCTCCGAAATCGGCTCGTTCGAAGGCCACGCAGGCTACACGGGCGTCATGCTGGGCCTGCCCGACCGGTCCGTCCACCTGGAGTTCACCCATCACGAGGACGGGAGCCCCTGTCCCGCGCCCACGAAGGACAATCTGCTCGTCCTGTACATACCGGACACGGAAGAGAGAGACCGGCTCGCCGGGGCGCTGAAGGCCCTCGGCCACGAACCCGTCCCGCCCGAGAACCCATACTGGCGGGAGATGGGACTCACCTTCGAGGATCCCGACGGGTGGCGCCTAGCAGGCTGCTGAAAAACTCTCGTAGGTCGCATTGCCAGCGCCACGGTCCCGGATGCAAGGCGTCGCGACGCCGTCGATGCCGATGCGCATCGTCTAGGAGCGACAACACAGCAGGCGGGACCGTGCTGCGGCAACCCGTCGGGCGCAAGGGGTTGCGGGGCACCTGCTTCGTTCCGGCTCGTCGAAAGGGCGCCCACCCTGTCTTCCTCACCGCGCCTCGCATCTGCCCCGCAAGCCTCTTGCGTGCGGCCCACGCGGGTTCTTCAGCAGCCTGCTGGTGCTCATGCAGACCCGCGGCATCTGAA
>CAZDOY010000057.1:0-13504 GCA_964507185.1 uncultured Thermoanaerobaculia bacterium
GGCGGGCCGAAGCCCGCCCTCTGTTCTGCCTTCCTTCGGAACCCGCTTCCGCCTACCTGTCGTAAGGGACGAAGGCGATGACGTTGGCCTTGTAGTCGAAGAACATGTCCAGGAGATCGAGGACGTCGCGGCGGCCGAGGATGCCGTAGCAGTCCAGCTGGTAGCGTTTGCCGATGTTGGCGAGCAAGACGGTCCGCATGTTGAACCGCGTCCTACCCAGCGTGAGCTTCACGTTCTCGGCCACGCCCGACGAGAACTCACCCGACGTCCCGGTTCCCATCGGAGACGGGTAGCGGGCGGTGTTGGGGCTGACGCCCATTTGCGCCATCCGCGCCATGGCCAGCTGAGTGGTGGACGCGCCGGTGTCCACCATGCAGTACAGGCCGCGGCGGCCGTTGATGGACACCTGGACGAAGGGTCTGCCGGAAGGCCACAGCGACTTGACTACGTCGGCGTCCTGGCCGAGGACGGAGGCAGGCGGGGTGCCGCTTTCGTACAACACGAGCTTTCCGTGCCGCCGGTCGTAGTGGAGCGCGTAGTCTTTGAGCAGCGACAGCGGGATGATGCCGCCGATCTTCTTGAAAAAGGCCCCGTCGGAACTCATGACGAGGGCGGGGACGTTCCGGATGGTCACCGGGCCCACCTCCACCTCTTTCAGGAGGACCATGTGCGACCTCTGGGCGCCGTGAATGCCCATGCCCTCGTACTCCGCGATGGCGACGGGTTTGAGGCCGAGCTTTCCAGCCCAGGCCGAACTGATCAGCGCGACGTTGGAACCGGTGTCGAAGATCACGGGCATGTCGCGGCTCCCGTCGATTGAGCAGGGCACGACGATCTGCGTCGTGGAGGAGAGCCTGCTGGTCCCCGAATACCAGTCGACGGTGCCCCAGCTCAATGAGGAAAGGTCTCTGAATTCAGATTTTTCCTTGACTGGAATCGTGACCGGGAGGGACGCCGGCGCCACTGCTTCAAGCAGACTCCCCGAGCCTGCCGCGCGAAAGAGGGCCTTCATGGCCGCGTACTGGCTCCTGCCGGAGGGGTCGCGTTCTATGAGCCGGTCGGCGAGCTTCAGGCCGTCCTCCACCTTCAGCGTCAGGCTGAGTTCCAGCTTCAGGAGCTTGAGAGACGGCTGACTCCCGGCGGCGATTTGGTTCTTGAGCAGGTCCAGGGCCCGCCGGTCCTGCCCCGCGGCCCTGAGCGCGAGGACGGCGCGTCTGCAGGCCCGATCGCCCCACGCCTTGTCTTTGAACAGCGCAGACCAGCTCATCACGGCCTGGGGGACCATCCCCATCTGGTACGCACTCTCCCCGGCGAGGAAGCGGAACACGGGACGCCCCGGATACTCGGCCGCCATCCGGAGAGAGGTCCGCGCGGCGTCCATGTACCGGCCGAGGCCCAGCAGGGCCCTGACCCTGCACTCACCGAAGTCCGGGTTGTCCCGCGCCTTCTTCAGAGCGGCGTTTGCCGCCTTCAGGGCCTGTTCGTATCGGCCTTTATCCAGAAGGCTTCGAACCTGTTCGGCCGAACGCCCCAACCCGGCCTTCGCGGCAGGCTTGCGGCACGGAGCGGCCACGGTCAACGCGAGACATGCGGCCAGCAGCAGTGCCGCCCGTCTTGATCCTGCCGTCATGGTCTTACCCCCTTCCTCCAAGGTGTCAATGCGCAACGCGTAAGCGGCCCGCCCTGCACGATGCTGTGGAAATATACTGACACCATATCAGCGGGAGAATGCCTTTGCCACCGCCGGCCTGATCGGAGTCGGCCGCCCATCGCCGAAAACAGCAACGGGGCGGGCCGAAGCCCGCCCTGTTTTTTTGCCTTCATTCCGGAACCCGCTTCCGTCTACCTGTCGTAGGGGACGAAGGCGATGACGTTGGCCTTGTAGTCGAAGAACATGTTCAGGAGGTCGAGGACGTCCCGGCGGCCTAACAGGCCGTAGCAGTCGATCCCGTAGCCCTCGCCCAGGTTTGCGAGCAGGACCGTGTGCATATTGAAGCGGGTCCTGCCCAGGATCATCTCCACGTTGCTGGCGATCGGCGCGGAATAGGATCCGGAAAGGCCGGAGCCCGTGGCGGAACTGTAGCGGCCGGAGTTCGGCTTGATGTCGAGAGCCTCCATCTTGTTCAGCGAGAGGTGCGTGGCAAAGGCACCCGTATCCACCAAGCAGTACAGGCCGTGGTGCCCGTTGATCGAGACCTGCACGAAAGGCTTGTTGTAGGGCCAGAGCGACTTGACGACGTACGTGCCTTTGCCCAGAACGGAGGCCGGCGAGGTGCCGCTGGGATAGAGGACGAGCTTGCTGTGACGGCGGTCGTAGAGGAGAGCGTGATGCCGCAGGATGGACAGCGGCAGGATACCGCCGACCCGCTTGAAGAAGTCCTCGTTCTCGCTGATGACCATGGCGGGCACGTTCTTGATCGTCACGGGGCCGATCTCGACCTTCTTAAGAAGGACCCAATTGGATTTCTGGGGCCCCCGGACGCCAAGCCCGACGTACTCGGTGGTTGCCACGGGCTTCAGGCCGAGCTTCTTGACCCATTCGGGGCTGACCAGCATCGTATCCGAGCCGCTGTCCAGCAGAACGGGCATGTCGCTGCTCCCGTCGATGGAGCAGGGCACGACGACCTGTGTCGTCGTGGCCACGCGGTCGGTGCCTATGTCCATAGAGCCCCACGTCAGAGACGAAAGGTCCTTGTATTCGGATTTTTCCTTGATGGGGATCGTCACCGGAAGAGATTTGATGGGCGCCTCCTCGAACAGGGAGCCCGAACCGGCAGCCTTGAAGATGTCCTTCAAGGCGTCGTATTCGCCCTTGTTGGAGGGGTCGGCCTTGATGAGCCTGTCCGACAGTTTAATGCCCTCCGCTACGTCGGTCGTCAGGTTGAGGTCGAGCCTCAAGAGCCCGACGGGCGGGTTGTCCCATCTGGCCACGGTCTCCTTGAGCAGCTTAAGCGCCTGCTGTTCCTTTCCGGTCGCCTTAAGCGCGAGAACGGCGCGCCGGCATGCTGGCTCGCTCCAGTCCCTGTCCTGGAAAAGGACGGACCAGTTCTTCACCGCCTGCGGGATCATGCCCATCTGGTAGGCGCTCTCGCCCGCAAGGTACCGGAATTCCAGGTGCGTGGGGTTCTTGGCCGCCATCTGGAGGGCGGTCCTTGCGGCATCCATGAAGCGGCCGAGCTTGAGGAGAGCCTTGACCTTGAAATAGCCGAGGTCGGGATTCCACGGGTCAGCCTTGAGACCGGCGTCGACAACCGTGAGGGCTTTAGCGCCCTTGCCTTGTTCGAGCAGACTCTTGGCCTGCTCCGCCTTCGCCCCGGGGCCGGCCGCGGCGGCCGGCTGCTGACACGGCGTTGTCAAGGCAAATACCAGAGTGATGATCAGTGACAGCGCCAGAACCCGAAATCTCGTAGTCATTGTCTTTCCCCCTTTCCCCCGTTCCTCGATGTGCGGTCCCGCGGGGTGGCTGACCGGATCGCGCCATGTGAAACCAGTTCAAAAACATTGTAACAACGAAGAAGGGATTGTGCCAGCGCAGGCGAGACGAACCGAGCCCGTCGGCACGGCTCCTGTTGTGCGGTCAAAACTGGAATTGATGACGGTCCGGTCTTCTGGGGCCTGTCAAAGGTCCAAGGCCTCGGCGAGCCGCTCCATGTCCTCCGGCGGCATTTCGTCGAAGGCACAGGCGTAATAAAGGAGCTTGAGTTTGGCCTTGGGAGCCTTCTCCCTCACCACGCGGGCCCGGAACTGGGGCAAGGGACGTCCGGGCAGGCCCATGAACCTGACGTCATAAATGGCGTTCACCTGGAGTGTGCGGTTGCATTCGACGAGAAAACCGGTCCGGCTTACGTCCACCGTGGAGCACAGAAAGCTCTGTTCTCCCGTACGCATGGAAAGGCCCATCCGAAGCAGGATGCGCCTGGCCTTTCTGGCATCGACGGCGAGGGCCTCTGTAATTGCCCTTTCAAAATCGTCCGCGGGCGGCGGGAAGGGAAGGGACCGGGCGAGAGACTCTGGCAGGTCACTGGGGGGTGCGTGTTTCCACAAGCAGATTATCCTGATATTGGCATTGGCGGTGACGTCCCCCACGCGGCGCACCAGGGTCACAGTCTCCTCGACGCTTCCCCCCTCCTCCAGGATCAGCAGGTCGACCCGCTTGGATTTGAGTTCGATAAAGGCCCTGGGCAGTTCATCGAAAACTGAAAGCTCGATGTCCTCTCTCTTTAGGATCGGATGTCCGAGTGGGCCATCCACGCCCTGGGTGCTGCACACGATCACAATGCTCATAGTGCCCTCGTCCCCGAACCAGACATAGAGAATAACACGATTCTGACCGGGCGCGAACCGGATCACGCAAATTCCGGCGCCAATTATTCTCGGCCTGGTCCGAAGGCTACCTGAACAGATCCTCGCAGAAGCCGGCGCTTATGCGATAACTTGTGACGGTCGAGGAAGCTCCGACCTCGCACTTGACCTTCTCGGCGGTTTTCATTGTGATTCTACTTTACCTCCAATCACTGTGCTCGATCGCAATGTGCAAGCGAAAAGCTGGACTTCGCCGACTGTTTTATTCGGAATTACTTGCGATCCCTGTATTTGATGCGCCTTTAGCACGGTGAGGGGGTGAGAATTGAAGGGGTTAAGGCGTCGGCTGGCTTCCGCCTTCCGCCTTTGCCCCGGCGCCTACCGCCGCCGGAAATCCTCGCGCCGGGGCCTCCTCGACTCCCACGGCGTGATGTAGGGCGAGAGCGGCAGGCGGTCTTCGGCGGCGGACTGCTCGCGGGGGGCCTCGGGCGGGGCCCAGGGTTCGGCGCGTCTGGTGCCGGCGATGGCCTCCAGCTCCTTGTGGGCCAGGTCGCGGATCTCCCTGCGGAGGCCCTGGGCGGCGATGACCTCGGTGTAGGCGCGGCGGCCCTCCACCAGGTCGTGGATGTAGGCCTTGATCTGCGCCTCGTCGTAGAAGTTGGCGGGGTCGTAGGGCGCCAGGTCCACGCCCTCGCAGGTGACGACCTCTTCGGTGTTGAGGCGGCCCTTTCTGTACTCGTTGGTGCCCCTCAAATCGCCGCGCTGGAGGGCGGCCATGAGGTCGAGGGGCACGCGCGTGACCTTGCGGACGAGGGTCTTTTTGCCCGTGGCCCTGTCCTCGTCGATGACCTCGCCCACGCCGCCGGTGTTGTACTGGACGAAGTGCACCTTGCCGGGGTGGCGGTGCGCGAGGTCCATGACGATGTCGTAGAAGGCGTTCACCTTGCGCCCCTGGGCGCCGACGATGAAGGGGTCCGTGCCGACCACGCGGACGGACTCGCCGGCTTTTTCGGGCTGGGTGGCGAAGGAGTGGGTGGACTCGCCCCAGAGGTAGGCCAGCACGCCCTGCTCGGGCGTCAGCCGCTGGGCGAAGGGCATGATGGTGTTCCGGCGCGTGATGAAGGCGAAGACCAGGCCGTCCAGCTCGTCGAGGGGCGGCAGGTCGATGGACTTGGCGCAGATGGAGACCAGGCGACCGTTGCGCCTGACGGCGAGCTGGCGCCGGTCGAGCACGCCGCGGCCGTTTTCTCCCAGGCGCTCGTCCTGGAAGTCGATTTTTCCGTCCGCGTCCACCATGACGTTCTCGAGCAGCGCCGACTTGTGCACGAGCGAGCGGTACATGGCCTCCTGGAGCTTGAGGTCCACGTCGGTCTTCACGTAGAAGCCCTGCTCGGTGCCCAGCGCGCTTCCGTCCCGCTTGAGCATGACGATGTCGTCCTGGGAGACCCACGTCCCCTCGCCCCGGTCCGCGTCGAGGCCGAGCTGGTGGCAGGACCACGTGGACTTGCCCGTAGCCGTCAGGCCGAACATGAGGACGCCGTACTTTTTCAGCTTGCCACTCGCGCCGTCGCGGGCCCGCACGACCTTGCTGCCGGCGTGCAGGCCGAGCATGCCCCGCTGGTCGGCCCGGAACATGGCCTGGCGCAAAAAACCCTTCTTGCACTCGCCCGTGTAGTCGGTGCCGAGGGCGACGTTCACGTCGTGCTCGGGAATGGCCAGCACCTGCATGCGGAGCATGTGCTCCTCGGGGATGTCGATCATGACGAACTCTGGGCCTTTACGCCCGCTCTTCACGGGGCCCATGGTGGAGGCCCACTCCAGGGCCAGGCGGTAGTTCTTCACGTCGGCCACGCAGACGTAGAGGTTGCAGACGGGATTGAACTCGCCGTTGTCGCCCATCTGCCGCCGGATGTGGACGAAGGGCATGGTCCTTATGAGCTGGAGGACCTTGTGCAGCTCGTCGGGGGCCTTCTCGACGAGGTCGAGCTGGAGCGGGGAGGGGGTGGGCAGGACGATCTCGGGGCCGCTGCCCAGGTAGACGGTCCGGGGCGCGATGCGGGAGGAGAGCTTGGAGTACCAGAGCGCCGAGCCGTTCTTCGTCTTCCGCGCCGTGGCGAGCGCCTTCCGGCGCAGGGACCGCATGGAGGCGTGCTCGACGTTCGGCCCGTCCAGCGAGGCCTTGAGGTTTTCGGCGAACCGCCTGTAGACGTCGGGATCGTACGGCTTTGTCATGGCCCCCTCGCTGCGCTCATCTCCGCAAGGTGCCAGCATAAGTGGAAAGCCCCACCTATTCAAGGCGGGGTCGCCCGCCCCTTGAGCTTGAGGGGCAATTGGCTTATGGTGGGGCCAAGGCCCGCGAGGGCCTGAGGTGGAGGGGATCATGGTCCTTACGTATTCGCTCATTGCTGCAGCAGTAGTCATAATCGCCGTCGCCGTCGTCTGGGTCCTCAACTACCGCAAGGTCGGCCCCAACCAGGTGCTGGTCATATCGGGCCGCCATTCCGCCGTCGCAGAGCCGGACGGACGGTCGAGGCGCGTCGGCTACCGGCTCCAGGTCGGCGGCGGGACGTTCGTCCTGCCCTTCCTCGAAACGGTCGAGGTCTTCCCGCTGGAAGTGCTCTCCATCTCGCTCAGGTGCCCCGAGGTCCTGACGGCCCACGGCGTCCTCATCGCCGCCGAGGCCCAGGGCCAGGTCAAGGCCAGCGCGGAAGAGTACCAGATGCACCGCGCCGTGGAGAACTTCCTGAGCAAGGGCGCGTCGGGCATGACCTACGTGGCCCAGGAGGTGATCGAGGGCCACATGCGGGCGATCCTCGGCAGCATGTCCGTGGAGGACATCTACGGCCAGCGCGAGGTGTTTGCCTCCAGTGTGCGGCAGGCGGCGAAGGCCGACTTCGAGCGCCTCGGGCTGGAACTGATCTCCTTCTCGCTGAAGGACATCACCGACGCCCAGGACTACATCACCAGCCTGGGCGCCAGGCGCATCGCCGAGGTCAAGCGGGACGCCATCATCGCCCAGGCCGAAACGGAGCGCGACGCCGCCATCCGCGCCGCCGGGTACCGCAAGGAGGGCGACGTGGCCAAGCTGCAGGCCGAAGCGGAACTGGCCAAGGCCACGCGCGACTTCGAGATCCAGCGGGCCGAGTTCCAGGCCTCCGTGAACGTCCGCCGCGCCGAGGCCGACGTGGCGTACGACCTGGAACGCGCAAAGCTCTCCGACGAACTCAAGCGTCAGGAATACCAGGTCCGCCTGACGGAAAAGGAACTCTCGGCGAAGATCGAGAAAAAGGAGATCGAGCGCCGCGAACTGGAACTCGAATCCACGGTGAAGCGCCCCGCCGAGGCCATGCTTCACCAGAAGAAGCTGGAGGCCGACGCCGAGGCCTACCGCAAGGAACTCGAGGCCAAAGGCCGAGCGGCAGGCGTCAAGCTCGAAGGCCTGGCGCAGGCCGAGGCCGTGAAGGCGGCAGGCGAGGCCGAGGCGGCGGCCATGCGCGAAAAGGCCTCGGCATGGCGCGAATATTCCGACGCCGGGCTGAAGGAAGAGGTTATCAAGATACTTCCCGAACTCGCCCGCGCCGTCTCCGAACCCCTGTCCAAGGTGGACAAGATCATCATGGTCGGCGACGCGGACGGCGCGCCGAAGATCACCGGGCAGGTCGCGTCGGTGCTGGCCCAGTTGCCGGCGGTCGTGGAGAACCTGACCGGCGTCCGCATACAGGACCTCGTAAACCGGCAGAAGACGCCGCCGGAGAGCGCGAAAGACGACAAGTAGTCACCCGGCAGGGCGGAGCGGCCGGGCGGCGGCACCCGATCGTCCGGCCGAGCCCGTCCCCCCGCCGGTTCTATCGGGGAAGGACCGAAAAGCATGCTTTCCGAACGGGCGAACCGCATCGCGTTGTCCCCTACCCTGCGCATCACGGCGCGGGCGCTCCAGATGCGCGCGCAGGGCATCGACGTCGTGGACTTTTCGGTCGGCGAACCCGACTTCCCCACGCCCGAGCCCGTCAAGCGCGCCGTCAAGGCGGCCGTCGACGCCGACTTCACCAAGTACACGGCGAACGACGGCATCCCGGAGCTCAAGGCGGCCATCCGGGAAAAGCTCCTGAGGGAAAACGGCCTGGACTACGCGGCGGACGAGATCATCGTCTCGCCCGGGGCCAAGAACAACCTCTTCGACGTGGCCATGGCCCTCTTCGGACCCGGCGACGACGTGCTCGTCCCCTCCCCGTGCTGGGTCTCCTACCCGGACCAGGTCCGGCTCGCCGGCGCCAACCCCGTCTTCATCCCCACGCGGGAGGAGGACGGCTTCCGCCTCCGCGCCGAGGACCTGGCTGCGGCCGTCACGCCCAACACCAAGGCCCTGCTGCTCAACTACCCCTGCAACCCGACCGGCGCCGTGTACGCGAAGGAGGACCTCGGGGCCATCGCCGAGGTCTGCATCCGGGAACAGCTGTGGGTCATCGCGGACGAGATCTACGAGAAGCTGCTCTACGACGGCCGGCGCTTCACCTCCATCGCGTCCCTGAGCGAGAAGGTCAAGAAGCTCACGGTGGTCGTGAACGGATTCTCCAAGGCCTTCTCCATGACGGGCTGGCGCCTCGGGTACGCGGCCGGGCCCAAAGAAGTCATCGCGGCCTGCGCCAAGATCCAGTCGCACAACACGAGCAACGCCACGTCCTTCGTGCAGAAGGCCGCCGTGGCGGCCTTAACCGCCTGCTCGATGGATGTGGAGCGCATGCGGCAGGAGTTCGAGCGGCGCCGGAACTTCCTCGTCTACAAGCTCCAGGCCCTGCCGGGCGTGTCCTGCGTGTCGCCCGCGGGCGCCTTCTACGCCCTGCCGAACGTCCGGGCCTACCTGGACAGGGAATTCCAGGGCGCCCCGATCCGCAACACCTACGGCCTGGCCTACTACCTCCTGAAGGAAGCCGCCGTGGCGGTGGTGCCGGGCGAGGCCTTCATGGCGGACGAACACATGCGCCTGTCTTTCGCCACCTCCATGCCGAGGCTGGAAGAGGGCATGCGGCGCATCGAGGGCGCTCTTGCGAAGCTGGAACCCCCGAGACGCCTGCGGCCCAAGGCCCTCAACAACGTCACGACCAAGGTCCGGGACTACGCCCGGACCCTTGCCGTCCCGGGGCTTGAGGCCCGCAACGAACTGCTCGCCGCCGCGGAATCGAATTTGCCCGCGGACAGCTACTTCGAGTGGAACGCCTCCATCGCCGGGGTCGTCGTTCAACTCAGGACGAACTCCCCCCACCTGGCGGATTTCTACCA
Source organism: uncultured Thermoanaerobaculia bacterium (assembly GCA_964507185.1). Classification (GTDB taxonomy): domain Bacteria; phylum Acidobacteriota; class UBA4820; order UBA4820; family DSQY01; genus CAVRTJ01. The sequence goes on from CAZDOY010000057.1 coordinate 9,580, forward strand.
GGAGAATTTCTACCCTGCGCCCCTGGAAGGCGACCTGGAGCCCCACGCCCTGATCTACGGCGTCAAGGACATCCCCGGCCGCGAGCCCCAGGCCCACCTGAGCCTTGACACGGCGACGGGGTTCCTCTTCAACACGGCCTTCTACGGACAGGCGCGCTCTCTGGCGCTGGCCCTCGCGAGCGATTCTGCGGCCCGGTCCTCGGGCGGATTGCTCGCACACTGCGCGGCCCTGGACAGGGAAGGCCGGGGCCTGCTGGTCTGGGGCGCCTCGGGTACGGGCCGCACGGCCATACTCGCGGAGGCCATCCGGCGGGAGGGCGTTCGTCTGGTCAGCTCCGACGCCGTCTATGTGAGATTCGCGGGGGCCGGACCTGTGGCCGATCTGGTCGAGCGCAAGCTCTACCTGAAAGCCAAGTGGGCCAGGAGCGTGCCCGAGCTGGACCGCCTCATGGACCGCTCGAAGCTCGAGAACATCGTCGTCAGCCGCGACCAGTGCCGGGTGGAATACTGCCAGTTCGAGGACAGGTGTCCGCTGGACCTGGGCGCCGCCGCCTGCACCCTGGCCTCGACCCACGGCCGCATCATGCTGGATCCTTACTGGCTTGGCGGCGCGCGGCGACACGTGCGCAGGACCCGCCCCGCGGCCTGCGTCCTGCTCATGGCCGACCCCGTTCTGCCGGCCGTCGAAGAGCTGAAGGCCAGGGACGCGGTGCGCATGCTGGCCGAGGGCCGCCTGCCAGGCGCGAGGGGCGCGGCGTTCTCCTTCCTCAACCCCCACTTTTCGGGCGTTACGGACACCGGCCGGACCGAGATTCTCCGGACCCGGCACGAGCAGCTCTTCTCCCACACGAGGGTCTTCCTCTTCAACACCGCCGCAGGCTCGCCGGAAACCACCGCGGACCGCCTGCTGGAACTGGCAGGGCAGTGAAGTAATTTCGGATTTGGAAATTGGGATTTGGGATTTGAAGGACGACAAATGGCGGACCTTCGAAGGCCCGTCTGGTGCCGTGGTGCCTCTTCCCAGCGTTCAGCGGCTCTGGTATGTTATGCCTTTGAATTTGTGCGGCGCAGAGAGCGCCTCCGGGGAGAATCGTGAGCCGCGACGGTCTTGAAGAACTCGCCAACAGTGTGACCCACGGTATCGGCCTGCTTCTCAGCCTTGCGGGGCTTCCCGTCCTGGTGACGCTGGCCGCCCTGCGGGGCAACGCCTGGACCGTCGTCAGCTGCAGCGTGTTCGGCTCCAGCCTTGTCCTTCTGTACCTGGCGTCCACCCTCTACCACAGCTTTCAGGGACCCCGTGTTAAACACACCCTGAGGGTCATCGACCATTCGGCCATCTTCATCTTGATCGCCGGCACTTATACGCCTTTCACGCTGGTGTCTCTCAGGGGACCGTGGGGCTGGAGCCTGTTCGGCGTGGAGTGGGGCCTCGCTCTGACGGGCATCGTTGCAAAGTACTTCGTTGTCCACCGCTTCGCCATCGCCTCCACCATGATCTACATCATGATGGGGTGGATCATCGTGATTGCGGTAAAGCCTGTCCTGGCGGCCATTCCTCCCGAGGGTATAGCCTTCCTTTTCATGGGCGGCGTGGCCTATACTCTGGGTACCATTTTTTTCGCCTGGCACAAGCTCCCCCTCAACCACGCCATCTGGCACCTCTTCGTGCTGGCCGGCAGCATCTTCCACTTCTTCGCCGTCCTCGTCACGGTTATCCCCGCCAAGGCCTGACGGCCCGCCGGATTCGCAACCGCAAAGACCCGGACGCTATCGTCCTTCCGCTGAACCAAGGGAACTCCGCCGGCCCGACCGGTCGACCGAAGGCAGGCCGCGGGCCCGCCCCCTTCTCTTGCCGTACTCGACGGGGTTCCGCGCCCGGCCGGGACTATCCCAGAAAAGACCGCATCAGGCCTTTCACCGAAAACACGTCGCGGGGATCGGTGGTTTCCGCGGCTATCCCGGAGAGGGATTCCCGCAGAAAGCGGCTCCTGCGCGCCCGCCTGAACACAAGGTCGTTCAGCCAGGGCTTCGACATCCATCTTTCGGCCGCTTCATAGGCGAGGTATTTGGAGTGGAGGGTCTGCCTGACCCGCACCAGGAAATCCGACAGCGCCTGCTCGTTCCCCGAGCCCAGCGCCTCGTGGACGGCGTGCGCGGCCATCTCCCCCGTTTCCATGGCCTTTCCTATGCCTTCTCCCGAAAAGGGGAAGGTCGTGCCGATGCTCTCGCCGATGCCCAGCACGTGGGAAAAAGCAGAAGGGCTGGTGCCTGAAAGGCCGCACCGCAGCATGGCACCCCTGAGCGGACTCAGGGCCTCGCCGACGCGCATGAGCTCCCTGGCCAGGGGGAATTCGGTCACGAAGGTCTGGAAGGCACGCTTGAGATTGACTTTCTTCGAGCTCTGCCTGGCGTTGAAGATGCCGCACCCCACGTTGAACTCACCGCTCCCCAGCGGGAATATCCAGGCGTAGCCCGGCAGGATGCTCTTGTCGTAGGTGAATATCAGCCGGTCTAACGGCAGCGCCGACCGCACGTAGCACCGGAGGGCGAAGGCGCTCGAGGACCGCCGCTCCACCATGCCGAACTTCTGGAGCAGGGATACGTCGGCTCCCGTCGCCAGGAAGGCGACCTTCGCCCGGACCCGCATGGATTCCCGCCCATCCAGCAGGGCCGTGACGCCTCCTTCGTCGGCGGATATGTCCTCCACCGCGGCCCGGCAGAAAACGGCCCCCTCCGAGACGGCACCCCTGGCGACGATCTCGTCGAGCCGGATGCGCTTGAGCGTAATGCACTCCCCCTCGACCTCCAGCTCCACCCGTGAGGGGCTGAATATCACCGCGCGGGTCAGGGAATAGCCGGCCGACGAGACTTCATCGTAGAGGCCGGCGCGCTTGAGGCAGTTCAAGGAGTCGGTAATCAGGCCGTCGCCGCAGACCTTCTCCCGTGGGAACTCGGCCTTGTCGACAAGGAGGACCGAATGGCCCAGCCGAGCCAGGTGCAGGGCCGCCATCGAACCGGCCGGGCCGGCACCGACGACGAGGGCGTCCCAGGCCCTGTCGGGAATCCCGTTCGTCTGCTTCTGCAGGGGCACCTTCATGGGCTGTATCGCCGAACTGCTCCCAGGCCGGCGACTGCGTACCGCATCCCCGTCATCAGATCTTTTCCCGGCCCCCGAAGGGATCACGGGACGGCGTGACGATCAGGGATTCGACGAGCGCGCCTTCGGGCTGGTCGAGCGCGAAGAGGATGCTGTCGGCGACCGTCTCCGGGGCCATGAGCCTGTCTTCCGGCACGGGGCCGTCGAAGGCCTTCCACGCCGGCGTCAGAGTGGGCCCGGGGAGAATGGCCGTGACCCGCACGCCCCGCTCCTTCGCCTCGAGGCGCAGCGCCTCGAGGAACCCCATGAGCCCCCACTTGCTGGCGCAGTAAGCGGTCTCACCGGCAAAACCCTGGCGGCCCGCCACCGACGAGACGGCGACGACCTGGCCGCGCTTCTGCGCATAGAAGTGCGGAAGCAGGTACTTCATGAGGAAATACAGGGACGTCAGGTTCGTGTCCAGCACGCCGCGGAAGGTTTCCGAGGACGTGTCTTCGAGCCGGCTCACGTGAAAGACCCCCGCCGCGTGAACGATGGCGTCCACGGCGCCGAAGGTCTTCAGGGATTCGCTAACGACCTTTTTCGCATCCTCCTCCTTCGCCAGGTCACCCGATACGGCCACCACGCGCTGTCCCTTGCCCGCCAGTTCCCGTTCGAGACCGACAAGTTTCGCCTTGCTGCGGCCGGAAAGAACGACCGTGTGCCTGCCCTTCGCCAGTTTCCTGGCCACCGCTTCGCCGATGCCGGAACTCGCGCCCGTCACCAAGACTATCTTCTTGTCCATGCGCTCTCTCCCATGCAGAATCGCCGGTGCTCCCGAAAGTCCCT
>CAZDOY010000058.1:0-13495 GCA_964507185.1 uncultured Thermoanaerobaculia bacterium
GATGCTCCATGTATTCGCATCTCGGGGCGCATCCGTAGCCTCGAAACCCAGGGCGTGTCCCGCTCTTCGAATCCCTCTCAAAGGAATCCCGCGTGCATTCTCTCCTCGTTGGCGAAGGGCTGCTTCAAGGTAGGGGAAGGAGAGCAGGCGAGCGAAGCCCGAGGACGTGCTTCCGAAGGACTTCTGACGAGGGGCGGCTTGGCCGACTCGCCGTTGAGAGGAAGGGGAAACCCCGTCCTCTCAAGAATCTGGCGGAGAGAGAGGGATTCGAACCTACGCGCTCTAGGGGCCTCGCTCGCGTCGGAGTCCGCTCGCTGCGTTCCAAGAGCGCCTACGGTTCCCGGGGCGGGTCCCTCGCCCGGCCTTGCTCGCTTTGGGCGCTGGCCTCTTCGGCGCGCCCACGCGGCAAGCCCAGGGCGTGTCCCGCCCTTCGAATCCCTCTCTTAGATGTCCTTTGTGGGATGCCTTCGTAAGGGGTCCTCTGGCGGAGAGAGAGGGATTCGAACCCCCGGTGCCCTTTTGGGGCACAGCGGTTTTCGAGAAGCCCCAATGGCCATTTTAAAGGAGTCGACAATATTCCAATGGAGCTACAAATAGTCATACAGTAGAAGGAGATCCAAGAGCGCGGATTTTTTGCGGACTCGATGCGATTCGAGTCTGAGCTGATTCAGAACGTGCGATTTTGTTGCAATCTCAGATTGAGGGTGCAGCGAAATCGACCACCAAAACCGGGAACCAGTGACGAGGAGGGGCACCACTTTCTAGTGGGCCCCTTCTCTTTTCATCGCGGCGTTGACGGCCGCGGCGAGTCGTTCCAGCCGGTCCGCAATCTCCGAAAAAGGTGGTGGATTCTCATAGAACATACGGGCGCTCACCATGGCCTCGAAGTCGGCCTCGATTGCCCGTTGCATGGCCTCATTGTCCGGCATCAGGCGGAGGCCGCCGTTGAGACAGCGGTCGTATTTCGCCTTCTGATCACGAAAGGCCCACTTCTTGTGCGCTACGACGGACTCGAAAAGGTCTCGATCCGCAAGGGCCCGCTGTCCGATGGCATGATCTGAGAGGTTCGCAAGATCGTACCAGTGACGTGAAGGCCGCTCGGCGAAATCGCGCAGGGCCCCCCGGCTGCACTCGGCGTGGATGAGCGTGGCCTTTTCCCAGAAGGTCCGCTCGGGGGCTAGAACTGAAACGGTCGCCTCGGGAAACTCCAAACCTTCCAGGCTTTCGGCGATGTCCGCCTTGATGGTGTGAACGGAACAGGGATCTGTGAGGTTTCTTCCGCCGAACTCCAGCAGAACGGCCTCCCTGATGTATGCATCCTGTTCCAGCGCCGTGGGAAAGAAGACCTTCACCTTCTCTCCGGCTTCATCGACTTCGGGCACGACGGCCTCGCCGCCGAATTCCCTGGTCAGGGCCTCGTAGAGGCGGGGCACCACCTTGGTGCGCACCAGGATGGAGGTCTCGCCTTCAAGGGCCTTGCGAAACTTCTTGAGTCTCTCCCCGGACATGCCCTCCGGGTCATCGTCGAATCCGAGGCCACCCCGGACGTCGCGGTAGTCGAAGGTGACGTCCACGTCTTCGGAAAAGCGGTGTATGGCGTCGAAAACCTTGGAGAGGGATGTGCCCCCCTTGAAGGCCATTCTCGGCATGTCCTGCATGGAGAATAGCTGATGGAGCGACCAGCATACCCAGATGTCCTTCTCCAGGACCAGAGGCCGGCGGCCAAGTTCTCGGGCCTTGTAGCGGAGAATTTCCGATCGATCCGAAGCCGGCAGCCGGAGGAAGGACTCAGGCAATGCTTTCTCCTTCGGCCTTCGCAAAGGTATTCGCCATCCAGGCCGGCATGACCTCCACCGCTCCGCGCAGGACCTCGTATTCCTGAGGGGGCAGGGCCCTCCTCAGGGCGCCAATCACTTCGGTCGTCACGCCCTTCCGGCCCAGGTACCAAAGCGCCGACAGCGCATCCCCGGCCGGTCGGCCGGCGAAGTGGAGTTTTCGCGGCGCCGTACGCCTGAATTCCACCACGAGGGTCCCTACCTTGACCTTTCTCGATGTGCCGTTCGTGAGGAAGACGGGGTGCGCGGGAACCTGGGTCGTCAGGCCCAGCCGGCGGGCGGCCTCTGCGCCGTGCACTCCCACGACGGCGCCCGAGGCTTTGGCCACCGCCTCGGCGATGCGCGAAGGGTCCGGTGGCACGTTTCCTACAAAGCGGCTGCGCGTAGGGCGGGCGTAGATTCCCCGGGCCACCCGGGCCACCGCTCCCTCGCGCACGAGGCGAGATAGCGCCTGGTCGACGGCGGCCCGTGTTCCCGTATGCAGGAAGGTAGAGGACGTCATCGGCTTACCTGTCGGAATCTTGGCCAATTCTTCGCGAATTGCGGACATGGTGCTCATTCGTTCACCTCGTAAGAAAATATATCAATTTTTCTGACATACGTCAAGGGTGCTCCACCAAGACCCCGAGAGGAATGATGGCCGGTTCCTGAATCTCTAGCCATCCGCAAGCCGCCAGGGTCAGCAATGGGGCGGCGGGCAGGCAATAGGTACGCAATGTACTGTTGTAATATGCTGATACTTATAGGCTTATATTGCTTGGCGCAGGCCAGAGCATGCAAATGGGCCGCGCAATGGGAGCCCCCGTAACCCACCGCAGAGTGTTGTTCAGGCTGCATAGCGTGGTGTGGCACCCCTTGCTGGCCAGGGCAGGTGTTAAGGAATCCTTAATACCTGAGCCGGGATCGAGTTGGTCCCCCAGGCGGACTTCACGTCCACCTTCCATACGAACCTGTAAGTAATCCTTACAAGTTGCGCTTTCCCCAAGCTCGCCGCTGCAATGATCTGCCCGGGCGTCCAGGCGACCCTCGATCCGGGGCGCTCCATCCTCGGCGTGGTAAAGGAGAATTTCCGACCCGCCCGAAGGTTCCTTATCAGCCTGCTTCTTGGTCACGACCTGATACCCCCAAGAATGTCTTGATGCGAGGTTTTCCTGCGCCCTCATGGTACAACACGGCGAATCTTGTAGCCACCGTGTCGTCAAAAAAGGACGGTCTCCTGAGTGATCATTCCTAATTTGACTGCGCAAACTTTGAAGCGTCACGTCCCGCCCGTCGATCATGCCCCGCCCGCCTTGCACATCAAAGAGATGTGGCAACGGGTTGACCATGGTCGTCTTGCCGGCGCAGGAAAGTCCTACGATGCCCCGGAGAGCATGTCCGGCGAAAGACTCAAGAAGGGTCGCAAGGCCATGGAAGGTTCTGCTGAAGGTATTTAGCGTTGTAGTACACAAGCGCATAGGCTTCATTGGTTCGCTGCGAAGGTCTAGAAGCCTGAATTGCGTCGATCACTGCCTGAAGCTTCGAGTATGCAGTAGTTTGGCCCCGTGCGAGGGCGGCTTGCCGCGCCGCCGCTAAGTTCACCTGGATTTTTGAGAACAGAGCTGAATTGCTAATCCAACCAAGCGCCCTGGCCTTCGCCACGTCCGAAAGAAACCTGTTCCAATGCTCGAAGGAACCTGGCTGCACACTAAGAGGGGCGAGAGTGGGTACTTTTCGGATGAGGCTCAGTTCCAAGGGCACTGATACACTGAGGTCAACCTCGTCCTTTCCGGTTGCCTGCATGTATTTATCCCAGTATGGGTCCAGCCACGGGGATACCCACAGGTCGCTAATCTCCGGGGGGAGAAAGACGGAAAAAGAGAATGGCCCAGAGGTCGTGCCTGGGTTGGGTGTAGTGCCGACAGTTTCTTCTATGCCTGTGGTGCCCCACTCTATCCGGGGCTTGGCCGGGAATCTTTGCGGGTCATTGACCGACGCTGACTCGGATACTTGCCCGTCCCAGCCTTTAGGTGCTTGGATAGTTCCGAAGACGTTCCAAGTCCACCCCAAGGATAGATCCATGGTCCATATCTGCACGGTGTTCGCGGGGGGGTTGGTAACCATATACTGATATTTGTAAGTCTGATTTTTCACGTCGTACCCACACGTGGCCTGCACCCCGATATGGTCGAAGGTGGGGCAAGGGGGCGCTTGCGCTTCCACAGTTGGTACAAACAAAAGGCTTACCATAACAACTGCACAGATTGTCCCGACTGCATTTTTCATCATAAGTCTCCTCTCCGCCGTTCGCTAAAGGAGTTCGGAGTGCATGCGGGTATCACCTTTCTCTCTCCCGAACTAATCATAGTTTCCTAATCTGTTGCTTCGGCCTCATTCTAAGATCCATTTCATCGTTCCACCGGCGGCGATCGTGTGAGCTGGCCGTAGGCTCCGCGACAACCTAGCGAATTCTCTCGGCTGCAGGATACGACGTAAGATCAGTTGCTCTTTGGAATCTCAAAGATGAGGCCTGCATTAGGTTCCAACGGATCGGGGTGGAAAATTGCAACTTCGTGCGCGATGCGCCGGCACCATGGAAGAGGGTCTGCCTTCTCCATCTGAGCCACTTCCCCTTTAAGTGAAGGTCTGGGGCATTTGGACAGGCAAAGGATGCCCGTGAGGCGGACCGGGGCGAACGGGTCGTTCAAAATGGCTCGGAACACTTTGTCGGTCCATAGGTTCCCATCCTGGGCCAAGAGTTGGACCGCTGCCAGTCTTTTCGTGGCCGGCAATGTCGGAAAGGTGCGCAGAAACTCCTTCTCCATAGATCGCAGACGCTCTACCGGACATTCCCGGTCAGGCATGCGGCACGTCCCTGGGAGATTCAGATACATGGGAGGATAGGGCCTCTTCGGCATCATCTTGGCCGATTCGCCGATGGCTTTTCTGAGGTTGCCACCTACAAAGATGTCCCAGGGCAGTTGCGATGCTGCCATGCCTGATTCAGGCATCCTGACGGCGGCTGCCGCGCGACGGTCGCCCAGCTCCGCAAGTGCCGGCCATTGCTTCATCTCCAACAGTCGATCCCTGCACCAGGATGTTCCGGTCATCTTCAGGGCCGCTACATGCAGCCGAAGATCTGAAGCTCTCCCTCTTTGGAAGGCTTTTCCCCCGGAGCCCGTATGACTCCCGGAGTCAATTCCTTTCAGCGGGGGCTCGGCATTCGGGCTGTGAGCTACCACGGCGATAAGAAGAGCGTCTTGCCGGCCCCTGGTCGTCGAGAGGTTGAGGTCCTCCAGATGGGCAAGAGCAGCAGTGGGATCGAAACGAAGCAGGTATGCAGCGACCCAGTTTCTTTGCGACAGCCCTTCTGCCGGGAACCTACTGACGGTGACGGTGCGACGTGGATCTCCTGTGCTGGCGGCCTTCCAGGCGGCGAGGAGTCCCTTGGAGTCCTTACGGCGGCACATCTCGTTCAAAATGGCCTCGTACCAGAGCCGCTTCTGCTGGTCTTTGCTTTCAAGCGAGGCCATCAGTTCGGTATTCAGCAACTGGTACGCGGAGTTGTCGCCCAACTCGGCCAGTCTGAGGCGGAGGAACATGGCGCTGTCCGGGGAGAGACCGGGCGTCTTCAGGATTTTTCTCAATACCTGCGCCGGCACGGGGATGCTATCTTGCCACGCCAAACGAATGGCGTCGGGATTAGCGGAAGAAAGGAGCTTAAGGAATCTGCGATGGGCCCCAGGATTCGTCATCACGGCATAGGCTGACGCAAGCTTGCTTGGGTTGTCGATCCATCCTATCCATTGCATGAGGGATTGCTGATGGGCAATCAGAAGATCTCTGACGCGATTCGGAGAATCATCACCTTTGCGCCATGGCGAGGGACCGGCACCAACCCCGCAGATCACCCGAGGGGGTCCCGCTACGATCCCTACACTTTGCAGCATCGACTCCACGAGCCGTGCACGCTTTTGTGTGCTCAACCGGTGGATTTCGCGAAGCACCCTCTCTCGCGCCGGTCCCAACGTACGCCTCACCAGCCCCCGTGCCGCCGATTGAGGAATTCGGTAACTCTCTAACCCGCGACCGTCGCCGGAAAGCGCCCATCGTATGAGGTCTACAGTACCTACGTCGGAGTCGGTTCTTCCCAGGGCATCGATCCACAGTAACTCGGTCTTGGTCTTACCCTTCGATTCCTCATCGAGCGCCGAAAGGAGAAACTGTATCGGGTCCAGGATCCCTACAGCCGACCGCGGCAAGTCCTCGTACCATGGGGGATTAACGGGATTCTCTTCGCAGGCTTTTTCCCAGAGGGCTCTACGATTACCATGCTGAAGGAAGACGTTCACCAATCCCCTTTCAAGGTCCGGACGTTTCCCGACCGGGAAATAGAATCCTGCATAGGATCCGGCCGAACGGCTTCGCTGAAAGGCCTCATAGAGCCTTGGCGATTGTTGCTCGCCGGCCACAAGGGCTACTTGCCAGTTGTTGTGCTCACACAGGCCCCCGTCGGTGATTCGCATGAGAGCTTCAAATCCATCTTCGGCCCCCATTGCGAGTAAGTAGTGGCCGGCCTCGGCGATCCTTGTGCCCTTGGGAGCAGCCCTGAGAATCTCCACAACCCGCTCGACGCCGGCGGGATCGTTGGTGAGTTGAAGGGCCAGGCAAGCGTCGTCAAAGAGGGCGATGTCCGGCGCCCTTTCACCTACGGTTTTGGTGAAAAGGCGATCAGGGTGCACGGCATCCAGCCAGTCCAACCACACGTCTTCCATTTTCGCGAGGCGGTCGAAGGAGGTGCACCAGATCAGACGGCGGAGGCTGAATCCGGCGGGCAGGTGGATACACGCGGCAAGGAAGTCGTGGTAGTCCTTTTCAGGCAGAATATCGCCGGACTTGAAAGCGTAGGACATTCCGGCCACCGCATTAACCAGGACCTGCATTTGCGCAAGCCTGGGCGGTTCCTTCGCATGGACCGTCCAGTCGCGCGCCAACGCGATAATGCCCGCGCGGCTTTCCCGCAGGCCTTTGAAGGCCGCCTCTCTCTTTAGGACTAACTCGCGACTTTTCTTGTCTGGACAGGCGACGTACGTGTTTGCCGTTCTCACAAGGTATTGTGTTTCGTGAATGGTTTCCATCCAGGCCTGGATTTGCTCCTGAGATGGTTCCCCCCCCAAAACCGAAACCGAGGCAAGGACGAGGACGATCACGGGCACCAGAAGGCAACGAACTTTCCTCATTCAGCTCCTCCGATGCTTAGCAGCAGCTACCATCAACAACAAACAAATGGGGCGCTCCAATCACAAACTCAGCCCGCTAACAGATCCCTGGATTTCAATCTATCTCCCTTCTACGGCTTCTCCGAGAATGTACTGACTCTGCGGAAGTGTGAAACTCACCTTCCAGGCCGAGGTCTGCGCGTGGACCGCCACAAGCGGTATCAGAGCCAGTGCGGCCGTAGCTACTACTCTCTTTATCGCTGTCGTGGCGACACCCACAGGCAAGATGCCACGTCAATTCTTTCCGCTTAAGCGAAGCAGTACTGGGCCGGGCGATGCGCCGTCTCGGATGGTCACCTCGGTTCGGGCGGATGTCCCGTCGTCGGTTCTGCAGGTCAGCACGATCGTGCCGTCTCCCAGTCCGGTGAATTTGAAATGCCCTGCTCCGTCCGCCTTGACTTGATCTCCGGGAACGGTTCCGACGCCCGCATAGCCGACGCTCACCACGGCACCGCCAACCGGCCCGCCGCCAGCGTCCACCACCCGTCCCATCAGGATGGTTCCCTGAAAGTTCCACGTCAAAGGCGCTTCAGGGGTGCTCGGAATAATGACACTCATCCTGTAGATCATGCCGCCGTGTTCGATAGAAACCTGCGACGGACCCGGCGTCGCGCCCTGTAGGAACACCCTTCCCGTCGGGTCGGCCGTTCCTGAAACGCGCCCCGCCGGCATTCCCATGAAGACGGGACCGAGATCGCTCATAACCTGCACCACGCCCTGGTTGAAGTAGTTGCCGGTTTGAGGCGTGACCTCCACCGTAGCGCCGTCGGCAGGCGTTCCGTCTATTTCGAGGAAGGCGGTGATGCTCACTCCCCCTATGGGGATGGTCACCTGGGCGTCTTGTCCAGCTTTGAGGTTTACCTGCTGGGAGGCTTTGGGTGCGGTGCTCATGGGTGCGAACGCCTGAATCTCGTAGGTGCCCGCGCCTATTCCACCGAAGTTGAAGCTGCCGTCATCGCTGGCGATCGTGCTCGACGGATCAGGGTCGAAAGCCCGCGATGACAGAGTGAGGCGCCATCCTGCAAAAGTCGTCGCTCCGGCGGCAACCAATTGGCCGTCGATAGAGGCCTGTTCCTCGAGGGTAACCGTTCCGAGATCAACGTCGTCGTCACTCACGTCCACCGGGCTCACCACTTTCCCGTAGGAACCATCCGATGCCACGAGCCGGTAGCGTCCCGGCGCGACGCCCTCGGCCCGAAAGTGTCCGTCCTCGTCCAGGTCGCAGGGTATGGATGCAGTGTGCAGAGCGGTCGGCGCATCCTTGAAGTTGAGATAACGTTCCAAGTGCACCTTGGCGCCGGGCGAGACGGAATCGCCTTCGGGGTCCACTAGAGTGCCCTTCACCATCGGGTGCGCAGAGAGGTCTATTTCGCCCACGTCTTCGCTCTGTGCCTCGTCGATAGTGACGTTGACGACGGGAGCCTGGCGCCCCTTTGCCCGCGCATGGATCTCATAATTGCCGGGCTCCAACCCCGATGTCGTGAACCGGCCGTTCTCTGCAACGGGCACTGCAAAGCTTCCGCCCTGGGAACTGTGGCCCGATGATGCCATGATGGCCAGCTTGGCGCCCTGCACCGGCTGGTGACTGTCTTCGTCGACAACCCAACCACTGATCGAGCCGCCGGAATCCAAGACCAGCCGCAAGTTCAAGTCACCTTTTGCAGGCAAGTTGTCGGTAGTTCCGTTGATATACCGATCGGCGCCGTACATTAGCGTGAACGGAGCCTGGGACCGGGGCAAGGGCTTCATTTGAAAATGGCCCGACGCGTCCGTATAGACGGTGGGCGAATAGTCGTAGGCATTTTGCGAAACCCAGGCGCCTGTAACAGGATTCCCATCCTGATTTACCACTTGGCCGGCGAATATGACACCCTTTTCAAGTTGCACGCTCAGTCGTTCTCCGGGGGGGGAGTTGACCTCCAGCGTCTGGGCTGCGTATCCCTTCGCTGAGAAGGTCAATCGGCAGGGATAGGCGGCGGGGGCAAGCCGCGTTTTGCCTTCACCGTTTGCCTCCTCCTTGAATTGCATCCATGGTAGTCCCTTCAGCGCGAAGGCCATAACCACGTGCCAGAACTTAATGGTTCTATGGGTGTCGGCGTCCGTCACAACAACGCCATAACTGTTCGCCGGATGCAGGGTTTCGACACGGACATCATCGCCATTCCCAAGGTCCATGGTCTTCAGCGTGTACCCCTTTGCATATAGACATCCGTAGTCGGTGCGGCGACCTGCTTGGAGGAGGACTCGTCCGAATTGATCTCCATGAACATCCTGCCGCAATTTCTTGATGGTGTGTATCAATGAGAGCGTACTGGCCATGGCCCTTTTAGGGAGCAGCGCCAAGTCGGGCCCAGCAACGTCACGGCCGTATTCGCCAACGACTTTGATCAGCGGCCGGCCAACGGGAACAAGCGCCAGGTTCACCGCTCCCGCATCGGAAGTGAAGTGGGCTGGCTCTGGGAGGTAGTGCGCATCCTCGATCCAAAGGATTTCTTTCTGGCGCCCCAAGACGTGCAGGATGGCACGTCCTCTTGAATCAGTGGTCACCCTTCCGAACGGCTCGGGCAAATTGGGTAGGCTTTCAGGGCGCCATTCCAGGTCTACGTTCGGACAGGGGCGGCCCGCCCTGTCCGTTACCTGGACGGGTACGGACTCTCCGAGGGGCAACTCGCTGGGAATCCTGCCGCCTGCCTTCACTATGATTATAGCCCGGCCTTCCTGCCACAAGACGGTGGTTCTGGCTACGATCTTCTTGGTCCTGCTCTTAACGATTTGCAATGGAGAGTCTACCTTCGCGGGATGAACGGCCCAGATCGGGGATGCCTCTGAGACGTCCCCCTTGCCCAGGACGGGAAGCGCCGCCAGAAGGCAACAGACTGCGGCAAACAGAAGTCGTTTGTGCTTCATTGCGCGATGCCTCCGGGCAGGGAGTGAAGGGTCGCAAGTACTGTACCCACGAGCGCTTGGTCGTTGGGAACGGGCGAGACGCGGAGCGCGAGGACGACGGTTCCCGGACTTTTTGCCTCGCGCACGATGAAGTAGGGCAGGTCTTCCTGGGCAAGGCCCCAGGCTTTGAGCCTGCGACCGTGGGGATCCGCCGACAGAGATCGCACGCCCGGGTCCAACCCTCGGAAACGCCCAAGCTGGCGCTTCGAGGCGCCCACCACGACGAGGTTCAATTGACACGACAAGTGGTCATCGGCTATTTCGCGGTGTGCTGCCGCGCAGGCTGTAAGCCAATTGCATTCGCAGCCTATGGTGGGGACAAAAAGCGTTGCGCGGTAGTGTGCAGTTCCTTTACCGGCGGCAGCCGGTAGATTTCGGGCGCCTGAAAGGATCGGGCCTCGCGCTTGGCCCGAGCAACCTGTGATGCATAGAAACAATAGACCCACGCATGCCGTGGCTGTCCTCAAGCCTGACCGACTCATCATTTCGGCATCTTCAAAGCTGATTTGAGAAGGCGGCAGCTGGCGTCGAGGCTTCCCGGCTTATGGACGAAGAGCCAGTACACGGGGCCGTATCCGTCGGACACGACGGACTGGACCACGTCTTCAGGCCCTACTGGGCCGGGCACACGGATGGCGGCACGATGGACTTCTTTCAGTGAGCCGTCCAGCCACCGTACTTCGAATCTGCTGTCGGCCTGCCCCTTGGGATTCCGCCAGACGACGCCGAGATATCGACCCGCGGGCACCAGACCGATAACATGTGAGCGGTTCCATAGCAGGTGGCGAAATGCAGCGCCTACATCGGTCTTCTTGAGCACGGAGAGGCTGACTGAGAGCATGCATGGGGCCAATGTTGCCGGCTTGACCGGTTCCAGATCTTTTTCATGCAGCAGGGTGACGCGCCCGGGCACGGCGTGGCACACGGCGTAACCATGACCTTTCCACCAGACCTGGCGGCCTCGGCCGTAGACGATCATGCCGAGGGATTCTGCCTTTGAAAGTTTTTCGACACGAATAGGTTTCACACCCTCGCCCTGCCGGTTGGTTGAGAAAAGGGTCAAGACTTCTGAAGTACCGCGTCCTTTGGGCGGACTCGAATAGCCGTAGCCGGTAAAGAGAATGCGACTCTTCGTGAGCATGAACCCGAAGTCTGGGGACAGATGGAACATGTTGTGAAGCGTCGTGACGTACTTACCGCTGGAGATATTGAAAACGTGGATGGACTGGTTCCGATCTTCCACCATCAAGACGTCGCCGCGAATCGCCATCACCCTGGGTTGGCCCATCCGCCCCGAACCCACGCCCGGTCCGCCGATCTGTTTGAGGAATTTTCCCTCCGGCGTGTACCCGACGATTCGCCCGCCTCCACGATCGGCGAGCCACAGGTCGCCTGCGGAATCCGTAACGGCGTACTCCGCGTCCTTTGGCTGCCCCGGTAGCGAGATCTGCACGGGCGTATCGATAACGGGTACCCTCTGGGAAGCATGCGCGGCGGTACAGCAAATGATTAGCGCCAATAATCCAGATAGTCCTTTGCAAATGCCTTTCATGGTAATAGCCTCTCAAACAGTCCCAGCGAGGACGCACGATGTCCTCAAATCAAGTGAATTTTCGGTATTCCCTTACCCGTAAACGACGCAACAATCAGTTGGAGTCCACATGGCGCAGAAACCCGCCGCCATGATTCCAAAGTAATCTTGTGGAAGCGGCCGCATAGCTAGCGCCCCGAAATTCGTCATGCCCGCAACAGCAATCGTTACGCAACAAATCAACGCACGCTTCTTCATACTAGCCTCCTCTCGACTGATTAGTCGTCCTTCGCTGGGACTTGTTTATTTAAGATCTGTCTTCATGGCATAGTCAAATGTTGTTTCTTGTGAAGTCAGCTACCGGTACGGAAACACCAGCAGCGCTGCGGCCAGGGGCGGTCGCGCTCGCCCCATTCAGCGAGTCGATCCGCTTCAGAGATCTCGTCTTCGCGTACGAGGGCGACCGGCCCGTCCTCAACGGACTGACCCTGGTGATCCCGAAGGGACATACACTGGCGATCGTCGGACCCTCCGGCGCCCGGCTGGCCGGCCACGGTGCAGGGCCGGAGGCGTGTCTGCCCCCAGTGTCACACATAAGACGATAGCCAGGGATGTCGCCACCAGAAATGATTTCATGGAAGATCCCACAAATGACATAGTCCTTGCTGACGTGTGCGGCTCTGATGAAGCCTCTTGTGTTCCTGAGATTTAATTCTAGGTCGTCGGTGGGGATTGTGCCTCCAACTAAAGTTGTAGGCAGCATCTACAACTCTGGTTGTAGATCGAGGCTCCCGGAAGGTGGATATTTTGAGCAAAGAGGGGGGTATAGAGCATGGGCCCTGGCTGTTTCGCCGCTCCTGGACGCTCTCAGCGCGTGGCAGGTGAGCCGTAAGGCCGCCAAACTACGAGCTCAATCCGGAACACGATCTAAGCAAGGTAATCCCAGGGCCAACAGATCAGCAGTCTAGCGAAGGTTGCGATACACCTCCGCGTCGTTGCGCTTCCCGATGCGAAGAATCGACAGCACGTCGTCTTCCATCTGGTAAATGATCCGATACTCGCCCACGTCCACACGGTAATAGGGATACCCTGAGAGCTTCTTGGAGTCGTTGGGCGTTGGGTCCTTCTGAAGTTGCAGGATCTTGGCGGCAATCTGTTTCCTGTGTTTGGCCGGGAAGTTCTTCTGTTCCTTTGCCGCCCGTCTTGAGATCCTAATCGTGGGCATTCAACATCTCGGCCAGGAGGGTATTGGATGCCTTCTCGGTCAGAAATCCTTCTGCCGACGCCTCTTTGGCAAGCTCGCCCCAATACCGGTCTTCAAGGGCCTGGTAGTGCTGGAACGCATCGTAGGAGATCAGCACGGCCACGGGCCGACGCGACTTGTTAACGACCACGGGACCGGTCAAGGCCGATTCGATCTGGCGTCCCGTATGGTTCTTGAGTTCCGTTGCGGTCACGGTCTTCATGGAAAGCACCTCCACACAAATCACCACACAGCTAATTTAGCTACTTTAGGTAAAATGTGCAAGGACTCGAGACGGATTGTTCTTGTTGAACAGCGCTGAAGGTTCCCAGGATTCCCCGGAGGCCTTCGTCGTTCAATCGCCGCATAACAAATGATATTGGGATGCTCCCCCCTGGTCATCATCGCCCTGGCCGTGATCGTACCCGTTCGTAGTGCGGTCGGTAATGGTCGTCCAATCGCTCGACGAGCTTCGCGGCGTAAGCCGTTCGAAACACACCGAGCGCGTCCCTAATTTAGCAAGGCACTGCTCAGGCAATGGCAAGAAGAAATCAAACGGCTGGACAAAGCGCGTACAGCGGTATATATTCCTCCGAAATGATAGGGGAAACGGCAATGTATAATATAGCTAAAACAAGTTTTAAGGAGTGCTCGGGAGCGCTATCCAGTTGCAGGTACTTTA
>CAZDOY010000059.1:0-13154 GCA_964507185.1 uncultured Thermoanaerobaculia bacterium
CGACATCCAGCGCAGGCGTGCCGCTGGCCGCAGGCCCGCGGGGAACGGGCAACGGTGGAAACCGCACGACCATTCCCGGCCGCTACGAAGGCACCCCGGCTTCCGACATTCTCTATCTTTTCTCCGCGTCCTCCGCGTCTCTGCGGTGTGCTCTTTGCTTTTCGGCCGATGGGAATCGGCCGCTACAGCGGCTCGTCCCTCGCCGCTCTCAAATCCGCAATCCCAAATCCCAATTCCCAAATTTACCTGAGTTTTCCCGTCAGCATCTGGGCGAACATGACCCAGTCGCCCGCGAGGCTGTAGAGGGGATAGGTGAAGGTGGCGGGGCGGTTCTTCTCGAAGAAGAAGTGGCCGACCCACGCGAAGCCGTAGCCCAGGACCGGCACGAGGAGCAGCAGCCACCAGATCTGCGTGACCAGCGCCGCAACCAGCGCGGCCAGCACGAAGACGCTACCCGTGAAGTGGAGGCGCCGGCACGTCCGGTTGCTGTGCTGGGAGAGGTAAAAGGGGTAGAACTCTGAAAAGTTCGAATAACGGCGGGCCATGTCGGCCTCCCTGTTCGTGAAACGAAGAAGGGGGCGGCACCCGCCGCCCCCTTCCGTCTGCTTCGTCGCGGTTACCAGATCCTGCAGTGGTCCGGCCTGACCATGGGGTCGCCGGGCTTGCAACCCCAGGCTTTCGCGAAGGCCGGCATGTTGGACAGGGGCCCGTTCACCCGGTACCTGGCCGGCGGGTGGGGGTCCACCGTCGCCATGAGTCGGGAGAACTGGGGCCGGACGTTGGTCGCCCAGATCCTCGCGTAGGCCAGGAAGAAGCGCTGCTCCGGCGTGAAGCCGTCGATCTTCGGCGGGCGCGGCTTGCCCTCAAGGCTCTTCTCGAGCGCGTTGTACGACAGGGTGAGGCCGCCCAGGTCCGCGATGCTCTCACCCTCGACCAGTTTACCGTTGAGGTGCACGTCGCCGTCCACCACGTACTGGGAGAACTGGTCGGCGATGCACTCGCCGCGAGCCTTGAAGTTTTTCGCGTCTTCTGCCGTCCACCAGTTGTTCAGGTTGCCGTAGCCGTCGTACTGGCTGCCCTGGTCGTCGAAACCGTGGGTGATCTCGTGGCCCATGACCATGCCCATCGCGCCGTAGTTGACCGCGTCGTCGGCCTTCGGATCGAAGAAGGGCGGCTGCAGAATGCCCGCCGGGAAGACGATCTCGTTCATCTGCGGATCGTAGTAGGCGTTGACCGTCTGGGGCGTCATGTCCCATTCGGTCCGGTCGAGCGGCTTGCCGATCTTGTTCAGCCTGCGGTTGAAGTCGAAGGTCCGTGCGCGCAGGACGTTGAGCACGTAGGGACCGCGGTTGACGGCCAGAGCGGAGTAGTCGCGCCACTTGTCCGGGTAGCCGATCTTCTCGACGATCATGCCCAGCTTCTTGAGGGCCGCCTTGCGGGTGGCGGGGCTCATCCAGCTCAGCGTCTCCAGGTCGTCGTGAAGAGCTGCCTTGATGTTGTGCAGGATGGTCAGGGCCTTGGCCTTGGCCTCCGGCGGGAAGTACTTCTTGACGTAGAGCTTGCCCAGCGCGAAGCCCAGCGCCCTGTCCTCGGCGCTCACCACCCTCTGCCAGCGGGGCAGGATCGCCTTCGTGCCCGTCATGACCTCCCCGTGGAAATGGAAGCTCTCCTGCACGAAGGGCTTGCTGAGGTAGGGCGCCGTCGACGCGATGAGGTGCCAGCGCAGGTAGGTCCGCCAGTCCTTCATGGGAACCTTCTTCAGCTCCGTGCCCAGCGCCTTGAAGAAATCGGGAGAAGCCACGTTGATCGAGCGGATCTCGGCGTGGTTCACCGATGCGAAGTAGTCGGGCCAGTTGAAGTCGGGCGTGAGCGCTTCGAGCTGCTTGACGTCCATCTTGTTGTAGACGGCCTTGGGGTTGCGGCGCTCGACCCGGCTCATGGAGGCCTTGGCCAGGGACGTTTCGATGCCCATGACCGTCTTTGCCCCCGCCTGCGCCTCGGCAGGCGCGTCGCCCATCAGTTCGAACATCTTCACCACGTGCTCTGCATAAGCCGCGCGGGTCTTCTTGGACTTGGCGTCGTCCTTCAGGTAGTAGTCCCGGTCGGGCAGGCCGAGGCCGCCCTGGTCCGCTTCTCCGATGACCTGCGTGCTGTTCTTCGCGTCCTGGGTGGAGCTGAAGCGGAAGAGGACGTTGACCCCGATCCCCTGCAGGTGGGCGACCTCGGCCTGGAGACCCTTGAGGTCTTTCACCGCGGAGATGCGCGCGAGTTCGGGGGTCAGGGGCTTGAGTCCCTGTGCGTCGATGGCCTTGACGTCCATGCCGCTGGCGTAGAAGTCGCCGAGCTTCTTGAGCTCGCTGCCCGCGGGCGCTTTGGTGTCGGCGGCCGCCCCTTCAAGGATTTTGTGCAGCCGCTCCTGGTTCTCCTTGTAAAGCTGCGTGAAGGTGCCCCATCTGGGATATGCCGCCGGGATGGGGTTTGCGGCCATCCAGCCGCCGTCGGCGAACTGGTAGAAGTTCTGGCAGGGCTTGACGCTCCTGTCCAGGTCCTTGAGGTAGATGCCGTGGACCTCTCCTTTCTTCGCGGCGGCGTCGCGCCCGGAGGCTTTCACCTCCGTCTTGCCGGCCGGCGCAGCGGCGAGACCCACGAGAGGGGTGACCAAGAGGACCCCCACGAGGAGAAACGGTGTCACGTTCATGAGCTTGCTCCTTTCCGGATGTCGGTTTCTTGACGAGGCCTACGGGGATTCTCTCCCGGCCGGGCGGCCGTCCTCCGCTAAACGGTCCAGGGGACGGACCGCAAAGAGGAAGGCGTCCACCGTCCGTCCGCCGATGAGGTGCTCCCGGATGATGCGCTCAAGCACGTCAGGCGTGCAGGAGTGATACCAGGCGCCCTCGGGGTAGACGACCGCGATCGGCCCCCGGCGGCAGATCCTGAGGCAGTTCGCCTTGGTACGATAGACGCCGCCCCGCCCGGTCAGTCCGAGTTCGTTGAGGCGGCGCTTGAGATAGGTCCACGATTCGAGGCCCGTTTCTTTGGTACAGCACTTGGGCTTGGTCTGGTCGCAGCACAGGAAGATGTGCCGCCTGGTGTGGGCCAATCCCAGCGTGTCCACTATTCTGTCGAGAACGTCTTCTTCCAAGCCTTCTCTCCCAGTATCGTAACGCCGGGGGGAACAAATAGTTCCCGGGGGGCCATTCTAAACCATCCCCTCCCTCCTTGCGTATGCACTCATACGAAGGGCCGCCAGGCGCCCTGGAGGAGATCATGACCGGACGTCCGCGCAGAGAAGAATTCGCCGTCAACGGAGACCAGGTCGCGTCGGCCACGAAGACCATTTTTCGCGCGCTGCTCGTCCGGCGGCTCGCGCTCAAGACGCGGGCGGGCAGGACGCTCATCTGGGTCCCGCTGATCGTCGGCGTCGTGGGCGCGATCCTGCTCCCCCTGTGGGCGCTGGTCGTCCTGCTCGCGGCCCTGGTCGTCCGCCTCAGGATCGTCGTCGAACGCGTCGAAAAGGCCCCCGAGGCACTGCCGGCGCCGTGCCTGGAGGAAGAGCGATCCGAGAAGTGATTCAGGGATCACGTCGGGGGCAGCTCTTCGAAGGCGGCGCCGTGAGTCCGTGAGTAGGTGATTAGGTAATTAGGACGTTTGCCTGCCTTCGAAGGCTCGTCCCCCGCCGTTTCTCACTTCCGCCCTTCGCCTTTCGCCTTCCGCCTTTCGCCTTCTGAATCTCCCTTCCTCCCGTCCTCCCTGTTCATTCTTGCTTCGAAGGCCTCCCGTCTGCCGTTCTTCAAATCCGAAATCCCAATTCCCAAATCCCAAATCACTTCGCTTCCTTGCAAACACGCGGAATCTGCACGAAACTAACCGGGTAGCCGATCGGCATTTCTTCATGGGGACAAGCGGCATTGGCGCGCGGCTCGGGAACCGGCGCGTCCGTCCGCCTTGGTTTGAGGAGGGAGGATTCATGATGAAACTCGCCTTACTACGACTCATCGGACGGGGAACCCATCCCGGCCACGGGAATGACAAGGGCAGATCTGCCGCGGGACGCCGGCTCTTCATCCTGCTGGCCGCCGCACTCCTGCTGGGCACCACGGCGCTTTACGCACAGACCTTCACGATTCTCCACGTGAACGACACACATTCCCACGTCGTCAAGTTCGGCCCCAAGGACGGCAACCTCGACGGCACGATCGGCGGCCTGGCGAAGGCCGCCACCGTAATAGGCGAGACCCGGGCCACCGACCCGAACGTCATCCTCCTGCACGCCGGCGACGTCTTTCACGGAAGCCTCTTCTTCAACATGTACTTCGGGGTGCCCCAGCTCCAGCTCATGAAGCAGCTTGGATTCGACGCCATGGCCGTGGGCAACCACGAGTTCGACTACGGCCCGGACATCCTCGCTTACGCCCTGAGCCAGGCCTACGGCACCGACACGCTTCCCCTCCTCTCCGCCAACCTCGACATGAGCGGCTACCCGGCTCTGGGCACGTGGGTGAAGCCGTCCATCATGAAGGAGCTCGACGGCGTCAAGATCGGCATCTTCGGCATGACGGTTCCGAACGTTCCCACCAGCCGGCCCGATCCCGTCGTCATCCTGGGCGGCGACGATCCCGCGGTGATCATGGGCATAGCGGGCCAGACGGCGGGCGCCCTCCGGGCCGCGGGAGCCCAGGTCGTGATCATGCTGTCGCACCTGGGCTACGCCTACGACCAGCAGGTCGCGCAGCTGGTGCCGGGCATCGACATCATCGTGGGCGGCCACGACCACTACCTCTTCGAGCAGCCCCACATCTTCACCAACCCCGGGGGCACGCAGACCATCGTGGTCCAGGCGGGCAAGTATTACGAGGACATCGGCAAAATGCACTTCACCTACGCCGACGGCCAGGTGCACCTCGACGACTACCAGATCATCCCGCTCGACGAGACCGTTCCCGACGATCCCACGGTGGCCGCCGTGATCGCCCAGCTCCAGCAGGGCATCGTCCAGCGGTACGGCGACGTCTACCACGACGTCCTGGCGACGGCGAAGTGGGACATCACCACGACCTACGACCCGGCGGGCCGCAACCGCGACACCGCGATGGGGAACCTCATCGCCGACGCCATGCGGAAGTTCACACACACCGACATCGCCGTCACACCCAACGGATTGATCTCAGAGGGCCTGTGTCAGGGGCCCATCGTGGGCGCGGACCTCTTCAGGCCGGTGAGTTACGGTTACGACCCCGAGACGGGCCTCGGCCTCAAGGTCGCGACCTTCCGGATCACTCCCTTCGAACTCATGAAGGGGCTGGAAGTGGGGCTCGCCTACCTGCCGTACGACGAGACCGCGTTCCTCCAGGTCTCGGGCATGAAGTACAAGTACGACTCCAGCCGGCCGATGGGTGAGCGCGTTCTGAAGGTCAAGATTCACGGCAGGACGCTCCTGCTGGAAGACAGAACCTACACGGTGACCACCAACACGGGCGTGCTGGCCCTTCTGCCCATGATGGGCGTCAACGTCACGGACGTGCACGTCCTGCCCGATCTCGAATACGACGTGCTCAAGAAGTACGTCGAGAAGCTCGGAACCGTCAAGTACAAGAGCAAGGGGCGGATCAAGGACATGTCCGGACCGAAGTGAATCGATCCGGGAGGGGACTCGCCCTTCCGGGCTGACCGAACGAAAAGGGCGGGGCCGTGGAGGCTCCGCCCTTTTTCGCGCCGGTCGAGAGACGGTGATTCCGACCCGCTCCTAGAATGTGACCTTCATGTGAACCACCGAACTTTCGGGGGCCACGCGGGCCACGGGCGGCAGCGCCGCGTCGATCGTTCCGTGCACCGCCTTGTCGCTCACCGAGGTCAGCGTCATTTTGAAGCTTCCGCCGAGTTGCTTTCCCGAGAAGGTCCAGGTCTTGGCCGGTGTTTTCTTGTCGACCACCGTGAACTGGGCCGTCGCCACGTTCTTCGCCGTGTAGTCCCCCGGCGCGGGCTTGCCCTTGAAACCAATGAAGCCCCGCGCGTTGTAGCCCTTGCCCGCCATGGAGCCGGTTGTCACGTTCAGGTGCCACTTGGCCTCGGACCCCAGGGCCACCGTGCCCGCCATCTCGGCCTTGACGAAGCCCGACAGGACGACCTTGCACGCGCTCTCCATGGGCGGGACGATTTTCGGAGGTTTCGTGGCGGTCGGCACGGGCACCTCCGGCAGCTTCACGGTCTTCCCGGCGGCGGCCTTCTTGGAAGACGCGGCGGACGACGCTTCGGTCTTCTTCGCCTTGGCCGTCCCCTGCGAGCAGCCCGCAAGCGCCGCGCACAAAAGGACCAGGACGGCCGTTCGCGCAAATATTCTCATCATCGACTCCTTACCTTGTTGAATGGTCGCATGAGGCATCTTTCACGGCCGGCGAGGCTTCCGCCGGCGGAAGGTATTATAGCGCTTTTGGATTTCACAGTGAGACGGTGAGGGAAGAGAGTTGGGATTTTGGATTTGGGAATTGGGATTTGAGAAAAAGAAAGAATCTACCGCAGAGACGCAGAGGACGCAGAGAAAAGAAGGAGACACTTGATTTCAAGGACGGCAGACGGGGGACCTTTGAAGCAGGAATGAACAGGGAGGATGGGAGGATGGGAGTTCTGGAAGGCGGAAGTTGGAAGAGTACGGGGGTGGCCGATCTGTCTCCTGAAGCCTGAGGCCGAAGGGCTAAAGGCTAAAGGGAAGACGGCAGACGGGAGGCCTCTGTAGCGGCCGATTCCTATCGGCCGTCGGCCGCAGGGATGCGGCCGCTACGTGGGACAGGAGCGGCTGAGGGCGGGCCTTCGAAGGGCCGCTTGCGTCGGAACCACATCTTGGCCTGAGTCAATAGAGGAAGGGAACGATGCGCCAGGTGCGGCGGCGGTAAGCTTCCCACTCGGCGCCGAAGGTCCGCTTCATGAGGGCTTCTTCGTCGTGGACGCGCCAGGCGAGTACCAGGGCCGTGGCGGCGACAAAGACCAGGCCCAACCAGGAACGGAAGACCAGGCAGACGCCCGCGAGGAAGAGCAGAATGCCCAGGTAGCGCGGATGCCGCACCAAGCGGTACGGTCCGTCGGTGATCAGCCTGTGGTCTTCCCGAATCGTGACCTGCACGCTGAACTGCCGCCCGAGACGAGCCGTGGCCCAGATGAGCAGCCCGAAACCGAACACGAATAGGGCCAGTCCGGCGTACCGGAGGGCGGCGATGGGCGGAAGCGCGGCGATACCCCTCCGGTCGCCGTAGGGCGCCGCGATCACGACGGCCAGGAAGAGGACCTGCAGCATCGGCACCGCCAGCCGCTGCCGTTTGACCACCGTCTTTCCCGCACCCCGGCCCAGCCCCGCCTGCGGCAGAACCATCAAAGCCACGGTCTGTGCGAGGACCGCAGCCAGACAGTAAAGCAGCCGCGCCGGGTGCCCGAAGAACCCCCGCGCGTCCCCGATGCCCCACGCCAGGATCGGCAGGCCGATGAAGGCCATCAAACCCGCCGCCGCTGCTACCGTGTACAGGAAGATCTCCGAAATCTTACACCGGGTCACGGGATCCCATGAGTCCTTCACGCGTTGAGCCCTCCAGAGCATGATGGGGCCCCCTTTGGGCTGCGCCACGGCGTCACTGTGGGCGCAGTTCCCCACTCGCAGGGTCCAGCGTGTAGGTCGTGCGCCCGCCGGTCTTGGTGTAATCGATCATGGTCGTTTTCACCTGGACAGGATCCCCGCGAGAGAAAAGGGCAAAGGGGAGCCTCAGGGTGAACCACGGCGGTAGAGTTACGTCGCATAGCCTGATATCCGGCCAGCCGGAAGCCCGAACCAGGATCTTGTAGCCTCCGCCCGAGGGAAGCTGAGGAAGATAATAATAGCCTCTCTTGTCCGTATTCGCGGTACGCGTGCCTGAAAGGGCAGGCCCCGTGATGGTCACCGAGGCATCGGAAATGGGTTTTCCTTCAGCGGTTGTTACTTTGCCGCATATGACGCTGTGGCCGGTAAGCCCGGTACTGGCGGATCCCGCGGCCTCGCGCTTCGGGTGACATGCCGCCGCGGTCATGATCATCAAGCCCGCAACCAACAGGAATCGAAACCGCATGTTCCCCTCCCGTACACCTGTCCACCCAGATCGTGGATCCCGGGATCCCTTTCATTCAGTATAATGCCAAATCTAACCCTGACAATCGCAGTTGCCAGCGGCGCCGGGAGCAGATAAGGAGGGGATGAGGTGATTCCGACGCAAGTAGTGCTTCGAAGCTCCGCCGCCGTATGACCGTTCACACGCCTCCAGGCGTGTGAACCGTCGCGTTCCGACGCGAGGGGGCCAGCCCGCGCGAAGGACAAGATGACCACACCGGAGGCGTACTCCTGTACGTCGAGGATGTGGGCATCGCAGGCCGACAAAGCGGATGGTCCGCTCCCGTCGGCGCTCCCCTTCAAGGTGGGGGGGACACCCTAGGGTCCTGCACTCCCGAGTTGCCCGTTCCAACCCGCGTCCTTGACGCGGGCGCGCTGCGCAGGCCGGCAGCTGGGAAAGCTTGCTTTTCCGGATGCCGGCAGGCGTAGATGCGCCGCGGGCCGCAGGCCCGCGGGGAACGGGCGACGGTCGAACCCTGCACCGCCCTTCGGCCGATAGGAATCGGCCGCTACAACGGCTCGTCCCTGGCCGAGCTTAATTTCTTATCCCCAAATCGCCCCCTTGCTGGACCTGCCGGGGGCGGACGTGCCAGAATGGCCGCAGTTTGCGGGTCGATTATCGGAGAGAGGGAATGGAGGCGAGGAACCGGAGACGATTCAGGCGCAGAACCGTGCGGGCCGGCGCTCTGGCGGCCGCGGCGGCCATCTTCGCCCTCGCGGCGGTTCCCGCGGCGGCCCTCGATCCGAAGAAGGCCATCACCCAGTACGGCCACGCATCGTGGCAGTCCGACGAGGGGCTTCCGAAGAGCGCCGTCCTGTCCATCCTGCAGACGCGGGACGGCTACCTGTGGGTCGGCACGATGGGCGGCCTGGCACGCTTCGACGGGGTGCGATTCGAGATCTTCGATAAGAAGATCTTCCCGGCCTTTCACGACTACGCGATCATGGCCATGGTGCAGGACCGGAACGGTGCGCTGTGGGCGGCGAGCATGGGCGGCGGGCTCATCCGATACAGGGACGGCGCGTTCAGGACCTTCACGACGAAGGACGGCCTGCCCGACGACCGGTTGTCGACGCTCTACCTGGCGCGGGACGGCGCCCTCTGGGTCGGCACCAAGGCGGGCGGCGCGGCGCGCTTCGACGGCCGGACCTTCGCCCTTTACGGGCCGGCGCGCGGCCTGCCGAAATCGGCGGTCAAGGGGATCTCTGAGGACGGGGACGGCGTCCTGTGGGTGGGCCTCGAGGGCGGCGGCCTCTACCGCATGAAGGACGAACGGTTCGTGCCCTTCACCGGGATGGACGGCCTTCGCCGCCCGTTCGTGGCTTCCATCTACCGCGACCGCCGGGGCGACCTGTGGGTCGGGACGTACGGAGGAGGCCTCGTGCGCCTCCACCACGGGCGAGCGAAGACCTACTCGCCGAAGGACGGCCTCACGTCGAGCTTCGTGCTGGCCGCCCTCGAAGACCGGGACGGCAACCTGTGGGTCGGCACCTACGGCGGGGGGCTGGACCGGCTGAGCGACGGCGGGGTCACCGCCTACGCGGCGAGGAACGGGCTCAACAACGACATCGTCATGAGCCTTTACGAAGACTCGGAGGGCGACCTGTGGGTCGGGACGCTGGGCGGGCTCGAGCGGTTCAGCGACAGCCAGGCCACCGTTTACACGGTCCGGGAGGGACTGGCGGACGACCTGACCTGGAGCGTGCTCGAGGACCGGAAGGGGGACCTCTGGATAGGCACGAACCGCGGCCTGGACCGTTTCAAGGACGGGGTTTTCAAGCGCTTAGGCAGGAAGGACGGCTTGCCCGACGACCTCGTCTGGTCCCTCGCCGCCGGCCGCGACGGCACCCTCTGGGTGGGCACGCGGGGCGGCCTGAGCCGCTTCAGGAACGGCCGTTTCGTCACCTACACGACGGAGCAGGGGCTCTCGAACGACCACGTGCTCGCCATCGAGGAGGGACGGGACGAGAGCGTGTGGGTCGGCACCGACGGGGGAGGGCTCAACCGGCTCAAGGACGGCCGCTTCACCGCCTACAGCACGCGGGACGGCCTGTCGGGCGAGACGATTCTGGCGCTCCACGAGGACCGGACCGGGGCGCTGTGGATCGGCACGCGCGACAGGGCGTGCATCCTCAAGAACGGCCGCTTCACGAAGCTCCCCTTCGAAGCCGTGTGTTTCCACGAAGACCCCGACGGCGTCATGTGGGCCGGCACGTACGGCACGGGCATCGTCCGCTGGAAAGACGGCCGGATGGCGACCTGCGACACGAGCCGGGGTCTGGCCGACGACCGCATCTACCAGATCGTGGCCGACGGCAGCGGAAACTTCTGGATGGGCTCGGACCGAGGCGTGCTCAAGGTCAAGAAGAGCGAACTCGACGCCTGCATGGACGGCCGGATCACGTCGATCCGTTGCAGGGTCTTCGGGCGGGACGAGGGGCTCAGGAGTCCCCAGTGCAGCGGGGGGTGCCAGCCGGCGGGCTGTTTCACCCGGGAGGGCCTTGTCTGGTTCCCGACCATGAAGGGCGTCGTCAGCATAGATCCCGAACAGGCGCGCCCGAACTCCCGGCCTCCGCCGGTGATGATCGAGGGCCTGAGCGTCGACGGGAAGGCGGTCGACGTGCGGTCCGCCGTCGTGATCCCTCCCGGCGAAAGGACGGTGTCCATCCGCTACACGGCGCTGAGCTTCGTGTCGCCCAACCGCGTGCGCTTCCTCTGCAAGCTGGAGGGCGTGGACGAGGGCTGGACGCCGGTGGACAACCAGCGGCTGGCGGTGTACAGGAACCTCTCGCCCGGCCGGTACGTCTTCCGCGTCAAGGCCTGCAACAGCGACGGCGTCTGGAACGAGAAGGGGGCGTCCCTGGCGTTCACGCTGGAGCCGTTCTTCTACCAGACACGATGGTTCTACGTCCTGTGCGCCCTGCTCTTCCTGACCACGGGGCCGCTCCTCTTCTTCGCGCGGCTTCGCCGCCTGAAGGCCCGTGAACGCAAGCTGGTGATCCTCGTCGAAAAGCGGACCGCCCAGCTCGCAGAGGCCAACGACCGGCTCCAGGAACAGAGCCACGCGCTGGCCGACGCGAACGAGAGACTCCAGGGCCTGTCGTACCTCGACGGCCTGACCGGGATCGCCAACCGGCGGCGGTTCGACGAGGTGCTGGACGCCGAGTGGCGGAGGGCCCGCAGGGTTGGGCTCCCGCTTTCCCTGCTGATGATAGACATCGACCACTTCAAGGCCTACAACGACACCTATGGCCACCACGCCGGCGACGACTGCCTCCGGAGAGTGGCCCATGCGCTGTCGGCCGCCCTGGTCCGGGCGGGCGATTTCCTTGGGCGCTACGGCGGCGAGGAGTTCGTGGCCATCCTGCCCGGGGCCGAAGCCGACCAGGCCCTGCGCACGGCGGAGGACCTGCGGACACGCGTTGTGGGCCTCGGCATCGAACACGCCAGTTCCTCCGCAGGCCCCACCGTATCCATCAGCGTGGGAGCGGCCTGGGTCAGGCCCGGAGAGGGGGAGTCCGCCGCGAGCCTGCAGGCCGCCGCGGACAGGGCCCTCTACAGAGCCAAGCGCGAGGGCCGGAACCGGGTGAGATTCGCGGGTGAGTAACCGTTGGTGGGTAGCGATCCAGTGATCGGGTGACCGAGTGATCATGTCGGGGGCAGCCCCTCGAAAGCGGTGCCGTGAGTCCGTGAGCAGGGGATTAGGTGAGTGGGTGAGTAGGGGGTTCCGACAGTAGGTGAGCAGATCGTTTGCCTGCCTTCGAAGGCTTCCCGCGTCCGTAGCGGCCGATCCCCATCGGCCGACGCCTTCACCCCTTTACTTCTTCAGCCCTATACCGCGCCGAAAGGAGTTCGCGTGGCTAACGAGACTTCCTGCTTGCGGACCCACGGCACCACGCGCCGCGCTTCGATTACAGCGTTTTGGTCTGGCCGCCGTCGACGTCGAGGATCGCCCCCCTGCAATAATCCGAGAGAGGCGAGGCCAGAAACGCGACGGCCGACGCAATTTCTTCCGGGGTCCCAAAGCGGTCTACACAAAGCTTCTGCGCCATGGCCGACTCCGCCTCATCTATAGAAATATCCTTCTCTTCGGCCAGCATCCGGATTCGCGTCTTGAGCCTGTCTGTGGCTATGGAGCCGGGATTGATCGCGTTCACCTTAACACCGTCGGCGATGCCGCGGTCCGCCAGGACCTTCGTGAGGTTCATCAGCGCCGCGTTCACCGTGCCGCCGATGGCGAATTCGGCCCTTCCGGTCCGGCCGCCGACGCCAATGATGTTGACGATGGCGCCTCCGGATTTGACGAGATGCGGCCAGGCCGATCGCGAGCAGCGGACCGCAGCGTAGAATTTCAGCGCGAAACCGTCCGTCCAGTCGGCTTCCGTCAACGAAAGAAAATCCCCCCGCTTCGTTGCACCCGCATTGTTGACGAGGAGGTCGATCCCTCCGAATGTGTCCACGGCAAACGCAACGAGCTTTGCCGGAGACTCCTCCTGGCGCAGGTCCGCCGGGAACGCAACGGACCCCGTTCGAAACCCGGCGCATATCGTCTGAAGGGCATCCTTGGAACGTGCGGCAAGCACCAGGCGCATGCCTTCCGCCGCGAGCCGCTGGGCGATGGCCTTTCCGATGCCGCGGCTGGCACCCGTTATGACTGCGACTTTTCCTTTAAGCTCCATGTCCATTGCGTCCTCCAACGATGATGGCCGTCTGAGATCATGGGAAGAATCTTACAGCTCGTCGTGATGTGCGGTCGCGTCGACCGTTCCTGCGGAAGCGCACAAGTCTTACACCACGGACGCGTTCGCGCAAGGGCCGGGCAGGCCTTCGGAGGCCCGTCCCTTATCGTTTTGCCGGCCTTGTTCGGCCTTTATTAGCCCTTGGGAAGGAAAGTACCTCAACTCAACACCCAGAACCCAGAACTCATAACCATTTCCTCTCACCGCCTCACTGCCTCACTGTGCGGTCCATCTTCTGCCTTTCCGCACATGAAGTCGATCATGCGGCGGATGGCGCGGCGGCAGACGGGGC
>CAZDOY010000060.1:0-13119 GCA_964507185.1 uncultured Thermoanaerobaculia bacterium
GGGCCCCGAGAGCGGGAAGGACCGGTATGAGCCAGAGGAGAGATATCGCTGTCATTGGACCTCCCCCCCCGTGAATCGAGCCGGGAACCGGAGTCCGTCGATCGGGCCGCCGACCCCGGGATAAATGGGAACGGCCGCTGCCCGCTGTGCCTGGAAAGACGTCTCAGTCATGTTCATCCCATCTTTGTTATTCGGACTCACGAATCACCCCTGTTTCCGGCTCCCGCAGGTAAGGCTACCACTTCATGAGATTCGCCGCGTCGATGTTGGAGGTGCCCTGCCGGCGGATGAAGGCGACCACGATTGCCACGCCCACAGCGGCCTCTGCCGCGCTGACGGCCATGACGAAAAATGCGAACAAAGCCCCGTCCAGCTGCCCGAAGTAGCGACCGAGTGCGAGGAAGACGAGATTGACCGAGTTGAGCATCAGCTCGACGCACAGGAAGACGATGATCGCGCTCTTACGGGTCAGCGCTCCGATCATGCCGACGGCGAAGAGAAAAGTGGCGAGGATGAGGTAATGTCCGATCGTGATCATGACCACTCCCTCCTGGAAAGTATGATGGCTCCGATCATGGCTCCGAGGAGAAGGACCGACGCGATCTCGAAGGGCACGGCGTACTGTGTGACCAGAAGATTCCCGAAGGACTGAATACTCCCGAAAGTCTTCTCCACGGGGAAGAAGGCGCCGAAGCCGGATTTCCTGAGCAGCCTGTAGACGTAGAAGATGAAAAGCAGCGCGGCGGCGTAGGAAAGAAGGACCTGACTGGTGCCGACCTCCACCCCGATCTCTTCACGGCCGAGGGCCATGATGACGTACAGGGCGATGACCATGACGGCCCCAGCGTAGACGATCATCTGGAAGAACCCGAGGAACGGCACGTGGAGAAAGATGTAGAGAACGCCGAGTGTCACGGTGGACACGGCCATGCCCAGGGACGCGACGATGGGGTTCTTGTGGAAGACAAGGAGGAGGGCGCCGGTGAAACCCGTGAACGCCAGGACGAAGAAGAGGATTGCCGTCAACATCACGTGCCCTCCTCGAGAGGTTTTTCCCTACCGGGAAGATACGGAGGCTTGCGTCCCATCTCCAGCAGCTTCTCCTTCGGAAAGATCAGGTTGGTGCGGTCGTAGTCCGCCAGTTCGTATTCGTCCTTGAGCCAGATGGCCTCAACGGGGCAGACTTCCTGGCAGTAACCGCAGAAGATGCACAGCCCGAAGTCGATGGTGAACTCCCTGGGATACTTCTCTTTCTGCAGGTCCGTTTCGTCACCCACGATGTTGATCGCCTTGGGCGGGCAGATGAATTGGCACAGCTTGCAGGAGGTGCACTTCTCGTGGCCGTCCAGGCCCGTGAGAAGGACGGGCGCGCCGCGGTACTTCGGCGGCAGGGTCCATTTCTCCTCGGGGTACTGGAGGGTCACCTTCTTCTTGAACACGTGCCTGAACGTGAGAAGCATCCCCTGGAGGATGGCGGGGAAGTAGAGTTTTTCCCACCATGATAGTGTCGGCCTTTTCAATTTCATGGGCGGCCTCTCAGAAGCAGCCAGGTGGCGATGACGACCAGGTTCAGAACGGCGAGCGGGAAGAGCCGCTTCCATCCGAGGTTCATGAGCTGGTCGTAGCGGAACCTCGGGAGGGTCCACCGCACCCAGATGAAGACGTAGAGCATGACGGCGACCTTGGCGAAGAAGACGACCATGGAAAGGATCCCGCCCCAGATGGGGCCGAACCAAGCGTAGTTGACGAACGGCAGGTTCCAGCCGCCGAAGAAGAGCAGTACGACGAAGGCCGATGCGGTGATCATGTTGGCGTACTCGCCCATGAAGAACATGGCGAACCGCAGGCCCGAGTATTCGGTGTGATAGCCGGCCACCAGCTCGCTTTCGCTCTCGGGCAGGTCGAAGGGCAGCCGGTTGGTCTCAGCGAAGACCGCTACCGTGAAGACGACGAAGCCGAGGAAGTGGGCGAAGACGAACCAGAGGTGGGGCCATCCGCCCTGCTGGGCCTCGACGATCTTGTGGAAGTCGAAGGAACCCGTCCACAGCACCACGGAAATGAGCGCCAGCCCGATGCCAAGCTCGTAGGAGATGACCTGGCTCGCGGCGCGGAGCGCCCCCATGAGGGAGTACTTGTTGCCGCTCGACCATCCGGCGAGCAGGATACCGTAGACGCCCATGGACGAGATCGCGAGGAGGTAGATCACGCCGACGTTGACGTTGGGGGCTATGGCGAGCGGGTAGCTGGTGCCGGCGATGGTGATGCTCGTTCCGAAGGGAATGACCGCGAAGGTGATCAGCGCCGGGAAGAGCGTCAGCAGGGGGGCGAGCAGGTAGAGGGGCTTGTAGGCCTCCCTGGGCGCAACGTCCTCCTTGAAGAAGAACTTGAGCCCGTCGGCTACCGGCTGGAAAATCCCGAAGGGGCCGACCCTGTTGGGGCCACGCCGGTCCTGCATCCACGCCGAAACCTTTCTCTCGGCCAGCGTAAGGTAGGCGACGCCGGTCATGACGATGCCGATGACGACGATGATCGTGATGAGCGCGCGGATCACTTCAGGCCATAAGCCGCTCACGGCGTCACCTCCTCCAGCGAGATTCCATGGGGCAGGAAGTCGCGGATCATTTTGCCCTTCAAGGCCGGGATGAAATCCTTAACGCGGGCCTGCCAGGCCAGGAACGTGGGTTCCGGCGACTCCAGTCCGGCGGCCGTCAGCCACCTGGAAACGACGTCGAAGAACGGGCGCCTCTCCTTCGGCGGAACGGCGGCCCGCGCCGTCTTCTGGGCCACGCCGAGGAAGTTGACGGTCGTGCCTTCCATCTCGTGCCAGCCTGCCAGCGGAATGAAGACGTGGGCCAGCTCGGCCGTTTCGGTGAAGTTGTGGTCGGCCACGATGACGAGGTCCATCCCGGAGAGAAGGGCCTTCAGGCGCTCCTTCTCGTCGCCTTCGGCCTCGCCCACCACGTCCTCGCGGACGATGAACGCGGCCTTCCTGCCTTTCAACAGCCCGGATACCGGGGCGTTCTCTCCGCCCACCTCGATGTCGAGGAGGCGGGCTCCCTTGAGGTTGGGCCGCTTCTCCCGGCGAATGAGGAGGTCATCGTCCTCGCCGCGAGTGACGTTGAGCGCCGTGCCCTTTGCGCCGTCGAAGAGGGACGCGGACAACACCTTGAAGGCATCCATCTCCTCGAGGGTCATGCGTCCTGACAGGACGAAGCCCATGCTCTGTGCGGCCTTGCCCGCGTAAGGCGCCGTCCGCTCGACGAGCTTTCCGGCGAAGGTGTCCCAGGTGTAGGCCATCCAACCTTCAGCACCGCGGATCCTGGGCCGGGCCACGAGTTGGGTGTCCTTGATGCGCTCGGTGAGGAGGCGGCCGTAGTCGCACATCCACGGTCCGTTGACCTTGGGGTTGTCGCGGGGCACCAGCCGGAGAAGTTCGCCCTTGTAGGCGTCCATGCGGACGGAACAGCCGCGCGAGCACTCCGGACAGACCGAATTGGCCGAGTTGAGGAACCACACCCGCTCCTTGAAGCGGAACTCCTTGCTGGTCAGCGCGCCGACGGGGCAAATGTCGACGGTGCAGACGGAGTAGGGGTTGTCCAGCTTCTGACCCGGAAAGGTGTCCACCTGCGTGTGAACCCCGCGCTCCACGAGCGTCAGTTCGTGGGTCCTGGTTATCTCGTTGCAGAAGCGGATGCACCGCGTGCACTTGATGCAGCGTTCCTTGTCGAAGACGATGTGCGGCCCTATGTCCACGCGCTTCGGCGCGTGGACCTTCTCGAACTCCAGGCGGCTGCTCGGCGACCCGTAGGTGTAGGAGTATTCCTGGAGCTGGCACTCACCGGCCTGGTCGCAGATGGGGCAGTCCAGCGGGTGGTTGAGCAGCAGGAATTCGAGGACGCCGCGTTGCGCCTTCTTGACCGTGTCGTTCTTCGTATTCACCACCATGTCGTATTTGCCGTCGATCTTCTTCTCGTCCGGCAGGTTCGCTATGGTGGTCGAGCACGCCGTGAGAGGCTTGGGCGCCCCCTGGACTTCCACGAGGCACATGCGGCACTGCCCCACGATGGATAGCTGCGGGTGGTAGCAGTAATAGGGGATGTAGACCCCGTTGTCGAGGGCGACGCGGAGGATGGTCTCCCCCGCCTTGGCCTCTATTTCCTTGTCGTCAATCTTGATCAGCGGCATGCGAATCCTTTCAAAGACCCGGCGGGAGAGATCGAGGCGTCGGGAAAAATCGGAGGGTCGCGTTCTTTTCTGTCCTTCGGTATTTCACCGGACCCTCCAACCACCCGTGAGATTCATGAAAGTCCCTTCTTCTCCGGTCGACCATGCTATCTGCTCCGAGATCACACGGCGATGGTCATTCTGGTGCCGTGCAGGGGGCAGCGCCCCGCCTCTATGTGCGCTTCGAATTCGTCTCTGAACTGCTTGACGAAGGAGATCGCCGGCATCGCGGCCGCGTCCCCCAGCGGGCAGATGGTGCGGCCCATGATATTGCCCGACACGTCCAGGATGAGGTCGCAGTCTCCGGGCTTGCCACCGCCCGCCTCGATGCGCTCCACGATGAGCTTGAGCCAGTGGGTGCCTTCTCGGCACGGCGTGCACTGGCCGCACGATTCGTGCGCGTAGAACTGCATGAGGTTGAGCAGGGCCCTGACCATGCAGACCGAGTCGTTCATGACGATCACGCCCGCCGAGCCGACCATGGTGCCCACGGTCTTCAGGCCGTCGGGATCCATGGGCACGTCTATCTGGTCAGCCCTCAGGATCGGGACGGAAGACCCCCCCGGGATGACGGCCTTGAGAGGCCGGTCGCCCAGGATGCCGCCCGCGTGCTCGTAGATGATTTCCCTCAGAGGGGTTCCGCCCGGCAGCTCGTAGACGCCGGGCCGCTTGACGTGGCCCGATACGCCGAACAGGCGGGTGCCCGGCGAACTCGGTGAGCCGATGGTCTTGTACCAGTCGGCGCCGTTCTTTAAGATCAGCGGGACGTTGGCGTAGGTCTCCACGTTGTTGATGTTGGAGGGGACGCCGTAGACCCCGTAGCCGGCCGGAAACGGCGGCTTGAGCCGGGGCTCGCCGCGCTTGCCCTCGAGCGAGTTCATGAGGGCGGTCTCCTCGCCGCAGATATAGGCGCCCGCGCCGCGCGAGACCCAGACGTCGAAATCGAAGCCGGACCCCAGAATATTCTTGCCGAGAAAACCCTTCGCATAGGCCTGGTCCACGGCGCGCTGGAAGATCCTGGCGCCAAGCGGCATCTCTCCGCGGATATAAAAGAAGCATCCCGATGCCTGGGTCGCCCACCCCGCTATGATGATGCCTTCCAGGATGGCGTGGGGGTCGTTTTCGATGAGGAGCCTGTCCTTGAAGGTGCCGGGCTCGCTCTCGTCCGCGTTGCACACGAGGTACTTGAGGGTGTCTTTTCCCTTGGGGAGGAAGGACCACTTGAGCCCGGCCGGGAAGCCCGCGCCGCCGCGGCCTTTGAGGTCGGCCGCCTTCACCTCGGCAAGCGTCTGCTCGGGCGTCATCTTGTGAAGGGCCTTCATCAGAGGTTCGTAGCCGCCCGATCCCATGTAGGTATCGATGTTCGTGGAATTGGGCTTCCCAACGTTTCTCGTCAGGATCTTCAACGTTTCGGCCATGGGCTCATCCCTTCACAGTGTCAAGGTGCTGTGCGCACTATTCCAGTTCGTCGAGCAGACGGTCCACGTCCTCGGGTGATACCCGCTTGTGCAGGGCCTCGTTGATCATGAGGGCCGGGCCTCCGTCGCAGCAGGCCAGGCATTCCACGGTGATGAGTGAAAAGCGCCCGTCCTGCGTCGTTCCGCCGGGCTTGACCCCGAGCTTGTTCCTGAGGTGCTCGAGGAGCTGTTCCGAGCCCGCCAGCATGCAGGGAAGGGTCTTGCAGACCTGGAGCAGGTACCTGCCCTGCGGTTTCTGGCTGAACATCTCGTAGAACGTCACGACGCCCCGCACGTGGGCCGGCGACATGCCGAGCTTCTCCGCGATGAAGGCTTGAAATTCCACCGGGATATGGCGCAACTTCGCCTGGCAGAGGTGAAGGCTGGGTATGAGGGCGGACTCGGGCTTCGGATAGGCGCCGATCAATTCGTCGATCTGGCCGATGAACCGGGGGTCCGACAATAGCGCGGCGGTTGAAGTGGACGTATCGCTCAACGGTCGACCTCCCCGAGAACAGGATCGAGGGATGCAATGGTCGCGATCACGTCGGCCACCATCTGTCCCTTCACCATGATGGGGAGCCCTTGCAGGTTGACGAAGGAGGGACTCCTGAAGTGGCAGCGATGGGCGACGTTCGTTCCCGACCCCACGAGGTAGAAACCGAGTTCACCCTTGGGGGCCTCGAGGGCGAAATAGATCTCTTTCGCCCTGGGAGTCTTCGGGCCCTCGGTCGCGACGATGAACTGGTGGATCAACTCTTCCATCTTTGTCAGGACGCGCTGTTTGTTCGGCAGAAAGACTTTTTCCGATTCCGGGTCCTGAGGGAACAGGGGCTGGTCGGGATCGTATTCCTTCATGGCCTGCTGGATGATGCGGACGCTCTGCCTCATTTCCTCGAGGCGGACGAGGTAGCGGTCGTAGCAGTCGCCGTGCTCGCCCACCGGAACTTCAAAGTCGTAACGGTCGTACCCGAGGTACGGGTAGGCCTTGCGGAGGTCCCACTCCACGCCAGAGGCCCTGAGGTTCGGGCCGGAAAGCCCGAGGTCGATGGCGTCTTCGGCGGAGATCGGTCCCACGTCCTGGGTCCTGTCGATCCAGATCGGATTGCGCGTCAGGAGCCTCTCGCACTCGTCCAGAGCCTTGTGGCACTGGTTGGCCCAGGCGAGGATGTCTTCTGAAAGGCCGGGCTCCCAGTCCCTTGCGAGTCCGCCTATCCGCCCGTACGAGACGGTGAAGCGGGCTCCGGTCATGCGTTCGAACAGGTCGTAGATCTTTT
Organism: uncultured Thermoanaerobaculia bacterium; assembly: GCA_964507185.1. Lineage (GTDB taxonomy): Bacteria > Acidobacteriota > UBA4820 > UBA4820 > DSQY01 > CAVRTJ01. The sequence continues at coordinate 6,959 of CAZDOY010000060.1, forward strand.
CGCGCTCGGTGAAGCAGTAGAAGTAGACCGTTCCGGCACCGATATCGAGCGCGGTGGTCGCCAGCCACAAAATGTGGCTCGAGATGCGGGCCATCTCGCAGCAGACGACGCGCATCACGCGGCACTTCTCGGTGATGTCGAAACCGATCAGCTTTTCGACGGCCAGGGCCAGGCCGATGTTGTTCGAGATCGGGGAGAGGTAGTCCATCCGGTCGGTGTAGGGGACGACCTGGTGGAGGGTTTTGTTCTCGGCGATCTTCTCGATCCCCCGGTGCAGGTACCCCACGTCGGGTCTGGCCGCAAGGACGACCTCGCCGTCCAGCGTGAGAACGACGCGAAGGACGCCGTGCGTCGCCGGGTGCTGCGGACCCATGTTGACCGTGACGGCTTCCGTGTTGAGGTCCAGGCGCTCTCTGTTATAGCTGGTCATCGTCTGTGTCCTTCACGGGGAGGAAGTTCCGCCATTCGTCGTCGCCCTCCATGGGGTATTCCTTGCGCAGCGGGTGCCCGTCGAATTCCTCGGGGAGCATGATGCGCCTGAGATCTGGGTGCCCGATGAAGGTCACGCCCATGAGGTCGTAGACTTCGCGCTCCAGCCAGTCGGCGGTGCGCCATATGTCGGCGACTGTTTCTATGGAGGGATCTTCCACGGGCAGCGGCACGCGGATTCGAACCTGCTCGGCGGTCTTCAGGCTGCGCGGCAGGTACACCACGTCGATCCTGCCCTCGTCGGGCCAATGGGCGCTGCTCACGTCGGCGAGGTAGTTGAAGCCACGCTCCTCCTTGAGGTAACGAAGGACGGACTTGGCGTGGGCGGGGTCCACGACGAGCGTCGTCTCGCCCCGGTACTCCACAATCTCCTGGACGGCGTCAGGAAAAGCGCTCCTGACCGCCTTGATCAGATCGGTCATATTTTCCACCTCGCGTGCCCCCATGTCACACATGCGCCGAGCTCATCGGCTCAGCCCGAGAAGTATCCCTTACGCCACGTGGGTGTCTGGGAGTCGTCAGGCGTCCCTTTCGTCGCAATCTTCTTGCCTTTGTCCAGCAGAGGCAGGGCCTTGTACCTGGGATCGCGCCCGCGGTAATGGCCGTGCCTCCGGGGCTTGCCCAGGGGCGCCCATTGCTCTCTCATGACCTGCTCCTGGATCTTCATGACGGAGTAGATGACGGCTTCCGGTCTGGGCGGGCATCCCGGGACGTAAACGTCCACAGGGATGATGTGATCGATGCCCATGACCACGGAGTACGCGTCGAACATGCCGCCCGTGGTCGTGCAGACGCCCATGGCGATCACCCACTTGGGTTCGGGCATCTGGTCGTAGATGCGCTTGCAGGCGGGGGCCATTTTGCGCGTCAGGGTCCCGGCGACGATCATCAGGTCGCACTGGCGGGGCGTGAAGCGCATGGCTTCCGCGCCGAACCGCGCGAGGTCGTAGCGGCTCGCCACCATGGCCATCATCTCGATGGCGCAACACGACAGGCCGAAGGGCATGGGCCAGAGGCTGTTCTTTCTGGCCATGTCCACGATCTTCGACATGGAACTCAGGATGACGCCGCCTTTGACCATCTCGAGGTCCTGGCGGGTCTGTTCGTCGAGACCGGTATCTTTAGGATCTACTCCCATCGGAGAGCTCCTTTCTTGTATGCATAAACGTACCCGATCAGAAGGATGCCGATGAAGATGAGGAGTTCCCCGTAAACGAAGAATCCCCATCCCATGTGGATTCTCTCTCGGTAGACCGAGGCGACCGGGTACAGGAAGAGCGTTTCGACGTCGAACAGGAGGAAGAGGAGCGCCACCACGTAGTAGCGGACGGACACCCTCTTGTAGGGCTCATCCATGGGATCGAGTCCGCATTCGTAAGGCTGCAGGTCCGTCCTCGAACCGCGGACCTTTCCAAGAACCCAGGATACGAAAGCCAGGCCGACGGCCATGAGCAAGGCGACCACGATCATGACCAAAACAGGAAGATAGGCCGGCAACATAGTTCACCCCCTGGTTCTGTTGTTGTCCTTTCATGCCCCCCGACTGAACGAAGCCAAAAGTCAGGCGGGAAGGCTACCATACCGCAGGGTGAGTGTCAACAAGGTGTTGTCCCCAATATTCCATTAAACACGGGGGGTTTAGGGGGGGGACGCGGGGCCTGGAGCCGGGTTCGCGGCGGTTCTTTTTGGCTCCCCCCGGTTCCCCATCGAGGCAAAAAAAGGGCGGGCCGAAGCCCGCCCTTGGGAAATCCGTTGCGATGGGGTTATCTCGTGAAGCTGAAAGGGGCCGAAACGCCCCCGTCGTCGTTGTTCACGACGGTTATCTGGACCGTCTGTCCCTTGGGCACGAGGTCTTTGAGGTCGTGCCCCTTCTTGGCGATGACCTTTGTGCTGTTCTTGTAGGCGGTGATGGGCACGGGCTGATTGTCGACCATCACCGTGCAATCCGAATGGAAGTTGCTCCCGCGTATCTTGAGGCGGAAGGGGTAGTGCATCTTCCTGATGCTCGTTACGACCGGCGGGACGACTTTGACCTGTACGCTGACGGTCGCGCTGGCGGACGCCGAGACGCTGTCCGTGGCGGTGACGGTGGCGGTGTAGTTGCCTGCCTTCTCGTAGGTGTGCGGAACCGTGGCCCCGGCCCCCGTTGCGCCGTCCCCGAAGTCCCAGGTGTAGGAGTACGGAGCCGTCCCGTTGTTGGCTCCGGCGTTGAAGCTGACGGCCAGCGGGAGGAAGCCGGAACTGGGCGTGGCCTGCGCGGTGACCGCCAGGTCGCCGCCGGCGCCGCCGCAGGAGGGGAACCGGAATGCGCCGATCCGGGTCTGCCATCCGGCGCTCGAGGTCGTCGCGTAGTACTCCTGCGTGTACCAGAAGGTGCAGTCGTCGGCGGGGTCGACGGTCATCGTGCTGTAGTCGCCCCACCGGCCGTAGGAGCTCAACTGTGAGCCGCCGCCGGTGATCATCGTGGATTCGCCCTGCGTCAATTCGTCGGGCGGGTCCGAAGCCAGGCGACCGGCGTAGCGTATGGAGGGGTAGGTGGACGGACCGGAGACGCTGTAGCCGATAGCGAGGTCGCCGTTCTTGTCCATGGCGGCGCTGCCCATCCAGCGGTTGTCCGTATCGGGTGCAAAGGTGCCCTGCTGGAAGATACCCCAGCCGTTGCCCCAGTTCCTGAGTTCGTACCACCGGACGCCGGCCTGGTCGTTGCCCACGTCCACGGTGTGGTTGACGACCAGGGTCTGATAATCTCCGAAGTTCCTGTACTGGAGCCTGTACATGAGGCGGTCCGAGAGTGGATCGACCTTGGTGGAGGTGTCCGGCTGCGTGATGCAGTTGGTGCCTCCGCAGAAGTTCGTGTCGAAGGAATCCGTGACCAGGACCGTTTCGGGGTTCCCGGAGGAACCGAAGGTCGTGTTGTCCGGGTCGGCCCAGTCCACGTGAAAGGCCCATATGCTGAGCTGGTCGTTGGGGTAGCCCCAGGCGTCGTCGTCCATCTCCACGTAGTAGTTGGGCGCCCCGTCGGGCGGGATCGTCGAGCCCTGGAAGGTGCTGGGGAGCATGCCGCCGTAGTTCGGGTTCACGTCGTAAAGGTTGATGTACTGGAAGCTCGCCGCGGGATCGCCCGCCAGCATCTTGGCGCGGTCGAAGACCGCCACGCCCGCGCCCGCCCAGCTTCCCGATGTCGTGAACTGGTTGCAGCTCATGTAGTAACCGTCGGGCCAGACACCGAACTTCGGGTAATCGGGCATATTATTGTTCGGCCACTCGAAGGCGTAGCGGTACCAGGCTCCCGTAGGGTCCGACGTGGCGGACACGGCGATGTACTGGTAGTAGGGGCCGTTGCCGCTGTTGGCGCACAGGGCGAACTGGCTGATGAGCCACCGGTTGGCGATGCGGTCGTAAAGGACCACGGGGTCGCCGTCGTTGCAGTCGTCCGCCGGCCCGCCGAACCCGCTCCAGATCGTGTTACCGGCCACGGGGCCGTAGAGCAGGTTGCCGTTCTTGTCCCAGATGGCCAGGCTCAGGTTCACCCACTGAACGTAGTCGTTCATTCCCACGTCACCCTCGGTGTCGGGCGGCGTCACCGCGTAGGGCGCGTTGGCGGCGTTGGAGATACCCTCCCAGCTCTTGAGCGGCGAGGGCATGGATTTCGTGCCGGGCCACGTCTGCACGACGGGGTCCCATTGATTCTTCAATTTTTCCGGGTTCTTGACCTCGGCCTTGGGAAGCGGCCGGTCGGGCATCACCCGCAGTGTGGGGATGGTGACGCCCTTGGGCACAGGGATGGGCTTCATGTCCCTCAGGGGCGGTGAAACGTCGAACTTCACCGCCTTGACCACGGTTGGAGGCGGCAAGGCGCCGGACGGCCGCGCGGATTGAACGGGCGCCGCGGGCGACGACGCCAGAGCGCCCAGGGCGCATGAGAACAATAGAGCCGAGAAGATTCCCGATCGCTTGACCATTCCGGACTCTCCCTTCTTAAACATCCTTTTCCTTTCCGGGCCTCGGCCCGTTCGGGCCGCCGTAGCTCCGTTCAAATAGAATGCGGACGGGCGGCAACACGCACAAAAAAGAGAAGGAGGGGGACACTGGCCCCCCTCCCTGACTCCTTCTCCGGTTTCGGTGAAGCACCCCTACTTCACCTCGTACTGTGCACGCCCTTCCACGTAAAGGTCGCCTCCGTGACAGTCGCTGACGACGATGAGGGGCATGTCCTCGACCTCGAGCCTTCTTACCGCTTCCGGGCCTAGGTCTTCATAGGCGATAATGTCGCATTTTTTGATGCATTTTGCAATGAGGGCCGCCGCACCGCCCGTGGCGCCAAGGTAGACGACCTTGTGTTTCTGCATCGCCGCCTTGACCTCGTCGCTGCGCTTGCCCTTGGCGATCATGCCCTTCATGCCGATCTCCATCAGGCGGGGCGCGAAGGGGTCCATGCGGTAGGCGGTGGTCGGCCCGGCCGAGCCGATCACGTTGCCCGGCTTGGTCGGGCTGGGGCCCACGTAATAGACGAGCGTCCCTTTGATGTCGAACGGGAGGGGCGTGCCCTTATCCAGGCCCTCGACCATGCGCTTGTGCGCGGCGTCGCGCGCCGTGTAGATCACGCCCGAGAGCATGACCCTGTCGCCGATCCTGAGTTTGTCCACGTCCTCGTCCACCAGCGGGGTCGTCAGTTTGTATTCGGCCATCTTCCCCTCCTACAGGACGATTTCGCCGTGCCTGTCGGCATGGCAGTTGATGTTGACGGCCACCGGGAGGGCCACCAGGTGGCACGGATAGGTCTCAATGTTGACCCCCAGCACGGTGACGTTGCCGCCCAGTCCCATCGGCCCGACGCCCAGCTTGTTGCAGCTCTCCGCGAGTTCTTTCTCCAGGTCGGCGTAGAAGGGGTCGGGGTTGGAGGAGCCGGGAGAGCGCATGGCTGCCTTCTTGGAAAGGATGCACGACATCTCGAAGGTGCCGCCGATTCCCACGCCCACCACGAGGGGCGGACAGGCGTTGACGGCGCCGGTCGAGACCGTCTCCACGACGAACTTCTTGACGCCCTCTAGGCCGTCGGCGGGCTTCAGCATGGCCTGTTTGGACATGTTCTCGCTGCCGCCGCCCTTGGCGCCGAAGCTGAGCTTGAGCTTGTCGCCCGGGACGATGCTGTAGTGAATGACCGAAGGCGTGTTGTCGCCGGTGTTTTTGCGCTGGATCGGGTCGTTGAGGATGGACTTGCGCAGGTACCCTTCGGTGTAGGCCTTCCTCACGCCCTCGTTGATGGCGTCCGTCAGGTTTCCCTCCACGTGCAGGTCCTGTCCCATCTCCGCGAAGATGACGGCGAAACCCGTGTCCTGGCAGTACGGCACGCATTCCTCGCGGGCGATGCGGGCGTTCTCCTGGAGCTGGCGGATCACTTCCTTGCCGGCCTCGGACGACTCCTTCCGGAGCGCCAGGTCGAAGGCCTCGAGCATGTCGCCGCCGAGCCGATAGCTCGCGTTCTTGATCATGTCCGCGAGGGGATCGACGACCTCCTTTGCATTCACTGTTCTCATGTGTGGTTCCCCCGAAATGAAGGGGGCCCGTTCCGTCGGCCCCCGAGAGTCCGATGATACCCCCCCGCCTCACCGTTGACAAGGTTAGGCGAATTTGGGAATTGGGATTTGGGTTTTGGGATTTGAATGCGGCAG
>CAZDOY010000061.1:0-12736 GCA_964507185.1 uncultured Thermoanaerobaculia bacterium
TTTTCACGAAGACCGCGTTTTCCGAATGGATTCTCGGAAAGCGGCGACGATTTTTGAACGCATCACTCATCATCCGACCTCATCCCCTCGATTCGCATGGGAACACTCTACTCGCTGCCGCGGTGCAATTTCAAGAAGGGGAGGAAATGGGATCTGGGGTTTGAAGGACTGAAAATCTGTGGCAGAGGCGCGAAAACGCGAAGCGCTCATCCGGCCATGCGTTGAGATTGTTGACTGTTCAGTTCTGGCACGGATTCTCTTGTGCGGTCTGCCGCCTGCAATCGGCGGTCCTCCGGCCTTCCCCACTTGTCGACCTTTCAGCCGATCACTTGATCACTTCAGCTTATGGCCTTACACTCTGAATCGATTAACCGGGGAGCAGGCGCAATGACCGACATGCTGGTCAAGCTGTACGACATTCCCGACCCGGCGCCGAGGCTGCGGGGGCTGGAACGGCTTGGTATCGGCGTGCGGCGTCCCATGGCCTATGAGAAGACCATCGTCTTGTCATGGGTCCGTGAGACCTTTGGGCAGGGCTGGGCGGACGAGTGCGGCGCGGCCTTCGCCCGCAGGCCCGTCTCGTGTTTCGTGGCCGTGCACGAGGGCGCCGTTCTCGGCTTCGCCTGCTACGACTGCACATTCAGGGGATTCTTCGGTCCCGCCGGCGTGCAGGAGAAGGAAAGGGGCCGTGGCATAGGCACCGCCCTCCTCCTTGCCGCTCTGCAAGCAATGTCCGGTGAAGGCTATGCCTACACCGTCATCGGCTACGTCGGTTCCACTTCATTCTACGAACGTACCGTCGGAGCGACGGTGATCGAGGACTCCGGCACCCGCGCCTATCCGCCCAAACTCGAAACCGACTGAGGCGTCACGGCTCAGAACGTGTATCTCAAAGCCAATCTGACCCGCCGTGGCGACTGGTGAGACAGCTCCTTGCCGAAATAGGGGTAGGTCTGGCGCGGCGAATTGTCGAAGCTGTTATAGTTCTGTTCCACGGTGGTGGTTCGCTGCTCGTTGGTCACATTGAAGAGATCGGCGCGCAGGCCCAGCTTGCTGTGCCAGAGCGAGAAGGTATACTGCACTCCCAGGCCCAGCTCCCAAAGGGTGGGGGTGCGGCCCGCTGTCCCGCGCTCCTTGACGAAATCCTCGCTCATTCCATAGGCGGCGTCGTTTCCCATGGCCGAGATGGGCGTGCCGCTCATCAGGGTGAAGGTGGCCCCCACTTCGAGGGGTATGTTTTCGAAGCTATAGAAACCAAAGAGGGTCAAAACGTGCGTCCGGTCGTTGGGAAGGAGGCCGTAGCCGTTGATGAGGATGGAGGGCAGGTCGTACTTGCTGGTGATATTTGGGTCGAGCTGGCCGTTGTCGTTCGAGTAAAGGCCCTCGTAGTTTCCCTGCAGGCGCGATAGAACGTAGGAGCCCGAGAGGGCCCAATTGTGCGAGAGGCGCTTGTCCACGGTCAACTCCAGGGCCTTGTAGATGCGCACGGGCTTTGGATAGTGGTAGAAGTAGTGGTCGTAGGGCGGGCCAAGAAAGGCGTACGGGTCGGGCACCCAGACGTTTGTCCAGTTGCCCGGGTTGGTGATGATGTAACTGTTGGTTCCGTCGATGGAGATGTCCTCGATGGCGCGGCCCAGCGCGCGGTAGATAGCTTGCACGCCCACCACGAGATCGGGGCGGGCCTGCCATTGGTAGCCCAGGATCCACTCCTCGTTATAGGAGCCCTTCAGCTTTTGGCCCTCGGGTCCCCCCTGAATTAGGGCGGGATAAATGCCAAAAGTGGTGGAGAGGCCATATGGTTGCGTCAGGGCGGCATCGTAGCTGTAGGATAAGTTTAAAAACTCCGGCGTGAGGGCGCGGATGGCGATGTTGTTGGGCACCCGCTCATAGTATTGCCCGTAGAAGCCAAAGAGCTTGGCCTTCCCGTCGTGGGCCACGTCCCAGGTGAAGCCCAGCCGGGGTGCCCACATATCGTTGAGGAAGAGTCCCGCCCGCGGAAGGGTCTGGAAGCGGTAGTTATAGTTTCTGCCGCCGTAGGAGTGGAGTTGGTCCAGCCTCAGTCCGAGCTTCAGCATGAAGTAATCTGTGAGGTTCCAGTTGTCCTGCACCCAATAGCCCCAGTATCGCTGGCGAGTCTTCTTTGCGGTGTCATTCATGAAGCACTGCGCCCGGAAGAGGTAGCTGGTCGGCGACGATGGGCTGTAAACCCAACGGATGAAGGTCCCATCCGCTGAGGTCCTTCCGAAAAAGGGATCCCCCGGCGTTTGTACCGTTAATCCCGGGCCGGTGTAACGAAAGTCATAGTCATAATGGATGTCGTATCCCTGTAGGCCGTAGGATAGCTCGTGCCTCCCCCAGCCGGTAAGAAGATGAGTGGCCTTGAAGCGGATCTGGTCGTTGACGTCCTTCGTATGCGATACAGAGCCTCCACCCAGAGAGGGGCGCCAGCTCGCCAAGTCGATGCGGCTGTTGCCACCGGCCCAGGGATCGGAAAAGGAGTTGGGCGGGCCCACTGGGATGACCTGGAATCCCCTATATTCACCTCTCCCGTACCAGTAAGAATACAGCCAGTTATTCGAGGCCTCTGGGGCATTAGGAGCCCAGTCATCCCGCGTATCCCTTCTGGCGAGGATGACTTCGGTGAAGAAGCGGGCGGTCCACGTCGCGTTCCACTGGAGGCCCACGGCATAGTTCTTGGTGTTTCTGTGGTAGGGCGAGGCCGTAGCTATCGGGTTATTCAAGTTGCGCTGGTAGTCCCGCTCATCGTCGTTTCCGAAAAACGAGAGGATGAGTTTGTGGTTGGGGTTGACGTTCCAGGTGAGCTTGGCGGCGTAGGTGGGATTCCGGCCGCGGTTCGTATAGCCGGTCGACCTGGCCCATGAATAGGAGGGGCGTCCGTTGAGCAGAACGTTTGTGTCGGTTCCCTCCGCCGTGTACGAGCGTTCCGTTTTGTTGTAGTCGTAGGCCAGGAAGAACCAGAGTTTGTCCTTCACGATGTAGCCGCCCAAGCTGCCTCCGATGTCGTATTGCTTGAAGGCCTTCGAATAGTTGATGACGTTGGGGTTGTCGAGGCGGCGCTCCTTCGCGCCGAGACCGTCGTCGAAGTAGTAGGCGAAGAGGCTCCCGTGAAATTCGTTGCCGCCGCTCCTGGTCACCGAATTGACGGCGCCGCCCATGAGGGCGCCCACTTCGGCACCCATGCCGCCCGTCTGGACTTCCACCGCCTGGATGAAGTCGAAGTTGAGGCTCGTGAGGTCGAGGCCGTCGCCAGAGCCCGTCAGGTCCACGCCGTCGACCAGATAGACGTTCTCCGGTCCGGAAGCCCCGTGGATGGATGGGAAGTCGAACGCACCGGAAATGTCGCCGGGAACCACCCCCGGGGCAAGGAAGGCCAGATCCGAGCTTTTCCTGGCCAGGGGAAGGGCGCTTATCAGGGCAATGTTTGCGCCTATGGCGGTACTCTTGAGGTCGATGTCCGGCACTTCTGCCTTGACCACGACCTCCGTAGTCCCACTTGTCAGGACGAAATCTACGGCCGCCGTCCCGCCCAGTGGGATTTCGATGTCCTTCCGCACGACGGCCCCGTAACCGGCCGCCTCGACCCTTACCTTGTACCCCACTCCAACAGGCAAGAAGGGCAGCCAATAGCGCCCCGTCGCATCGCTCGTCGTGCGGGTATCGCCCGGCATTGCGGGCCCGGAGACCATAACACGAGCACCGGATATGCCGCTCCCCGATTCGTCGGTGACGCGCCCCTGGAGGGCGCCACCTTGGCCTTGGGAAAGAACAGAAACCGGCCAGCATGCCACACAGAGACAGAAAAGCACCTTCCAAAAAGCGTTCTCCGCCATCGTTACCCCTCCCCCAGTCTTCCTTTGCAGGCCTTCAGGCATGCCCTTCCCGTACTCATCCACAGGGAATGAGGAGCATGCAAGCAAAACGATTACAGGGCTGCCTCGTGGGTACGACTGCCCCGCACCTAGCCTTGGTCTTGCGGCGAGTGACAGAGATGATGTCTCAAAATATACAATCAGTGCAGAGTGCTGTCAAGAATCCCAACACCGCGGACCATCCTTGTATTGACAAGAACCGGTGCGCGCCCTATCTTAGTTGATAGAAACTGCGACCAGGACTACCCTACGACGGGAATTCCCGGCCCCGTCCATGACCGGGAAGAGGGGAAGGTGGCGCCGGCCATGGCGCTGATACCGGGTTCTCAAGTGGGCCCGTATGAGATGCTTCGTCTGATCGGCTCCGGCGGAATGGGCGAAGTGTATCGTGCTCGAGACAGCCGATTGGGCCGTGACGTGGCAGTCAAGGTCCTGCCCGCCGAGTTCGCGGACCACCCAGAACGCGTACGGCGCTTCGAGCAGGAGGCCCGCGCGGTGGCCGCGCTGAACCATCCGAACATCCTATCCATCTATGATGTTGGTGAGCGCGAGGGCTCGCCCTACCTGGTGACCGAACTGCTGGAGGGTGCGAGCCTCCGAGAGACCCTCGCCGAGGGCTCCCTTTCGGTCCGGAAGGTCATCGAAATAGGCGCACAGGTGGCCGAAGGCTTGGCCGCGGCGCACGAAAAGGGCATCGTCCACCGGGATTTGAAGCCCGGCAACATCTTTGCCACCGATGACGGAAGAGCGAAGATCCTGGACTTCGGCCTGGCACGCTTGGTTCACAGTGAAGGTGACTCGGTGCCGGACTCAAGGGCGCCGACGGCGGAACAGGGTACGAAGCCCGGCACGCTCCTGGGCACTATGGGCTATATGTCGCCCGAACAGGTGAAGGGCAGACCGGCCGACGCGCGGTCGGACATTTTCTCACTGGGGGTCGTGCTCTACGAGATGCTCTCCGGCCGCAGGCCGTTCGCGGGCGAATCCGAAGCCGAGGTCATGACGGCTATCTTGAAGGACGCCCCGCCGCCGCTGTCCGCCGAAGGGCTTGCGATCCCGCCCATGCTCGACCGCACAGTGGCGCATTGTCTCGAAAAGAATCCCGACCGGCGCTTCCAGTCTGCGCGAGACATCGTCTTCGCCCTGGAATCGGTCAGTTCGGGCTCAAGTATCTCCGTTGCCCTTCCTCCGCTGCCTGAAGAAACGAGGAAGCGCAGGTTGAGATGGGCATTGGCGACCTTGGCGGTGCTCGCTCTCATCGGGGGCGGCGCCTTCTCGGGCGTGCTCTGGGGAAAAAGGGTCTACGACCAACCCTTCCCGTCCTACAAGCAACTCACCTTTCGAAGGGGCATGATCACCTCGGCGCGCTTCTCGCCAGACGGCAACACCGTTTACTACAGCGCGGCGTGGGGAGGGAAGCCCCTCGAGATCTTTGCCAAGCGCCTCGACACCGTAGAATCCCAACCCCTGGGCATTCGGAACGCCCAGGTTCTCGCCGTATCCTCCGGCGAGATGGCCCTCTTAATCAAGGCCTCTCCCTCCATGTGGGGCTATCGGGTCGCCTCCACCCTTGCGAGGGTCCCTCTGGGTGGAGGGACGCCTAGAGAGATCGCTGAAGACGTCTATTGTGCCGATTACGCTCCGGGAACGACCGATCTGGCCATCGCACGCAAACCTGGAAGCAAACGCCTGCAAGAGACGACCGGCGGAAAGACGCGGCTTGAATACCCCATCGGAAACCTATTGTACGAGTCGGAGGGGAACATCGCCTGCGCCCGGTTCGATCCCTCAGGAAAGTGGATCGCGTTCTTTGATCTCATCGACGTCTCATCGTCGCGAGGAGACCTGGCCATCGTCGATCTGAAGGGACACAAGAGCGTCCTGACCAACGGCTGGGTCGGGTTGAACGGGCTCGCGTGGAGGCCCGACGGAACCGCCGTGCTTTTCACGGGTTCGAAGACCTCGCTGGTGAGTTCCCTCTATTCGGTCGACCTGGAGGGTCATGTCCGCCTTGAATCGAGAACCAGCGGCAGCCAGGTCCTCGATGATGTTTCCCAGGATGGCCGGATGATCTTTTCCCGACCTTCTTTAGTGACAGAAAACTATGGACTTCTCCATGGTGGCACGCAAGAGAGAGACCTCTCATGGATGGGCAGCACGAGCGTTTGGTACGTCTCGGAGGATGGCGAGAAGGTGGTCTTCTACGAGCTGGGCCCAGGCAAGCGCACGGTCTACCTAATGGAAGCCGACGCCTCCTGGCCCGTGCGCCTGGGCGAAGGTGTTTGCGGATGGCTTTCACCGGACGGCAAGTGGTCCTTGGTCTTGCAATCACAGACCCTGGGCTATGAACTTATGCCCACGGGGGCAGGGGAGGCAGTCCAGCTTCTAAAGGGAACCCTCCAGATCTTCTCGGGGGGACGCTGGTTTCCCACAGGTAACCGGATTCTGATTGGTGCCAAAGAGGCAGGAAGGCCTTTGCGCCTGTGGATACAAGACGTCCCAGACGGTCTGCCCAGGCCGCTGGCGCCTGAAGGCTGCTTTGCTGTCTACGGAGCCATTTCTCCTGACGGGCGATACGTGGCCGCCGTTCCACCGAGCCAGGAGGCGGTCTATCTGCAGTTTCCAGTGGCCGGCGGCGAACCGATACCCATTCCGGGCATACGGCCCGGTGAGATCCCCATCACCTACAGCGATGATGGCCGATTTCTCTACGTTAGGGAACACGATGTCGGCGTGAGCGCCCCGATCTGCAAGTTGGACCTGAGGACCGGGCGGAGGGAGCCGTGGAGGACACTGCGCCCGCATGATCCCTCTGGAGTCATATCCATCGACCGCATCAACGTCACCATGAACGGGCGTTACTACAGCTACGATTACGCGCGTAGTCTCAGCGAACTCTTTCTCGCGGAGGGGCTGAGGTAAGAGGGCATCTTCGAAGCGTTCCTTGTGAGTCCGTGAAGTGGAGAGGAGGAAAAGGCCAGGGGGTTTTGAGTTGTGAGTTATGAGTTTTGGGTTTTGGAGTTCAGAAAAGGACTTCTGATAAAGGCTGAAGCGAAAGGCGAGTACCGACGCTTTGATCACTCGATTGCTTGATCACGCGCTCACCTGATAAGGAGAAGCGGTGAACCTGACAAAGGGCACAAAGCTCGGGCCTTATGAGATCATCTCCCTAATCGGCGTCGGTGGAATGGGCGAAGTCTATCGCGCGCGCGACGCGAGGCTGGGCCGGGACGTGGCTGTCAAGGTTCTCCCGGCGGAGTTCGCAGCGCATCCTGATCGCGTGAGGCGCTTCGAGCAGGAGGCGCGCGCGGCGGGGGCCTTGAACCATCCGAACATCGTGGCGATCTACGACGTAGGCGACCACGAGGGGATGCCCTATCTCGTGACCGAGCTCCTCGAAGGGGAGAGCCTGCGCGAGCGACTGCTGGAAGGAAAAGTCCCCATGCGAAGGGCCCTGGACCTGCAGGTCCAGATCGCCGAGGGGCTGGCGGTGGCGCACGAGAAGGGGATCGTCCACCGAGACCTGAAGCCCGGAAACGTCTTCGTGACGAAGGACGGGCGGGCAAAGATCCTCGATTTCGGCCTGGCGCGGCTGGTGCAAGGTGAGGGTGACTCCACGCCCGATTCCCGGGCGCCCACGGCGGACCAGGGCACGAGGCCCGGGGCCGTGCTCGGCACCGTGGGCTACATGTCGCCCGAGCAGGTGAAAGGCAAGCCGGCCGATGCTCGCTCGGACATCTTCTCCCTCGGTGTCATCCTCTACGAGATGCTCTCCGGCAAGAGGGCCTTCGCCGGCGACTCCGAAGCTGAGGTCATGACGGCGATCCTCAAGGAGGATCCACCCTCCCTTTCGTCGCAGGACCTCTCGATCCCGCCCATGCTCGAACGAACCGTCACCCACTGCCTGGAGAAGAATCCCGACCGGCGCTTCCAGTCTGCCAGAGACATAGTCTTCGCCTTGGAGTCCGTGTCCTCCGGGTCTGGGATTTCCGTTGCCCTTCCGCCGCTGCCTGAAGAGACAAAGAAGCGCAGGTTGAGATGGGCGTTGGCGGCCGTTGCGTTGCTCGCTATCATCGGAGTTGCCGCCTCCTCTGGTTTGCTGTGGAGTAAAGGCGAGTACGACAGGCCGGTCCCTTCCTACACCCAGCTCACCTTCCGCAGGGGGCTGATCACCTCCGCCCGATTCTCTCCCGACGGCAACACGATCTACTACAGCGCAGCATGGGGTGGTAAGCCGGTGGAGGTCTTCGCCAAAGGCATCGGCACCGTAGAATCACAACCTTTGAACATCAAGGATGCGGAGGTACTCGCGGTTTCCGCCGGCGAAATGGCTCTCTTCGTGAGGGACTCCGGGGTATCTCACAATGTAACTTTCGCGGGCACGCTGGCCAGGGTCCCTCTATCGGGAGGAACGCCGCGGTCGATCCTCGATCGCGCCTATGCGGCTGATTACCGACCTGGAAGCACCGACCTAGCCGTGGTCATCGCAACGAGCAAGGGGGCGCGCCTCGAATTCCCTCGTGGTAAGACTCTCTACGAAACCAGCGGGGCAATCAGATGTCCGCGCTTCTCGCCGAGAGGAGACACTATCGCATTCATCGAACAGTTGGTTGTCCTTGCAGACGAAGGCAAGATCATGGCGACCGGCCTGAATGGACAGACGCATACGATTACGGCCGGGTGGGCTCAACTGACGGGACTTGCCTGGAGTCCTGATGGCAAGGAAGTCTGGTTTACGGGAGCGAGACAGCGGGGAGCCTGCTCCATCTACGCCGCAAACCTGTCCGGAAAAGTCCGCCTGCTCTCCAGGGCACCTGGCGAACAGGTCCTCCAGGACGTGAGGGTCGACGGCCGCGTCCTCCTGGAGGAGCCTCGCGTCCGCACCGAGAGTTACGGCCTACTGGCAGGCGATTCGGAGGAGCGGGACTTGACCTGGCTGGACGGCACCTTCATATGGGACCTCTCTCCTGACGGCAACACCGTGATCTTCGATGAGCGGCGCGAGGGTGGCGGTCCGACGCAATCTCTCTACCTGTCGAAGGTGGGTGGAGGGGCGCCTGTATGTCTGGCCAAAGGATATCGGTACGGTTCCCTCTCGCCCGATGGAAAGTGGGTCTTTGCTTTCGACTATCTTGGCAAGAGCTGCGTGCTCCTTCCCACAGGAGCGGGCAGCATGGTCACGCTTCCGAAGGGACCGATCAAAGATTATCGGGCGGGAAGGTGGTTCCCTGTGGGCAACCGGGTAATGTTCGGTGGCCGTGAGACAGGAAGCGAATCATATCTCTACGTTCAAAACGTCCCTGATGGCCTTCCCCACCGGATTACAAAAGAACGCATTTGGAACTACAACGGAGCAATCTCCCCTGATGGGAAGTACGTTCCCTGCTTCTCTGCTCGAGGTGGCTATGCCTTGTACCCCGTGGACGGCGGCAGCCCCATTCCAACTCCAGGGATCAGGCAGGACGAGCACGTCATCGCCTATCGTGAAGGCGGCGCGCACGTCTACATCCGTGAGGCTGAGTCCGGATGGAAGACAACCGTCGTCGGCCTCGACCTTAAAACGGGCAGCCGTGAGCCCTGGAAGACGCTGGCACCCCAAGACCCCTCCGGTGTTGAGGTGATCGACGTCATCGAAATCACTCCCGACGGAAAGCACTACACCTACACCTTCGACAGAACGCTGTCACGCCTCTTTCTCGTGGATGGACTGAGGTAGGAATGGCTCTGCGAAGATTCCTTTGTGGGTCCGTGATGGGGTGATGAGGGGAAGGCCAGGGGGTTTTGAGTTGTGAGTATTGAGTTTTGGGTTTTTAAGTTCAGGAAAGGTCTTCTGATAAAGGCGGAAGTGAATGGCGGGAACCAACGCTTTGATCGCCTGATTCGGAGTAGCAGTGAACCTGATAAAGGGAACAAAGCTCGGACCTTACGAGATTGTCGGCTTAATCGGCGCCGGCGGCATGGGCGAGGTCTACCGCGCCCGGGATACGCGGCTGGGGCGGGACGTGGCGATCAAGGTCCTGCCGGCCGAGTTCGCGGACCACCCGGAACGGGTGCGTAGGTTCGAACTGGAAGCCCGTGCCGTCGCCGCGCTTAACCATCCCAACATCCTCACCCTTTACGATATCGGTACGCAGGAGGGGGCGCCCTACCTCGTCACCGAACTGCTAGAAGGCGAAAGCCTTCGGGAAATGCTGATGGAAGGAGCCCTGCCGGTCCGAAAGGCCATCGACATCGGCGCGCAGGTGGCCGAGGGCCTCGCGGCGGCTCACGAAAAAGGCATCGTCCATCGAGACCTCAAGCCGGGAAACGTCTTCGTAACAAGGGACGGACGGGCCAAGATCTTGGACTTTGGGCTAGCGCGGCTCGTGAAGGGCGAGGCCGACAGCGCCCCGGACTCTGCGGCGCCGACCGCGGAACAGGGCACGAAGCCGGGCGCCGTCCTCGGCACCATCGGCTACATGTCGCCCGAGCAGGTGAAGGGAAAGCCCGCCGACGCCCGGTCAGACATTTTCGCCCTCGGCGTAATGCTGTACGAAATGCTTTCCGGCGAACGGCCCTTCCAAGGCGACTCCGAAGCCGAGGTCATGACGGCGATCCTCAAGGAGGACCCGCCGCCACTGTCTGCAGAGGATCTCTCGATCCCGCCCATGCTCGACCGCACGGTCGCCCACTGCCTCGAGAAAAATCCCGACCGGCGTTTCCAGTCGGCCAGAGACATCGTCTTTGCCCTGGAGTCGATCAGCTCCGGGTCGGGAATCTCTGTCACACTTCCGCCGCTGCCCGAGGAGAGACGCCGACGCGCGTTCAAGTGGGCCCTTGCAGGAATCGCCTTAGCCGCGTTAGGTGCCTGCCTAGTTGCCGCTGGTCTTGTTTGGGGCAAGCGCGCATACGATAAACCCATTCCCACCTACAAGCGCCTAACCTTCCGACGGGGAGTCGTTTCCTCGGCGCGCTTTTCGCCCGACGGCAACGCGATCTACTACAGCGCCGCCTGGCGCGGGAAACCTTTAGAAGTTTTCGCGAAGCGACTGGACACCGTTGAATCCCAGCCCATGGGTCTGGATAACGCGCAAGTCGTTGCAGTAGCCTCGGGCGAGATGGCGATTCTCCTCGACGTCTCAACCAACCACTGGAACCCGACGATCCACACGCTCGCGCGCGTCCCTCTGAGCGGAGGAAAGCCGCGGGAAATCATGGAAGACGTCAGATCGGCGGACTTCGCTCCGGGAACCACCACCCTCGCCGTCAGCCACTCGCTGAAGGACAAGTGGCGAGTCGAGTACCCCATAGGCAAGATCCTATACGAGAGCAATGGCGAGCTTTCCGACATCCGCTTTTCTCCTTCCGGGGACGGAATCGCTTTCGTCGAATTCGCCTCGCAGTGGTCATCAACAGTGGGCAATATTGCATACATCGATTTGAAGGGGAGAAAGCGCGTCTTGTCGACGGGATGGGTCTTGCTTTACGGCTTGGCCTGGCATCCAAGCGGACGAGAGGTCTGGTTCGCGGCGGGGGGGCTGGGTAGCGGAGAGAGCGCCCTTTACGCTGTCGATCTCTCTGGCCATCTTCGAACAGTGTCCAGAATACCCGACCGACAGAGGCTCTTCGACATCGCCTCGGACGGAAGTGTTTTATTGAGCCAGGAGGATTTCCGTAAGGAGAGTCGCGGGCTAGTTGCCGGCATGAGTCGGGAGCAGGACCTAAGCTGGCTGGACGGCACCTTTGTTTGGGACGTCTCCGACGACGGGCAGACGATTATCTTTAGTGAACAAGGAGATGCCGGCGGTCTAAATAAGTCTGTTTACCTTATGAAGATGGACGGTTCTCTGCCCGTGCGCTTGGGAGAGGGCTTCGCGGGGCCCCTTTCTCCCGACGGAAAATGGGTTCTAGCCGGCGGGCCGCTTTACCAAAATCCGCTGCGCCTGCTCCCCACCGGCCCTGGTCAGCCGATCAGCCTCCCGGAGGGAACTGTAAGGAACCGCTATGCTTGCGGCTGGTTTCCGGACGGGAAGCGCGTCATGTTTCATGGGGCGGAAGCGGGGCGCCCTCCGAGGATGTGGGTCCAGGAAGTTCCGGACGGTCAGCCGCGACCCTTCACACCTGAAGGATACAGCCCCTTCTACGACTCCATCTCGCCGGATGGCAAATACCTGGCGGTGGCGCCATCAGACCTCCAGGCGACATGGACCTATTCTCAGTTTCCGGTGGAGGGCGGCAATCCGGTACCCATCCCAGGAATCAAGGCCGGAGAACATCCCGTCCGATACAGCGCTGACGGCCGTTACATGTATGTTCGAGAGAGCTCTCAAGGTATCGCTGCGCCCATCTGCATACTCGACTTGAAGACGGGCCGGCGACAGCCGTGGAAGGTCCTCTCTCCCTCCGATCCCTCAGGGGTGACCGGCATCACCCGGATCAAGATTACGTCGGACGGACAATACTACATCTACGGCTACAGCCGGCAACTCTCAAAGCTCCTTCTCGCGGAGGGGCTGAAGTAGGGAGTGGGCATTGCGGATTGCGGAATGGAAGAAAGAGACAGAACAACAACGAGGTGACACTGGGCCACCGGTCGATCACTTGATCATTTGGTCACCCGATCGCCTGATTCGGAGTAGCAATGAGCCTGACAAGGGGAACCAAGCTCGGGCCATATGAGATCGTCTCGCTGATCGGCGCGGGCGGAATGGGAGAGGTCTACCGCGCGCGGGATACCCGGCTGGGTCGGGACGTGGCGATCAAGGTCCTTCCGGCAGAGTTCGCCAATCATCCCGAGCGTGTGCGGCGCTTCGAGCAGGAGGCACGGGCGGCGGGGGCGCTGAACCATCCCAACATCGTGGCCATCT
>CAZDOY010000062.1:0-12562 GCA_964507185.1 uncultured Thermoanaerobaculia bacterium
ACCGCCGCGCCCGGCGGCATGAGGGTGAGCGCGGCGTAGCCGCAGGCGCTGTCGGCGATGGACGTGGTGGCGCCGGCGTGCAGGAAGCCGTGCTGCTGGGTCAGGGACGGGTCGAAGGGGAGGCCGATGACGACCTCTCCCGGGGCGACCGATTCGAGCGTCGCACCGATAGTCGCCATGAAGGCCTGCCGGGCGAAGCTCCTTCGCACGCGACCCTCATAATCGGGGTCTTTCGGATGAACGTCCACGATCGAGCCTCCAGGGTGAGGCGGACCGGCGCGGTGCCGGCCCGCGCGGGGTCATTCCGGGTCCACCAGGCTCTGGAGGGCCGGCGCGTACCGCTCGCCGGCCGGCGGGTTGGCCGCGAGGGCCGCCTCGATGCGCGAACGGTCGTCGTCAGTCAGTTGGACCTCCGCGGCGGCGGCGTTCTCCTCCACGTACTTCACGCGCTTCGTGCCGGGGATGGGCACGATGTCGTCGCCCTGTGCCAGCACCCAGGCCAGCGAGAGCTGGGCCAGCGTGATGCCCTTCGCCGCGGCGATCGGTTCGAGCGCCTCGACCAGCTTCCGGTTGCGGGCGTAGTTTTCGCCCTCGAACCGGGGCACCTGCTTGCGGAAGTCGTCGTCCGGCAGGTCGTCCGCCGGTCCCACGGTCCCCGTCAGGAAGCCTCGTCCCAGGGGGCTGAAGGGCACGAAACCCACGCCGAGCTTCCGGCAGGTGGGCAGGATGCGCGTCTCCGGTTCGCGGAACCACAGGGAGTACTCGGACTGGACGGCGGTGATCGTGTGGACGGCGTGGGCCCGTTCCAGCGTCCTGCCCGAAACCTCCGACAGCCCCAGGTAACGCACTTTGCCCTCGCGGACCAGCTCGGCCATTGCGCCCACTGTCTCTTCGACCGGCGTCTGCGGGTCCACCCGGTGCAGGTAGTACAGGTCGATCGCGTCCACGCCCAGGCGCTTCAGGCTCGCCTCGCAGGCCTTTTTGACGTAGGCCGGGCTACCGTCCAGGCGGGGCCCGCCTTTCCAGCTCGCAAACCCGAACTTGGTGGCGAGGACGACCTCGCCCCTGCGGCCGCGGATGCCCTGCCCCACCAGGGTCTCGTTGTCTCCCGCGCCGTACACGTCCGCCGTGTCCAGGAAGGTGACGCCCAGGTCCAGGGCGCGCTGGAGGGCCTTGAGGGATTCGGGGTCGTTGCGGGTGCCGTAGGCGTGGGACATGCTCATGCAGCCCAGGCCCATGGCAGAAACCTCGGGTCCGTTCTTTCCGAGTCTTCGCTTTTTCATGGTCGCATCTCCGATAGAAGGGTTCTACGCCCGCCGTGGACCGAGTGTTCATGTCCTCCTCCGGGTTTCGGCGGACTAAGTCCCGGCCGCCGCGGGCGGCCGATCGGCTGAAATCAGATACATTGTACTACCGGGACGGTTTTTCTATCCCGGACCGCAGGGCGGGAGGCGTCCGAAGTTCAGGCGGGGCGGCTGGAAGGGGCACGGTTCTCGGAACGCATGGCGCGACGGATCAGGTACCACGTGAGAAGGGACGTAGTCAGCACGATGGCGTCGACGATCTTTCCGCCGTGGGGATTGTCCTTGAACAGGTTGCCGAAGACGGCCCATTCCAGGGGCCACAGCAGGGCCATGACGAACACGGCCCGGTAGAAGGCCGAGAAAGTGGGCTTGCGCACGGGCCGGCCGGTCGCGTCGGGGGCGCTTTCCGGCGCATCGCGCCTGCCCGTTCTCCCTTCGTCTGCAATCGCCATGGGATTGCGCCCCGGTCCCCATTTCGCAATATGCGGCTCGTAGCCAGTCCAGCCTCTTCATCCCGACGGAATGACGAACATTACTGCCGCCGTTTTTCTACCAGCACAATATCCTGGAATGCGGGGGCGTCATCTTTTCCCCACCACCGGCCGTAACGAACGGGGTCCAGGACGGCCAAGCCCCGGCGCTCAAGCAGGTCCCTTATGTAGGCTTCATCGTACCCGACCGCGCGTTCGGGCAAGTCGGGTTCCATCACGCAGCAGATAGAAGAAAATGGACTTCCGATGTCCATACGGCTCCTTCCTTCCGAAATGGAACGGCGCGCCTCGTCGTTCAACAGAAAGAAGGTCCCGAAGCAACGCCCCCCCGGTTTCAGCACCCTGGCAATCTCCGCCACGTATCGGTCGAGAATCGCCGGGAGAAGGTGCGTGAAAACGGATGTGCTGATGACGAAATCAAAGGTCCCGTCTGCGTACGGGAAGCGGTAAGATTCCGCCTGCAACCGTCCTTTGGGATTATATTGCTTGTTGTAAACGTCCGCCGTCTGGAATTGAAAATTAGAAAACTTGGGCGTGATGTGTTTCTGGCACCACCTCACGGCCTCGGCCACGGCGTCGAAGCCTTCGTAAGAACCCTCACTACCGATAAAACTCGTGAGTGGAAGGGCCATGCGTCCGACGCCGCATCCGACGTCGAGTATGCGGTGACTAGATTGAAGCCCCCCGTACTCGACAAAATACGCCAGGAAGCGCCGGCCTATTTTCATGAAATCGCCGTCCCCCACAAACCAGAGACGTTTCGGCGGTGTCAAGGCGTCTCGCCGTCCAGTCAGCCTGTCAAAGGAGTCTATAGGGAAATAATATATTCTGTGGACCAGTGGGGCCAACGGCTTCGGGATCAGGCGCTTGATGGTCTGCTTCAAGGAACCTCCATCACATGTACGGCATCAAAAACCGCGGACATTCGCCCAAACGGTGCCGTTTCCTGTGACATTCAACTGGGATTACCAACCTGTGGATATCCCCGGCCGAAATTATATCACCAGCCGTAACCGAGCGCGAGAGTCGTGACGAGCGGGTTCATCTTCATGCCGGTCAAAAGATCGCTCCCATGGCATGAAGGTAGGCCTCCTCGTTGGCAAGGCTGAAATTCGCGCTACCGGTCCTTTTCCACGATGACCGCGGTGCCGTAACAGAGAACCTCGGTGGCCGAGCCCTTGCTAACGACTTCGGATGCGTCGTAGCGCAGACCTACGACTGCGTTCGCGCCGAGTTCCCGCGCGTGCTGGAGCAGGAGGTCGTACGCGTGACTCCTGGCCTGCTCGCACATCTCCGCGTAGGCGCCGATGTTGCCGCCGATGACGTTCTTGAGCCCGCCGACGATGCCCTGGGCGATGGTAGGCGCGCGTACGACGATACCCCGGACAAGGCCCTTGTACTCCTTGATCACGTACCCTTCGAACGAGAACGTGGTGGTGACCATCATCTCTGATTTCCTCCCCTGAACGGTGGTGCCTGACACAATCTAGCACGCCGGGGGAAGATATGACAAGAGAACAGACAAATAGTCATGAAGAGGAAGAGGTGGTGTCCAGCGCGCTGAGTCCGTTTACGATTTCCCGGCGGCTGCGGGGAGGGCGCCGTTCTTGTCTTCCGCGATTCGCTCGAGGGCATTCTCGACGATGGACTCGGGGTAGCCGACGTAGCGCAACAGCGCGATGGCGTTCCGGCTCGTGGAGGGGCCGGGGTGCAGTTTGTAGTCGAAGCTCAGCCCCTCGTCCTGAATTTCTTCCTGGAAGTGGTAGTTGGTGTAGGTTTTCGCGAGCAGTTGGGTGAGGGCCAGGTCGTGGGTGGACACGAGCACGAAGTCCTTTCGGTTGGCAAGGTATTTCAGGACTTCGACGGAGGCGGCCTGCCGCTCGACGGAGTTCGTGCCCCTGTAGATCTCGTCCAGAAAGAAAACGAGAAGACCGATTGCCGCGGCGATCGCGGTCCCGATAAGCACGTTCATGAGTGGACTCCCCGTTGGACCTTCGGCGCGCTTCTTTATCGGCGCGGGACCAGTCTGAATCGCTCACGCGACGATTTCAAGCCCCGGCTATTTCTTCTCGGATGCCAGCTCGATGACTCTTCCGGCCACCATGAACCGGCCGCGACCCAGGTGGTGCAGGGTCTTCGGGGTTTTCTTCGACGGGGTGACCCAGGCCTTCTGTACTTCCATGACAAAAAAATTGTAGCCGGCAACGAGCTGTGTATCCACGACCTTGCACTCCAGGCTGGCGAAGCACTCCGCGATGAGGGGCGCCGAGACCGTGGAGGCCGGTTCAGCCGTGAGGCCGAAGGCCTGGAACTTGTCGATGTCCCGGCCCGACGTGTTGCCGCACCCGACGACCTTTTCTGCCATGTCCGCGGTGGGGATATTGAGAACGCATTCCTTCGTCGTTTCGAGGGCGTCGTAGGAGTAGTTCCGCCCGCTGACAACGCAGCCGACGAGGGGCGGCTCGAACTCCATCACCGTATGCCAGGACAGGGCCATGATGTTGGCCCGCCCGCCGCGCGCGGTGGTCATCAGGACCACCGGCCCGGGCTCCAGCAAGCCGTAGACCCTGGATAGGGGAAGCTCGCTCTTCTTCATCTCAGCCTCCTCGAATTCGGCCGGCCTTATGCGTCTTGCGGAGAGGGAGCCCGGTCGGTTTTGTGGTTTGGATCCGTCGCCCACGATTGAAACTGCGCCTTGACGCTGTCCCGGGTGAGAAGAATGATGGTGAACACCCCCAGGACCGTGCCGAAGGGCATGAACATGCAAGCCAGGGCGGCCATGACGAAGCAGAAATAGTAATGGCGTCTTCGGCTCAGATACCTGCCGGCCAGGGCGAGGCAGGTCGAAAACGCCAGGCCGCACAGGATGAAGCACGATGCAAAAACGATGAAGAACCACCCCATGATGGAGAAGGGAAAAGGATCCCTCGGCTCCTTGAAGGCGCCGGAAACCATGGCGATGCCCAAGGTCAGATGGACGACCGGAATGAGCGAGAAGAGCGCCGCCAAACTTGCCACGACATAATGAAATATGGATAGCAAGCGGATGTATTGATCGTCCTGGTCCATCTCGATACCCCCTCGGGACAATTAGTGTATATGTTAATTATACTCTCCCATGTGCGCATTTAGATAGGGGCGGATCCGGACCGGCAGAGGCCGGTGCCGAAAAAGTCTCGGCCTGGAAAGGCCTTGACGCGGCGGGGGATTAAAGGCTATTCTTTTTTGGCCGGTCAACCCGGCACGGTGCCCCTGTAGCTCAGACGGTAGAGCGAGGGACTGAAAATCCCTGCGTCGGTGGTTCAATTCCGCCCGGGGGCACCAGCTCAAAAGAGAGGTTCAGCGAGGCGGCCCGAAGGTCGCCTCGTTTTTTTTGTGGGCGTCTCACGTACTCGGCTCACCGATTAAACCGACGCGGCGAAGGGGCTGTGGCTCCAGGCGGCGAGTTGGGGATTGAAGGCGGCGCACAGGGTGTCGGCCACGATCCCCATGGCCGCGGGGGCGGGGTTGAAGAGTCCGAAATACCTGGGGTGGGGTGTGTGGACCTGGTAGTTCCTGAGCGCCCCGTCGATGAACTCAAGCGACTCCAGCGGCGCGAGCGGGTGGGAGAAATCCACCGCTTCCAGAAGGCCCCGGATACGTTTCGGATCGAGCTCGGGCGCAACGCGCGCATCGGGAAGCGCCTCCATGTACGATTCGATGATCTGGGCGAGCCGCTTCCAGAGTTTTTCCCGGGTTTCCTGATTCAGGTCGAGTACGTCGGCGGTCTTCATCGCGTCCTCCCCGTGCGGATGGGCCCGGCGGGTCGCCGGATCACACGAAGCGGCGCGCCCGACCGGGCGGGCCGCGCCGCGTGCTGTCCAAGTCTTAATAAGTAATATGCGTCCGGATGGGCCGGCAGGCTATTCCGCGGGACCGGCCTGCCGCGGGTCGGGGGAAGATGCGTGATCGTCCGCCGTCGTATCCGTCGCCCGCATCCTCATTCCAGGGAGAAAGTCACCTCTTCACCGTCGCGGCTGCTGATGCTCAGGAAGGGGCCAGGACCCATCTCCGACGCGCTGGCCAGGCACGACTGGACGAAGGGCCCGAAGTCGGCGTCCTTGCCGTTCAGTATGTTGCAGCCGTCCGTGAGGCTCTTCACCGCGTCGATGGACACGGCCAGCCGGACGTCCTCCTTCCCGTCGCGGCCGCGGGCGGACATCACGACGCGCGTGGGCTTCTCGGTTTCCGGCCGGTGCTTCTTTCCGACGACCTGGACATAGAACTGCGTCGGGCCGTTGTGCGATTCATCGACCGAAAGGAACATCACCTCGCCCTTCCGGACGTCTTTGCTCTTGAGGATCTTGAGAAGGTCTTCGGACTTGAAATCGAGGCGCTTCCCGTCGACCGTCCCCAAATGGCAGTCGTCCTTGGAGTGCTTGAGGATGTACTCGAAGGCTGGCAGGGGCATTTCAATGCGTACGTTGTCCTTTTCATTCTGGATCCGGAGCCGGACGATCTCCATCCTGCCGGACGACGCCCATGCCCCCAGGGAACAGGCGAAAGCGACCGCCAGCAGGACGGCGATGAATGGTCTTAACCCTCCCAGAACCGGGTGCGACTGTTGATCCATGATTCACCTCCATGAAGGATAGTACGCCCGCCGCACGACGTGGGTTTCATGGTGTCTCCTTTTCCGGACATAATTCGCCGCGGCGAACGGACAGAAGGGCGGGGGTGCGGTCCGAGACTCCACAACCGCAGGCTTGGGACTTATATTATGTTTGGCAACGGGCTTGCATGACCCGTTGCGGTATCGCGTGATCAAAGGCACGGCGACGAAAATCGCTTCGCCCGCAGGCCTCAGTGAAACGCGAGTAAGAATACATGCGGCTAGGAGGTAAAAATGCGAAAGTCCCATTGGTTCATACTTGCAGCGGTTTTCGGGTGCCTGACCCTGGGCTTCCTGGCCGCTCAGAGCAAAGTGGCGAAGCTCTCGGCCTACGGGTTCGCCGTCGAGAAGGGCGATTCGACGGTGATCGTCGACATGGACATGGCGAGGTACCGGGGCGGTGAAAAATACATCCCGCTTCAGGTGGTTGTGGGCAATACGGGTCCCAGGACCCTCTACATGAACAGGGACACCTTCACCCTGACCGATCCCACCGGCAACAAGCATTCCCTGGCGACCGTCCAGGAGATCACCAAGGGTTACGGCCCGACACTTGTCTCCAACGACTACTCCTACTACCGGCACGCCACGATCGCGGACTACACCTGGCGTTTCCAGATCTGCCGGTTTATCCCGAAGGTAGCGTTCTACGCGAACCCATCCGGACGGCCCGCGATCACCTACGACAAGGTCGAGCTTCCGCGCAACACGTTCACCAAGACCATGCTGTACTTCGCCAATCCGGACGGCAAGGCCAAGGGGACCTATACCTTGACCTACGACGACCCCAAAAGCGGCACGGTCATCTCGATACCTTTCTCCATCCCCTGGCAAAAGTAGGACCTCACCGATACCGGGTCGAGCGAAAGGCCGGGGGCGTGCCCCCGGCTTTCTTTGTGTCCGGCGGCGGCTATAGGGAATGGATGCGGGCCGGCGGGGAACGGGCTCCTCTGCGAAGGGATCAGGAAGTGGGGGCGTTGGCGATGAGAGGCACGGGGCCCGGGGCGGGGGCTTCGGCGCGCCTCAACAGAAGCAGGTAAAGGCCCAGAAGGGCGAGCAGCGGAAGATCGGGACAGCTTCGTCCCGGGGCCAGGATTTCAAGGCGGCCCGTGATCGCCGATGCGCCGGCGGCCTTGTCGGATGGACGAACGTCCAGGGAGATGAGCTTTTCGACGCGCGAACCGTAGAAGGCGACGCGGGTCCACCAGAAGTCCGTCGGCCGAAAATGGTAGACGCGCTCGTCGACAAGTTCGAGCGCGCCGTCTCCCCGCCACCTTGGCGTAAAGACCGCGCAGTCCTGCCGTGCGCCGACCTCCCGTATCGCGACGCGCGGATAGACGAAGCCGGACCGTCTGAAGATCCAGCGCCCGGTGGCGCATTCCGCGCTGACCATGCTGCGCCGATGCTGATCCCAGACCAACCGCGCACAGGTCTCATGTCCGTCGCGGAGTTCGAAGCCGAAGGTCCCCGCGGTGCACGGCACCCATTCGAGAATCCCGCAGCCTATTGTCTCTAACGGTTTCATGGTCCCCTCCCCACTCCGTCCGGACAGGCAATTCGCCCTTCCCAAATCTAACACCTCGGAAGGCCGAGGGGTAGTTCGAGGATTCGATACGGTCTTTCTTCCAGACAACGGGCGGCCCGCACTGCGAGACCGAATATCGCCCGCGGCTGGGCGAGACGACCTGCCGGAATCATGGAAGGCTCTTCGAAGACCGCGAACTCGTTTCCCCGTGGTCGGTCGTCCTCACGAGGATCTGAAAACGGTCTCCATCGCGCGGTCAGATCGCAGGAGGATGGTCCTGTTCCGCGTCCCTGCTCTTCGGGACGGGCTTGAAGTATCTGACCGCGTAGAGAAGGAAGCCAAGCCAGATTAGCGTGCCCACGACCATAAGGATCACCAAAGCCGGCTTCATGGCGTCCATCATCTGGTCCATGCCCGGGACCTTCTGGCTGCTGTAGACGCTCATCATTTCGGCGGGCTTCATGGTGACCATGGTGATGAACCCCGAGATGGCCCAGAGCAGAGTGAGGGCGAGAGTGGCGGTCCAGGCCCAGCGCCGCCTAAGGAAGATGAAGTAGGCCAGCACCAGGGCCACGGTCGCGGCGAGAAGCACCATGAAGATAAAGAGCGGCCCTCTGAAGACGTGGCCGAAGAACGGCATGCCCGAGTAGCCCAGCGTGAAGAGCATCATCACACCGCCGGACGCCAGCAGGAGGGTGAGAAAAAGGACCGCCAGGGGGACACGGTCCGTCCAGCGCGTTTTCGGGTCCATGTGTTCGCACGTCGCCTTGACGTGCGGACTGCGGTAAAACAATACGAAGGCCGCCGGAACGAGGACAAAGAAGAACCCCATGAACAGGACAACTATGAGGGTGCCCAAAATCGTCGGCAGAGTGGAGGCGCCTCCGGATGTGCCGCTTTGAGCCGCCGCCATGGTTCCCATCATCCTGGGCATCGTATAGGCGAGGAGCAGCGTTACCATCGCCCCGGCGACCAGCCAGTAGATCGAGGTGACCAGGATGATGGCCCGTGCCCAGCGGCGCCCCATGATGGAACCCGCGCCCATGACGAAGAAGAAGACGGCCATGCATCCGTAGAACCCGATCTGCGGGATCAGCGCAGGTCTTGCCTGCATGGCCATGCCCCGGGACGCCATCTGCCCCTCCATCAGGTAGGCCAGGGCCAGAAGGGCGATAGCCGACAGGCACAGCAGGCCCAGGACGGTCTCTACGATGCCGAAAAAGACCAATCCCCCTTTTCTATTCTTGTAGGCCGGCCGAACAGGTTCACTTCCATCCATTGACATCCGCCTCCTTTCGGGCTCAAATTTTCCTTTGTTCTTATCATAACATGGCAACGAAAGTGCGGGCTCCCTGCCGTGCTATAGTTGAAACCCGGTGAACACATGATGCAGACATTTTTCCACTACGTTATAGCCTTCACCGTGCCCGCGCTCTTTCTGCTGGCCGCCACGGTCGCCTGGGCGCTGGTCATCTTCCAGATTCCGGGCAACTGGATCGTTCTCCTTCTTTCGCTCCTCTACGGCTGGTACGAGGGCTTTCGTGCCGTCGCCTGGTGGGTGCTCCTCGCTGGCTTTCTGATCGCCGCGGTGGGCGAGGTGGTGGAATGGGGTACGGGCTACCTCGGGGCGACGCGTTTCGGCGGAAGGCGGCTGTCGGGCTTTGCGGCCATCGTGGGCTCCATCCTGGGGGGCCTGGTCGGCGCGGCCTTCGGGTGGGGGCTGGGCGCCATCCCCGGCAGCGTAATCGGCGCCTTCGCGGGGGCGCTGCTCGTGGAGATCATTCGCCAGAAGAAGGCGGGGAAGGCCCTGAAGGTGGGGTTCGGCGCGGGCCTGGGGCGGGCCGTCGGCCTGTCGGCCAAGATGGGCCTAGGCGCGGCCTTCCTCGCGCTCCTCTACATCCGCATCATCTGGGTCGCCCTCGCGGGTGGTTCGGGCATCCCCGCCCACTGAGCGGGGCTCGGCCCCGTCTGCCGCCGGGGATGCGCTGCGGGCCCGGCGCCGCACGCCCGACCGAACATCGCCGAGAAATAGATCATGGGCGCGCCGGTTACGGAGACTGTGGGACCCGGGCCGGTTTTAAGGCCCCCACTCGATGCAGGAGGCATACGATGCGCACAAGAAAACTAGGCACGGGCGGCCTTGAAGTGTCCGCCCTCGGACTCGGATGCATGGGCATGTCGGAATTTTACGGCTCGGGCGACGACGACGAGTCGATCAAGGTCATCCACAGGGCCATAGACATCGGCGTGACCTTTTTGGACACGGCCGACATGTACGGCGTCGGACGCAATGAAGAACTGGTGGGGCGGGCCGTCCGCGACCGCCGGGACAAAGTCGTGCTGGCCACAAAATTCGGCAACGTGCGGGGCGGGGACGGGAGCTTTCTCGGCGTCAACGGAAAGCCCGAATACGTGCGCTCGGCCTGCGAGGCGAGCCTGAAGCGTCTCGGCCTGGACACCATCGACCTCTACTACCAGCACCGCGTGGACCCGAACACGCCCATCGAGGACACGGTGGGCGAGATGGCCAAACTCGTCGAGGAAGGCAAGGTCAGGCACCTCGGCCTGTCCGAAGCGTCCGCGAAAACGATCCGCCGGGCGGCCGCCGTCCACCCCATCGCCGCGCTACAGACCGAGTATTCGCTGTGGACCCGCCACGTGGAGGCCGAGATCCTCCCCGCGTGCCGGGAGCTGGGCATCGGTTTCGTCGCCTACAGCCCGATAGGCCGGGGCTTTTTGAGCGGGACAATCAAAGACCCTTCGACGCTGGAGCAGGGCGACTACAGACGGAACGCGCCCCGCCTCAAGGGCGAGAATCTTGACAAGAACGTCGCCTTCCTCGAACGGGTGGAGACGATCGCGCGGTCCAGGGGCGTGACGCCCGCCCAACTCTCGCTTGCGTGGTTGCTGGCGCGCGGCGAGGACATCGTGCCCATCCCCGGGACCAAGCGGATGACGTACCTCGAAGAAAACGCCGCCGCCGCGGACATCGCGCTGACGGCGGGCGAGCTCGCCGCGATCGACGAGGCCGCACCCGTGGGCGTCGCGGCCGGCTTGCGCTACCCGGAGCAGGCCATGCGCGCCATAGACGGGTAGGGGTGCTTCGAAGGAGCCCTGTGAAGAGATTTGGGATTTGGGAAGTGGGATTTCGGATTTAACTGCGGCTGGGGGCGGGCCTTCGAAGGGGCAAGCCCTCTGCTGTCCCTGAATCCGCGATTCCGGATCCGAATTCCAAAATTAACCGTCTTCCTGGTCGAAAAGGGTTTGGAGGCTTTCGACCGAGTAGACGTGCATGCCGCCGGGCGTGAATACTTCGACCTCGTCCCCTGCCTTGTGGTTTCTCAGGGCTTTGCCCATGGGGGACAGCAGTGAACACACATCGGAGCCCGTGGCCTCTTCGGGGCTGGCGAGCCTCACGGTGCGCGTTTCGCCGGTGTCCACATCCTTCAGCGTCAGCACCGATCCGTACCCCGCCCGGTCACGGGGAATGGCGGCGGGATTCATGGACAGGAGGGACTTGAGACGCTGGCGCAGACTCAGGATGCGGCCCTGAAGGTAATGGGCACGTCCGGCCACGAGATACATGTCGGCGTTTTCGCGGACGGGGCCTACCGACTGGGCGCTGGCCATTTCGGCGGGGATGTCCTCCCGGGCCTCGCGTTCCAGCTCTTCAAGCTCCCGCTTGAGTTCCCCGACCTTCTCCGCCACCGCCTTCGGCAGTTCCGCCATCGTGCCTCCTGCAGGACGTTATTTAACCACAGAGTCCACAGAAGGCACAGAGAACCGGTATGCAATATGTTATTGGCTTTCGATGCAATGCAACGAAAGCCGCGTTCCGACGCGAGTGGGCCCTATCCGCGAAAGACGAGCGGTTCGGCGCCGAGTCGTACTTGTGTACGTCGAGGTGCCGGGCCGTGAAGTCTGACAAAGGAGAGGGTCCGCTCCCGTCGGCGCTCCCTTAGAGGGTTGGGGGGTGCGCCAGGGGGTGATACCACAAGGTCGCGGCGCGCAAAGCGCCGGACGACCACGATCGGGGCAGGCGGGGAGCTGCTCCAGAGGAAAGCTGGTGAAAGCTTCACGATCTGCCCCGGCTTGGTCGCCCGTCAGGTGCCGAAGGCACCGCGACCGTTCATTCGGCCCAGCTTGAATTCAGCTTGCGCTATTTCTTAGTTAGGCCTCCACCACGAACTCGCCAGTTCGCCGACCTCGGCCTCGACGGCGTCCAGGACGTCGCACCGCTTGACCGCAGCCATCATGGCGTTGTGATCCTTGAAGAGCGGCCGGTCCACGTCCAGGTGCTCGACGACCTTCCTGACCGCGGCATGGGCGGCTCGCGTGCCGGCGCCGGGCGTGAACTCCCGGAAGTCCAGGGCCTGCGCGGCGGCTATGAACTCGATGCCGAGGACCCCGTTCGCGTTGGTCAGGATCTGCCGCGTCTTGAGCGCGCCGTTCATGCCCATGCTCACGAAGTCCTCCTGGTCCGCCGCCGCCGGGATGGACTGGACGTGCGACGGTGCGGAGAGGATGCGCTGTTCGACGATGAGCATGTCCGCCGTGTACTGGCTGAGCATGTGGCCCGAGAACATGCCCG
>CAZDOY010000063.1:0-8188 GCA_964507185.1 uncultured Thermoanaerobaculia bacterium
GCGGCGGCCGCATCCTCGATGTACACAGGTACGCCTCCGGTGCGGCCGCCTTGCCTTCTCGCCGCCTCGCGGTGAAGTCACCCGGCCGGACGGCCCTTGACATTAGGTGCCGAGCACTTTACAGTTTGTCTCTCAACGGAGGAAGGAACGTAATGAACGTACCCGCAACCCTCAACCGCATCGTCAACATCTGGTGGTGGTCCAAGGGGTCGGGTGCGCTCGCGCGAGGGAACGCCTTCTAGGCGCCCAGTGCGTACGGAACACCCGGCCCACCGCGTGCGGTGGGCCTTTTTTTGTGCCCGGTCGAGGGCTGCCAGGAAAGGACGCGACGGATGGAAACCTGCAGTGCGATACATGGAGATGAGGAAAGGTCCGCCCTGGGTCCGCCCGAAGTCCTGCGCTTCGCCGCAGACCTGACCACGCCCGTGAGGGCCTTTCTCGCGCTGACCCGGCCCGGCCAGGACGCCTTCCTGCTGGAATCCGTGGCCGGGGGCGAGACACAGGCGCGGTACTCCTTCATGGGGTGGGACCCGACCGAAGTTCTCGAGGTCGGTGACGAGGCCGTCCTGCGCTCCGGGGACAGGAAACTCGTCCTCGACGGGCCGCCCCTGGAAGCACTCCGGAACTGGGTGAACGGCTTCACCGACCGGGAGGCGAAGCACGACATGCCGTTCATGGGAGGCGCCGTGGGGTGGATGGACTTCTCGTCCATGCACTTCGTGGAACCCGTTCTGGCGCAGACCTTCCGGGCGCCTCGGAAGGCGAGGATGGTCTTCGGCCTCTTCACCACGGGGATGGTCTTTGACCACCTGAAACAAGAGGCGTGCCTCTACCGCTTTCCCCGCGGGCAGGACGCGGGCGGTTCGCGCGACGTGCTCGAGCTGTTCAGGACGCGCCTGGAAGGCCCGATCCGCGAACAGGGACGGGTGGGGCCGTGGACCCAGACCGCCGGCCCCGACCGGGAGCGTTTTTCCCGCAACATCGCTGCTGTCAAGGAGGCCATCCTGGAAGGAGAGGCCTACCAGATCGTCGTGTCCGAACCCTTCGAGGGCCGCTACGACGGGGACCCCTTCGAAGTATACCGGAAGCTCAGGAGGCTGAATCCCTCGCCCTACCACTTCTACGTGTCGCTTTCCGGCCGGCAGGTGCTGGGTGCGTCACCGGAAATGCTGGTGCGGGTGGAAGGCGAAACGGTGACGACCGTCCCCATCGCGGGGACCCGCCCGAGGGGAAAGACCCCGGAAGAAGACGAACGCCTCGAAAGAGACCTGCTGCAGGATCCCAAGGAGCTGGCCGAGCACGCCATGCTCGTGGACCTGGCGCGAAACGATCTCAGCCGCGTGTGCCGTTACGGCAGCGTCTCGGTATCGGTCCGGGGTGCCGTGGAACGGTTTTCGCACGTCATGCACATGACCTCGGAGGTGAGGGGGAAGCTGGACCCTCGCCGCTCTTCGCTCGAGGCCCTCTGGAACACCTTTCCCGCCGGAACGGTCAGCGGCGCGCCGAAGATCCGTGCCGTCCAGATCCTGTCCGAGCTCGAGGGCGTGGACCGCGGGGTCTACGGCGGGGCCGTGGGCACCGTGGACACGTCGGGAAACCTCGAGACGTGCATCGCCATCCGCACGGCGGAATTCGAGGGCGGCACCGTCCGCTTCCGGTCCGGCGCGGGCATCGTGGCCGATTCGCAGGCCGACTCCGAATGGAACGAGATCCACCACAAGGCGGGCGCCATGATCGCGGCGCTCGGAGGCGATCCATGATCCTGTTCATCGATAACTACGACTCCTTCACCTACAACCTCGTCAGCATGATCGGGGCCGTGAGGCCCGATCTGGAAGTCGTCCGAAACGACGCGGTGACCGTGGAGGATATCCGCCGCATGCAGCCGTCGGGCATCGTTCTCTCTCCCGGCCCGGGACATCCGGCGCGGGCGGGCGTGTGCCCTGCGGTGGTCCGGGCCTTCGCGCCTTTCGTCCCCATCCTCGGTGTGTGTCTCGGGCACCAGGTCATCGTGGAGGCCTTCGGCGGCACCGTCGGCAGGGCGTCCGTGCCCATGCACGGAAAGACCTCGCCCCTCGTGCACGACGGTACGGGGATCCTGTCGGGCGTGCCCAGCCCGGCGCGCGTGGGCCGCTACCATTCGCTGGTGGCCGCCCGGAGCGCTGTTCCCGCCGACCTTCTCGTGCAGGGCACGACGCCCGACGGAGAGGTCATGGCCGTCCGGCACAGGAGCCACCCGTGTCACGGCGTCCAGTTCCACCCCGAATCCGTTTTGACACCGTACGGAGAGTCCATCCTCGGCAATTTCGTCGAACTCTGTCAGGAGGCCGCACATGCGTAGGGAATTACTGGTAAAGGTCACGGCGGGAAAGATCCTCGATCGCACCGAGGCCCGGGAAGCCGGCGAGGACCTGGCGTCGGGGAGAACCGAGCCCCTGGTGACGGCCGCCTTCCTCGGCGCGCTGGCGGCCCGGGGCGAAACGCCGGGCGAACTGGCCGGTCTCGCCGAAGCCTTCCGGAACGCCGTCAGGCCTTTCAAGCACTTTCCGGGTGCCGTGGATACGTGCGGGACGGGCGGCGACGGACGGCGGACCTTCAACCTCAGCACCGCCGCCGCGCTCGCGGTGGCGGCACTCGGACAGCCCGTCGCCAAGCACGGAAACCGAAGCGTGTCCAGCGCGTGCGGTTCGGCCGACATCCTGCAGAGGCTCGGATTCCCGGTGGAGGAATCTCCCCCCGACGCCGAGGCCAGGCTGGAGGACTCCGGCTTCGCCTTTCTCTACGCGCCACTCTATCATCCGGCCATGGCCCACGTTGCCCCCGTGCGCAGGAGCATGGGCGTGCGGACGGTCTTCAACCTGCTCGGTCCGCTGCTCAATCCCGCGGGCGTGGGCAGCCAGATCGTTGGGGTCTACGACCCCTCAAGGATGGACCTGATGGCCGGGAGCCTCAGGGCGCTCGGCACGCGCAGCGCCATGGTCATCCACGGGGAGGGCGGCTACGACGAGGCGGTCCTGCACGGGCGGGTTTTCGTGGCAGAGATACGCCATGGCGCGATCGACGATTACGAGCTTTCGAGCGCGGACTTCGGGCTTCCGGACGGGAGCGCGTCGGACATCGCGGGCGGCTCGATCGAAGACAACGCGCGGGCCTTTGCCGCGCTGCTCCAGGGAGGCGGCGCGCCCGGCTTGAGAAACGCCGTTGCGGCAAACGCCGCGCTCGCCCTCAAGGCGGCCGGCATGCAGCCGGACCTTCGCGAGGGCGCGGAAATGGCCCGGGAAGCCCTCGCTTCCGGGCGGGTGGGGCGCTATTTCGCCGGACTGGTCGGACATTCCATGGAGACGCGCCATGCACAGGTATCTTGAGTCGATCGTGCTCCGAAGGACGGAGCGCGTCCGTCGAGACAAGGCCGTCGAGCCGCCGGAGGTGCTTCGCGAAGCGCTTGGGAGAGTGAGGCCCCCGCTCGATCCCGTCCCGGGCATCCGCGGGGCGCGGGGCTTCTTCATGGCGGAAATCAAGCGTGCCTCCCCCAGCGCCGGTCCCATCGCCATGGATGTAAACCCCGGCGAGAGGGCGAAGGCCTACGCCCTCGGCGGCGCGGATGCCGTCAGCGTCCTGTGCGAGCCGGACTTCTTCAAGGGCTCCCGCGGAGACCTCCGGGCGGCCGCGTCTGCGGTCGACATTCCCGTTCTCTGCAAGGATTTCGTCGTGGATCCCTACCAACTCCTCCAGGCGGCCGTCGACGGGGCGCGGTGGGTCCTGCTCATCGCCCGGATTCTGGGCGGGAGCCTGGACGGCATGGTGCGAAAAGCATTGTCGCTCGGACTGGAGCCTCTCGTAGAGGTGCACTGCGAAAAAGAGATGCGGCGCGCGATCGCCTCGCGGGCCAGGGTCATCGGGATCAACGCCCGGGATCTGGATACCTTCCGGGTGGATCTGGACGTTCCGGCCAGGCTCGCGGCCTGCTGTCCGGCCCACTGCGCGTGCATCGCCGAGAGCGGCATTCGAACGGTGGACGACCTCCTCTTCCTCCGGGCAGCGGGCGCCCACGGTTTCCTGGTGGGCGAGACCCTCATGAGACGGGGCGACCCGGAAAACGCCATCCTGTCCTTCAAGAACGCGCTCTCGCCGGATGCGCGGGAAAGCGAGGCTGTATGAGAACTCACGCGGATGCTGGCGACGCACGCGGTCTGCCCTCGCGCGACTTTCCCTGGATCAAGGTCTGCGGCGTTCGCACGTTCGACGATATCGAATGGTGCGCACGATGCGGCGCCACCCACGTGGGGATCAACGCGTGGCCGGAGAGTCCGCGGTTCGTGGCCCCTGCCGGAAGGGCGGCCCTCGTCGCTGCAGCCGGCCGGTCGGGGCTCGTGCCGGTACTGGTGGCCCCCGGCGCGGAGACCTTGCTGGAAGCCGGGGACGCCCCGACGCCCGCCTTCATCCAACTGCTGTCGCGTCCCGGCGACGCCGGGCGCGCGAAACTGGCGGAAGGCGGCGTGGGGATCGTCGAGACGCAACGGGTAACGGCGGGACGCCCGCCGGCGCCTTCGTGGGGAGACGCGCTT
The DNA here is from genome assembly GCA_964507185.1 of uncultured Thermoanaerobaculia bacterium. Taxonomy (GTDB): domain Bacteria; phylum Acidobacteriota; class UBA4820; order UBA4820; family DSQY01; genus CAVRTJ01. Next base: position 4,566 of record CAZDOY010000063.1, read on the forward strand.
CTGCTCGATGCCCTGGCGCCGGGCGTTCCGGGCGGAAGCGGGCGGACCTTCGACTGGACCCTTGTCCGGAGTCTGGCGGGACCCTTCATCCTTTCGGGAGGGCTCAATCCCGGCAACGTGGCCGGGGCCGTTTCGGTGTGTCGTCCGGCCGGGGTCGACGCCGCGTCGGGCCTCGAGTCCGAGCCCGGCATAAAAGACCGCGCCAGGATCAGAGACTTTTGCGAGGCGGCGCGCGCCGCCCTCGGGGAGATTCGCGATGACTCTTGAATGGATGAACGCCGAGCGGGACTACGGCCCTTACGGGGGGCGGTTCGTGCCGGAAACGCTCATGACCCCCCTGCTCGAACTGGACCGGGCCTTCGACGAGGCGTGGGCGGACCCGGACTTCCGGGAGGGCTTCCACGAAATGTTGACGCGCTTTTCGGGCCGCCCCACGCCGCTCTACCGGGCGGACCGGCTCGCGCGGGAGGCGGGAGTCGCGAGCGTCTACCTGAAGCGGGAGGACCTGAACCATACCGGGTCTCACAAGATCAACAACGCCCTCGGGCAGGCGCTTCTGGCCCGACGCATGGGCAAACGGCGGGTCATAGCCGAAACGGGCGCGGGCCAGCACGGCGTCGCGGCCGCCACGGCCTGCGCCGTCCTCGGCTTGCCCTGCAGGGTATACATGGGCCGGCGGGACATGGAACGGCAGTCGCCCAACGTGGCCCGCATGCGCATCCTGGGTGCGGAGATCCACCCCGTAGAGGCGGGCGCGGCGACCCTGAAGGAGGCCATCAACGAGGCCCTCAGGGACTGGGCCGCGAACCCTTCGGACACCCACTACCTTCTGGGTTCGGCGCTGGGCCCCAGGCCCTTTCCGCGGATTGTACGAACGTTCCAGTCGGTGATCGGCCGCGAGGCGAGAGCGCAGTATCTCGAATCGGAAGGGAGGTGCCCGGATGCCGCGGTGGCGTGCGTGGGCGGAGGTTCCAACGCCATCGGGTTGTTCTCGGCCTTTCTGGACGACGAGGGTGTATCACTCGTAGGCGTTGAGGCGGGAGGCAGCGGGACGGGCGACGGCCGGCACGCGGCGCGCTTCTCGGGCGGGTCGCCGGGCGTCCTGCACGGGTGCTTCACCTATTTACTGCAGAACAAGGACGGGCAGGTCCTCGGGACCCATTCGGTCGCGGCGGGCCTCGACTATCCCGCGGTCGGGCCCGAACACAGCTACCTCAAGGATTCGAACAGGGCGCGGTACACGCGGAAGGGCGACGAGTCGGCCGTCAGGGCCTTTCGGAGGCTCGCCGAACTGGAGGGCATCATTCCCGCACTCGAGAGCGCCCACGCCGTGGCTTACCTCGTGGAGGACGCGGCGCGCGATTACGGGTCCGGCGCGCGCGTTCTGCTCAACCTCTCGGGCAGGGGAGACAAGGACATGGGCTCGTTCGAGACGAAAGGAGGTCCCCATGAGACTGCTGGCTGAGACCCTGGCGAAGGGCCGGGCGCTCGTACCGTACCTGACGGCATTCGATCCGTCGGCCGAGTCCTTCGTCGATGCGGCCCTGGGGGCCGTGGATGGCGGCGCCGCCGCCCTGGAGATCGGCCTCCCGTTCTCGGATCCCGTTGCGGACGGCCCGATCATCCAGCGTGCCCACGCCCGGGCGCTGGACGCCGGCGGCTCGGTCGCCGGATCGCTGGGCCTCGTGAAGGCGCTCAGGGGAAGGACGTCCGTCCCGCTCGTTCTTTTCACCTACTTCAATCCCGTCCTGGCCTTCGGGCCGCTCGAGTTTCTCGAAGCGGCCAGGAGCGCGGGAGCGGACGGTATTCTCTGCCTGGACTGTCCGCCGGAGGAGGAGCCCGGCTGGTTCGATGCCGTGACCGGTTCGGGCCTCGACCCCATCGTTTTGCTCGGTCCCAACACGGGGGCCGGGCGCGCCCCGCTCATTCTTGAACGGGGCGGCGGATTCGTGTACGTGGTGGCGAGGGAAGGCGTGACCGGCTCCGGCCTGGGACGCGAGGCGCGCCTGGAAGAGAGAGTCGCGCTGGCCAGGAGGCACAGCGACCTGCCGGTGGCCGTGGGCTTCGGCGTGAAGGAGCCGGCGGACGTCCGGAGGCTCTGGGCGCTCTGCGAAGGCGCCGTCGTAGGGTCGGCCTTCATTCATTATCTCGAAAGCGTTGGCAACGGCGACAGGCGAGCGGCGGCCGCCGCCTACGTAAGGCATCTGACGGGCGGAGACGAATCCTCCGCCCGGGAACAGGAGAACGCATGTTAATCAAAATGAGGGCCTCGGCGGCCATGGGTCACACAAACGCCGTCCTGTCGTACATTGAGAAGAGCGGATGTACCGCACGGGCGGTGGACCTCCCCTACGGCCGCTACATCGCCGGACCGGGTGTCGGGCGGGAGGCGATCGCGGAGCTGGAGGGCGCGGCGGGTGTCGAGTGGGTCAGGGAAGGGGCAGGTCCGGCTCTCGCGGCGCTGGAGACGAACCCGGAGGGGACCGTCGTCCCCCTCGGCGATTCGTTGGTGGGCGGTGAAACCATCGCCGTGATGGCGGGACCGTGTTCGGTGGAGAGCGGCGATCAGGTCCTGACGTGCGCGCGCTTCGTGGCCGCGTACGGAGCCACCGTCCTCAGGGGCGGTGCCTTCAAGCCCCGGACCTCCCCCTACAGCTTCCAGGGGCTGGGGACAGAGGCGCTGAAATGGCTGAGAGAGGCCGGCCGGGCCGTGAGGCTCCCGGTGGTGTCCGAGATCCTGGATCCCGGCGACGTAGAGATGTCGGCCGGCTACGTTGACTGCCTCCAGGTAGGTGCACGGTCCATGCAGAACTTTCCGTTGCTGCGCGCCGCCGGCCGGTCGGGCAGGCCCGTTCTGCTCAAGCGGGGCAATTCCGCGTCCATAGAAGAACTTCTCCTGGCGGCCGAATACATCCTTCTGGAGGGAAACCCCAACGTGATCCTGTGCGAGCGCGGCATCCGGACCTTCGAGACGGCCACCAGAAATACCCTGGACCTCAACGCCGTGCCCGTGCTCAAGGGTAGGACTCACCTCCCCGTCATCGTGGACCCTTCGCACGGGACGGGCAGGCGGGAGGCGGTGGCAGCCATGGCGAAGGCAGCCGTCGCCGCGGGTGCCGACGGCCTCATGGTGGAGGTGCACCCGGACCCGCAGCGCGCCCTTTCTGACGGTGACCAGTCGTTGACCCCGGCCGGGTTCAGGCAGCTCATGGAGGCGGTCCGGAAGATCGCCCGGGCGGTGGGCCGAAAGGCGCCCGGCGAAGACGCATCGCCCTTTGAAAAGGCGCGAAGGAACTCCGCGGCCCGCCGGGGCGTGGGCTGGGGCGCGGCTGGATAGAGGGAGATTTGGGATTTCGAAATTGGGAATCGTGATTTGAGAGACGGCTTGGGACGCGCCTTCGAACGAGTGTTTAGCGGCTTTGGAATCGGCGTGAAGCTCGGGTGTTTATTGGGAGAGGTCCCGTTCTGGGGACGTTCGTGAGGTGCGATGGGCGATCTGAAAGAGTTTTCGAAGGCCGTCCGGCTTTCCCTGTCCGTCTACCCGTGGCGGCGCATCGATCCCGTGCCTTGGGCGCCCCTTCCGCGGAAGTTGTCCGAGTGCAGGGTGGCCCTCGTCTCCACGG
>CAZDOY010000063.1:8288-12417 GCA_964507185.1 uncultured Thermoanaerobaculia bacterium
TGGGCGCCCCTTCCGCGGAAGTTGTCCGAGTGCAGGGTGGCCCTCGTCTCCACGGCGGGCTTCGTCGTGCCGGGGCAGGAGCCGTTCGATGCCGCAGTCAGGGGCGGAGACTATACCTACAGGGAAATCCCTGCGGATGCGTCCCCGGCGCGGCTCATCGATGCGCACAGGAGCCAGGCCTTCGATCACGAGGGCATGCGCAGGGATCCGAACCTCGCCTTTCCTCTGGAGAGAATCCGGGAGCTGGCGGAGGAGGGAACCATCGGTTCGGTCAACGACAGGCACCTGTCGTTCATGGGATCCATCACCGCACCGGGCCGGCTGGTCAGGAAGAGCGCGCCCCAGGCGGCCGGCATCCTGGCCGACGACGGCGTGGACGCGGCCCTGCTGGTGCCCGTCTGACCGCTCTGTAACCAGGCAGTTGGCCTGATCGCCGCGGAACTGGAAAGGAAGGGCATCGCCACCGTCGTGGTCCAGCTCCTGAAAAACGTGGCGCGAAAAGTGCGCCCGCCGAGGGCCCTGTGGGTGCCCTTCCGGCACGGCTATCCTCTCGATCGCCCGGGAGATCCCGCCGCCCAGAAGGCCGTCATGCGTGCCGCACTGTCGCTGCTGGAGAAACCGGGGCTGACTCCGCCCATTCTCGTGGATTACGTTCGCAGATGATAGTGCGCCTGTCGCCGCGGTGATCATGGGATCTGGTGATCGAGGCGGGGGGCTTCGCAGGCCCGACCCCAATCAGAGTTCAAATCCGCAATCCCAAATTCCAATTCCCAAATCTACTTCTGGCTCTTCCCCTCGAACGCCTTCCGCAGGACGCGTTCCAGGTAATCGAGGTGGGTGACGACGCGGCGGCGCGCGCTTGCGGCGTCGCCGGACTCGATGGCCTCCATGATGGCCGCGAGTTGCGCCTTGATAGTCTCCCCGGCCTCGGGAAATCTTGCCAGCCTCATCCGGCTGGCGGGCAATGCGTTTCTTACGAGCCGGTCGATGGTGTCTTTCATATGCAGGTAAAGGGTGTTGTGGGTGGCCGCGGCCAGGAGGGTGAAAAAGCGAACATAGGCCTTCCCGCCGGCCTCGCGTCGCAGGAAGGCGTCCGAGTCGATGGCCTCCACTTCGCGGGCCAGGTCGCACAGCCTTTTCAGATCCTCGTCGTTTCTGCGCCCGGCCGCGAGCGCGGCGCCCTCCGAGTCCATGATCTTCCGGATCTCCAGAAGTTCCCAGATTTTGTCCGGGTCAACGGCCACGAGTTCGGCCATGGCGCCCTGCTCTTCTTCCGGCACGGCCGACGAGACGTAGACGCCGGAACGGGGTCTGATCTCGACGAGCCCCCGGGCTTCGAGCGTGCCCAGGGCTTCTCTGACGGTTGGACGGCTCACTTTGAGCATGTCGGCCAGCCGGACTTCGGACGGGAGTCTCTCCCCGACGTGGAAGTCTCCGTCGGCAATGAGACGGGCGATGTATTCTGAGACCTTGCGCGTCAGCTTGGGGTTGCGTTCGATGGGCCTGATCCTGGCCATGGCTCACCTCGTCACAGGGAGTGCATAACTGATCATACCAGAAATGCACTCGCGAATATAGCGCATCCTGTTCTTCGATGCAAAGTTCTTAGAATAATGATCTCTTGACACGGGCAAATCATGGCCATATGATTTGCATGTAGTCTGACCAGATAAGGTTTTCTTGAAAAAACAGCCTGCAAGGGAGATGCCGATGAAGAGCGGACAGTTACCTGGACGTCGCGTCGTGGTCGTGGACGGGTGCCGGACGCCGTTCCTCAGGTCGGGCACGGCCTTCGCCGACATGACCGCCTACGACCTGGGCAGGTCGGCCGTTGCAGGACTTCTGCACAAGACGGCCGTCGATCCGGCCCTGGTGGACGTCTTGATCATGGGGACGGTGATCGCCGATCCCGACACCAGCAACGTCGCGAGGGAGGTCGGCCTGGCCTGCGGGCTGCCGTCTTCATGTCCCGCCTACACGGTGACGGTGGCCTGCGTGTCCGCGAACCTCGCGTTCCTGGACGCCGTGAACACCATCGCGCTGGGCATGGCGGACGTGGCGATAGCGGGCGGGACGGAAACGCTCTCCGACGCGCCGATCCGCGTGAGCCGGACCATCCGGAAGCGGCTGATGGCGGCGCAGAAGGCGAAGGGCCTCCTCGGCCTCCTCAAGCACATGAAGGGCGTCAAACTCAGGGACCTGGCACCCGAAGTCCCCGCCATCGCGGACTTCTCCACGGGGCTGAGCATGGGGCAGAACGGGGAGCGGCTCGCCAAGCGCCTCGGAATTTCGCGGGAGGCCCAGGACGCCTATGCGCTCATGTCGCACCATCGGGCGGCGAAGGCGGCGGCCGAAGGCCTCTTCGACGACCAGATCGTTCCCGTCATGGTACCGCCTCGCATGCATGTGGTGAAGGCCGACAACGGCATCCGCGGCGATTCGACGGCGGAGAAAATGGCGTCTCTCCGGCCCGCCTTCGACCGGACCTTCGGGACTCTCACCGCCGCCAACAGCTCCTACCTCACGGACGGGGCGTCGGGCGTCCTGCTCATGAGCGAGGACAAGGCGCGCGAGCTGGGCATCAAACCCCTCGCGGCCGTGGTGTCGTACGCCACGACGGCCATGGACCCACTGGAAGAACTCCTTCTGGGGCCGACTTTCGCCGTTCCCGCGGCCCTCGACGGCGCCGGCCTGACGCTCGACCAGGTGGGCGTTCTCGAGTTCCACGAAGCTTTTGCGGCGCAGATGCTGGCCGTTTTGAAGCTCCTCGAGGACGAGAATTTCGCTCGCGAGAGACTTGGCCGGGAGAAGGCCGTCGGTCCCGTGGAGATGGACAAGCTGAACGCGTGGGGCGGCTCGCTTTCCATCGGCCACCCGTTCGGCGCCACCGGCGGCCGCCTCGTCACGACGTGCTGCCGGCGCATGGAAAGGGAGGGCGCCCGTTACGGGCTCGTCGCGGCATGCGCGGCGGGCGCGATCGGGAACGCAATCGTCCTGGAAAGGGTGGAATCATGAGCGCCATGAAGGTTGACAAGCGATCGGACGGCGTGGCCGTTCTGACCTTTGACCAGGAGGACAGCCCCGTCAACATCCTCTCGAAGGAGCTGTTCCAGGAGTTCCGAAAAGCCCTGGAGGACGTGCGAGATGACCCCGCAGTGAAGGCCTGCGTGCTCACGAGCGGCAAGAAGGACTTCATCGCGGGTGCGAATCTGAAGCAGTTCTTCGCCATGACGGCCCCTTCGGAAGGGCAGATCTTCTCGAGCGAGGGGCACGGCCTGCTCGATCTCATGGCCGACAGCCCCAAGCCGTTCGTGGCTGCCATGTCCGGGCTGGCGCTCGGCGGCGGGCTCGAGGTGGCGCTGGCGTGCCACTACCGCCTGGCCGCCGACGACCCTTCGACGGTACTGGCGCTTCCGGAGGTCACGCTGGGGCTCCTGCCCGGAGGAGGCGGAACCCAGCGCCTGCCTAAGCTCGTCGGCCTGCCGAAAGCCCTTCCCATGATGCTGACGGGGCGGCGCATTCGTGCGAGGAAGGCCTACAGGATGGGGTTGGTGGATGCGCTGACCTCGCCGGGCGGCATCGCGGAGACGGCCGTCAAGGCGGCCGGGATGCTGGCCGAGGGGACGCTCAAACCGCGCAGGAGGAAGAAACCCTTCGTCGAGAAACTGCTGGAGACGCCGCCGGGGCGGAAGCTCGTCTTCAGGAAAGCGAGAGAGGGCGTCATGCGGAAGACGCGCGGCCTCTATCCCGCACCGCTTTACATCCTGGAATGCGTCGAGACCGGCTACTCGCAGGGGCCGAAAGTGGGCTTCGCAAAAGAGTCGGAACTCTTCGGGCGGCTGACGGCGAGCCCGGAGGCCAAGGGCCTGATCGGCCTGTTCAACGCCATGACCGACCTGAAAAAGCCCCTGGACGAGACGGAACCGAAGCCGGTCGACAGGCTTGCCGTGCTGGGCGGGGGATTCATGGGCGCGGGCATCGCGTCCGTTTCGCTCAAGCTCGCCCCCGTCACGGTCAAGGACGTCTCGGACGAGGTTCTGGGCCGCTGCGGGAAAGGCGTCTGGGGCGGATTGGGGAAGCAGCTCAAGTCGGGGGCCATCAACCGATTCGAGCGCGACCGCCTCTGGGC
>CAZDOY010000064.1:0-12371 GCA_964507185.1 uncultured Thermoanaerobaculia bacterium
TCCACGCGGAGGCGTTCGCGCCTGGCCTCCTTTCCGGGCATGCTCCCGGGGCGGGCGGCGGCGAGCGGCAGCACGACGGCGAGGGCGAGCAAAGCGGCGGCGAGCGTTGCGATTCTACCTGTCTGTTTCACGGCGTTCTCCTTTTCTGGAGGCGTGTCCGATGTCGGCCCCCTCCCTTGATACAAAGCAAAGGGGAGGCGGTTTATGCCCGCCTCCCCTGTGGAATCAAGTGCAGTCTTGCTCAGTCGTAGGAGTAGGGGTCCCACGGCGGGAGCATGACGGGCTTCTGCGTGTCAACCTTCAGCAGGTCCGCGGGCACGTATTTCTTGTTGATGATGGCCTCGTAGACGTGGTGGTTAAACCAGCCGCTGGTGATGATGAACCAGCCCTTCTTGCCGGGTTTGGAGCCCCAGGAGTTCTCGACCTTCCACTTGTCTGGCTTTCCATCCTGGATGTCCACGCCCGTGAAGACCATGGCGTGGTCGGGCGCGCCCTCGTAGGTCTGGAGCGTGTCCTTCTTGTCCATTTTGAAGTCCATGCCGAAGATGCCCGAGTAGTCGAGCGCGCTGTCGGACCACAGGCCGGCCTTGATATCGCCGGGCGCTCCGGCGTTGGAGGCGAACCAGACGGCGTCGTCGCCCATCACGGAGTTCTTGCACATGTTGGCGAGTTCGTCGGACGTCACGTTGATGGCGCTGACGTTCGGGCGGTCCTCCATCCCGCGGTACCAGGCCCACTCCAGCTTCGCGTGCATGGGCTGGCCGGGGTAGTTCACGAGGGCCACGTAGTCCTTGAGGTTCACGCCCACGAATTCGGAATAGAAGGACTTTGGCGTGTAGGTCTTGTAAGGCGTGACCTTTCCGTCCTTGGTCTCGTAGCGCCACTTAAAGGTCTGCGGCGGTTGGCCGAGGCACAACACGGCGATCTTGTAGACGTCCTTGAGGGCGTCCGTCTTGATCGCGCGGAGCTGTTCCATGGACGCGCCCTTGTTGCCAGCCTCGCGGATCTTGAGGATGGCCTGGCGGATGCGCGTGGCCAGGAGGTTGTCCATGGTGTGCGTGTGGGACGCGCTGTAGGTGTTGGGCATGACGTCCTGAGGAACGACGCCGTACTTGTCGATGAGGGAGGTGACGAAGCTCCAGTCGCCGCCGTCGCCGATGAGGTTCTGCAGAAGCAGCTGGTTCTTGCGGCTGTCGAGTGGCTCCTTCCGCAGGGCGATGGCCATCTCCAGCGAGAGATTCGCGTGCTCCAGCCTGTCCCAGAACTGCTCGTAGGCCTGGGACAGTTTAAAGCCCTTCATCTTGTGCGTGCCGATGACCGCCGGCCGCATGATGTTCAGGCCCGCGAAGAGCCAGCACCGTCCCGACTGCTTCTGATTGGTGATCTCGCCGGGGTTCTTGATGACGTGCGTGAACAGGTCGTCGGTCTGGTTCAGGGTTTCCTGGTTCACGGCCAGCTCGCGGAGCTTGTGCGCGGCGAGCGCGTTGCGCGTGGCGTTGAGCTGCGGCGTCATGGTGAGCGAACCCTGGATCTCCTTGATGAGAGCCGGATTCAGGCCGCCCGCCTGGTCGGGCCCTTCGCCGGGACCGGGCGTGAACTGCGCCAGCACGGGCAGGGCCGTGAAGGCGCCGGCCAGCACGGGCACGAGGGCCAGTGTCATGAAACGTCGTCCTTTAATGAACATGTGACCTCCTCTGTATGATCACGTTGAACCGCCGGCAGGCCCGGGGGCCGGCCGGCGGCATGCATGCGCTATTCCCCTTTGACCCAGTCGGTGAAAGGGTCCCAGGGGGGGAGCACGATGGGCTTCTTCTTCGTGAGGGCCAGCAGCTCCTTCGGCACGAAGCGCTTGTCGATGATCACCTCGTACACGTGCCGGCCGAACCAGCCGTTGCCGATGACGAACCAGCCCTTGTCGCCGGGCTTGGTGCCCCATGAGTTCTCGACCTTCCACTTGTCGGGCTTCCCGTTCCGTACGTCCACGCCCGTGAAGACCATGGCGTGGTCGGGCGTGCCGTTGTCGTAGGCCAGGGTGTCGGCCTTGCTCATGGTGAAGTCCATCCCGAACAGGTCCTTCGCGTCGAGGATGTCGTTCAACCAGAGGCCCTTCTTCACGTCGCCCTCGGCGGAGGCGTTGGCGCCGAACCACACCGGCGCGTCGCCCAGGACCGACTTGAGGGTCATGGCCTCCATCTCGGCCATGGTGATGTTCACGGCGTCCATGTTGGGATGGTCGGCCATGTTGCGCTCCCAGTCCCATTCGAGCTTCGCGTGCATGGGCTTGCCGGGGTAGTTCACGAAGCGGACGAAGTCGTTCATGTCGTTGCCGAGGAATTTCTTGTAGAAAGATTTCGGCGTGTAGGTCTCGAGCTTGGATACCTTGCCGTCCTTGGTCTCGTAGCGCCACTGAAAGGTCTGCGGGGGCTGGCCGAGGCACAGGACGAGGATCTTGTAGACGTCCTTGAGGGCGTCCATCTTGATGCCGCGCAGCTGGTCCATGGAGGCCCCGTCCCCGGCGGCCTTGCGGATCCGGATGACGGCCTTGCGCAGGCGCGTGGCCATCAGGGCGTTCATCTCGCGGGTGTGAGAGGCGGCGTAGTCGTTGGGCATGACGCTCTCGGGCACCGCTCCGTACTTCACGACAAGGGCCTGCACGTAGTTCCAGTCGCCGCCGTCGCTGATGATGTGCTGCAGAAAAGTGTCCATGCGCCGGCTGTGCAGGGGCTCGTTCCGCAGGGCGATGGCCAGCTCCATGGAGCGGTTCGCCGCCTCGAGCTTCTGGTAGAACTGCTCGTAGGCCTGCGAGAGAGTGAAGTTTTTCATGTTGAAGGTGTTCATCACTTCGGGACGAAGGATGTTCAAGCCCGCGAAGAGCCAGCACCGACCCGAGGACTTCTGGTTCGTAATGGAGCCGGGATGCTTGATGACGTGCGTGAACAGCCGGTCCGTGCTGTCTTCCAGCTTCTGGTTCACAACCAGCGAGCGGACGCTGTGGCCCGCCAGCGCGTTGCGGTCGGCCCGCATCTGCGGCGTCATGGGGACCGATTTCTCCAGCTTCCGGAGCGCGACGGTGGTCAGCCCGGCCTCCGCGGAGGGGGCTTCCCCTGCCACGGGCTTGTATCGGGCCATGACGGGCAGGGCGGCGCACGCCGCCATCAGGACGATGGTCTTGACCAGTTTGTGCATTGTGTGGAACCTCCTAGTGCGTCAAGGCGTGAGATTCACGGTTCCTTAGGGTGGTGCAGACTTCCTTCGTTTTCGCTACCGGGCGGGAGCCGACTGGACGAGGCTCGCGAGCCGATAGAGGTAATACGTAATCCGGCGGGCATTAGTTCCGAGATCGCTCAGACCGACCCGCGACTCGGACCGGACGTCGACCCTGCAGCGGCCGTCGTTCAAGGTTTTGACCCGGACGACCACGTCGTCCTTGAACCCGAACCAGAAGGTCGTGGCCGTGGCCTCGATGCGGCCAGCGGCGGGATCCGCCGCGTCGATGTGCCAGCCCATCGATCGTGCGGCCTCCAGGGCTTTCTTGAAGACCACATCTTCGGGGGCCTCGAAGAAGGCGGGCTTTATGCCCGGATAGGCCTTGATCTGCTGATCCGCCACTTTCTTTCCGCCGTACACAGGTGAATTCGGAGCCTTCGCCCGGAGGGCGAGGATGGCGTGGAACTGAGGGGGATCGACCGTGTCGGTCGTGATGTCGTGGATTGCGGGAACGGACCTGGCCCGGATGAACTCGCGAAGCGGAAAGCCGAAGGTCGCCCCTGCCAGAACCAGGCCCACGAGACCGACCGTCAGAAAGGCGCTGCTGCGGTTGAGCCCGGCCATCAACCCCGCGAGCGACAGAACGAAAGCCACCGCCGCACCGGAGACGGACCATGACAGGATGTGAAAGGCCGGGCCCAATGACCACCAGCCCAGCCGATAGCCGAAGCCGGACAGGATCGCCGCGACGAAGCAGACTACCGCGAGCCCGGCGCCCCACGGGGCCAGGAGCGCGGCTTTTCTCTTCCGTGGTGGGTTTCTTCTGTCCGTTTGAGGGTCGTTCTGGGTTTGCGTTTTTTTCATGCGTCCGCCGGGGTCGTTCCCAAACCAGTATAAACCCATGGCGCGCAGAGAAAAATTCCCCAATTCCAACAATGAGGCGGGGAGGCGGTGAGAAAGGGAATTTGGGAATTAAGAGACGGTTCGGGATGGCCCTCCCTGAGCCTGCACCCAACCCGATCACCATCTGCTCGATCAGTTGATCACCTCCAAAAAAGGCCGAAGCGTTAAGGCCTAAGAGCTAAAGCGAACACAACTGGAAAACTGCCCTCGAAGGCCGCGCCCAGCCGGTAGCGGTCATTGCTTCGAGAGTGTCCGCCATCGAGCAAGACTATTCACGTTTAGAGTGTTTCCTCGCTGATGGCACAAGCGATCATCAGCGGTGGCTTTCGATGCGTAGCATCGGAGGCTGCGTCCCGACGCGAGGGGGCCAGTCCGCGCGAAGGACAAGGCGGCCGCACCACAGTCGTACTTCTGTACGTCGAGGATGCGGACGCCGCAGGCCGACAAAGCGGATGGTCCGCTCCCGTCGGCGCTTCCCCAGAAGGTGGGGGGAGCGCTTCCCAACCAATTGGCTTAAGGCCGAGGTGCGCGCAGCGCCGATCGGCCATCACCGTGGCAGGCGGGAAGCGTCTTCAGCGGCCAGCCCCCAGCGTGCTTTACGACCTGCCACGGCGTGGGCGGTTGCATGGTGCCGCAGGCGCCCCTCGGCCGTGCTCGGATATCTCCCACATGTTCGTGTGACTTTCATCCCCACGGGCGAGAGGGACTCTCATGGGGTATTGCGAGGTCTGCGTCGAAGGGCATCACCGAAGCAATCCTTCACCTGTCTGGCGCCCACGCGCTTTTCCGGCGGGACTTCCGCGGTCCTGCGGACCTCGCAGTGACTGCTTTTCAGCACGTTGGTCCGAGAACTGCGGTTGGTAACAAGCTGGACTTTACTTCTTGACCCGGCCGCTTCGAACTCAAGCCCGCGACACGCTCATCCGGCTTCGGCGACGGTATAGGCCCACCACGGGCCGCGCGTTCGCCCGAGAAGCGCCGCCCAGTACCAGGACGAGGTGTCCGTCCACTGGCCGCCCGACGCGTCGCATATCCGCTCGCGTACGACGAGTTTCTCGCCATCGCGCGCGGCCGTGAAGGACTCCCACCGGGCCCCTCCGTCGTCCCGCAGGATGGGTCGCGGGACGATCGCAAAGCCCAGGCCCCGGTAGCAGTCCTCGGCCGGGTGCAGGAGGCGCGTGGCCCTGGGCACCCACCGCACCAGGATCAGCCTGGACCCGTCCGTGAAGGCGGCGATGCGCCCGGGGAACCCGGCCGCGAAGCGCGCCTCGCGGGACGGCAGTTTCACGGGAACGAGGGCCCGGCCCTCGAAGGTCGAGGGCCACCCCGGGAAACCCTGCCGCGAAGGCCGGCCACGGCCGGCGGGCACGAAGGGCGCGAGAGCGGCCGCGAGGCAGAACATCAGGAAGAGGGATCTGGCGCGCACGGCACACCTCCTTTCATGGCGCGGACCCCGCCGAGGATAACCAGCGCAGTGGCTGCGAAAACCACCACGCCCACGCCCTCGTGCGCCCAGGCCGGCCAGTGGACGAGGCCCGCCTCCTTGTAGAAGAGTACCGCCGCCCGCACGGCGTTGCCTGCCAGAACCGCGACCGCCGAGAAGGCGGCGAGGGCGAACGTCCGCATGGCGGGCAGGCCGTAGAGACACGCGAGGGTGAAGGAGAGCCAGGCGCCTGCCCACAGCATGTGCACGCCGCTGCACGGGGCGTCCACGGCCACGGTCTCGCCCATCCAGCGCAGGCACGTGCCCCGGGCGGTTACGGAAACGCCCGTCAGGCCGACGAGCCAGGCCGAAGCACGGCCCGCAGCGACGCGCATGGGGTACCCGAGGTAGTACTGCATGGAGGCGGTCACCGGCAGCGCCAGAAGCAGCAGGCCCCATACCGCCGGACGGAAGGCGCGCCCGAAGGCGAGCGCGCTCACGAAGAGACCGGCGGCGCTCACCGCGATGACGGCGCGGGCCAGCGGCGGGAGCCAGGGATAGGTCAGGGCGTAGAGCCCGACGAGGACGGCGGCCGCGGGCAGGGGGAGGCGGCGGGCCTCCCCCTGCCGGGCCTTTGCGACAGCCAGGACCGCCAGCGTCACGAGGGCGACCAGGCCGAGTTTCTCGTCGGAGCCGTCGGCCATGCGCAGGACGTACCACCGCCAGACGGGCCAGAAGGCGAGCATCAGCGCGGCGACGGGCACCCAGCGGGAGCGAAAGAACCGCATCATCCCAGCAGCCTCCTCAGCGTCACGACGGCGAAGAGCAGGCCGGCAACGATGAGCAGCACCCAGGTGGACGGTTCGGGCGTCGTGGATATCTGCGTTCCGCCCACGGCAAGGTCCGACACGCCCTTGGGCAGGGGCAGGGCCTGCTTGACGGTCGTGAGGTCCGGATCGACGCGGCGAGGTGTCGTGTCCACGGCCACGAAGGAGGTGTAGGCCGTCAGGAGGTTGTAGTTCAGGCCCAGGCGCGTGATCTCGGCGCGGACGGCGCCGTCGCCTTCGAGCCGCTTGTAGTCCCCGAGGAGGGCGATGCGCTTGCGCGCCCACAGGTAGCGGAGGGCGGCGTTTTCGGACGCGGGTTTCGCCGCGGCCACGTCTAGGGTCCTCTCGTAGGTCCCCTCGCCGGCTATCCCTTCCAGGCGGATCGTCCCGGTCGCCTCGCCCTTCCACTTGCCGAAGACGATGACGGGGCGCTCGGCCAGAACGTCCGGAACGGTTTCGGGTTCGACGTCGCAGGCGTCGAAACCCCGGAAGTCGACCTTCACGTGGGAGAGGACGGGCGACTGGATGTAGGCTCTGAACTTCTGAGCCTGCGCCTGCGCCTCGGAACCGTTCGTGACCACGAAGGGCTCACCCATGCCCACGCGCGCCATGCCTTCGATGAGGTAGCGGTTCACCGAGGTGCCGATGCCGAAGGGGAAGAAGTTGGCCTGGTCGAGATTCTCGCGGATGAGATCGAAGGTCTGCCTCTCGACCGCCACGTAGCCGTCGGTCGTGATGACGATGCTCCGGGAGAAACCATCGGGCCGGGGAAGTGCCAGGGCGCGCTTCAGGGCCGGGAGGATCTCGGTGCCGCCCCCGCCGTTCTGCGCATCGAGGAAATCCAGCGCCCGCTGGACGTTCTCGGCCGTCGCCGGGACCGACTGCGGCGCGAACAGCGCCGATCCGCCGGAGAAGAGCAGGACGTCGAACCGGTCCGTCTGCCTGAGCCCGCCGATGAGGTCGTGGAGGAGACTCTTGGCCGTTTCGAGCGGGAAGCCGTACATGGAACCGGAGACGTCCACAACGAAGATGTACTCCCGGGGCGGGATGTCGCTGGGCGCCACGCGCCGGGGCGGCTGCATCATCATCAGGAAGAAGTTTTCCTTCTCCCCTTTGTAGAGGAGCAGGCCCGTCCGGATCTTCCCGCCCGCGAGCCTGTAGCGGAGGATGAAGTCGCGGTTGCCGCCGTCGCTCTCGCCGGTGTCCAGGGCTACTTTCGCCGTGTCCGGCCCGTCGTAGGTGATCGTCGTCTTGTGGGAGGGGCAGGCCACGTCCCGGAGGGGCATGCCCGCCGAGATGGTCACGGCCATGCCGAAGGTGTAGGTCGGCTTCTCGCCCTGGTGCAGGTAGGGATTCTGCACCCAGGCCTCGCCGGGCGGCGCTCCTGAGGTCGGGCGGTTGCTGTAGCGGGGCCCGACGACCGTGGGATAGTCGAACTCGTAGACGCCGTCCGTGGGCACCAGGAGTTCGGTGTAGCGCAGTTCGACGCCTACCGTGTCCCCCGGCAGGATGTTGGCCACGCTCATGCGGAAGACGTTCGGCCGGTGCTGCTCCAGGAGGCTCGCCGTCTTGCCCGCCTTCTTCGCCTGCTCGTAGACGCGCCTGGCCTGCCGGCGCTCCTTGATCCGCGCCTCGATCGTCCGCTCCCCGATCTTCATCTTCAGGCCGTAGACCGCAGCCCGCGTGGAACCGGGAAAGATGTACACCGCCTCGAGCGCCCGCGTGCCTTCGTTGCGGTAGACCTGGGTGACCGTCACGTCCGCGATGACGCCGGCGATGTTCACCCTGGCGGACGTGGACTTCAGCGGCAGGCGGTCCACGCCGTCGTCGGCGCCCTTTACGAGGAAGTATGGCGCCAGTGTCTTATCCGAGGTTTCGCCCGACCGGGCGAGGGCGCCGAACGACCACAACGCCGCCGCCAGGGCCAGGACCACAAAGGGCACGCTCTTTTTCATTGTTTTCTCCTTTCCTAATCCCACAGGGGCACGGAAAACGTCCGTCGTCTCTACGATGGGGCGCGCGTTTGAAAGGAGAATGAAGGCGGGATGGAGAGACCGTGAAACGGGCGTGGAGTTTCGCGAAGGGGGTCTTCGGCCGGTGCTACGCCTCGTGCACCGGAAGGCGGAGCGTGGCCCGGGCGCCGCCCTCGGGATCGTTTTCGAGGGCGACGTCGCCGCCGTGAAGGGTCGCCACCTCGCGCGCGATGGCCAGCCCCAGCCCCGTGCTCTTGGTCCCGGTCTCCGGCCGCCTCAGCGAATAGAAACGGTCGAAGACCTTGCCGACGGCGAAGTCGGGGATGCCGGGTCCCGTGTCCTTGACGCTCCAGAAAGCCCGGGTATCGCGGACGCCCGCCGTGACCTCGATGCGTCCGCCCGGCGGCGTGAAGTCCAGGGCATTCTGGAGGACGTTCACCATGGCCTGTCGAAGGAGGAAGCGCTCGCCCTTCACCCTGACGGCGTCCTCCACGCGGCTGTCCAGGGCGATCCCCCTCCTGGACGC
This sequence comes from uncultured Thermoanaerobaculia bacterium, assembly GCA_964507185.1. Taxonomy (GTDB): domain Bacteria; phylum Acidobacteriota; class UBA4820; order UBA4820; family DSQY01; genus CAVRTJ01. The sequence goes on from CAZDOY010000064.1 coordinate 8,860, forward strand.
CACGGGGGCGAGGCCGTCCAGGACCTCGCGGGTGATTTCGGCCAGGTCGAGATCCTCGACCTGCGCGAGCCCCTTGCGGCTCTCCAGCGAAGCCAGTTCCAGCATGCGCTCGACGAGGCGCTTGATGCGCGCCGACTCGGCGAGGATGTTTGCCAGGAACCGGTCCCGGTCCTCTGCGGGCATGTCCTCCCGGAGGAGTTCCGCGGCCCCCTGGATGGACGACAGAGGGCTCTTGATCTCGTGCGTGAGGGTCTGCACGTACTGCTCGATGTACCGCTTGCCTTCGAGCGCGTCGCGCATCTCCTCGAAGGCGGCCCCGAGTTCGCCCACCTCGCTCCGGCCCAGCGCCGGGAGCGCCGTCCGCCGGCCGTCGCGCACGGCCGCGGCGTAGTCCGTCAGCCTCCGGATGGGACGGGTGATCCACGTGGAGACGAGGAAGCTCACGAGGATGGCGGCGAGGCAGGCGACGAGGCCCGCCGCCATGATTTCCTCGCTCGCCCGCGTGATGAAGAGCTTCACGCTCTGGACCGGCTTCCCCACGCTCACCACGCCGGCGATGCGGTCCCCCGCGTAGACGGGCGCCGCCACGTAGAGGACCGTGGAGTAGATGTCCGAAGGGTCCGAACGCGTCGCGCGCGCGCCGTAACGCCCTTCCAGCGTACGGCTCACGTCGTTCCAGTCCGAGTAGTCCTTGCCGACGTCCCGGCCGCCGTCAGAATCGAAGAGGACGACGCCCTTGTCGTCGGTCACGTAGACGCGCATGGCGATTTGCGTCTTTCTCAGCTCGTATATCTGCGCCGAAAATCGACGGGACTCGGCCTTGTCGAAGATGACGGGCAGTTCCTTCGCGTCTATTGTCCCGTCGTGGATCTGGGTCTCCAGGTACGAGGCGAGCACGACCGACGTGTCCGCCAGCGACTCCTCGGTCGCCTTGAGGGCCTGCGGGCGGATGTCCTTCAGCGTCCAGCGGGTCAGGACGAAGAAGCCCGCCGCGATGACCACCATGAAGCCCAGGAGGAGCTGGTACCGGATCCTCACCAGTCCTCCTTCAGGGAGTAGCCCTGCCCCCGGTGCGTCACGATGGGATCGCAGCCCGGTTCAAGGGCCCGCAGCTTGGACCGGAGATTCTTGATGTGACTGTCCACGGTGCGTTCGAAGCTGGCTTCCGGCTCGTCCCAGGCCATGTCCATGAGCTGTTCGCGGGAGTAGACCCAGCCGGGATGGCCGACGAGGGTCTTGAGTATCCGGTATTCGTATCGGGACAGGTCCACGGGGACACCCCGGAAGAGGATGCGCCGGCGGGCCGCGTCCACGGTGAAGGGGCACCTGCCTGGCCCGGCCGGCGGGTCTTCCCCTGTCCGCGCATTTTGGCCCGCCCGCCTCAGGACCGCGCGGACCCGCGCCGAAAGCTCCCGCGGGCTGAAGGGTTTGACCACGTAGTCGTCAGCCCCGAGTTCCAGCCCGGCCACCCTGTCGACCTCGTCCGACCGCGCCGTGAGGAAGATCACGGGCACCGACCCGCCTTTCTGGATATCCCTGAAGAGGTCGAAGCCGTTGCAGTCCGGAAGCCCGACGTCGAGGATGACCAGGGCCGGCGGATTCTCCGCGGCGGCCTCGAGCGCCTCCGTGCCCGTCGGCGCCCAGTCCACCTCGAAACCCTCCGTGCGGAGGGCGAAGAAGATGGTGTCGGCGATGGCCGATTCGTCCTCCACGAGCAGTACTCTCGGCTTCATGGCGCGTCCCTTCTCTCTGGCGGCGGTTCCCGCACCTACTACTTTACCGCCCGCGCGCCGCACCCTCAAGCGCGTGGGAAAGAAGAAGATTTAACCACAGAGCACACAGAGCCCACAGAGGGGAAAAAGCGTTCAAACCGCGGAGACGCGGAGGCGGGGAGTTCTAAGATGAGGGATTTCACAATGAGACGGTGAGGCGGTGAGAAACAAGAAGGAAACAGGGATGTCTTTTAAGGGCTAAGGCCGAAGGGCTAAGAGCTAAGGGAAAACGGCAGTCGGGAGGCCTTCGATGCAGGAATGAACAGGGAGGGTGGGAGGAATGGAAGCTCGGGTTTCGAAAAAATGCACCAGCAGGCATCCGCTCCTCCACGAGTGCTTGACGGTTTGATGCTCTCACAGATACAGTGGTACATATTGTGTAATCCAAAAACTAGATGAGGGTGACTAAGATACTGGAGGCGCGCATCGGAAGCTGCGTCCCGACGCGAGTGGGCCCTATCCGCGAAAGATGAGCGGCCCGGCACCGAGGCGTACTTATGTACTTCGAGCCTGCCGGGCCGTGAAATCTGACAATGGAGAGGGTCCGCTCCCGTCGGTGCTCCTTCTAAAAGGTGGGGGGAGTGCGATCGAGGTTACCGGTCCAAGGCCGCGGCGCATAACGCGGATCGGCCATGACCGGGGAAGCCGGGAAGCTGACGCGATGGACCTCATTCATGGGCTTCACGAGCTTCCACGGTTTGGCCGATCATGAGGTGCCCATGGCACCGGCGCGGCCGATCGAGCGAAACCTCTATTACGCCTTCAGTAATTCCTGCTAAGCGTGATATCCCGGCAGGCGTTCGCCCAGCCAGCGGTCGACGCGGGCGAAGACCCTGGCGCGCTCCGGCTCGTTGAACATCTCGTGGTAGAAACCGTCCCACCACTCGAACTCGACGAGTTTTTGCGGCGCGGCGCCGGCCCACAAGCGGGTGGCGTCGGGCGCGACAAGGCGGTCGTCACCGGACTGCATGAGGAGCATGGGAACCTTCAGACCGGGGGCGCCCTGGCGCGCCCTTGCCGCCGCCTCCATCGTGGTGGTGAACCACCTCGCCGAAACCTTCTTGGAGACGAGGGGATCGTTGACGTAGGCCTCGACGACGCTCGCGTCGTGAGACAGGGCGGAGGTATCCAGACCGCTCGAAATGAGCATCCTGGGCGCCAGTTTGGACAGCAGCCCGGAGGCGAGCTTCGTCACCGCCGACGGCTCGGCGCTGGGGTGCGGGGCGAGCAACGGCGACGAGACGATCGCCCCGTTGAGTTCGCTGGGATTATCCAGAACCCGGAGGACGACGATGAGCCCCCCCATGGAATGCCCGAGGTAGAAACACGGCAGCCCCGGGTGGTTCCGCGCAACGAGGCTGCGGATCGCCTGAACGTCGGCCAGGTAATCCGCGAAACGGTCCACGTGGGCGCGCCGTCCCTCGCTCCGCCCGTGGCCCCTCAGATCGAAGCCGTAGCACGCCAGGCCCCGTTCGGCGAAGTGCGAGGCAGTCCGCTCGTAGCGGCCCGAATGTTCGGCCAGGCCGTGGACGATGAGGAGCACACCCGCCGGTTTCTCGGGCACCCAGCTCCGCCAGAAGAGCTCGACCCCGTCTTCGGTGTTCAGCCTGTCGGTCTCTTTCTTCACGTCCGCCATCGAATCTCCCTTTGTCATACGTCCGTTCCGGTCATTTCGCCAGCACCTGCCGCACGGCCTTCTTCCAGCCTTCGTAGAGGGACCCGCGGACGGCGGGGTCCATG
>CAZDOY010000065.1:0-12253 GCA_964507185.1 uncultured Thermoanaerobaculia bacterium
GGCGATCCCCAGTCCGGAGGTGTCCAGATCAGCGCGATTCCCGTTCCCTCTCTGTCCGCCGGAGGTCAATTCAGCTTCGGCTACGATTGGAACGTCGCGGGTGTTGAGGGGACTCACCAGCTCTATCTGATGGTGGACAGCCAGTGCGTCGTCAGGGAGTGGGATGAGGGCAACAACTCGAGTCACACGACGGTGGATGTCGAAGCTCCGATCGAACTGGACGTCTCTCCCGCCAACGACGCCTGTTCGAACCAGTCCATTGTGCCGTCCGTACAGGTGACGCCCGCCGGAACGACGCTCCAGGCGACCTTGGACGGGGTCGAGTATCAGTGGGGCATCCCGATCGTAGAAGAAGGGGACCACGAACTTGTTGTTTCCGCGCTCAATGCGTGTGGCGGTATCGGGACCAGCAGGACGCTCCACTACACGATCGACCAAACGGACCCCGTCGTCCGGATCGACGGCGTTGAAGAGGGCAGCACCTATCCGGAAGAAGTTACGCCCACTTTTGTGGCCACGGATTTGCACATGGCGGACACCACGGCGCTACTCAACGGCAATCCGTATGTCAACGGCACGCCCATCACTGACCCGGGAGATTACACCTTGAGTGTCATGGCCACGGACTGCTCGGGCAACGCAGGAGAGGCCGTCGTTCACTTCACCGTAGCCGCAAGCGGGGCGCCGCCGCTTCCGGCCTTCCTTTCGCAGGTGGCGTGGTTCGGGTGTGACAGCCTCAATGTGAACGGCCACGTCCAGGTGGCCAGCGTGACCTCGCTGGACGGTCAGCCAGGTTTCGGCGGCCACATCGCCTCCAACGGGTCCATAACGGTGACCGGATCGAACCTCGTCAACGGGAACGCCACGCCAGGGCCAGGAGAGGCCGTCACGATAGTCGGGAACAACAATCAGGTCCTTGGCACCACGACTCCGGCCGTCGATGTCGTCCCGTGCGATGAACAGGCCGCCGCCGACTGGCTGGCCTATGCCACGGACCACAACGACAACGGCCTGATACCAGCACAATTTCTGGACAACAATGATAATTTCAAACTGAACGGCCGAAAGGACTGCACCCTGCCCGGCGGAGTCTATCTCGTTCAGTCCTTCACGATAAACGGGACGGGAACCCTTGCAGCTACGGGCCAGGTTGTTTTTGTGGTGACCGGTGCCATAACCATCAACGGCTCATGCAAGGTGAACGAGGGAGGTCTGCCCGCAAACCTCACATTCATATCGGCCTCGACACAGCGAGTCCTTCTAAACGGAAGCGCCGATGTAAGCCTTATCCTATTCGCCCCGCTCGCCCAAGTGACTGTCAACGGAAACCTGGAAGGCTACGGAAACCTCTGCGGGAAAACGGTTACGGGCAACGGAGGCGTCGTCTGGAACAGGCTGGACGCACCTGAAGGGCGGCCCCAGGCCGATGAAAAGATGCAACCGTTGCAGGCGCATTGATTGCGGGAACTCCATTGCCAGGGCCGGGGGAAATTCCCCCGGCCCGTTATCTGGCATGGGCTGTTGTCGGTCCGTTCTTTCTCCGTGTCTCACGGCCTCCTTGTTTAAACCCTTCGTTGGGCTTCCGACGGCGCGGGTTGCCTTGAATGCCTTCACGACGTGGCGGCGCGGTTCACCTTCTTGAGGACGAGCCGCAAAAGCAGGGCCGCGAAAAGGCTGGTGGCCACGAGGAAGAAGAAGAACCTGCTGTGCGGCCAGTGGTCCCAGAAGGGTTCGATGCCGCCGGCCAGGTAGTTGCCCACGGCCGTCGCCCCGAACCAGAGGCCCATCATGGTGCCCCGGAACCTCGGCGGCGCAACCTTCGAGCAGAACGACAGCCCCATGGGACTGAGGTTCAGCTCGCCCAGGGTCACGACGGCGTAGGCGGCGATCAGCCAATAGGGCGAGACGTAACCGTAGTCGCCGCCGGCCAGGCCCGCGAAGCCCATGATGGCGAAGGCCGAGGCGGTCAGCAGCATGCCGATGCCCATCTTGGCGGGCGTCGAGGGTTCCAGGTTCCGCTTGCGCATCCACGACCAGAAAAGCACGACAAGAGGCGTGAGGGTGACCACGAAAAAGGGATTCGCGGCTTGAAAGACCTCCGCGGGAATCTTCCAACTGCCGAAGAGGGGCCCCGTGGAATCACGCGCCCAGAGTGTCAGCGTGAAACCGTTCTGGTGAAAAGCCATCCAGAACATGACCACGATGGCGTAGATGGCCAGCAGGGCGAAGATGCGGCTCCACTCCTGTTTTTTGGACAGCTCCGGCCCCTTCACCAGCGAGTCCGCGTGGCGACCGATCTCGGCGTGCATTACGAAGCGCCGGAAGAAGTGAAAGATCAGGAGCGAGCACACCATGCCCGCGCTGGCCGCGCCGAAAGCCCACGACCAGCCGAGCGTGTTGCGCAGCCCCGCGGCCACGAAGGGCGCGAAGAAAGCCCCGATGTTTATACCCATGTAAAAGATGTTGAAGGCCGCGTCCTTGAGCGGGTTGCCCTCCTCGTAGAGGTTGCCCACCATGACCGAGATGTTCGGCTTGAAGAGGCCGTTGCCCGTGATGATCACGAGCAGCGCCAGGAAGAAAAGCGGACGCCCCGACGTGCGGCCCGGCCCCTCGTAAGGAGGCATGGGCTCCGAAAAGTCCTTCCCCTCGGCGGACGCCGTCTCGGACCGCTGCAGCCAGTCCGCCTTCACTTGCGCGTAGTGCTGCTCCGCAGCCTCCACGCGCTGCTCCTGCTGGGGATTCTCCGGGTAGTGAATGGCCACCATTCCGTAACCCACGGCCATGAGGATCGCGCCCAGGATGATGGTCTTCCTGAAGCCCAGGACGTGGTCAGCCACCCAGCCGCCGCCGATGGGCGTAAAGTAGACCAGCGCCAGGAACCCTCCGTAGATCGTCCCCGGATGCGCGAAGTGGAAGTACTCGTCCAGGTAGAGCGTGAAGATGGCGAGCATGGTGTAGAACCCGAACCGCTCCCACATCTCCGTGAAAAAGAGTACATAAAGACCTTTCGGATGCCTGAGTTTATCCATCGTTCTCCCCTTCCCTCTGCAGCTTCTTCGTGTGATTGCCACAACATACCGTGAGGCGGACGGGCGGTCAAGCAGGAATCAGGCTGGGGATTGGGATTTGAAAGACGCCGGAGGACAAGCCTTCGAAGGGTCGCCGCCGGTTGGACGGGTACCCGAAGGGTGCCCGAGCTATCCACGTGATCAGTAGTGCATCGGCTCGCCCGCCCGGGGGATGGTTCTTTCTCCCGCGCTACGCAGGCGCCTCAACGGTCCGGCAGGCGCCGGGCAAAGGCTTTGACCAGCAGGACGACGGGAACGACCGCCAGCAGGGGCACGACCATGTAGACGGGCGCCCAAGGGCTCCGGGGCGACGGCGCGGTGGCCCTGGTGAGGTAAGCGAAAGCCATGAGAAAAAGGCCGAAGGCGAGGAACAACCAGCCGCCGTATGCGTTCACCGCGTACCAGTTTTTCTCGGAGACAAAGGCCTCTTTGATCCGGATGCCGTAGGCCCGGTTCATGGGCACCACCCGCAGGATGAGCGGAACGGAAACCAGTGAGGCCAGCAATCCTATCCCGGCAAGGACATACGGTACGGGTACGATCATCACCACCTCCCTCAGCACCATGATAGCCCCGTTCGTTCCACGCAGTCTTGAACCCCGAGGAGTTTCTCTCGGTCTCTTCTCCGTGGGCCGCGTGTCTCCGAGGTGAAGGTTTTCCACCTTTCCAAATGCGCCTCCTTTTGACCCGGCTTCCCCCTCCGTGAGAGCATGAGGGCAGGGCTAAGCGACCTTTGAGGCCAAGCTGAATCAGGAGAGGCGGCCATGGCTGGATCGGACGAAGGAAAGAGGGCTTCGGACGGCGCCGATGCGCTGTACTGGACCATTCTCGATAACCTCGAGGAAGGCATCCTGCTCATGGACGCCGGCGGTGCCATAAAGGCGTGCAATCCCAGAGCGGAAGACATCCTGGGGCTGTCACGCAAGGAGATGGCCGGACTCACGTCCTTCGACCACCGCTGGCAGACCGTACACGAGGACGGAAACCCTTTCCCCGCCGAAGACCTGCCCGCGGTAAAGGCCCTCAGAACCGGCGAGACCGTACGACGCGAAATCATCGGGGTCAGCCGCCCCGGCGGCGAAGCGTGCTGGCTCCAGGTCACGGCCCAGCCACTCTTTCACCCTGGAGAAGCTGCGGCCCACGCCGTCCTCGTGTCCTTCCAGGACATGACAGAGAAGCGCGCGGCGGACGAGGCCCTGAAGCGCAGCGAGGCGAGGCTGAGAACGCTTGTTCAGAACGCCTCGGACCTCGTTACCGTACTCGATGAGACCGGCACTATCCTCTTCCAGAGCCCGTCATCGGAGAGAATCCTGGGGTTTGCCCCCGACGAGATGACAGACAAGAGCCTCTTCGATTACGTCCATCCTTCGGATGCACCCATGCTCAGAAAGGCTTTTGAGGACGCCGTCGGCCGGCCCGATGAGAGGATCGTTGCAGAATTCCGGGCGCACAGAAAAGACGGGACGTGGATCGACCTGGAGGCCCTGGGCAGCAACCTCCTGGACAATCCGGCCCTGGCGGGTTTTCTCCTTGCGACCAGGGATGTCACGGGCACCAAGAGCGTCCTGGACAAGCTCCGCCTCCTGGATCGCGCCATCGGGGCGAGCGTGAACGGCATCGTGATCACCGACGCCACGCTTCCGGACAACCCCATCATCTACGCCAACGCGGCCTTCGAGCGCATCACGGGCTACCCTCTCCATGAGGTTCTGGGACGCAACTGCCGCTTTCTGCAGGGCGAGGACCGCAGGCAGGTAAGTCTCGGGGAAATCCGGAGGGCGATCCGGACGAACAGGGAGGGCAGCGCCGTCCTGCGCAATTACAGGAAAGACGGCCGCCTTTTCTGGAACGAACTGCACATCGCCCCTGTCCGCAACGAAAACGGCCAGGTCACGCACTTCGTGGGTGTCCAGAACGACATCACGGAGAAGCTGACAACCGAATTCGCGCTCAAGAAGAGCGAGGCCCAGTTCAAAGCCATGTTCGAGGGCGCGGGCCTCGGCATCGTCATGATCGACATGCATGGAAAGGTAATAGCCGCGAACCCGGCCATTGAGGATATGCTGGGTTATTCGGCCGACGAGTTGAGAACGCTGACGCTCGAGGAGGTCACGTTTGAGCAGGACCGCCTGTTGGATCTGGGCCTGTTCAGGGACCTGCAGGTCGGAACGAGGGAAAGCTACCGCGTCGAGAAGCGCTTTCTCCGCAAGGACGGGACCCGGTTCTGGGGCGGGCTCAGCGTGTCCATCGCCCGCAGTCCTGCTGAGAATACTCAATTCGCCATCGCCATGCTTGCGGACGTCAGCCGGCGCAGAGAGGCTGAGCAGGCGCTTCGAAGAAGAGATGCCGTCCTGGAAGCCTCGGGTATGGCCGCCGAACTCCTCCTCAAGTCCGAGGACTGGGAAGGCGGTATCAGCGAGGTCATCGACAGGCTCGGCCTGGCGCTGGACGCGAGCACCGTCTATCTCTACGCGATAGACGAGCACAACGAGGGCCGCCTTTACGCCAGAAGGCTCGCCGCCTGGACGAACCCGGAAGCGGAGGCCCTGAATCTTGTCCCGGAGCCGCCGCTCACGCTGGCGGTCGAGGACAGAGTCACGCTCGATCGGCTCGCTTCCCTTGCGAGCGGTGCCATACTCTCGGACCCGGAGCACAGGGATGGAAACACGTGCCCGCCGCGCTTCCCCTTCGGGGACGGCGGATCCCGTCTCCTTGTACCCATCTTCGCGGGCGCCTTGTGGTGGGGATTTCTGGGGCTCGAAGACCGCCACACGAGCAGGCAGTGGTCCATGGCGGAGACGGAGGTCCTCCGAACGCTGGCCGGCATATTCGGAGCCGCGGTTCTCAGAACAAGGAACCTCCGGGCGCTTCGCGAAAGCGAGGCTAGGATCCGCTCGATCTTCGACAACATGCTCGGCGGCCTCGTCACGCTCCGCGAGGACGGCACCATCGACATGGTCAACCCGTCGGCCGAGAGGATGTTCGGTTATAAGACCTACGAACTGGCAGGACGGCATTTCAGCGAGCTTCTGCCTCAGGTCCCGGCCGACGAGAGGGAAGGCCTCATGCAGATCGCTCTGAAGAAAACGCTCGGACGCGTGACCGAATGGGAGGCCAGGAAGAAGGACGGAACGCTCTTTCCCGTTGAACTTTCTCTGTTCGAATTTCACACGCCGGAGGGCCGGTCATTCGCGGGGAACGTGAGGGACATCTCCCAGCGGCGGGAGGTGGACAGGCTCAAGAGAGAGTTCGTTTCGATGGTCAGCCACGAGCTGCGGACGCCGTTGACGTCCATAAGAGGAGCACTCGGACTTCTGGCCGAAGGCGGGCTCGGCAGCGACGTTCCCGAGCAGGCGAAGCAGCTCATCGACGTGGCTTTTAAAAACAGCGGCCGGCTCGGAAGGCTGGTGGACGACATCCTCGACATGGACAAGCTGGAAGCCGGAAAGATGGCCTTCCACATGCGGCCTCTGCCCATCGTGCCCATCGTGGAACAGGCGATCGCGGCGAATGCGGCCTACGCGGCGGAGCTCGGCGTGAGCTTCGCCCTGACCGGGACCGCGACCGGCGCCCAGGTCCAGGCCGACCCCGACCGGCTCTCACAGGTCCTTGCGAACCTCCTGTCCAACGCCGCGAAGTTCTCCCCGGAAGGCGACACGGTGGAGATCTCGGTCGAGCGGGCCGCCAAGGTCGTCCGGGTGGCCGTTCGGGACCGGGGCCCGGGCGTTCCCGATGCTTTCCGGTCCGAAATCTTCAGCAAGTTCGCCCAAGCCGATAACGCCAGCGCCCGCCGGAAGGGTGGGACGGGCCTCGGCCTGAGCATCAGCAAGGTCTTCATCGAGAAAATGGGCGGACGCATCGACTTTATCAGCGCCGAAGGCCGCGGTACCACGTTCTTCTTCGAGTTGCCCGAATACGAAGGAGGAAGCTTCGGGACAGCAGAAAGGAGCGGATGACGGCCCGGGACACCGCACCTGTATCCGCCATCCGTTTTCCCGGTGCACGCTGCCTGTGCTATTTTTTAGGTGTCCACGGAGGACATGTACCAGATTTCAGGCCCGGTTCCTGGACCGGCCGGTGAATACGATGGACGAGGATCCGCTGAGTCGCGTGCTCTACGTCGATGACGACCCGGACATCCGGATGGTCGTCAGGCTCGCGCTGGAGACCGTGGGCGAGCTGACCGTTCTGGTATGCGGCTCGGGGCAGGAGGCCCTCGAAAAGGCGGCCGGGTTCGGACCGGACCTCATCGTGCTGGACGTCCTCATGCCGGACATGGACGGGCCGACGACCCTCGCCGCGCTGAGACAGAGGGCAGGGACCGGGGAGACGCCGGTGATATTCATGACGGCCCGTGTCCACAAGGAGGAAATAAGCCGGTTGAAGGCGCTGGGCGCCATCGGCGTTGTCCCCAAGCCCTTCGATCCGATGAAACTTTCGACCACTCTGGAGGCTTTGTGGAACGCGAGACGGGACGGAACAAATCCGGAGCCCGATAGGGAGTAACCGTGGCGGGAAAGATCGTTGTCATCGACGACGAACCCAAGCTGCAGGCATTCGTTGCTTCCGTTCTGAAGAAGAACGGGTACGACGTCCTCGTGGCAGGCGACGGTCCCTCCGGATTCCGCCTCGTCGAAAAGGAAGTGCCGGACCTCGTCCTGTCGGACGTCCTGATCCCACACCTCAATGGGTTCGGTCTGTGCCGGAAGATCAAGGACACGGAGCGTCTCCGCCACATACCCGTCATCCTCATGACCGGCGTGTACAAGAGAGAACGCTACAGGACCGAGGCCGTGGGCTCGGGCGCCGAAGGCTATCTCTTGAAGCCCTTAGACACCTCGCTGCTGTTGGCCAAGGTCAAGGAGTACGTGAAGCCGGCACGACAAACCGCAGACGAGATGTCGGCCTTCAAGAACGACCTCAACGCGCTCAGGTCGGTCTACGCCGAGGGGCTCCCGGAGAAGATCACCGCCATCGAGACGCTCTGGGAGGACGTGTCCATAGGGGCGGGAGGGGCGGACGCGCTGAAGAAGCTGCACGGCCTCGTCCACGGCATGGCAGGGTCCAGCGGTACCTTCGGATTCAATAGACTTGGTGTGGCCGCAGGCAACGTCGAGGATCTCCTGGATACCCTGCTGGAGCCCGGCAAGGAGTTGGACGACAAGATCAGGGAAGAAGTCCAAGGCTGGCTGGGCCGATTCGGCGAACTGGCAGCCGACCCGGACCGCGCCGTGTCAGGGACGGAGGTCACTCCAAAGCGATATCACCAGGCTTCGCAGGGGCTCAGGCGCGCCGAAAAGTCCATCTTTCTCGTGGACGACGACCCCCCGTTCGTCCTGAACCTGGGCATGCAGATCAGCCACTTCGGGTACACCGTCAAGACCATGACGCGCCTCGAAGATCTCGCGGCATCGGTAGACGCCTCGGACCCCGCCGCCATCATCATGGACGTCGTCTTCTCCGGACACAAGGAGGGCGGCATCGGAGCCATAGAGGCCATCCAGGCCGGGCGGGAGCGACCCATCCCCGTCCTATTCCTGTCGGCCCGGGGCGACCTGGCGACGCGCCTTCGGGCCGTCAGGGCCGGAGGCAGGGCATATTTCACCAAGCCCGTGGACGTGGGCGAGGTCATCGAGAAACTGGACGCCCTGACCCAGCCGCAGCCGTCGGACCCCATACGAGTCATGATCGTCGAGGACGAGAAGGAGCTGTCCCAATATTATGCCCGGCTTCTCCGTGCGGCCGGCATGAACACGAGCGTGGTCAACGACCCCCTGGACGTTCTGCAGGTGCTCAGCGATTTCAGGCCCGACCTCATCCTGATGGATCTATACATGCCTGGCTGCGACGGCATGGAACTGGCCGCAGTTATCCGCCAGGAGAGCGCCTACATAAGCATTCCCATCGTCTTCTTGTCCGTGGAGAGCCGCCTGCACCACCAGATTAAGGCCATCGACCTGGGTGCCGACGATTTTCTCAACAAGGACATAGCCCCCCAGCACCTCATTTCCTCGGTGGCGGCCAGGGCCGCGAGATCGCGCCACCTCAGATCCTTCATGGCCCGCGACGGGGTCACGGGCCTTCTGAATCACACCCGGATCAAGGAGCACCTGGTCACCGAAGTGGCGAGGGCGCACAGGACCAACACGCCTCTCGCGTTCGCCATGCTGGACATCGACGACTTCAAGTCGGTCAACGACACCTACGGCCATTCGACCGGAGACAGGGTCCTGAAAAGCCTGGCCCACCTCCTGACCCAGCGCCTGAGGAGGATGGACAGCATCGGCCGGTACGGCGGGGACGAATTCGGCCTGATCCTTCCCAATACAACGGGCGCCGAGGCGCAGAGAATACTCGAGGAGATCCGGAAGGCCTTCGCGCAGGTCAGCCACCAGGCGGACGGGGAACCCTTCACAATCACTCTGAGCTGCGGACTGGCCGAGCTGGGCCCCTCTCTGGATTCGAACCAGCTCAGCGAGAGGGCCGACCGGGCCCTCTACCAGGCCAAGGCATCGGGCAAGAACCGCGTCTTCAAAGCCCAGGCGAACTGAGCCATTTGATGCGCTGGCCGGGACTACTTTCCGGAAACCATTGACAGCCCCCCTTGACCGGACTACTTTTCACCCGAGGTGGGCCGTGTACGAGAACCTTTCCGTCGCCACATTCCATACCGTACTGGAAGACTTTCCCGACGGCGTGATCCTGCTGGACCAGGACAGGACCATCCTGTACGCCAATCCCGCCTTCTACCGGCTTATCGACCTCGACCCCCGTGAGGACGTTGTGGGGAAGTTCTGCGGGAGCGTGGCCCGAACGGCGATCTGCGAAAACCAGTGCCTGATGCGTCGTGCCGAGGCCGAGACGCTCACCACGATCCAGCGCCACAGCATCGCGTGCGCTTTTCCCTGCGTCGGCCCGCTCTGCATGACGCACCGCATTTTCGTCAGGAGCGAATTGAAGCCGGGCCAGCCCTATTCCATGGAAATCTTCAAAGACATGGCCGACCTCGGCAACTACCTCGAGACCCTCCGCACGACGACCCTGGCCCTCGAGCAGGAGAAGGACAAGCTCAGCGTCATCCTGGAAGGCATAGCCGACGGCTATTTCACGACGAACAAGGACCTCATCGTGACGGACGTGAACGACAGCCTCCTACGCTTCCTGCAGAAGAGAAGACACGAGGTCGTCGGCAAACCCTGCCCCGAAGTCTTCCACTCCAACAAGTGCCAGACCGACTGCCCGGTGCGCTGGTCCCTCGACCGCAACAAGCACATCGCGAACTGCCGTGAGAGGATACTGACCGCCGAGGACGAAGTCCGTCACGTCCTCAAAAGCACCTACCTGCTGCGGAACGTCCAGGGCCAGGCCACCGGCGTTATCGGCATCGTCCGGGATAACTCCGAACTCGTGGCCCTCCAGCGGCAGGCCTCCTCCATTCTCAGGGTCCATGGATTCGTCACGAAGAACAAGAAGATGCACGAGATCCTGGACCTCATCCAGACCATCAAGGACACGGACACGTCCGTCCTCATCCTCGGGGAAAGCGGCACGGGCAAGGAGATGCTCGCCAACGCAATCGTCCGGAGCAGCGGCCGCGTGAACAAACCCTTCATCAAGATCAACTGTTCGGCGCTGACCGAGAACCTGCTGGAGAGCGAACTGTTCGGGCACGTGAAGGGCGCCTTTACGGGGGCCTTGAACGACAAGCCCGGGAAGTTCGAACTCGCCGATGGCGGGACCATCTTCCTCGACGAGGTCGGCGACATGTCTTTGACTCTGCAGGCCAAGGTCCTGCGCGTGCTCCAGGAAAAGGAATTCGAGCGCGTGGGCGGAAGCCGCACTCAGCGCGTGGACGTCCGCATCATCGCCGCCACCAACAAGGACCTCAAGGAGGAGATCGCCAGGGGGACATTCCGCGAGGACCTGTTCTACAGGCTGTACGTGATCCCCATCGTGATCCCGCCCCTGAGGCAGAGAAAGGAGGACATCCCGCTCCTGACCAACTTCTTCGTGGACCTGTTCAACCAGAAGTACCACCGGACCATCCAGGAGGTGTCCTCGCGCGCGCTGGCGCTCTTGGTGGACTACCCATGGCCGGGCAACATCCGGGAGTTGAGGAATGCCGTCGAGTACGCCTTCGTCTGCTCCAACGGGACGATACTGGAACGCCCCGCCCTCCCGATGGAGGTCCAGAACTGGCAGGGGCCCGGCAGCATGGTGCTTCACGACGCATCCCACCCGTCGAGAGAAGCCCGCCCGGAATCGGACGGGGGCCTTTCGCCTTCCGCCGCCGGAGAGCGCGAGAAGCTCGTCCAGGTCCTCGACAAGTGCGGCGGCAACAAGACCAGGGCGGCCAAGGAGCTGGGCATCGGCCGGACGACCCTGTGGCGGAAGATGAAGGATCTGGGCATCGAGGAACGGTACCGATGAAGCGCGCAGGAGCCGTGCTCGCAGCCCTCTCAATGGCCGCGCTTGTCGCCTGTTCGTCCAGCAGCTACAAGCCTGATTCCCAGGACGGAGGCACTATTTTTATGGAAGCCTGCAGGCCCTGCCACGCCGGTCCATCGTCACCCGGCGGGGGCCTCGCCGGGCGCAACCTCACAGCTCGCCAGGTCGTGGCGAGGTTGCAATCAGGAGGCAGGGGCATGCCGGCTTTTCCGGGCATCAGCGGGGAGGCCAGGGACAACCTCGTCCGATTTGTCGTGGGCATGAGCCGCCCGCAGGGGGATGCGCCGTGAGCGCCGAAAATCTCTCGGTCCGCTTCAAGGCCAGGAAGAAATCGGCCGGCGCCTGCAGGCGGCGCATCAAGGCCTCGTGCGGATCAGGCGCCGCCGCCTGCCGCACCGTCGTCTATCTGACTCCGGGCATGGAATGCCCCAACTGCCACATGGCCACACTGGAGAAAGCGGATCAGGGCCCCGTCGCATGTCCGATCTGCGGCTACGGAACCCATCGGCCCGTCACCTGATAGCCCCCTCGCCCGGGGTCCCGGGATGGAACAGTGTAATTTGGGAATTGGGATTTGAAAGGCAGAAGGCGGAAATCGGAAGGCGGAAGGGAAACTGTCTCCCGAAGGCTAAGGCCGAAAGGCTAAGGGCTAAAGGAAGACGGCAGAAGGCTTGCCGTTGTAGCGGCCGATGCTCGCATCGGCCGATCGGGCATGCCGGGGCAGGCGGGAAGCGTCC
>CAZDOY010000066.1:0-1313 GCA_964507185.1 uncultured Thermoanaerobaculia bacterium
AAAAATCGTCGCCGCTTTCCGAGAATCCATTCGGAAAACGCGGTCTTCGTGAAAAAGCTCGGTTCCGAAAGTGAGGAAGGCTTCGCGAAGACGAGAAGCCTGGGGCCCGGAGGGTGCATGTTCGTCAATCCCGAGCCGCTGGGGGTGGGGGCTGTCATAGAGATTCTCATTCACACCACCGACCACGTCATCCAAGCCGTGGGCAGGGTGGTTTACGAGAAGGGAAACGGCAGTTCCGGATATGAGGTGGGCCTGGAGTTCGGGGCGATCTCCCTGGAGGACCAGAAGCTGCTTCACAAGCTTTTCGGCGCCCAGGGCACCGTTCTTTCGAACGGCTGAAGTCGCGAACGCCGTTCACATCTCCTAGTTCCGTCCGGCCGCTCCTACTCGAGGTAGGTGTACCCGTCCAGCCCGTCTTCCAGGAACTTCTTGATGCGAGCGGATTCCTTAATGGTTATCCGCTTCTCTTCGATGCTCTCCTCCACCGCGTGCCTTATGGCGTTCATCACGTCGCGTTTCTGATATTGCATATAGCTGAGCACGTCCCGGACCTTGTCCCCCTCGATGGTCTTGTCGATTCGGTACTTGTTCCGGCCGGTGATGTTGACGTGAACCGTGTTGGTGTCGCCGAAAAGGTTGTGGAGGTCTCCCAGCGCCTCCTGGTAGGCGCCGACGAGAAACACACCGAGATAGTAGGGCTGGCCCTCCTTGAATTCGTGCAGATCGATGGTGTTCTTGACGTCGTGCAGGTCGATGAACTGGTCCACCTTTCCGTCCGAATCGCAGGTGATGTCCGCCAGGGTCGCCTTCCTGCTCGGACGCTCCCGGAGCCGGTGAATGGGTACGATGGGGAAGAGCTGTTTTACCGCCCAGTGGTCCGGAAGGCTCTGAAAAACGGAGAGGTTGCCGTAATAGGTATCCGAAATAAATCGGTCGAGGTTTTCCAACTCGTCGGGCACGTAGTCCAGTCCGTGAATGATCTTGGAGATCCGGTGGCAGACCAGCCAGAACAGCCGCTCCACCAGGGCCCGGTGGGGAAGCGACATCATGCCTACGTTGAAGAGCGTGAGCGTCTCGTCCCGGATCTGGAGCGCGTCGTGGTAGGACTCCTGGAAGTTCTTCACGCTCAGGTTCTGCAGGACCTCGTGCAGGCTGATCACGCCCTCCGGAGCGTCGTCAGGAATTTCGAAACCCTTGTTCTCGTCGATCAATTCGCTCGTGCCAAGGACGTTGAAAACGAGAATCGAGTGATAGGCGACAAGCGCCCTGCCGCTCTCGGAGATCACGTCGGGATGAGGGATGTCGTTCTCGGC
>CAZDOY010000066.1:1413-12233 GCA_964507185.1 uncultured Thermoanaerobaculia bacterium
TTCGGCCTTGGTCCCCGCTTCGAGTCCGAAGTTGTACTTCCGTCCGAATTCCACGATGTCTTCGACGACCTGTTTGGCCTGGTTGACCTTGACGGGATAGACGCCGAAGTATCTTCCCTTGTAGTCGTAGTCCTCGATCGCCTTGGCGAAGGCGGTCTGAATCTCTTCTATGCGCTTCTGAAGGATGTCCGTACACCTGATCAGCAGGGGCGGGTTCAGCCCTCGCATGCACAGCCCATCCACAAGCTCCTTGATATCCAGGGACTTATTGCGGCTCTTCTCGGGCAGGACTTCCATGTTGCCCTTCTGGTTGATATCGAAGAACCCCTTGCCCCACTCATGGATGTTATAGAGTTCGCGTGCCTCCTCGAGAGACCACTTGGACAGGGACGTCTGGTCTTTGAGCTTGATCTTCTGTACCATCCCTCACCTTTCAGTCGGCAACAGCGGCCAATCGTGATCCTCTTGCAGTTTCGCGCGGTCGAAGAACTAATTCAATACATGAAAGGCACTACTCTTTCAAGCCGATCGCGGACAGGCGTCCGCGGGCTTGGAGCCGAATCGAATGAACTGGCATCTCAGGGACCGGAGCGTGTTCGGGGAGCACCCGGAGCGCCTTCGACGCGGGAACCGGCATCCTCGCCCCTCATATCGATGGCAACCGGACTATGGCATGAGCGGACAGTCAGTCCTTCTCTTCCTCTTCCTCTTGGCCGCCATCCTTTTCATCTACGATGTCTCTCCATTCCTCCGGAAGCGGCTGGGGACCCGGCACGATGCCGGCTATATCGGGATCCACGTCCTCCAGCTTCGGCTCGGCGGTAGCGCGCCGTTCCTTGGCCTCGAGTCGGCGCTGCATCTTCTCCACTTTCTTCTGTTGTCTCGCTTTTTCTTTTTCGCGCTTCTGAAAAGTCGGTCTCGACTTCTGAGCCATGCGTAATCTCCTCAGGGGCCACCTGGCACTGCTCTCTTACGGCTCCTCCCGGTCGGTCGTAACCTCAGGATGACTACCGGCGTGCTTCCAGGCTTAAATCACGTTGATCTGGTCCAATGCGTGCGGCGCCGGCGAACCCGCGCCGCTTACTGCATTAATTCTTCTCCTAGTCCTCTTCGTAGTCGAACTCGCCGTAAAAGCGACCGCCTCCACGCTCCCGGGACTCTCCCCTGGGACTGCGCGGCTTCTTGTTGTTCTTATTGTTCTTCTTCCTCTTGTGCTTGTCCGTCGCCTCCGGGCCTACATCCCTGGGTTTAAGCCTGCTCGGCTTAATCTCAGTATCCTCGATAGGTTCAAGCCAGGGTGTCCTGGGCTGATAGGACCGCGACGGCGGGGGACCCGGCCTCCCGCCTCCGGGGCCGGCATCGCGGGAACGGGCCTCGTTCACCACGAGAGCCCGGCCTTGAAGTTCGTGGCCGTTGAAGCGCCTTATGGCTTCATCCGCTTCGGCTTTTTCACCGTATTCGACAAAAGCGAACCCTCTGGGTTTTCCCGTTTCCCTGTCGAGCGGGAAAAAAACATGCGTAACCGTACCGGCTGCCGAGAAGACGTCCTTCAGCTCAGCCTCACTGACGTCGAAGGAAAGGTTCCCGACAAAAAGTCGAACCGCCATTGCGCCTTGTGCTCCTCTTTAAAAGACCGCCGAAGCCGGACGCCCTCTGCCCGTCTACGCGGTCACCGCTGTCAGCTCCGAACCGGTTCTAAACCGGCCGTCGGCCCGAATCTCCCCGTCCAAATCCTCGGCGGCCGGCGGTTGCCGAACGTCTCTGGCCGTTCCAGATCAGGGCCACCGTGGAGGAAGATACACCCGACCTCACTTACCTCTCGGATTTTAGCAGACCCCGGCCCCGGGGCCAACCGCCGCCCTCTTTTCGAACGCCCGTTTTCCTGCGCCGCTTTTCTGCAGACCTGAAGGCGAGGGGACGAATCCCCTCGCCCGTGAAAGCCTGATGCTTCTCTCAACCGCGAGGCGCCGTGCGGCGCCTACTTCTCCTGTGGCACCTTGCTCGTATCGATCTTCATCTTGTCCAGCTGCTGGATGACATAGTCCGTCTGGTCCATGGCGCTCGACGACCACACCGTGACCTGGTCGACCTTGTTGAGCACGACGTCCCAGCCGTTTTCCTTGGCCAGCTTCTCGATGAGCGGATCGAATGTCGCCTTCATCTTGTCGGCGGCTTCCTGGCGGCGCTTCTGGTATTCCTCGTTGGACTTCTGCCGAAGGTCATCCAGCTCCTTCCCCATGGCGTTTAAACGCTTGGGCGACAGCTTCCCGTCTGCCTTCGCCTTCTGGTATGCGTCCATTTTCGCCCGGAGTTCGGTCATGGTGCTCTCGGCCCAGTCGTTGAGGCTCTTCTGGAGAGCCTGGGAAGGCTTGGCTTCCTTCATGATGCGCCCGACGTCCAGCACTACCACCACCGGATTCTTGACGGCGGGCTTGGCGCCGTCGGCCGGGGACGCCTTACCTGCCGGACCCTTTGCGCATGCGACGAGAAGTGAAGCTGCGAGGACGATGAACAGGATCTTCTTCATAACTTGTCCCTTTCCTGTGTTGTGTTGTAGCGATAATTCCATTTCACGTGCCATAGTCTCTCAGATCTCGGCTTTGAGTCCACGGTCCCGCGCCGGGCCTGCGCGCAACCGGATCAGCCGACACAGCCCAACCGGAATCACTCGCGGTGGAACCCCAGGTCCGCCGGGTTGATGCGGCCCGGAACGTGCCTCAGAGTACCGCCCTCCGATTCGAAGGCCTTTCGGAGTCTTGCAGCCTCCCTTACCAGTTTGGTCAACTGAGGGTCGCTGCCTTGCTTCTCCTTGCTGATATGCCCTTTGGACCAATAATTGATAACGAGCGCACTGTCCCCGCACACGAGCTTTATGCCGAGTCCCCGGGCCACTTTGATGGCGCACAGGCAGGCAAGGAGTTCGCCGTAGTTGTTGGTCGCGCCCGCCCGCAGCAGATATGTCCCGCGCGGCGTCAGCTGTTTTTCGTCGACGGCGACGTACAGCAGGGGTAGGCCGTCCCTGTCGGTGACGTTGATCTCTGCGCCGTTCCCGCCGCCCGTGCCTGAGTCAAAATAGACCGCGTCGCCGGGCAGTCCGGCCTGTTCTTCGGCCTTCCTGGCCGCGCGCTGCTCGTACGGAGCACCGGCGTCGAGCCAGGCTTCGGCCTCGCTGCGAGTCGCAAAGCCCCGATAGCGGGCGGCTTTCCCCATGACGCGATCTTCACATTCCGACCACGTATTCACGATGCCCGATTCGCCGTCCACCTTGTAGGCGTAGAAGTTCTTCTTGTATTTCCTGACCATCGTTACCTGACTCCCAGCCGCATGAGTTTAACACGTGGACACCCCCAGGCCTACCACGGCGACGGGCAAAGGGCTTTCCTCTCAATCGACCTGCCGACTCCGGGGCTGGCTGCGGAATGGCCCGCTCCTCTCCGGCGCCGCGTCGAGGAACGCCGGATCAGAAGTGAGATTCTCTAACGATGGAGGTCCCGCGAAGCGCCCATCCCGAGCGCGCGATCAACTCCCGGCGTCTCCAGTCAGAGATCCTGGACGCAGAGAAGAGCTTTAATACGCCCGCCGCAAAGCACCACGGCCTCACCCGCCTCACCATGTTCTCCTAAACTCGGATGGGAGTGAAAGGCAGCAGCCGGGGCCGCATTCACCACCGGCTGGACGACGGCCTTGCGAACCTCGACCTGTGCGTGGGATGCGGAATCTGAGAAACGCGCTGCCCCCGACCGTCTCTGTGACAAGCCCGGGCGAGTCCCGTCCCAGGAAGAACCGCCTTTTAGTTGATTTATGAGGAAGTTCCGGCTGAAAGCCAGTCTCCCTATAGTTCTCCGCTTGACACGCCACCTCTCCCGTGCTAGGTTACAGCTGTTCTTCGGTAAACGGTTTGCCGAAGACAGGTTACTCAGTAGGAGTTTGGTGTGGCAAACGGAACAGTTAAGTGGTTCGACGAGAAAAAGGGCTATGGATTCATCACCATCGACGAGGGCAAGGATGTCTTCGTTCACTACACGGCTATCGAGAGCGAGGGCTTCCGCACTCTTGCCGAAGGTCAGAGGGTGAGCCTCGAGGTGAGGGACGGCATGAAGGGTCCTCAAGCCGAGCAGGTCCGCATCATCCCTTCATAAAATACTCCTTAATCACCAACGAAAAGGGGCCTGGAGGCCCCTTTTTTTTCGCCATCGTGAACTCTGTACACGTTTCGAGATTCGACTTGACATTTCCCTTTACCCAGTTAAGATTAATGCGAAGCAGGGATATCCGGGAAGCCGTTTTTATTTGGCTCTAATCCGCCGATAGGGAAACCCATGTAAATTTTTTCATGAGTCCCTGGCATGCGGCATTGTTCGACCCCGATGTTCAGGGGGCAGGATGAACCCGAACCGGCAAGGTCTCAAACGGCCGCCAGGCAGTATCAGGCTCCCTATGCTCATCGCCTGTCTCTACCTGGTCATCGGTTCGGCCTGGATTTTCTCCACACACACCGCTCTTGGCGGCGCACTCCATCTGCATTTCGCTGGTATGCACCTCGCTTGGGCGCTTGACGCCGTCTTCCTTCTCTCCAGTTGCATTCTGCTCTTCGCCATCGTGAGAAGAGCCTTCATCAGAAGCCGAGGCTATGAAAGAGACCTGCAGGAAAGCCGGGAGAGATACCGTCAACTGGTGGAGCTTGCGCCCATGGCCATCACGGTGCACGACGGCGAACACTTCCTGCTTGCCAACGCCGCCGCCTGCGAGCTGTTCGGATACGGCTCGACCGATAGCATGCGCGGATTGTCCGTGGCCCGGCACATGCATCCCGACTACCTCGAAATCGCGCAGTCAAGAATACACAGCGCCCTCGAAGACGGGGTTTGCGCACCCCTCTCCGACCAGAAAATCGTCAGGGCCGACGGCACGTCGCTGGACGTGTCGACACTGGCCGTCCCGATGGATAGCAGGGATGGGCGCGTGGTCATGACCATGATGCGGGACATAAGCAAGCGGAAGGAAGCTGAAGCGGAACTCAGGGAGAACCAGGCCCTGTTCCACCGCATGGCCCAGACCTCCCCCTTCGGCATTCTCATATGCCAGGACGGTCTATGCACCTACGCCAATGCCGCCGCATGCCGCCTCACCGGCTACGACGGGCGGGAGCTCCCGTCGTCGGATCCAGCTCTCCTCTTCCACCCGGATCATCGTGAACTCGCAATGGCGCTCGTGGCGTCCCCGTCCGAGGAGTCGAAAAACGCCCATCCGTCGGAGGTCATGGTCCTTTCCAAGGACGGCGTGCTTCGCTGGAGCGAGATGTCCGTTTCGCAGTTCCGCTTCGAGGGACGGCCCGCGACAATGGTCATCCTGCAGGACGTTACCGGGCGCAAGTCCGCCGATAAAGTTCAAAATGCGATCTACAAGATTTCCGAAGCGGCGCAGAACACGGACGGCCTCCAGCAGTTCTTCAAAGCCACTCACGAAATCATCTGCACCCTCATGGACGCGCGCAACTTCCGCATCGCCCGCTTCGACAGGGAAAAAGGCCTGCTCGAGTTCCTTTACTGGGTAGACGAGAAAGAACCTCCGCCCCAGGGTTTCGTCCCCCCGGACAAAGGCCTCACAGAGTATGTGCTCAAGACCCGTACTCCCCTCCTCGCAAACCCTGAAGTCTTTCACCGGCTCCGCGAGGCCGGGGAGGTCGCAACCACGGGAACTGCCTCCATCGACTGGTTGGGAGTGCCTCTCAAGGTCAAGGGCGACGCCATCGGCGCTCTGACGGTCCAGACCTACAAAGACGGGGCGCGCTATACGGAAGATGACAAGAACATCCTCGTATTCGTCTCCAGCCAGGTGGCCATGGCGGTCGAACGGCACCGGGCGCAGGAAGCCGGGACCCAGCGGTCTCAGGCCATGATCCGCCAGCAATGGGCCTTGTTGAAGATCGCCAAACTCAAGACCGGGAACCTCTCCCAGGGTCTTCGAGCCATAACGGAAATCGCCACCGAGACCCTCGGCGTCGATCGCATGAGCCTCTGGATCTTCGCCTCCGGGCTGAAGGAGATCGTCTGTCTGGACTATTTCGAGTCCGGAAACGGCGCCCATTCGTCCGGTCAGCGCCTGGTCGTATCCAGCTTCCCCCGGTACTTCAAGGCCCTGGAGGAAAGCCACACGATCGCCGTGACCGACGCCCAGCAGGATGCGAGGACCTCCGAGTTCCGGGATAGTTACCTGAAGCCCCTGGGTATCACCTCCATGCTGGACGTCCCCATCCGCATGCGCGGGGCCGTCGCGGGCGTCCTGCGCCACGAGCAGCGGGGTCCGGGGCGCCGGTGGAGCCTCGAGGACCAGAGCTTCGCCGTGGCCGTGGCCGACCTGGTGGCCCTCTCCATCGAGGCTTCGGAACACCGAAAGGCCAACGAGGAACTGCGACGGCGGGACCGTCTTCTCAAGGCCGTGGCCGGCGCATCGAGCGCCCTGCTGACCAGCAGGGATTATGACGACACCATCAACGCGGCCCTGGAGGACCTGGGCCGGGCAGACCGCGTCGACCGCGTCCACATCTTCGTCAACCACGACCATCCCGTGACCGGCGAACCGGTGACGAGCCGCCGCTATGAGTGGGCCGATCCGGAAGTCGAGTCACAAATTGATAACAGCGCGCTGCAAAGTCTCTCACTGCGGACCGGCGCGTTTCGAGAGTGGTATCCGGCTTTGACCCAGGGTTATCCCGTGCACGCTGACCGCAAGCATTCTTCGAAGGATGTCAGCGGCTACATGGCCGGCCAAGGCATTCAGTCCCTCCTTCTTGTGCCTATCATGATCGAGGGCCACTGCTGGGGTTTCCTCGGTCTCGACGCCTGCAGGGTGGCCCGCAGGTGGACCGCAAATGAGGAGTCAATCCTCCTGAGCGCCGCCGGCGGCATCGGCGGCGCCATCTATCGCAGACGCGCCGAGCGTACCATCGCGGAGAGCGAGAGCCGGTTCAGGACACAAGCGGAGGCAACGTCTGCGGCGATCGTTATCTACCGCAACGACCAGATCCTATACATTAACCCCGCGGCCGAGGCCATGACGGGCCTTTCGCTTCAGGAATGCAAGAGCCTGCAACTCCTCGACCTCGTCCACCCCGCCTATCGAGCACTCGTGGCGGCAAGGAGAGAACAGCAGGAACGTGCTCCTGAAATTGCAAGCCGCTACGAGTTCAAGATCATCACGTCGTCCGGCGAGGAGAGGTGGATCGAGGCCAGCGGAGGCCCCATCTACTACGATGGCAAGCCCGCCGTTCTCGTCACTGGATTCGACATCACGGACCGGAAACGGGCCGAGGATCTGCTCCTTGTCCAGACATCCTATTTCCAGCAGCTTTTTGAAGGATCCCCGGAAGCCATCGTGGTTCTCGACGAGTCCGAGAAGATTCTTCAGGCCAATCCCGGATTCGAAAAGCTCTTCGGCTACGCTGCCGGGGACATAACAGGAAAGCCGATCAACGAACTCATCGTTCCCGCGGACCAGATGGCGGAGGCCTCGGAGCTGTCGCGGCGGGTGCTTGACAAGGAAGTCATCGAGACCGAGGCCTTCAGGACGCGGAGCGACGGTACGCTCGTCCCCGTCTCCATCCTCGGTTACCCCATTGTACTGGCAGGAAGGCAGACGGGTGTATACGGCATCTATCGCGACATCACCGAACAGAAACGCCTGGTGGAAAGCCTCTACGATCTGGCCCATTTCGACGCACTGACCGGACTGCCCAATCGGACCTTCTTCTACGAGCGCCTCAGGGATTCCCTTGGCCAGGGTGGGGGCAACGCAAACAGGTCCGCCGTGATCCTCCTCGATGTGGACCGATTCAAGGAAGTCAACGAGGCGCTCGGGCACGAAATGGGCGACTACCTCCTCAAAGGCATCGCCGAACGCCTCCTCCGGTCCCTGGGCGCGAGGGCCACGATCGCCCGCATGGGCAGCGACGAGTTTGTCGTCCTCCTCCAAGAAGCCGAATCCCCGGAATCAGCGTCCTCGGTCGCAGCCTGGATCTTCGAGGCGTTTCGAAAACCCTTCCGCGTGGCCGGACAGGAAATCACCATCAATCTCAGCATGGGCATCAGCCTCTGCCCAAACGACGGCCTGACGACCGGGTCGCTCCTCAGGCACGCGGATATCGCCCTCAACAGGGTGAAGAGCGAGGGTGGGGACGGATTCCATTTTTTCAGATCCGAGATGGACTCCGAGGCTTCGGAACGCCTGACCATGCGCCACGAACTGCGCATGGCAATCGAACGACGCGAGTTCCTCGCCCACTATCAGCCGGTCATCGACATGCAATCCGGCCGCATTGCGGCCATGGAATCGCTCGTCCGATGGCGGCACCCCGAGAAGGGCATCCTCTCCCCTGCGCGCTTCATCCCCATCGCGGAAGAAACCGGGCTGATAGTGGACATCGGCCAGTGGATCATGACGACCGCCTGCGCCCAGAACAGGTTCTGGCAGGGCCTCGGCCACCATGCGCTCCGGGTGTCCGTCAATCTCTCAGGAAGGCAATTCCGGGAAAAGAACATCATCGACGTCGTGAGTCGCGCCCTGGATCAGACGGGGATTGAGCCCTCCTGCCTGGAAGTCGAGATCACCGAAAGCACCGCCATGTGGGACCTGGAGAAGACCATCGACATCCTGCACCGGATGGCGGACCTCGGCATCCGCATTGCCATCGACGATTTCGGCAAGGGCTACTCCTCCTTCTATTACCTCAAGAGCTTCCCCATCCACACCCTGAAGATCGACCGCGCCTTTATCGCCGACGTCACAAGCAGCCCCAACGACGCGGCCATCGTTCGCTCCATCATCACCATGGCCCACGGCCTGAACCTCCGCGTCGTGGCCGAAGGCGTGGAAACCGAAGAGCAGTTCTATTTTCTCAAACAGAACGGCTGCGACGCCGCCCAGGGCTTCTTCTTCAGCAAACCCATGCCCGGAGACGACTTCCTTCCCTTCCTCAATAACTGGTCCGACCTCCACTGAGCACGGATCGATGCCGGCCCTTTCCCCAGGGACCTCCGGCAAGTCACCGATTCCTCAGGCACGTGGAATAGCGTTCCGGCCCCGTGCGTTCACTCTGCGTCGAGTAGAGGGTCTCCCCTTCGTGTGTAGATTGCGCCGGAGGAGCGCAGGGAGGTTCAATCGTTGCAGAGCCGAAGCGACATCTTTATGCGCGTTCTCGTTCCTGTGGCTTTCGCGGGCATGCTGTGCCTGCTCGGGGCGTGTTCTCTACAGAACAAAGGCGCTACGGTCGAACAAGCGGCCTCCCCCAGCATCGAGCACGGCAAATACCTCGTCGAAGCTGTCGGAGAGTGCGCCGACTGCCATACCCCTCGCCTCAAGGACGGCCGTTTCGACGAGAGCAAGTCTCTCGAAGGGGCGGTCCTGGGCTTCGCACCCACCGTCCCCATGCCCGTATGGGCGCCGAAGTCGCCACCGATTGCCGGCGGCCCCGAAGGCTGGAGCAGAGACGAGCTGGTCACCTTCCTTGAAACGGGCAGAAATCCGCAGGGCACTTTTGCCCGCCCGCCCATGCCCCCTTACCGCCTGTCCGGTGACGACGCCAGGGCCGTCGCTGAATACCTGCTGTCCATAAAAACGGTGGACAGGCAACCGTAAAATCAAAGGCGGGGCCTTCGGCAGATACCATAGTCTCGGCATTGTCTCCAATCGGACGAGGAGACGCGCAAGGAAGCAACAGAGGAAAAGGCGCATTTGCAAACGCGTCCGTGCATAGCTGAGGGCTCGGCCCGCAGGTCTGTGCGCAAAACGGTCTACGGGGCCGGCTGCCTGGCCTTCGGTTCCGCGGGAAGTCTGAACTGGTCCGGCCGCTCTTCCACCACGTCCTTCACCCAATTCTGCGGGTAACCCAGTTCCTCGTGCCGCCCTTTCTCGTTCCTCACGTACCCGTCGTTGTACTTCGTGAAGAGCGTCACGCCAAGTTCCCGCCATCGTTCGAACACCTTCTGCCCGGCCGAAACGCTATACTCTGTCAGGAACCGCTTCGCCCGAGCCGGATCCTTCTCCAGAAGGTCCAGCGCCGTCTTTTCCACGGCGGGTTGAACATCGAAGAACTGTCCTTCCAGTTCCTTCTGCACCTTCTCGATGTCCTTGACCATGTAAGAGAACTTGAGCTGCGCGTAATTGGCGACCAGGTTGAAGACCCACCACGCCGAATCCCAGGAGAACCTGTCGATCGTCCCCCGGGCGAAAGCCGGAGGGACGTCCGAGATGCCTGCGTACAGGGGAAAGTAACAGCTCGTATAGGTGTCGTCCACACCGTACCAGAGCACGCCGCCCACCGGGTCCGGCAGGAAACCGCGCATGTCCGCCACGTACGAGCAGCCCGTCTGCTGCGTCGAGATGGGCCGCTCCCACGAGTAGGTCTGGCCGTCGACCTTAAAGGTCATCGGGCGACAGCGCAGGGCGGAACCGAAGGGGCCGGCGTCCACGCCCTTCGTCATGTCCAGAGGGGTTCCTTCGTAGTGGTCGCGCATGAGCGCCATCACGTCCTGCACGGACAGCTTCCTGTCGGCCTTGATCCAGAGCGGATAGGGCTTCGCGCCCTGAACCCCGCGGTTGTAGTCCATGGACAGGTGCATGGAAGGCGCCGCCCTCCTGAAGATCGACCAGACGCGCGTGGCAGTGTAACGCAGTTTCTCGGGCGTGGCTGGGCAATAGGCGTCGCAGAAGCGGAAGGGGCCGTCGGTCTTCGGATGGTAGTATCCGTGGCTGACGGCGAAGTCGATGACGTCTGGCGAATAGAGGCAGTCTTCGGGATCGTGCAGCGGAAAGGTCCCGATGCG
>CAZDOY010000067.1:0-5051 GCA_964507185.1 uncultured Thermoanaerobaculia bacterium
GGCGTCAGCCAATGGTGGTACTCGGAAGAGGCCGGATCCTGCTGCGCCTGGAGGAAGGCCTGCAGCGCCGCTTTCTTCTGAGGGCTTAGCCTGAGCGCCAGGATCATGTTGTCCATCGGTGTGGACGGGTCCGTCGGCCCCACGTTGAACTCGGGCCGCGCGAGCGGGTTCACGTTGCCGTGAAGAATTACCGTGTCGCTGTTGTCAATGCGAACGGGAGCCTGAACGGGGGTCTTTCCCGCATCCTGCGCCTTCAGTCCCAAAGAGAACGTCAGGCACAGGGCCAGACCGAAGGACAACCACCCCGTCATCCGCCTGGTGTTTTTCCACATGAGTATCTCCTCCTCTCCATGAGCGTCCCTTGCGGCCCGCACCACGGCATTTCAAGTTGTCTCCGGAGGACCCTTTGCAGTCCAGAGGGCGCCGCATCCAGTTTGCCTTCATTTAGGAGACCCGGCGCGATTGGTGATTATAACACGCGAGAATTCATGAGGTCTTGGACGACCGGATACAGCGCCAGAATGGCAGGTCCAAGCAGGGCTATATGCCCCAATACAGAGCCTGCCTGGATGAGGACGGCAGATATGGCCATGGGGGGGTTGGAGGGGAAGGACCAAGAACAGCCTTCAGCGCTTCACGCGCTGCGTGCCGTCTGCCGCCAGCCGGCCTTGAGAACCAGCGCCGGTGTTGCCCGACAGGCCGGTCCTGATGGGGATTCCCGTGGACGCTTCCCTGGGGGGTGTCCCAGTTGCCCGTCACAGCCGTTGCCCCCGCGAAAAATCCCACTTCAGACGGCGGCACTTAGAGCGAGTGTCTCAAGTCCGCGGGCGGAGTACGCCCTCTGCGCTCTCCGGCTCGCCCCGCTCCGCGGCTTCGATAGCGCTGGCCGCCGCTTATCCGTCGACACTCCGATGAGGCCCATCCGGGAACCGGGGAGGAAACGAGCAAGCGCATCATTCCATGCAACGCCCTGTTTACGGCCATTAGAACCCCGAGAAACCGGGATGCAATAAACTCTCCCATCGACTGTTGACATTGTTGAGGAAGCAGCATCCAGGATAAACAACGCGCCATAGCGACCGGGTCATTTCAAGGCCCTCGCCGCCGGGATGTCTTCTTGTCCGGCGTGAAATCCGCAGTGAGTTGCGGACCAATGCCTTCCTCGAAGCCCAAACAGGCTCCCTTTCGGTTTGATTTTTTGCGTGATGGGTGAAGTTGACGTAGCAAACGTTTCTCTTTGATCGGAGTGCTCGACGAGATCGCGGGGGTCGAGGCTCACGGAAAGGAGGCTTCATGAGAGTATCCTGTCACGGGTCTGTCGTTAGAGGAGACAGATTGGGCCGCTTTTCTCTCCCTTCATGTCTTCTTGTCCTGGCGATTATGCTCTTGACCGGCGGACTTGTACCGTCGGCCCAGGGCCGGCCCCGATTTCTAAGTCCCATTATCGTGAATTCGATCAGTCCCGACAGGGTGGCGCAGGGAACGACGGGCGTCTTTCTGACGCTTCACGGCTCGGGGTTCCGCACTGTGCAGCGCCTCATCGTGAGGAGCCCCGATATCCAGGTCCTCTCCTTCCAAGTGATTTCCCCCAATCTGGCCACCGCCACCATCGGCGTACTGCAAAGCGCCGCACCCGGTCCGGTGCGGGTCGACATTTACGATCCTCAGACAGAGGCAAACACCGCGGATACGCTCACGCCGCCTCTTTACGTCTACCGGCGCAGCGGCCTGTCCGCACCGCTGGGCATACGCGACGCGGCGGTCGTCTTTCCACAGCCCGGGACGCTTATTTCGCCGGATCGCTCAATCTATGCCAAAGGCCTCCTCGCGACGACGGGAACCGGCGTTGTTATCGGGCGTTTTCTCCTGGACGGCGTCCCCTTCGACCAGTTTGCCGTGGTGGCCAATGGAGGCGCTCCGGTTCAGGTCAAGACGAGCGTTCCCATTCCCTTTACGTACCAGGGCACGCACGACCTTGTGCTGGAGATCCTGAGCCCCCAGCACTTCACATCGGGCGCAGTGCGGCTCATCGGAAGCACCGATTCGAGGACTTCCCTCAAGTTGCTCGCCCCCCGCGCCGGCGGCGTTTTTTCCCACCCGCCCGTC
Organism: uncultured Thermoanaerobaculia bacterium; assembly: GCA_964507185.1. Taxonomy (GTDB): domain Bacteria; phylum Acidobacteriota; class UBA4820; order UBA4820; family DSQY01; genus CAVRTJ01. Next base: position 2,107 of record CAZDOY010000067.1, read on the forward strand.
TTTCGATGGACCATGGTGCCCGGCGCGGTCGGGTACGAGGTCCTCTTCCGGTCGCTGGACGCTTCGGACCTCATGGCGGTAAAGCGTTTTGAGGTGGCCGGGGAAGAATGGACACCGTCCGGTTTCGACTGGGCGGCGCTGGGCGGGGGCCGATACGGGTGGTCCGTGAGGCCCGTCTTTCCAGGCAGGATACCGGGAACACCTGCGCTCTGGCGGGACATCGTCGTCCAGGCCGGTACCGTCCGGGTCGTTCTTCTCGGGCCCCGTCCCGGGCCGAGACCCGGGACGCTGGTGCTGCGCTGGGAAGGCGGCCCACCCGGCACCGTTTACCTCATCGAGTTCTTCGGTCCGGACAACGCAGAAAAGCCCCTCTTCACAGCGCTTACACCCAATCCCTCCTACGTTCTCAAACCGCCCTTCGCCGATAAGGTCGTCGCGTACACCGTCTACACTCTGGATTCGGAAACCGGGACGGTCCGCTTCGGCGACGGCGAGCGGGGAACGGTCCCACCCCCGGGGCAGAGCAGTCTGTACGGGGTCCGGAGCCGGATGCTTCTCGCGGCAGGACCCGTCACCGTGACCGGGACCTCGCCCGCCGACGGGGCGAAAGTGAACGGCGCCCGGCCCGCGATCGCCGCACGCTGGACGGGAAAGGTGGACCCCGAGGACGTCTCGCTCTTCATCGACAACGAGGACGTCACGGCCATGGCCGACGTCCAGGCGGGACGCATCGTCTACCACCCGGTCATGGACCTTTCTCCAGGATCGCACGACATTCGACTGGGCCTCGGCGGCACCCTGAAGGAATGGCGAGTCAGCGTAGAACGCTCACAGGCTCCCCAGGCCGCCTCGGGGACGAAGTCGCCCGCGGCGAAACCGGGAAGTCGGGCGCAGCCGCCTTCCAAAGCGAGAAAGCCCGGGGCGAAGCCGACGGGAAGCTGGTCGGCGGAAGTAGCCGGGCTCATGTCGGAGGTCTCGGGCAGCGGCCCGAACGAGCAGGACACCTTCCGCCTGACGCTCTCGTCCCAGTCGGATCTAGGCCGAGACGGCTGGTCCTTCAAGGACACGGCCGACGCGTCCTTCCGCCATGACTTTTCGGACCCGACCCACACCGTGAACGAGAGCCGCAACTGGGTCTTCAAGGGCGGATACAAGTCGGGCGCCTGGGGGGCTTCGGGAACGGTCGGGTACGCCAACGTGAGCTTCCTGGGCGATTCTCAGCTCGTGGCCTCCGGCCTGACCCGCGGCGGCGTGGAAGTGGACGCGGATACCCCTGCGGGTTCCCTGGGCGCCTACGCCTCCTACGACAACACCGTCCCCGCCCTGGGTTCGGGCTCCGGCGCGGGCGACTTGAAGGTCAGGGCGGCCGGCTATACGCTCCCGCTCCCATCGGACCGGTTCCTCGTGCGGCTGATGGGGCTCAGGACCGAACAGGACGCTTCGCCCTACCTGCCCGGAGGGACGGGCACTGTGCTCGGCGTATTGGCGAGGCTGAAGTTCACGACGGCCTTCGGCCTCACCCTCGAGGCCGCGCAGGGACGGGCCGAGCCCGACGGGCTGCACTCCTACCAGGGCAACGCCTACAGGCTTGGCTTCGAGGGGACGGTCCTCAAGACCACCTACGCGCTGAACTTCAGGCGGGTGGCGTCCGATTTCGCCAACCCCGCCAACCCCGGCTACACGCAGGGCGGCGTTCCCGACCGGAGCGGAGTGGGATTGAACCTCTCCCGCAGCTTCGGCAGGCTGTCGGCCTCGATGAGTTACCTCTACTCAAAGGACGGCGTGGGAAGCGGACTCTCTTCCGGTCCCTCCGCGAAACAGCACGTTCTGAACCTGCAGTTTGCACTACCCATAACCCATACGGTGGCGATGACGCTGGGGCTGAACGGCGAAAAGCTGACGCAGGGCGCCGACCCCATCACGGGGCTTCCCGGCACCGACCAGCGCATGGACGGATGGAACCTGGGCTTCGTGGAGGGTCTCAAGCGCTTCTCCTTTGCGCAGACCTACAGTGGCCAGCGGGTCCGCAGCCACATCGACCCGGCGGGCGATGTCGACATGGACAGCTTCCTGGTGACGGCGAGCGGCAGTATCACCGCCCTGTTCCAGATCGGCGCCACGGGGTCCTACACCACCACGAACACGGCCCTGGCGGGACGGACCGACGTGGTCACGCTCTCCGTGTCACCCCTATGGTCTTTGTGGGACGGGCGCTTCTCGGTTCTGCCCAGGGCCGCCTACACGAGGACGAAGAACGACCTTGGGACAATGGACGACCGCGTTGAACAGTACCAGTTCACCCTGCGCTGGAGCCCCCGTTTTCTGCACAGCCTCCTGTCTCTTGAAGGCACGGCCGAATGGAACCGGTACGGCGGGTCTTCCGCCGGCCTGCCGAGGGCCGGAACCCACCGCTACCTGATGAATCTGAGAGTGCACTGGGGCGGCGGCAAGGGAAGCCTTAACCAGACGGAGGCCGGCCCCGGAATGAATCCGACGGTGCCGATGGTTCCGACGAGCCGCCCGGGCGGCGGCATGGGAGGCAGCCGGATATGAAAAAGGAATCGCTAACCCACTCCGGATCCCGCCGCGTGCGGATCCTGGCTGCGGCACTGCCGGCTGCATTCATTCTTATCGGCTGGACGTCCGCTTACGCCTCGCCGAAGCCCCAGGCTGCCCCGGAAGGCCGGAAGTTCGCACAAGCGGCCCGGATACAGCTCGTTCCGCCGAGCGGCTTCCAGGGGCAGACCCTGCGCGTGACGGCCCAGGGGCTCGCTTACAGCCGACGGCTCGAGCTGTCCTTCGTGCCCGAGGGCCTGACGGTCTCGAACGTCCAGGGCACGCCCGCATCGTCCCCCAGGAACACTCTGGCCGCCGTTCCTTCGACGCCCGCGTCCCCCGTGAGCTTCACGCTCACGATCGCGAAGCACGCCCGGCCGGGCCCCTAT
>CAZDOY010000067.1:5151-11934 GCA_964507185.1 uncultured Thermoanaerobaculia bacterium
CCTCCGTCGTCTACGGGTCGGGCGACGCACCCATGGTTCAGCGGGGGACGCTCTTCACCTGGGCGGAAGACAACCCCGGCCTGGCGAAGTACTTCGTCCTGACCATCAAGGACAAGAACGGCACCGTGATCGCCAAGGCTCAGACCCCCGCCTCCAAGCCCTACTACCGGGTCTCGGCGGCCTTCCTCAAGGGCCTGCCGCCGCCCGATTCGCTGCCATATTTCAACTGGTCGCCTCCCCTGCCCGTTGTGGCAAAACCGGTCATAAGCGCCCGGAAGGCTTCCGGGGGTAAGCGCTACGCTCCGCTCGTCCAGACCGCGTCCATGGTGTCCGGCGGCGCTGGAGCGCCGTCGCCGCCTTCCCCGTCCGCGAGCGTGAAGACGACCGACCTGCCGGCCTACATCGACGCCCACCTCAGCGAGACCGCCCTCACGCAGCTCGATCTGCACGGTCTCGGCAAGGCGGGCAACGCCAATGCCACCTGGCAAGTCGAGGGCTTCTGGAGCAATCCCGTTACGGGGCAAGATGAGGCGGTGGAAAGCAGCATGGCCCTGCCCCTGCGCCTGCCGGCAGCGCCGACCGGGCTCTTCGACTGCGACGCCGCCGCGAAGGGCAGCTCGGTCGCGCTGCAATCCGGGGGCGGCGGGGCCGCTCCCGTCACGGGGCAACCCGTCCTGCTGTCGGGGACGGTGGACGTCTCCGAGTCCCCCTACCGCCTGACTTCCCCCTTCTACGTCCTGCTGCCGGGCGTGTCCCACCCGGAGAACCTCCTCACGACCTACGACAACGTTTACGTGTCCTGGGGAGACGGCGAGGTGGACCGGCTGAGCGTCGATCGCCCCGAATCGAAGGCCACGACCATCCCCATCCGCAGGAACGGCAAGCCGCTCAACCACGTGTACGGCCGGGCCGGGACCTTTCAGGTCAAGATCTACGTCGTGCCGGACGAACAGGACCAGGACCCGTCCTCGGCGGCGGTCTACAGCTCCAACTCGGTCTACGGGCGGGCCCTGCGGGCTTATTATGCCGGGTCAAAGGCTTCGGGGGGAATCCACCAGGGTGCCGGATCGGCGGTGCCGGACGTGACGATCGACGCGTCCGGCGGAACGTCCTCCGGCGGCGGAAGCCTCGTCACGGGACACCCCGGTGCCGGGGCCGCCGTGAGCGCCAACGCCCCCTCCTCGATCAAGCTGCAGGGAGAAGACGCATACCTGCTCGCGTGCGCCACCATAGAGGTCGAGGAACCGCTGGACCAGACGGCATACGGCCCGCTCCACCTCAAGCACGTGGACGTTGTTTTCCCCTCGCAGGCCAAGTCGCCGCCCGAGGTGAGCGACTGCTCGGACGCCTTCACCGCCACGGCCCGCATCGGCTACTACGGAATGGGGAAGATCGCGCTCGGCTGGAGCGTGGACGGCGGCAAAGAGATCGTGCAAGAACCGCAGGACGGCATCGGGCCGGGTAAGAAATCGCCCCTGTCGCAGGTGGACGTCCAGTCCCCGCCCCTCCCGGCGTCCCTGGCCGGTTCGCCGCACAGCCTGACCGTGCGGGTGTGGGTGGTGTCGGATGCCCAGGCCTCCAGCGTCTCCGGCGGAGGCGGCGGCGACCCGTCCGGCGCATCGGCGGCCGGCACGTCGGCCGATCCTCCCGCGGGTTCGGTCACGATGACCGTCATGCGGCCCACGCAGGTTTCGTATTCGGGTATCGGATCGAAGGTTACCTACTCGGGCCATCCGGGCGGTCAGGGCTCATCGGGAGGAGGTACGGTCCTCCCCTTCCTTTTCCACGTAACGATCGCGACCCCGGACCGCCAGGTCACCTCGGCCCCGGCAGCTTACAAGGTGGTGCCCCACGATCCCTCCGTGCCGTGCAGCATCACCTTTCCCACCCGGGACGGCCCCTTCACCATCAGCGACATCGGACCGGACTACAAGCAGGCGGGCGACGGGACCTGGTCGGGCAGCGGCAAGCTCCACCTCCGGCTTCCGGAGGGCACATCGGGAACCCGGCAGGTGTTCGTACCGGTGACGTTCTCGGGGTGGACGCTGTCCGGAAGCGGCGGCGGCACCGTCGGCGACGGCGGGACGCTCGACGTCTCTGCGGACGCCCCCGTGACGGTCGCGGGCCTGACGGGCAAGATCGCGCACGTCAAGGGCACGGCGGGCCACGCCCAGCCGCTGACCATCACCCTGTCCGTGACGCTGTCGCCCTTCTCCGGGCTCAAGCTGCCGGCCTCTGTCGGCTCGTGGAACGTGACGGGACCGATAACGCCCCAAGGCGATTTCTACAAGCAGGGGCTCAGTCTCGGCCACGCCGGGCTGGGCGTCAGCGGCTTCGGGCTTCAGAACGTCACCATCACCCTCGACCTCAGCCGGTCCCAGGGCAGCCAGCCGGCCGCCGGGGGCTGCAACCCCGGCGGGGCGGGCACCGCATGGATCGGCCTCTACATCCAGAAGGGTACACTCAAGCTCAACGCGTTCGGGCGCAAATTCTCTTCGCTGCCCCAGCCGAGCATCGCGGGCTGGTCGATCGGGTCGTCCGGACTCTCGGGCCACCTTGCGAAAGTCGCCGTCAACGCAAGCGCGAAATGGGAGCTTGCCACGCTCAAGCTCGACACCCTGGACTTCGACGTCTGCAGTTCGAGCCTGTCGGCGACGTACCACCTGGAACTGGACCACGTGCCCGTGCTCAACGCGAACCTGACCGGCGACCTGCAGATCGGCTTCGACGGCAGCGTGTCGGGAAGCCTTGCCGTGCCGAACCTGGAGAAGAACTTCGGCGTGATCGCCATGAAGGTCCACAACGCGGACTTCAAGAACGAGGCGGGCGTGGGCTGGCGCCTGGGTATGGACGTGAAGTTCACCCTGTCGGCCGCGGACAAGACCTTCTACACCTTCAACCTGAACGGCCTCCGGGTGCGCCTGAACGGCGCCATCGCGCTCAAGGGCGGCGCCACGACGGTCAAGCTGCCCATCGGCGGCAAGGCGGCGCTCGGACCGGTGCAGATCGACATCCAGCAGATCGTGCTGGGCCTCGGCACCCAGTCGGGCAATCCCTACCTCGAGATCAACTTCGGCGGGGGCTTCCACCTGAGTTCGGTCCTCTCGGTGAGCGTCAGCCACGTGAAGTACCGCCTGGTGTCCCACGGATCCACGATGCAGGGCGAAGGGCCTTTCATCGACAAGGTCAAGGTCCACGCGCAGTTCCCGGACGGGCCTTCGCCCACCGTCCTGCTGGACGTCACCGTGGCCTATAAACACCAGGGCGGGCGGACCGTCTACGCCGGGTCGGGGCACCTGTCGATCCTCAACACGGGCGACATCGACGCCGCCTTTCTGCTGGGCTACCAGAACGGCCAGGACTACTGGATGGCCAAGGTCGGCATCCCCCTCGGCCCCACGGGGGTCAGCCTCTACCCGCCCTACCTCACCCTCTACCAGATCATGGGCGGGCTGGGACACAACGTTCCCCTGGACGCGCTGCAGAAGAGTACGAACCTGGAGGACATCCAACCCTCTTTCGACGGGTCCTATTCGTTCATGGCCGGCGTCCGGGTGGGCTCGGTGGACAAGGGCTTCACCTACACATTCGACGGACTGCTGACCATCAAGACCTCGCCCGTCGCCTTCCGCATCGACGTGAAGGCCTGGCTGCTCACCGGCAACCATTCCGGTGACGGGCAGCTCCACGGGTTCATCCAATATGCGTCCAAGTGCTTCGACGCGGGGCTTTCGGGCGAAGTCCACGCGCTGAACGACGCCGTGTGGGTCAAGGCGCCTTCGCACGCGTGCTCGATCCACTTCGGCCCTGACGGCTGGCACGTCTACCTCGGTCAGAACAAGAAAGGCATGCGGCTCCAGGCCCACGTTCTGGTGGTCAACGCCCAGGGCTGGCTGATGCTGGATGCCAACGGCTTCTGGGTGGGCGGAGAGCTGTCCACCCACCTGCACTACGGCGGAAAGCTGTGGGGCTTCGGTGCACACGCGGACGTGGATTTCACGCAGTTGATGTCGCTGAAGATTTCCATCCCCCTGCACGTCAGGGGGGAATTCAGCTTTTCGGTGAGCATCGAAGCCGGCATCGACACGCCGGCAGGATGCCTTTGCGTGCATCCCGGGGTCAGCCTGGACCTCGTCGGCGAGGCTTTCCCGGTCTCGCTGTGCGGCACGGCGACCATCAAGTTCGGGAAAATCTGCTGGTGCGTGCTGGGCTGCTGTCACACCTACCAGACCTCGGTCAAGATGTGTGTATGAGGGAGTCTGTCATGAAGCGCATAGCACTGTTTGTCTTTGCTCTCATGGGGTTCTGGCCGGCCATGGCCCCGGCGGCCGCACAGCCGGCGCCCAACCAGGGGCTCGTGGCGGCCTACAGCGATGGGAACGGAACGGTCGAACTCATGTGGCCGGTCCCGAACGGGACGTGGCCGCCCGCGGGCTACGCGATCCGGCGCGTCGACGTCTCTTCGAACAAGACCGAAACCATCGCCCGCGGCCTCCGCCCGGGGGCGGATGCGGCGCTCCTGACACGATTGCCCGGGCAGCAGTCCGACGTCCTCAAGAAGCTCGCCGCAATGGACCGGCGGGCCGCGTCGGGCGGGCCGGCCAAGGATTTCGACGGGGCGAAGGCCTTTCTCTTCATCTCGGCCGTCCGCGACTTCCAGTTCGCCGAGGCCATGGGGGTGGCCTTTGCGGACCACCCGGACGGATCCGGTCCCTACGTCTACGAACTGGCAGGCGGGGACGGGAAGGTGCTGGGGACCTCTCTTCCTGTGGATCCGCGGCAGATTACACCCACCGCCAATCCGCCGCAGGACGTGCGCGCGGTGGCGACACCCGAAGGCGTCCTCATCTACTGGTCCAGTCCCCAGCCCACACCCGGCCTGCCGGTCGCGCTCTTCCGCGTGAAGCGGGACGACGGGGCGGGGCCGGAGGTCATCGGACAGGGGCCCATCCTACCGGGCGGCGAGGAACCTGACGGGCGGAAGAAGCCAAACCCACGCTATGTGGACACCAAGGCGCCGGTGGAGCGGACCGTGCATTACGTGGTGGTCGGCAAGGACGTCTTCGGGCGTGAATCGGCACCTTCCCGGCCCGTGGAAGTCTTCGTGCCCGACTACGCCGCCTCCGCGCCGCCGCGCGACCTGGCCGCGAGGGTGGGCGCCGGGCTCGTCACGCTGTCCTGGCAGCCCAGCAAGGACCCGCGCACCGCCGGATACGTCCTCCAGCGCAGCGCCTTCCCCCGGGGGCCTTATGCGTCCCTTACGGACAAGCCGCTCTCGCCGGGGACGAGCACGTACGACGACTCGACCGGAATGCCGGGAGCGCGATACTACTACAGAATTCTCGCCATCGGACCCAGGAACCGGGTCGGCGACCCGTCCCTTGCCGTGGCCGCGGTCTACCATGCCGCGGGCCCGCCGGCGGCGCCTCAGGACCTGCACGCAAAACTCGCAATCAGCTCGGTCGTCCTGAGGTGGGCGACCGTTCGCGGAGCCGCCTCGTACGTCGTCGAAAAGCGGTCCAGGGGTGCCTCCCGCTGGTCACCCGTAACGCCGCGGCCGACGCCCGAAAACCGCTACGACGATCCCATCGTGCCCGGCATGACGGGAACCCTGCTCTACCGCGTCGCCGCCCTCGGCGGCGACGGACAGCGGAGCGAACCGTCCCGCGAACTGGCCGTGACGATGCCCGCCGATCGCCCGCCGCCCGCACCCCATCTGACGCGTGCCGAGGGCTTGCACGGCGTGGTCACGCTGACCTTCATCCCCGGAGGGGACGGATCCATGACCTCGGGCTTTTATGTACTTAGAAACGCTCAAGCACACGGGACGCCGTCCGTGCTGAACCTTCGGGCCCTGCCCGCTTCGGCGCGGTCGTACAAGGACAGCACCGCCGTGCCCGGCATGACCTACCGCTACCGGGTGGTCGCCGTCGACAAGAACGGCAACCGGAGCGAACCTTCGGACGCGACGGCCGTCAGGGTCGGCGAGGCCCTCCTCCAGGCGCCGCCCGCCCCCGTGGTCAAATACCGCGACAGGCCCTATCCGGCTGTGACGATCGGCTTTCCGCAGGCTCCGGCGGGCGTCTCGGTCGTCGTAGAGCGCAAAGCCGCCGGGGAGAAGGTCTGGACGCTTGCGGCAGGACCGCTGCCGCCCGGAGCGACCTCCGGGATCGACGCCAAGCCCGTCTCGGGAGCGGTCGAGTACCGGCTCTATTACCGCGCCGCAACCGGTGCCGACGGCCCGCCGTCCCCCGCCGTCACTGTCAACGTGCCTTGACATCGTCGCCCTCATGGGACGCCACACAATTCGCGGCGATTATGTCACTCGCGTATCGTACGGCGCAAATGCCGGACCTTTCCTTCGACAAGCCTGGACTCTGTTCTTGTCTCACAGAAGATCAAGCTTTTCCGGGGCAAACCGTCTATGGTTTCGCCGCAGGGTGGACACGAAGGGCCGAAGGCCCGATCGTCCACCGAGCAAGCCCGCTTCGCCCCTATTCTTTCTCGGCGATCTTTGCGTCTTTGCGAGAGTCAGTGATTTATGTTTGCCTTACTTGCCGGGTAGCAGTGCCAGCGTGAGTCAACGGCGCTTGCCGTCTTGACATATTGACTTTGGCGGAGTAAGATTCAGACAATGCGCATCGATGATCTTCTATGAGCAGACGTCTTCGGGGGAGGCAAGACACATTGAAGGGGAACCGCATCTGACGGCAAGACGGCAACGGACGCGGGAATTCGCAACGTCATTCGGGAGGGGTGATCGATGAGCGACAAATCTGCGCA
>CAZDOY010000068.1:0-4527 GCA_964507185.1 uncultured Thermoanaerobaculia bacterium
TCGCATCGGACGGATCGATCGTAACGGCAGGGAGGTCGCGCAGGTCCTTCCGCCCGGCCCGCGCCCCTTCCGCCGTGATATCGAGGCCGGACACCTCTTTTTCGACGGCATCGGGAAACGCGGCGCTGAGTCCGTACCTCGCTTCCGCGGCCCGGACGGGCGTGGAAGGATCATCCAGAGAGCCGAGCATAACGACGTCTCCGGACCGGGGCGCGTCGAGTTCCCGCCGTGGAACCATGGAGACCACCTGTCCTTCGGCGTCCACGCCGCGCGGCATGGGGATCGACGGCTGCGTTCCGCCCATGGGCAGGAGAAGCCCGCCCTGCACGATCCCCACCACCGGCCTTCGGCTCCTGGCGAGTATCTCGAGGACGCGTGCTTCGGTCTTCTTCCCCTCGCCGCCCCTTCTCACCAGAGCCGCGCTCACGCGATCCCCCTCGAAGGCACCCCTGGTGTGGATCGCCCGGACAAAGACGTCATCCGCCCCAGATTCTCCGTCGGGCGTTATGAATCCGAAGCCGCCCCGCGCCGCGTGAAAGACGCCCGTAAGCGATCCGCCTGTCCTTGCGAGGCGGTATCTCCGCTTGACGTATTCCACGTGGCGGGATCCCACGAGGCTCTGGAGGACCCCCCCGAGCGCCCTCCTGGATCTTGGTGCGAGTCCGAGTTCGGCGGCGATCCGGCTCCTCGTGAAGAGGGTGTCGGGGCGTCGCTCCATGAGATCGAGGACGTCCGCCCTGAGGCTCATCGGAGCCCCTGCTTTCCGGCTCTCGCCGGCGCGCAGTCAACCGGCAGGAGGGGGCGCCCTTCGATGACCCGCCTGGGGTTTTCTATGCAGAGCCTCCGTGCCGCCTCCTTGCCGTACCTGCGCGCCAAGAGCCGGACGGCGTCGCGCATCATCGGCGCCCGCGTGCGGAGAGAGTGGGCATCCGACGCGACAAACCCGCACCACCCCCTCTCCAGCAAAGCCAGGGCGGTCTTCTGGACGGCGGCGCCAAACGCCCCTGTGATGCTGTGGCTCGTCACCTGGAACGGGATTCCCACATCGCCCAGAACGGCCAGCCGGTTGTGATTACGGATAACGAAAGCGTAGCGTTCCGGGTGTGCCACGATAGGCTCGACCCCCGCCAACCTCAGGTCGTATAGGGTTTCTTCGACACCGGGCGGACAGAAGGCGAGAGGCAGTTCCACGAGGAGATAGGCTCCCTTGACGCCCATGGCCAGAATCTCGTCCGCCTCCAGGGCTTCAGCCAGACGGGGGCGGAAGAACACCTCGCTGCCGAGGTGCAGGTCGATGCCCCGGTCCGCGGCTCTTCCCTTCCAGTCCTTGAAGGCCGCCCGGAGTTTTTCGGGCGTATTTGGAAACCTGCCGGGCCATATGTGTGGCGTAACGAGGATGGTGGAAATCCGCTCCTGACGAGCCCTCTCCAGGCAGGCGGATGACTCATGCCAGTCTTTCACACCGTCGTCCACACCGGGCAGAAGGTGGCAGTGGATATCTACATACAAGCTGATTCGCCTCCAACGAACGTCCGGCGATGAAACCGTTCCATGCCGTCTAACATGATTCTACCAGAGCGCGATGCGCCCGTCGGCCGGCACCCTTCTCGAGGAGGAGGCGCCCGCCTGTTTCGACGGCAAAGGCCTGCGGTTCTTTCTGTACAGCGCTCCCCCCTTTCACCGGCTCTCCCTCTCTCGTGGTAGGATAAACGCGCATTTTCTACGGGAGGCCCTATGAGAAAGTCCTGGGACGAGTATTTCATGGATATCGCCCGCGACGTCGCCAGCCGGGCTACGTGCGATCGCAAGCACGTGGGCTGCGTTCTCGTCAAAGACAAGTACCTCATCGCCACGGGTTACAACGGTTCGGTCGCCGGCCTGCCTCACTGCGACGAGGTCGGCCACATGATGGTCAACGGCCACTGCGAGCGAACGAGTCACGCAGAAGCGAACGCCATCGTCCAGGCGGCGAAACACGGCGTATCGACCGACGGCTGCACCGCCTATGTCACGGCCTCACCGTGCTGGACGTGCTTCAAGCTTCTGGCGTCCGCGGGCATCCGGCGAATCGTCTATGGCGAGTTCTACCGGGACGAGCGCATCTTCGAGTCCGCGGACATACTCGGCCTGGAAATAGTCAACGCTTCACCGGAGGATTGTTAACGGCGACCGAGGTTGTTGTGTATGGGCGCCCGGCAACGGGCGGCTGGGAGGCACACGCGTGCAGGACGTGGTGGACCGGGGATGAGATTCGACCAGTGGATTGACGGCGCGACCGCCACTCTCCGCGCTGCCGGCGTCCTTCACGCCCACCGGGATGCCCTCCTGCTGGCGGCCCACGTCCTGGAGTTCGACAAGACCCGCCTCCTGGCACATCCTGAAACAGAATTGACCGGCGACACTCCGGCGGCGCTTGCCCGGGTTCTGGCCCGCCGGACCGGACGCGAACCCCTCCAGTACATAGTCGGGAGGCAGGAGTTCTGGGGCATGCCCGTCCGTGTCGGCCCGGGATGCCTGATTCCCCGTCCCGAGACGGAACATGTCGTGGAAACCACGCTCGAACTTATTGCGGCGTTTGAACGGCCTGCCGTCGCAGAGATCGGTACCGGCTCCGGGTGCATTCTCATGGCTCTCGCGACGGAGCGACCGGATGCACGGCTGACCGGCATCGAGATGGATCCCGAGGCCATGGCGTGGGCTCGACTTAATCTCAGCGACTTCCCGGGTGTCAGGCTTTTGGCCGGCGACGTGCGATTCTTGCCCCCCGGTGACGCACTCCACGCGGTCGTCAGCAACCCGCCCTACGTGACGGATGATGAGTGGGCGACACTGGAACCGGAGGTGAGGGAATTCGAACCCGCCGCGGCCCTTCGCTGTGGCAACGATCCCATGGGTCCCTACGGGGCGGTCGCCGAATGGGCCGTCCGCTCGCTGCGCCCCGGCGGAGTCCTCCTGTGCGAACTTGGCGTTGCGCAGGCCCGGCGGGCGGCCGGACTCAGGCGTTTGTATCCCGGACTTAGCTGGGAGAACGGCGTCCGGGACCTGGCCGGGCGGCTGCGCGTGGCCGTGTGGCGGAAAAGTGAGTGATCAAGCGACCGAGTGAGGAGGCGGGTGCTTCACCCTGGGACTCCAGCGGCCCTGCGGTCCTTGCAGTGATTGCATTATAGAGGGATCGAGTCGCAAGGAGAGCTTCGAAGACCGCCCACTTACTGCCTCCGCCTTCCGAATTCCGCCTTTTGACTTTTTGGCCCCAGCCCTCAGCCTTGGCCTCTGGAGAGCCGCCTGGCGCATCCGCTACTTCAGATGGCCGTCGACTTTCTCTTTGATGTCCCTGTAACTTGTGTTGACCGCGTAGACTTCCTTGAAGAGTTCGAGACTCTCATCTTCCCGACCCTGCTCGGCAAGGGTTTCGGCGAGGTCGTACTTGAGGCCGATGTACGCTTCGTCGGTGAAGCCCGGGGCTCCTATGCCCTTCCTGTACCACTTCTCAGCCAGTTCGGACAGGCCCTTTTCCCTGAAGCAGATTCCAAGCATGGAGCAGCATTCGACGAAATACTGGGGCGATCGCGCCGCGATCTGAAATTCGCCGATGGCCTCGTCCATCAGTTCCATTTCCTTGTAGGCGATACCCAGATTGTAGTGGGTGGAATAGTCCTCCTCGCCCACTTTCTGTTCGACACCCCGCTTGAACTCTTCGAAGACTTCTTCGAAAGACATCTCCTCGGGCGACTTGTCCTCGACGTGCGCTTCCTCTTCGGGGGTCTGCAATCCGTCAAGGGCGGCGCCGAGTTCGGACGCAAGGTCGAAGTACTCATCCTTGGAGGCAGCCTCGGAGAAAGTTTCCCGGTCCTGTGCCAACACCTCTTCGGGCAGAAGCTCGCTGAGGGTCACCTTGAGCTTTGTCCTGCTTCGGGTTCCCGTTCCCTTCGCGACGGCCGGCTCTCCGCCCGGACCTGAATCCACACCCAGCTCGGCGGACTCGTCCAGCCCGAGTTCTATCGCGTGTTCGGAAGATTCGTCAAAGAGATCGGCCGCGTCGAACTTGGCGGACGCCTCCCCGGATTGTTCCCGGGCCTCTTCGCCCGCCGCCGGTTCGACCTCGTCCAGCAATGCCTTGCCGCGGCTCTCTGCGCCCTCTTGTCCTTCGTCGTCAGCCGCTTGGCCCATGCTCGCCGACTCTGGCTGGGGAAAAGGTTCGGCCGCGGAGGCCCGTTCGAACCTCTCCCTGAAGGCAAGGACCCTCTGATCTCCCGGCCACTGGTCTTCCATGGCCTGGAGCGCACGCTTGGCCTCACCGAACAGTTCCTGGCTCAAGTAGAATTCGGCTTCTTCGAGCTGTTCCAGAATCTCCGTGTCCGCCTCGATGTCCGCTTCTGAGAGATCTATGGACAAGTCGTCACCGGACTCCCTGGCCGGCTCGTCCGCTGCCTTCTTGATCAGGACATCTTCCTCCTCGGTCGTCTCTTCCGGCTTCTCTTCCGGCATACCTTCGGACGCATCACGTTCGTCCGATTCCGATTCGGGATA
>CAZDOY010000068.1:4627-11933 GCA_964507185.1 uncultured Thermoanaerobaculia bacterium
TCTCTTCCGGCATACCTTCGGACGCATCACGTTCGTCCGATTCCGATTCGGGATATAACTCTCCTCCAACTGCGGATTCTCCCTCTTCCTCCAGCTCGATTCCGGGGTCGTCCGCGGCCAGTTTATCGTCCGCTTCGGAACTCTCTGCGCCGTCGAGGGAAATCTCGAGTTCTTCGCCCTCCTGCTCCCCGGGGGATTCTTCGCTGACCGGAACGAGCAGGCCGAGATCGAGATCCACAGATCCCGCCTCCTGTCGTCCGGTCTCCTCCCGCGGCTCGACGGGTTCCTCCACGGCAGGTTCTTCCAGGACCACCTCCACCTGAGCCTCGCTCTCTTCTGAAAAGGACAGCAGTGCTTCGTTGTTGGGATCGATGGCGCGGGCCTCGTCCAGGAGATTCTCGCAGGTCTCCTTTTCTCCCTGGTCTCTGAAGATGGCCGCCAGCTTGACGATCTGCTTGACGGCCTTATCACTCTTGTCCTGCTTGCGGTAGATGGCTATGAGCTTCTGATGCGCGTGGATATGGTCCGGGACTTTCTTGAGTATGGACTGAAGCTCTGCTATGGCCTTGTCGCTAAACCCGTATTTGAGAAAGACCTCCGCCTCCGTGAGCTGCTCCCTGATGATCTCGGCGGCGCGCGCGTCGATGACTTTCTCTTTACCGCGCTGGTCCTGCAGGGGGGAAAGCAAGGATGCGGACTCGCTCTCGGTCTCCGGTTCCGTCCCGGCGGCCGACAGTTCGCCGTCGGGCGATGCCAGGGACAGAGTCACGTCCGGCTGGGGCAATTCGAGATCCTCCACCTCGACTTCGATTTCCAGTTCACCGGTGGCGTCGGGCTTGGCCTCGACCTCGGGCTCGCGTCCGGCCTCTTCATCTGCCGACTTTTCGGCCTCTTTGACCGTGGGGGGTTCCGGAGGATCTACACCGAATTGCCTCAGCCTTTCGAGATGACCTGTGTTGTCCGGATCGAGCTGGACGATTTCGGACAGGGCTTCCCGCGCGGTTTGTGGCTCGTTCTTCTCTTCCGCGGAAGCCGCCAGCGACGCGAGCGCGCTGACGAGATCGGTCGTGGCTCCGGTCCGCCTGAAGACTTCGCAGAGACCTGACAGACTGGGCAGGTGACCGGGCGAAAAATGAAGGATCTCCTGGTAGAGCGCTTCGATTTCTGGGAGCTTCGAAACATCGCTGCGCGCCGCCCACCCATCAACGATCTCACAGGCGTGGTCGTAGCGTTTCTGAGCCACCATCAGGCGGACCTGCCGGGCGAAAGCCCGGCTGCTGTCCGGGTGTGCTTTCATAAGCTCCCTGCATACGGCCTCGGCCTCCTGGAACTTGCCGTCCTCCGCAAGAGTCTCGATCTTGAGAAGAAGGAGCGACTCGGCCGTAGGGTGCTTTTCGAGGAGGTCATCGAGCATTTCCAGGGCCTGTGCGGCCTGCTGATGTCCCAGCAGATTCTTGACCAGGCTCTCGAGGGCGCGCAGGTTCTCCGGCCCTAGCTGAAGGGCCCTTTCGAAAAGCCGCGCCGCTTCCTTCACGTACCCTTGCGTGACGAGTTGGTTGGCGGCCTTCAAATACTCCTTGACCCCCTCCTTCTTCCTATCTAGCTTGAGATAATTATCGCCCAGCTGGATTCTCGCCTTGATGTTCTCGGGCTCGAGTTCAAGGATTTTGTTATGTACCCCTATGAGGGCCTTCAAGTCACCGGACTTGGTCAGAAGATCACACACTTCTCCGTAGGCAAGGCGGGCCTCTCTGGAGAACCCCTGCTGTTCGGAAAGCGACGCGAGCATTTCCCACGCGGGGAGATTGTCGGGCTGTTCGCGTGTCGCGATCTTGAGGGAAGCGACGGCCTTTGTGGCGAAACCGTTCTTGTTGTAAAGCTCGGCCACCTTTAGAAACATAGGAACAGCCGAGATCTTGTTTCCCATCCGAAGGTAGAGATTTCCGATCTGGTTCAGGACCTGTATGTCTCTCGGGCTGTCGTCGGCCAGTTTCTGGAGTTCCTTTACGGCATCCTGCAGGCGGTTTGCCCGGATGTATTTATCCGCATTGGATCTTGCCTTCGCACGATCGAGGGCCATCAATCGCCTCCTATCGTGACGCGCCGGAAGGTCCGCCGGTGTTCCGGAGTCGGGCCGAGCATCCTGAGCGCTTCGATATGTTCTCTGGTACCGTATCCCTTGTTTCTCAAAAGGCCGTACCCCGGGAAATTCTCCGCCAACCGTCTCACCATCCTGTCTCTGTAAACCTTTGCCACAATAGACGCCGCGGCGATACTCGCCGACCGAGCGTCGCCATGTACTACGGTCTGACCTCTACAAGATAACTCAGGCCACTGCAAGCCGTCCACCAGAACCCACTTCGGGGGCACGGTCAGACCCTCTACGGCCTCGGCCATGGCAGCGAGCGTGGCCCGCAAAATATTCGTGCGGTCTATTTCCACGGCGCCCACGACGCCGACGGCCCAGGCATGGCCATCCACCTGGAGGCGATCAAAGAGGTCCTCTCTTCGGGCCTCCGGGACGGTTTTGGAGTCGCGATATATGGAGAGATCTTTGGAACGATCCAGAATGACGGCCGCGGCTACGACGGGGCCGAAAAGCGCACCCCGCCCCGCTTCGTCCACGCCTGCCACGGCGAAGAGTCCCTGTTCCCACAGAGCTCTTTCCAACGCAAGCAGGTCCGGCACGACAAGTCTCCGCTCAGTCCTTCCTCAACTCTTCGATACGGGCCTTCTTGCCCTTGAGGTTTCGGAGGTAATAGAGCTTCGCGCGACGGACTTTGCCGATGGAAACGACTTCGATCTTCCCGATAATCGGGCTGTGGAGGGGGAATATCCTCTCCACGCCGATGCCGCTCGAAATCTTCCTGACGGTTACCGTCTCCCTTATGCCGCCGTGCTTGCGAGCGATAACGACCCCTTTAAAAACCTGGATTCGTTCTTTCTCGCCTTCCCGGACCTTCACGTGTACCCGCACGGTATCGCCAGCCTTGAAGTCCGGGATATCCGCGCGCATGCCGGTGTTTTCCAGTGTACTAATGCTATTGTTCATGGTTTGCCTCCACAGCTTCTCTATCCCGAAGCAAATCCGGGCGTTTCACTCGTGTCAATTCCATGGACATTTCCAGGCGCCATCGTCTGATAGCGCCGTGGTCTCCGGACAGCAAAATCTCGGGCACCCGCCACCCCCGGTAGTCGGACGGCCGCGTGTACTGGGGGTATTCCAGCAGGCCGAGGCTGAAGGACTCCTCTTCCGTGGACGCCTCGTGGCCGAGCGCACCGGGCAGAAGCCTCACCACGCCGTCCACGACGACCATGGCCGCCGGTTCTCCTCCGGAGAGAACGTAGTCGCCGATTGATATCTCGCGATCGACGAGGTGGTCCACGATCCGCTGGTCGATGCCTTCGTACCGGCCGCACAGGAGGGTAAAGCCGGGGAGCGCGGAGAGTTCCGCCGCCGTGGCCTGAGTGAACCTCTCACCCTTCGGGCTCAGGTAGACGAGCGGGGACGGCGCCGGCTGCCTGGCCCGCAGGCTCTCAACGCACTTGAAGACGGGATCGGGCATGATGACCATCCCGGGCCCTCCGCCGAAAGGAGAATCGTCCACCGTGTGATGCTTGTCTTGTGCGAATTCGCGAAAATTGTGCAGATTGACTTCGACCAGGCCGGAATCGATCGCCCGCGCGACGATCGAATGCTCCAGCATGCCCCGGAACATCTCGGGAAATAGGGTGAGAATGTCAATCCGCATCGTCATCTCCGGGCAGTCCTGGGTAGCCATCGGGGAGGTCCGCATTCATTATTCTCGCCGTCTTGTTCAACTCGACGCCCAGTCCCTTCACGGCAGGGATGTCCACATTTCCGCCGTCGAACTCGACGTGGAAGATCCAGTAGGCAGGCCCCTGGCTGACCGAGGTCACGGAGCCTATTCTTCCTCTTGTTCTGTCCTGAACGGCGTATCCGATGACCTCTCGAGTGTCGAAGACGTCAGGCCCGTCCTGCGGCACCCGGTCTTCCGGAAGAAAAATCTCTGCGCCCATGTGCCGACGGGCGTCCTCGGGCAGGTCTACTCCCTTCAGCTTGAGCACTGTACCCTTGGCGTAGCTGAAGCACTCTTCGACCTCGAACGCCTCGGCCGCTCCTTCACTCACTCCCAACCGGACGACTTCTCCTGCCTCGAAAAGGCGGAGGTCATCCATATAAAGCTCGAGCCACATTCCGCCCTTCACGCCCCGAGGCTTGCCAATACGCGCTACGGCAATCATTCGCATCGGTCCTCGTCGCGAATCCTCAGCAGGGCGTTACTTGAACGGTTCCAGACCTCGTTGCGGCAACGGACATTCTTGCTGCCCCGCTGCCGACTATCCGGTTGACGCCGAAAAGTCTCTCAGGCCTGTTCGTTTTTCCGGGAGAGGGCGATGAGCTTGTTCACCTGGGCCGAAGGCTGTGCGCCCCTGGCCAGCCAGTAGTCCACTCTCTCCAGGTTGACCCTGAATTCGGAGGGGTTTGGGAGGGGATCATAGATACCCACCTCGTCCACGTTTCTCCCGCCCGGCCTGTTACGGCTGTCCGAAACGACCAGCCTGTAAAAGGGGCGGTGCTTCCTGCCGATTCTCTTCAGTCTTATAGCCAGCAACGTTACCTCCTCGCTGCTTGTTAACCAAGCGCAAATGCAGATATTACAGTTTTTAGGGGCTTCCTGTCAATACTGGCGAGGCCTGCCCGCCCATTCCCCCCCTGGTTGCACCTTTTAAACATATTTGGAGCGAGGAACCGGAATGATGCCCGGCCCTCGCTCCGTGATTCCGTCCATCCTGCGGAGGCGCGCCGACGTTCGGTCAACCCTCCTGTTCGGCCTCCTGCTCCTTCTTGGCGTCCTCGATGATCTTAGCCTGGATCTGAGCGGGGACGTCCTCATACTGGAAGCTCTCCATGGCGAACGTGCCGCGTCCAGCGGTCAGGGATTTGAGCGTGGAAGCGTAGGTCAGCATTTCGGCCAACGGAACCTGGGCCTTGATGACCTGGTTGGCCCCCTTCTGCGACATCCCCTGTATGCGTCCGCGCCGGCTGTTAAGATCGCCCATCACGTCCCCCATGTTCTCCTCGGGGACGACGACCTCGACGGCCATCACGGGTTCCAGCAGGGTCGGTTTGCACTTCTGCATGGCCTCCTTGAAACCCATGTGGGCCGCGATTTTGAATGCCATTTCCGAAGAGTCCACGGGATGGAAACCACCGTCGAAGAGGGTGATCTTGAGGTCTACGACAGGGTAGCCTGCCAGGACCCCACGCTCCAGGGACTCGTTCATGCCTTTTTCCACAGCCGGGATGAAGTTGCGGGGTACCGCGCCGCCGAAAATCTCGTCCTTGAACTCGAAACCGCCGCCGCGCGGCATGGCTTCCATTCGGATTTGGATGTCGGCGAACTGTCCGTGTCCGCCCGTTTGTTTCTTGTGGCGGGCATGGACCTCCGCCTTGCCCTTGATGGTCTCCTTGTAGGGGACCTTCGGCTGCTTGATGTTCATTTCGACGCCATAGCGTCTCTGGACGCGGGCGGCCACGATCTCCACGTGCTGGCTCCCGGAACCGGAAACCAGGGTTTCGTGGGTCTGGGGATCCCGGCCTATCTTGAGAGTGGGATCTTCCTCCGCCACCCGCTGCAAAGCCACCATGATCTTCTCTTCGTCCCCTCGCGCCTTGGGCTCCACGGCGAAGGAGATGGCCGGGATCGGGTACTTGACGGGCGGAAAGACGATGACCCGTTCCTTGGCACATAGCGTGTCGCCGGTGAGGGCCTCCTTGAGCTTCATGACCGCGGCGATGTCTCCCGCAACCACCTCGTCGCATTTCACGTGTTCCTTGCCCCGCAGGAAGAAAAGCCCTGCCATGCGCTCCTGGGCCTCCCTGGCCGGATTCACCAGGACGGAATCGCCGGTCACCTTGCCGGAGACGACCCGGAACACGCTGATGCGCCCCTGCTGGGGATCCGAGATGGTCTTGAAGACGAACACGCTCGCGGGCGCCTCCGGATCTGCCGGCACGTCCACCGGCTCCTCCTGCCCCTCGACCCTGCCCGAAAAGGAAGGACGCCTGTCCGGCGACGGCACGAACTCCTGGATGAAATTCATTACGTCCGATACGCCGATGTTCCGCGCGGCGGAGGCGCAAAGGACGGGGAAGATCTTGTCCTGCGCAATGCCGATCTTCAGCGCCGAACTAAGTTCCTCCGGCGTCAGGTCGCCCGCGTCGAAGTATTTCTCCATGAGCTGTTCGTCGAGTTCGGCAACCATCTCGACCAGCTCCGCCCGTTTCGCCGCGACCCTGTCTCCCATATCGGCGGGAATATCCTCCTCGCTGTAATCTCCGGTCTCGTCGTCCTTGTACCGGTGCACCTTGCCGTTGATCAGGTCGACGATGCCCGCGAAGTCTTTCTCCTGCCCCAGAGGGAGGAACACGGGAACCGCAAGGCGTCCGAAGCTCTCGTTGATGCTGGCGAGGGATCGATCGAACGAGGCGTTTTCCCTGTCCATCTTGTTGACTACGATTATCCTGGGCACCTTGAACTCTTCTGCGTACTCCCAGGCCTTTCCCGTCATGACTTCAACGCCCGACACCGCGCTTACGAATGCCAGGGCGGCGTCCGAGACGCGCACCGGCCCTCGCGCGTCGGCGATGAAGTTCCCGTACCCGGGCGTGTCGAGCACGTTGATTTTCGTCTTGTTCCACTCTACGAACGCAAGGCTCGTCGAGATGGAAAATTTCTTTTCGATCTCATCGGGCTCATAGTCCGTAGGTGCCGTACCCTCTTCCACCTTGCCGAAACGGTTGATGCTCTTTGCGGCGTAAAGCATGGCCGACGCAAAACTCGTCTTGCCTGTTCCACCATGGCCGATCAGAGCGACGTTGCGGATATCCTGCGGCCCATAAACCTTCATAGCCCCTCCTTAGCGTCGTTTTCGATCCGGATTCCCGGAAAAATGCAGAACGTATTCTATAGGGTTACGAATAGGGCGTCAAGGAAGGCCACCGCGCCCGATGACCCGCTCTAAGTCCATGACAGCAAGCGGTTTTCCGCCACGTTTCGGCGCGAAAGAAAGGAGCCTCCCTGGAACGGCCACGGTTTTCCTCACGTTCACCGCCGGCACCGCAACAAACTACCCACCCGGCTCCTGGGGACGCTTGCATTCTAATGTTTCACGGGTTACACTCTGAAACGAGGACTCAGGGAGGGAGTACTCCAACTGCCCTATGGGTAAGGAGAATACTCCTTGTTTCAGGTATCTTTCCAGCCTCACCCCACCGCAA
>CAZDOY010000069.1:0-5006 GCA_964507185.1 uncultured Thermoanaerobaculia bacterium
CTGGATCACTGGGCGACCTGGTCGCCCCCCAGCTTCTCGTTCAGCCACCGGTCGATGGTGGCGGCGATGTTGAGATTCTCAGGGGTGAGCGTGAAGCAGTGGGGCGAGGTGTCGAGGCGGAGCATCTCGGCGCCCAGGAGCCGTGCCGTGGCCTCCAGTTCAGAGGGCCGGATGAGGGCGTCGGCTTCGGAGGCGACGATGAGGTGCGAACGGCCCTTTTGAAGGCGGGCGAGCTTCCGCGATCTTATCTTGGGCCAACCGGGCATGCGGAGAGGCATGAGGACCATCTCCCGAAGCGCCGTGGGACTTTCGGGTACGCTCTCACCGACAAAGCGGGAAACGAGTTCTTCCTCCGTCTGCTCCGTGAAGCAGATCCTTCTGACGAGGCCTGCGTCGGCCAATTCGGGAAGGATCCCCAAGAGGACCGCCTTCAGGGAAAGTCCCGGCGCCATGGTCATGAAGCTCTTCACCGTTCTTCGCGGGAGGCCCGCGGCCGGCACGGGCGAACACAGGACGCTCGCGGCGACCTGGTGAGATTCGAGGTACTTCATCACGACCCAGCCGCCCATGCTGTGGCCGACGAGGACTGTCCGCTCCTCGTCCCAGACGGCCTCTTCCAGCGCTTCGACGTACCCGGCGAGGCCGTATCCCTTTGCGCTTTCCCCGGGGCCGTGGCCGGGCAGGGTCACGGCCCGCGCCGACCAGCCCTCCCCAGCGAAGTACGCGACCCAGGACCGGAAGATCCAAGACCCTTCCCAGGCACCGTGTACGAAGAGGATGTCACGGTTCCACATGGCGGTCCCCCAGCGGCCCGCACGAGGCCAAGATCAAATGAGCGGCCCCCTTTTCGGCCCGGGTCCTGCCCTAGCCCCGGAACCAGCTCGGGAAGGCGCCCCACCATGACATGGCCACCTTGTAGGCGCCCGCCCGGTCCGGCGTGACGATGAAGAGCGCGGGGGATTCGAAGGAATGTCCGTCCGGAAGGGAGGTGCGCACCCGCATGCGAACCAGGGCCGTGAGGTCGGACAACCACTCCACCGATTCTTCGATGGACTTCTGGACGGTGGGCTCTTCCTTCCGCGCTTCGACCGTCTCCCTGTATTCGTCTATGCTGGCATGCCAGATGTTGGCCATACCCTTCCACTCGATGATTTCCGTCGTGGGGATGTGGACGTGTTCCTCCCCCTTGTCCGGGTCTGCCTGGTCGTAGGCGGCGATGAGACCGTGCACCGCGTCAAGCACGCGCTCGTTCTTTGCGTCCGCTTCCCGGCCGACCTCCGTGGCCTGGTCCTTGAGTGAACGATCGATCATGTCATAGCACTCCGCTGAGAAGATATCGTATGGAACGGCGCGTTCAGCCACCGATCCTCCCGCTGTTCATTAAAACCCATTTTACCGTATCGCGCAGCCCCTCACGAAAGGACACGCGCGGCTTGAATCCCAACTCGCGTTCGGACCGTGAGGGATCCAGCGCGCGGCGTGCGTCGTGCGCGTCCCTGTCCCGCACGAAGGTCAGAAGGCCCAGGGCCCTTTCCGGGCTCTCCCCGGTCAGTTCGGCCGTGGCCGTAACGACCTGCCTGATGAGTTCGATGTTGCTTCGCTCGCACCGCGCGCCGAGGTGGTAGACCTGGCCGTCCGCACCCGATTCGAGCACCTTCAGGACACCCCGGTTGTGGTCGTCCACGTGTATCCAGTCGCGCAGGTTCTCGCCCGTGCCGAACACGGGAACCGGCTTCCCTTCGACGACGCTCGACACGATGGTGGGAATGAGCTTGTCGAGAGACTGGAAGGGTCCGTAGATGTTCGTGGTCCGGGTCACCAGGGTCCGCATGCCGAAGGTCCGTTGGTACGCCAGTGTCAGTTGGTCGGCGGCGGCCTTGCTGGCGGCGTAGGGGGTGGAGGGATTGAGGGGATGGGCTTCCGTGAATACGCCGTCGGCGCTGGACCCGTACACCTCGTAGGATGAGAGGTGGAGAAAAGCGCCCTTCGCGCCGCTCCAGGTGCGGCGGGCAGCCTCCAGGAGCATGGCCGTTCCGACCACGTTGACCTCCACGAAGGTCATGGGATCGACGGCGTTCCAGCCCGAGGGATTCCTGGCCGCGAAGTGCACGATCATGTCGTAGGGATCGCCCGCGAAAAGGGCCTCCAAATCCCCGGCGTCGGTGACCCTGCCCCTGACCAGTTCGAACCGCCCCGAATGGGCCCGGTCGAGGCCGTCCAGCACCGGCACGCATGTCCTGCCGCCAAGGCTGTCGAAGACCGTGACGCGCCAGTCCGGCCTCTCGCCGAGAACGAGACGGACAAAATTGCCGCCGACGAACCCGCCGCCGCCCGTCACGAGAAGGCGCTTCATGGTGCGCCGCACGCTTTCGCGGGACGGAGACCGGTCCGGCAGCGTCCCTCTGTTGTCGAAGCGATCATGACCTCTCACCGTAGAGGCGTTTCACGAAGCCCTGGTACTCGCCGCTCATGATCCTGCGCCACCAACCCTCGTTTTCAACGTACCACCGGACGGTCGCCTTTAGCCCATCGTCGAAGGACACGGCCGGTTTGAAGCCGAGTTCCTCTTCGGCCCTGGTCGGGTCGATAGCGTAGCGCCAGTCGTGACCGGGCCGATCCGCGACGAACGCGATCTGTCTCCGGAGGTCTTCGGGGGCCTTTCCCACGGCATCGGCCACCTCGGCGACGAGCCGCAGGACCAGGTCGAGATTGCGTTTCTCGCAGCGGCTGCCCAGGTTGTAGACCTGGCCCGGACGGCCTTTCTCGAATGCGAGCAGAACGCCCCTGTTGTGGTCCTCGACGTGGATCCAGTCCCGCACGTTCTCGCCCTTGCCGTAGACAGGCAAGGTCTGCCCGTCAATCAGGCGGGCGATCATGAGGGGGATGAGTTTTTCCGGGAACTGGTAAGGCCCGTAGTTGTTGCAGCACCGCGTGATGAGGGCGTTCATGCCGAAGGTGCGATGGTAGGCGAGCACAAGGTGATCGGCCGCGGCCTTGCTCGCCGAATAGGGCGAGGAAGGATTCACGGGGGTCTGCTCGGTGAAGGCGCCGGTGTCGCCCAGGGCGCCGTAGACCTCGTCCGTGGACACCTGCAGAAAGCGTCCTTCCCGGTTCTTCCAGGCGGCGCGGCACGCCTCCAGGAGCCGCCCCGTTCCCGTCACGTTTGTCTGGACGAAGGCCAGGGGGCCGAGAATGGAGCGGTCCACGTGGCTCTCGGCCGCGAAGTGGATCACGCCGCCGAACGCCTCTTCCGAGAATAGGCGTTCGAGCAGGGCGGCATCGGTCACGTCCCCGTGAACGAAGCGGTACCTGTCTCCGCAGGCTGCCTCCAGCCCGTCGAGATTTTCCAGGTTGCCGGCGTATGTCAGGGCGTCGAGAACCACTACCCGCCAGTCCCGCCTCTGGTCCAGTACGAGCCGTACGAAGTTGGTTCCTATGAAGCCGGCGCCCCCCGTAACCAGAATCGTGTTCACGTAACCTTCTCCTCTTCGGGGATAGGAAAGCCCCTACCCTTTGCAAATTTGAGGAGTGCTCCGTAGTGCCGGGCGTCCTCCTTGCCGAGATTGGACAGCAGTTGGGCCAGGGTGTCCTTGAGTCCGCCCTGCGCGCCCTTGTAGTGATTCTCCGCGCCGCTGTTTTCGATCTCCAGAGCCATGCGGACGGCCTCTCCAAGGCTGGGCGGAGAAGGCGCTTTCCTCACGGCCTCGATCTTCTTGAGCAGGTCGAAAATGGCCTCCACTTCCATTTGGAGGTGGATGCCTCGCGGGCTTTTTCTGAGCATGCGTCTTTCGTACTGGATGAGGGCGACGTGCGCCTTCTCGTCCCTGGCGAGCCGGTAGAAGAGGCTGGCCGCTTCCGCATCGCCCACAAAAACGGTACTTAGCCACTCGTAAAAGCTGGAAAGACGGCACTCCAGGTCTTCCAGGGGCCTCAATGCCAGTTGAATGTCCATTCGTCCCCCTGTCCGTGATACAAGCCGACATTCCTCGATGCCATCCCGGCCGGCGCGGATGAGATCCTCCGCCGGCGCCGACGGATTGCAAACTATTATGTTAACGCGAATCTGCCCTGTTGGAACAACGACAGCGTTCATGGCCTAATTCCGGTCACCCGTCCGGGCCGGAGGGAGCTGTCCCCCCTGGAGGTAAAACCC
Organism: uncultured Thermoanaerobaculia bacterium; assembly: GCA_964507185.1. GTDB lineage: Bacteria > Acidobacteriota > UBA4820 > UBA4820 > DSQY01 > CAVRTJ01. The sequence continues at coordinate 4,154 of CAZDOY010000069.1, forward strand.
CAGGGCCTCTTTCCAGGGCCTCACGGTTTCGGCGGGCACTTCGGCGTTCCTCAACCACGCGTGGCACGGGCGCTTCGCCGGACGGGAAAAAGCCTCGCTGCCACACGGGTTGACGCGGCAGGACAGACCCAGGATGCGCACGATCTCCGCGGCTTCCTGAAACCAGGTGACCGGACCGCCGCCACCGACGGTATGGGCATAGCCCGAGGCCCCCGCGCTGACCAGAGCGGCGATCTGTTCCGCGAGGTTCACCGCGTGCGTGGGCACACCCCACTGGTCGTCGACGACGCTTATGTCTTCCCTGGACCGGGCGAGCCCTGCGATGGTATCCACGAAGTTTTTTCCGTGCCGCCCGTATAGCCACTGGGTTCGGCAGATGAGGTAGCGGTCCTCCGGCAGCGAGGCGGCGATGGCCCTCTCCCCTTCCAGCTTGCTTTCGCCGTAGGCATTGACGGCCGGTCCCGCGGGGTGGGACGGGAGGTAACCTTCGGGGTTCGTACCGGGAAAGACGTAATCCGAGCTGATGTGGACCATGCGCATGGACCGGTCGCGGCAGGCTTCGGCCACGTTGCGGGCACCCTCGCCGTTTACCAGAAGGGCGCGTTCCTTGTGGGTCTCCGCGCCGTCCACGTCCGTGTAGGCCGCGGCGTTGAGGACGACGTGGGCGGAGTGGGCGTCGAGGAAGCGTTCGAGGGATGCCCTGTCGGCGATGTCGACCTCGGGCAGATCGGCGGGTTGGACCTCGAAGCCCGCCGCCTCGAGGACCGGCACGGCGTCCCTGCCGAACATGCCGTTGGCGCCCAGCAGGATCAACCTGGAATGTTCAGTTGCGAATGTCGAGTCCAAAGCCGAT
>CAZDOY010000069.1:5106-7347 GCA_964507185.1 uncultured Thermoanaerobaculia bacterium
CGGCCGCTACAGGGCGCCCCGCGCCCTAAAAAAAAGCAGTACCACAACCCAAGACCCAACACCCATAACCCATAACTGGTTTTCCGGTCGCACCAGCGGCCCGTCCCCCGCCGCCCTTCAAATCCGAAATCCCAAATCCCAAATCCGAATTTCCCTACCTGTCCTTCGTGGTCCAGTCGTAGTCGATGACGTCGTTGTCGTGCGGGTCGAGGCGGTACTCGTCCGGGCTGTCGTAGTTGTAGGTTTTCGTGGGCAGGTTGACGACGAAGGCTTCCTGCGTCCCGATGCACTTCCAGCCGTGGTAGACGCCGATGGGCACCTGGACGAGGGTGGGATTGAGTTCGCCGACGACGAACTCGTCGATCTGGCCCTTTGTGGGTGAGCCGTCCCGCGTATCGGCGAGGACCAGCTTGACCATGCCCTTGACGCAGACGAAGTTGTCCTTCTGCAGTTTGTGGTAATGCCAGGCCTTCACCACGCCGGGGTACGTCGTGGAGAGGTACACCTGGCCGAACTCTTCGAAAAGGTCGTCGTCGGCGCGGAGCATCTCCATCAGCCGCCCGCGATCGTCTGGAATGACATTGAGTCTTTTCGTCTTCACGTCATGAATCATGGCTCCCGCCTCCCACGTATTGATTCGCGCGCGCCAGGCTCTCGAACGTTCCGGCGTCGGTCCACCACCCATCTATGAAATCGTATCCCATCTCCGCGCCCGCGATGTATTCGTTGTTCACGTCGGTGATTTCCAGTTCGCCTCGGGCGCTCGGTTTGAGCGTCCTGATGATATTGAAAACCCTGGCGTCATAGACGTACACGCCCGTGACCGCCCAGTTCGTTTCCGGATTTTTCGGCTTCTCCTCGATCTTCACAACGCGGTCGCCATCCAGCGTGGCCACCCCGAAGCGGTGCGGGTCCGGCACCTTCTTGAGGGCGATCCTGGCGCCCCGCCCGGCCTGCTCGCTCTCGAAGCGCCGGATCAGGGGCTCTATGGGATCTTCGAACAGGTTGTCGCCCAGCATCACCGTGATCGCGTCCCCGCCCGCGAAGTTCTCGGCGAGGCCGAGCGCCTGGGCTATTCCGCCGGCTTCGTCCTGCACGTTGTAGGTGAAGGCGCACCCGAAGTCCTTGCCCGATCCCAGCAGGCTGACCACCGACCCCATGTGCTCCGTGCCCGTGACTATGAGGATGTGGTGTATCCCGGCATGGAGCAGTTTCTCGATGGGGTAGTAGATCATGGGTTTGGACCCCACGGGCAGCAGGTGTTTGTTGGTAACCTTCGTCAGGGGATACAGGCGGGATCCCGTTCCGCCGGCCAGTACGACGCCTTTCATGACACCTCCTCACTGTGTTCAACGTGCGGACGGGCGGTCATCGGCCCGAACCGCTACCGGCGCTGCCGCCGCGGCCGGCCTCCTCAGACACGGCCTCGACGTGCCTGCGGATGTCGCCCGCCTCGGCCATCGGGACGGCCAGAAGACCGTCCGACGTCTCCACAACGACCTGGTCGCAAAGTCCCTTCACGACGACCGAGCTTCGCCTCGTGATGACCAGGCAATTCCTGCAGTCTACGACCCTCCCCGGCCCCCACCCCGCGTTGCCGTCCGCGTCCCTGGGCAGGACGGCGTAGAGGGACGGGAAGGTGCCGAGGTCGCTCCACCCGAAGTCGGCCGGCACCATGGCCGCACGGTCCGTCTTCTCCATCAGCGCGTAGTCGATGGACAGGCCGTTCAAGGCGCCGTAGGGCGCGGGGTCGTCGGCCCGGATCCAGGCCTCGGCCGCGTCCCAGATACCCGGCGCGCACTTGGTCAGTTCCTCCCTGAGGACCTCAAGGGGAAAGAAGAACATCCCCGAGTTCCAGGTCACGCCGCCTTCGGCCAGCAACCGTTCGGCCCGGGCCCGGTCGGGCTTCTCGATAAAGCGCTCCACGGCGAAGCCTTCACCGAGGGGCCTCCCAGCACGAATGTAGCCGTAGGCCGTTTCGGGGCCCGACGGCTGGATTCCCATGACACCCAGTGCGCCCTCCCTGATACACACGCCGCCCAGGCGATGGACCGTCTCGACAAAGCGGCCCGCGTCCCGGATGTGGTGGTCCGAGGGAAGCACGAGCAGAGAACCCGAAGGCCCTTCGCGCGCCCAGGCGTACACGGCGGCCACCGCCACAGCCGGCGCGGTGCTCCGTGCACAGGGTTCCGCCAGGAATTCCGAATGTCGCGTGCGGCACTGCGACCGCACCATCGGCGC
>CAZDOY010000069.1:7447-11840 GCA_964507185.1 uncultured Thermoanaerobaculia bacterium
GAAGAGCGCGGCATCGCGCTTTGCGGGTGTCGGTCCGCCGGGTTTTGAGTCCGGAGCGGCCGCTCCCTTCGATCGATCACGCATCCGTCAGCTCAAGAGGGACCTGTCCGCCTCGACCGAAATAGACGTCTCGAGGTAATCCAGCAAAACTCGGACGCGCTCCCGGGACGGCAGATTTTCTATCACCGTCCCCTCGAGACCGATGAAAACACCCTCCTTGAAGCGGACCTTCTGCCCCACCTTGAGGCCCGGCGGAGGATCGGGCGTGATGTACCCGCGTCCGCCCTCCCTGGCTTGCCAGCGTTCTATGAGCCCGGGCTCGAGGCATGCGACCTGTTCTCCGAAAATCAGGGGCTTCCGGATGCCCGGAAAGAACCGCACCGCCGGCAGCTCCATCTTCGGTGAGAGGAAGGCGAAGACGTACCCCGGGAAAAGGGGCTGCGCCGGCTCGCGGCGTCCCGAGACTTTCAGTTTCGGGCAGTACGCGTCGAATCCCTCCTTCCGCAGAAAGGAGAGCGAGAAGTCCTCCTTGCGGGGTTTTACGGCGAGCACCGCCCAGACGCGGCTCACGCTGGAAAGGTCCGATAACATCTATTTTAGTCCGGTGTGAAAGGTCCGGATGGCCTCGCAGGCTTCCGAGATCTCCTCATTCGTGAGTTCCGCGAAGATGGGCAGAGCCAGCACCTCGGCGGCCGCACGTTCGGTCTCCGGGAGGTCTCCTTCCCGGTATCCGAGGAAGCGGAAACAGGGCTGGAGATGCAGGGGAACGGGGTAGTAGATCATGGACCCGATCTGCCGGTCCGCCAGGAATGCCTTCAGCTCATCGCGGTGCGCCGTCCTGATGACGTACTGGTGGTATATGTGCTCGGAGCCATCGGGCACGCCGGGCACGCGGACGGCCGGGATGCCGGAAAGGCCGTCGCAATAGAGCGCGGCGCGGGAGCGGCGTTCGCCGTTCCACTGGTCCACGTACTTCAGCTTGACCCGGAGAACGGCGGCCTGCACCTCGTCCAGGCGGGAGTTGTAGCCCACGGCCTCGTGAATGTAGCGCGCCTTTCCCCCGTGGACACGGAGCATCCGGAGCCGGTCGGCCAGCGCTTCGTCCGGCGTGGTGACCATGCCGCCGTCGCCGGCGCCGCCGAGGTTCTTCGTCGGAAAAAACGAGAAGGCGGCCAGGTCGCCCAGTGCGCCAGCCCTCTTTCCGGCGCAGGTTGAGCCGTATGCCTGGCAGGCGTCTTCGAGAACCTTAAGATGATGCTCGCGCGCGATCTCGTTCAGGGCGTTCATGTCGGCGCACAGGCCGTACAGGTGGACGGGCAGAAGAATGCGTATGGTCGCCCCGGTGGCCTTGTGCACGGGAAGGCCCTCATCGCCCCGGCGGCAGTCCTCCTCGAGGAAGCGGCGGACCGCGCCGGGCGAAAGGTTGAAGGTGTGGGGATCGATATCCGCAAAGAAGGGGCGCCCCCCGGCGTTGTGAATGGCGCCGGCGGTGGCGAAAAAGGTAAAGGACGACGTCAGGACGCCTTCACCGGGCCGCAGCCCAAAGGCCCTTATGCCCAGCAGAAGAGCGTCGGTCCCGGATGCGACACCCACCGCCTGAGCGACCCCCAGGTGACGGGCCACCTCGGACTCCAGCCCCTGGACGTTGGCACCGAGGATGAAGTGCTGGGACTCGAAAACCCCCGAGAGGGCCTCCTGGATTTCGTCCCGGATGCGGCGGTACTGTCTTGTCAGATCGAGAACTGGGACACTCATTAGGGGATTCCTCCTTAAGCGGCGTTTATAGCACAGGCCCTTTACCTAGTAAAGTTTGGAGAGGGAGCGACAAGGGTGTTATTCTTGTACGAGGGAGGAGTGGCGCCATGGACATCAATATCTTCCACAAACTGCTGATCAGCGCCATCCAGAAGAATGCCTCGGACATTCACATCCAGGTGGGTTATCCGCCCCTCATGCGCGTCAACGGCGAACTGCTGGAAGTGAAGTACCATCCGCTCGAACCCGAGGAGACCATGGCCATCGCCCAGGAGATACTGGGGCATACCTACTGGGGAGACCGCATCAAGGAACTGTCCGAGCTTGATGTGTCCTACGGCCTGGAGGGGCACGGCCGCTTCCGAGTGAACATCTTCAGGCAGCGCGGTTCCATAAGCATCGTCCTGAGGGTCATCCCCATCAGCATCCTCAGTTTCGAAGAACTTCACCTACCCCCCGTCCTGGAACAGATCGCAAACCTCCAGAGGGGTCTGATCCTCGTGTCGGGCGCGACGGGCAACGGCAAGTCAACGACCCTCGCCTCCATGATCGAGCACATAAACCAGACCCGCCGAGCCCACGTGGTCACGATAGAGGACCCCATCGAGTTTCTCTTCAGGCACAAGCTGTCGGTCATCAGCCAGCGGGAGATGGGAAGCGACACGCCCTCCTTCGCGAAGGCGCTGCAGGCCGTGCTCAGGCAGGACCCGGACGTGATCCTCATCGGCGAGATGCGGGACGCCGAGACCACCGACACGGCCCTGAAAGCCGCGGAGACGGGCCACCTCGTGCTGGCCTCCCTGCACACCACGGACGCCGTGAAGACCATCAGCAGGATGGTCGGCTTCTACCCTCCCGACCAGGAAACGGCCATCCGGAAACGCCTGGCCGACTCCCTCATGGCCGTCGTTTCCCTCCGCCTCATGCAGAGGAAATCCTCCATCGGACGCATTCCCGCGGTGGAAGTCCTGCGCGTCACCCGAACCATCCAGGAGGCCATAAAGGACCCGGCCAAGACCGGCGAGCTCGCCTCCCACATGGAGAAGGGCCGGGAGATGTACGGCATGCAGACCTTCGACCAGCACTTGCTCGACCTGGTGAAGCTGGGCGAGGTCGACCTCGAGGTCGCCAAGGCCGCGGCGAGCAATCCCTCCGAACTCGAACGGGCAATCATGCTGGAGGGGTGAGGGACAACTCGGATTTGGGATTTGGGATTTGGGATTGCGGATCTAAAGACGGCAAACGGAAGGCCTTTGCAGCGGCCGGCGGGAGCCGGCCGGAGGCCGTATTCCTGCGGCCGCTACGGGACCGGTAATCGGAAGGCTTCGAAGATCGCGACCTGAAGGTCGCTCCTACGGCTCTCCAGAATAGCCGATTCTTTGGCGGTCCACGGTTATCGGTTCGGTCCTGCCATCAATCATCGGCGGTCGACCACTTCTCTGCGAAGGCCGGCCCCAGACCTCGATCACTATTCACTTGATCACTCGATCACCGGGCCGCCAAGCGCGCAATCACTCGATTACTTCTTCATCCGTGCCACGCGCGCTATACTTTCTCCCTTCATGGAGGTGCCGGATGCCCAAGGAGTGGATTGACCTGCGATCCGATACGGTGACGAGACCCACTGCCGCCATGCGCAAAGCCATGGCCGAAGCCGAAGTGGGCGACGACGTGTACGGGGAAGACCCCACCGTCAACAGGCTGCAGGAACGCGCGGCCGAATTGACGGGCAAGGAGGCCGCCCTGTATTTCCCGTCCGGCAGCATGGCCAACCAGACAGCCGTGAAGGTTCACACGCGGCCCGGCGACGAAGTCATATGCGAGGCCTCGTGCCACATCTACAACATCGAGATGGCGATGATGGCGGCTTTCTCGGGGACGCTCCCCCGCCCTGTGAAAGGCGATTTCGGCGTTCTCGATCCGTCCGACGTCGAAGCGGCGGTGCGGCCGTCCAGCTACTACCTCGCCAAAACCACACTCTTGACCCTGGAGAACACGCACAACCTGGCCGGCGGCACCGTGATGGACGTGGCCCGGAGCAAGGCCCTGGGCGAAGCGGCCCGCCGTCACGGACTGAAGACGCACCTGGACGGGGCCCGCATCTTCAACGCGGCCCACGCGCTGGGCGTTTCCGCCGCCGACCTGGCCGGCCCCTTCGACTCGGTCATGTTCTGCGTTTCCAAGGGGCTCGGCGCCCCGGTCGGCTCGCTCCTGTGCGGCACGGCGGCCTTCATCGAGGAGGCGCGGCGCGTCCGCAAGATGCTCGGCGGCGGCATGCGCCAGGCCGGGATCATCGCCGCCGCGGGGCTGGTGGCGCTGGAAGAGATGCTTCCGCTCCTGCCTGAGGACCACCGGCGGGCCGGACGGCTCGCCGAGCACCTCGCCGGCATGGACTGTTTCGAGGTGGACCTCGAACACAGGCAGACCAACATCGTCATGATGAAGGTCCTCCCGCCCCTCACGGCCGCGAAGGTGGGGGACGCGCTGAAGCAGAGGGGCGTCCTCTGCCACGTCATCTCGCAGAACACCATCCGCTTCGTAACCCACCACGACGTGGACGACGGTAAACTCGACCGCGCGCTGGAGGCCATGAGGCAGCCCTTTTAGGAAGGCTGAGGGCTAAGGCCGAAGGGCTAAA
>CAZDOY010000070.1:0-11839 GCA_964507185.1 uncultured Thermoanaerobaculia bacterium
TGGACGGGCGTTGCGCCGCCTGGCAAGTGCCAGCAAAACCGTGTTTTGTAAGACTTGAATGCCCCCGTCCCGTTCTGAATATCCCCGTCCCGTTGTAGATATTTAGCACGACACCCATGTCATGTCAACGGATACCGCGTTCACGGTGGCAATGCCTTTTTGACACACTGGCGCCATCCGGAAGAGGAGGCCATCCGCGAAACACCCTGCCCCACACGCTTCCAAGACCACCTGAGTCGGGTCTGCTATAGTGTCAGCCGACTCTAAAGGCGGACGGCGTTTCAAGTTGAGGCCGTGAGGACGGACGACACGCCCTCGGTTGACATACTTGACACATTCACCACGGACACATATGAGGCTTCGCCGTCGCGGTGTGCACGAGGCGTTTCCGGCCCTTTTCCCTACTTGCGGCAACCGGGAGAATGGCCTACATTTACGCCTTGGATCGGGAGGATGGAGGCATGTTCAAGGTAAGGATCGATTACGGCGAGTGCGAGGACAGTCGCAACTGCTACGAAATCTGTCCGGAGGACGTCTTCGAGGTGTCGGGAAGCACCATCAGCGTCGTCCAGGAAGAACACTGCACGGGCTGCTACCTGTGCGTGGAGAACTGTCCCACCGGCGCGATCACCGTCGACTGAGCCTGTCGATGATCTCGGTCGTGGCGTGATCCTTCGGGTCGCCGACGATGGCGACCCGCCCTCCGTACTTTCGGACGGTGTCCCGCTCGGGCACCGTTTCTTCCGTGTAGTCCGTACCCTTGCAGTGCACGTCGGGCTCGAGTTCGGCGATGAGGACCTCCACCGTGTCCTCGTCGAAGATCGTGACGTAGTCCACACAGCCCAGCGAGGCGACGATTTCCGCCCGGTCGTTCTCGTCCTGCAGCGGCCGTCCCTCGCCTTTCAACTTCCTCACGGACCGGTCCGAGTTGATGGCGACGAGAAGCACGTCGGCCTCGGCTTTGGCGCCCTTGAGATACCGGATGTGTCCCACGTGGAGCAGGTCGAAGCAGCCGTTGGCCAGCGCGAGAGTCTTTGCGCCGCGCTTCTCTCTGCCAAGCCGCTTCGCGGCCTCCCGGCGGCTCAGAATCTTCTGTGCGACGGTCTCTTCGGGTCCGCCGGCCGTCTCGCTCACAGCCGGCCCTCCCCCCAATCGCGCAGGGTCCGCATGAGCTCCTCCCGGTCCGTGGTGGCCGTGCTGTGCTTCTGCACGACGATGCCGCCCGCCGCGTTCGCGATGGCGGCGGCTTCGGGGAACCCCGCCCCGGCCGCCAGCGCGAGGACGTAGGCCGAGATGACCGTGTCCCCGGCGCCCGTGACGTCGACCACCTGGTCTTCGCCCACGACGGGCAGGTGTACGGGCGCCTTGTCTTTTTCGAAAAGGCTCATGCCCTTGCGCCCGCGGGTGACCAGGAGGGCCTTGAGCCCGAGCCGCTCTCGCATGGATGGTCCTTCGCGGTCCAGGAGCGTCTCGTCCTCGTCGAGGGATTTCCCGCAGGCCAGTTCGAATTCTTCTTCGTTGGGCGTGGCCGTCGTCAGGCCCTTGAATTCGGTGAGTGCGAACCTCGAATCGATCGCGGAGATCCGGACTTTCGGGATGTAGTCGTCCACCCCGACGGCCTGGACGAGTCCGCACCCGTAGTCCGACAGGATGAGCGCGTCAGCCCCTTCGAGGGCGTACTCCAGCCTGGCCTTCACCCTGTGCACCAGGTCGTCCGCGAGCACGTTCTCTTCGCCCGAGTCGACGCGCACGAGCTGCTGCCTGGGACCGTGGAGGGTCCCGGCGAGAATCCGCGTCTTGCTCGGCGTCTCCCAGTTCCGTTCGCTCACGATGCCCCGGCAATCGAGTCCCCTGTCCGCGAACAGGCGCTGGATCTGACGGCCGCTGTCGTCCTCGCCCACCACGCCGACGGGCAAAACGGTGCCGCCGAGCGCGGCGAGGTTCGAGACGGTGTTCGCGGCACAGCCGGGAAGCAGGCGGGTGGAGGCGATGCGCACGATGGGAACGGGTGCCTCCCGGGAGATCCGCTGGACGGCTCCGTACCAGAATCTGTCCAGCACGAGGTCCCCGGCCACCACCACCCGGACGCCGGAGAAGGCATTGACGATCTCTGCGAGCTTCGGCCAATCATCTCTCATGGTCATAATCGGGTTCCATCCTCTGCGCGCTCCGGCCCGGCGGCCGGCTCGCCTGTCAGTTTACCGCATCCCGCCGCGGCGAAAGTCCCTCGCGTTCGAGGATCCACGCTACGGCCGAAGGCAGGTCCGCGGCGACGAAGTCGGGCTGCTCGGTCCAGCCGGGGCGCTGGTATGTGTATTCGCCCAGCCCGTAGCCCGTGAGGACGAGGACGCCTTTCGCGCCCACAGAGTGGGCGAAGGCCACGTCACCGATCTTGTCGCCGACGACGTAACAGCGTTCGAGATCCAGTCCGAATTCCTCCGCGCCCCGCAGGAGCATGCCGGGCCGGGGTTTCCTGCAGTCGCAGGCCAGGCGGTAGGGGGGCTCCCCCGCCGACGGATGGTGGGGGCAGTAATAGAGCGCATCCAGCCTGGCGCCCAGCGCGCCGAGCATGGCCTGGAGCCGGGCCAGGACCTCCTTGACGAGGTCTTCGGTGAAATAGCCGCGGGCGACGCCCGCCTGGTTCGTGGCCAGGATGGCGGGAACGCCGGCCCTGTTCAAAGCCGCGATGGCTTCGGCGGCGCCGGGCAGGAGCGAGAGCCGCGAGGGGTGGTTCACGTAGCCGATCTCCTCGGTCACCGTGCCGTCCCTGTCCAGAAAGACGCCCCATTTCCCACCGGCGCTGCTCATCCTTTGTGCCTCCTGAAGAGCCGCCTGCCGGGTGCCGCTTCCGCGGCCTCTTCGACCTCCCCGTCGGGGCGGGTCTTCCACCTGCGATGCATCCAGAACCAGGCGCCCGGGCAGGTGCGCACCGCCTCCTCCACGCGCGCCGTCACCCGCCGCGTGAGTTCCAACCCGTCGGCCTCGGCGTCGCCCGTGTCCGGAAGCTCCACGGGCGGGCCGTACACGACGCGGTACTTGCCGTCGATTTCCGGAAAGGCGAAAACGGGCAGAACCGGTACCTTGAGCCTGACGGCGAGCCGGCCGAGAGCGGGCGTGGTGGCCGCCATACGGCCGAAAAAGGGCACGAAGACCCGGCCGGCCTCGCCGAAATTCTGGTCGACGACAAAGGCGATGCCCTTGCCCTTGCGGATGCCTCTCACCATCTCGCGAACGGCGCTTCGCTTGTGGACCACCTTGTTGCCGGTGTTCTCGCGCACGCCGGCGAAAAAACTTTCGAGGTAGGGATTGTCGAGAGGGCGCGCGACCATCCAGAGGTCATAGCCCATGGCCGCCTGAAGGTGCGCCACCCGTTCCCAGTTGCCGAAGTGCGCGGACACAAGGAAGTAGCCCTTGCCTTCGATGGCCGCCTCCTGGAGGTAGTGCCAGCCTTCGATCCTGGTCAGCGGCAGGACGCCCCGGACGTCGCACTTCTGGCAGGTGATCTCAACCAGCAGCCGCCCCAGGTGCTCGAAAGCCCTGCGGGCGGTCATCCTGCGAAACGACTGGTCCGCATCCGGGTAGGCCATGGCCAGGTTGTCGAGGGCCACCCTGCGATGACGGCGGTCGAGACGGTAGGCGGTCCGTCCCAGCGTCCGGCCGAGGGCGAGCCTCATGAACTTCGGGGTGACACGCAGGCAGGACGCCAGGACCATGACGGCGGAATACTCGGTAAGCCAGCGGATCTTCCTAAAGATCAATCCTGCTCTCCAGTTCCGCGACGAGCCGCCCGGCGACGGTCTCCTCGTCGCCCAGCCCGTCGACGGACACGATTCTTTCCGAGTACTCGGCCGCAAGGCGGTCGTAGCCTTCGGCGACCCGGCGGTGAAAGGCGAGGGATTCGGCCTCGAACCGCCCCTCGCCGTCGGACCGCCGGCCGTTTCGGGCCAGGGCCCGGTCGAGCCCTTCCTCGACCGGGATCTTCAGCAGAAAGGTGACGTCCGGATCGAGACCGCCCGTGGCGATGGCGTGGGCCTCTTCCACGTAACTGCGCTGCAGCCCGCGCCCGAATGCCTGGTAGGCGCGGGTGGCATCGCCGAATCGATCGCAGACCACCCATTCGCCCCGATCGAGCGCGGGACGGATCACGCGCTCGACGTGCTCGGCCCTCTCTGCGGCGTAGAGCAGGAGTTCGGCGGGAGGGGAAACGGCATAGTCTTCAGAGAGCAGGATTCTGCGCAGCTGGGCGCCTATGGGCGATCCGCCGGGCTCGCGCGTCTTCGCCACGCGGAGGCCCCTGCTTTCGAGGTAGCCCGCGAGGCGCTTCGCCTGCGTGGTCTTTCCGCACCCCTCAATGCCTTCCAACGTAATAAACACGGCCTGCCCTCCTCGGGAATTGTAGCAGAAGAACCGCGCCCGGACACGGTGGCGGCTGCGGGGATCCGGCGAAGAGATCTTCAGGACGAAGTGACGGAGAACGAGGGTGCGGTCCAGCACACTAAAACTCGGTCCATTGAAGAAAGCGGCCTGCGCTTCTGCGCATCGTGCCCGGCCAAACGTCCGGCCGGCAAGGATAGGGGCATATCCCCCCAGGATGGGTTATTTGACGAGGCCGTCTTTGTTTGATGGGACAGGCCGCCCTTTTCCCCGTCCGAGGGTTTACGTTACATCCTTAGTGGGTCTGGAGACGGGGGGGCGGATTCCGAGTTCCGAGCATGGCCCGTCGAGACCTGTATTGAGGTTCGGAGGGCTTACGTCATGAGGATTCTTCTAAAGGAAAACCTGGATTCTGAAGTGCTTCTCGATGAACTGGTGCGGTCCTGTTTCACCGTCCTGGAGGGCTCCATAGCTACGGGGCGGGCGGACGACATCCAGATGGGCGTCTACGTGGCGCTCAGGCGCGTTCTCGGCAACAGCCTGGTGAAATGCCGGGCGTGCGGCACGCTCGAGTCCTGCGAGGACATGCTTGAGGAGGCGCCCTTCGCGACGACGGAGCAGCCCGTTCTCGCCGCCAGATGGGACTAGCGCCCGGCCGCCGTCCCGCATCCAGGTAGTGCACCGGTTGATGGACGCGGAACCGCGCCCGTGAAAAAGGGCCGCGCCGAACGGCACGGCCCCCGTGATTCGCGTTTCCCATCGCCACCAATGCGGAAAAACTTGCCCCGTCAGCCCTTCAGAAGCGCCGCGGCCTCCTTCGCGAAGTAGGTCAGGATGATGGACGCCCCGGCGCGCTTGATGGCCGTGAGGGACTCCATCATGACCCGGTCGTTGTCGACCCAGCCCAGGCGGGCGGCCGCCTTGACCATGGAGTACTCGCCGCTCACGTTGTAGGCCGCAACGGGCATGTTGAAGGTGTCCTTGACCCTGCGGATGATGTCCAGGTAGGGCAGGGCGGGCTTCACCATGACGATGTCGGCACCCTCCTCGATATCCAGGGCCACTTCCCTCAGCGCCTCTTCGGCGTTGGCCGGGTTCATCTGGTACGACCGCCGGTCACCGAACTGCGGCGACGAATCGGCGGCGTCCCGGAAGGGGCCGTAGAAGGCGGACGAGTACTTGGCCGAGTAGGCCATGATGGGGATGTCCTGGAAGCCGGCCTCGTCCAGAGTCTCCCGGATGGCCCCCACCCGGCCGTCCATCATGTCCGATGGGGCCACCATGTCCGCCCCGGCCGCCACGTGCGACAGGGCCGTCCGGCAGTGCAGGGCCACGCCCGGATCGTTAAGGATGACGCCGTTCTCCACGGGCGCGCAGTGTCCGTGGTCCGTGTATTCGCACAGGCAGACGTCCGTCACGACCAGGAGGTCGCTCCCGAAGGCCTTTTTGGCCGCGGCGATCGTGCGCTGGATGATGCCGTTCGGCGCGTAGGATCCGGTGCCGAGGGGGTCCTTCTTGTCCGGAATCCCGAAAAGGATGACGGACCGGACGCCGAGCGCCAGGGCCTCCTCGATCTCCTTGAGCCCCATGTCGATGGACTGTCTGTAGATGCCAGGCATAGAGGGGACTTCGGCCCTGACCTTTTCGCCTTCGCAGAAGAACATGGGATAGATGAAATCTTTGGGCGAAAGGGCGGTCTCCTCGACCATGTCCCGCACGAGCGGGTTCATCCTGAGCCGTCGGGGCCGGGTGATCATGTCCAGGTGGAAGTCGTTATTCTTCTGTTTCTCCATCTTCGCCTCCCCAGAAAAACTCGTTGGCGCAGTGACGGCTGCAGAATGCCTTGCCCTGGGAAGTGTATCGGCAGTCATCGCAGACATATCGGTGGCACATGGGACATTTCGAGAGGTTCATCCAGTAGCCCTTGGTTCGGCAGACTTCGCAGTACTCGCCCTTCTCACCCAGGTCCTGCTGATGTTCTTCTTCGTCTTCCCACCTGCTCATGTTCTTCTCCGTTCCGGTACAACAGTTCACCTACTATAAACTATTCCTCCACCCGCCTGCAGACCCCCGGCCGGGCGACCGAACCCTCCCCCGGCGTGCTATTTCGAATCCAGGAACTCTTCCAGCGCGTCCTCCCTGCCGATCAGCACGAGGACGTCCCCGGCCCTGACAACGTGCTCCGGCCCGGGCAAAAAGACGTAGGAGTTCTGGCGGGGGTCTTTGACCGCCATGATGAAGATCCCGAAACGCTTGCGCAGGTGCAGATCCCTCAGGCTCTGGCCGCCGAACGTCTGCGGCGCCTCGTGTTCCATGGCCCTGTAGCTTTCGACAAGCGGGATGAAGTCCAGGAGGTTGGGGTTCACGATGTGCGTCGCCACGCGCCTCGCCGTTTCGCGCTCGGGGAAGATGATCTCCGTCGCGCCTATTGCCTTGAGGATGGTGGCGTGGTCCTCGTTGAGCGCCTTGGCCCGGATTCGGGGCACCCCGAGCTGCTTCAGGTGCAGGGTGCACAGGACGCTGGTCTCGATGCTCTCGCTCATGCTGACGACGGCCTCGTCGAAGTCCGCCGTCACCACCGAACCCAGCCTGGCCAGGTCGGTCGCATCCATGCAGACGGCGCGGTGGACATCCTCGCTGATCGCGTCCACGAGGTCTTCCTCGATGTCGATGGCGAGCACTTCGCAGTCGGGCACCAGGTTGCGGGCGAGTTCGCTGCCGAACTGGCCGAGGCCGATGATGCATATCTGCTTTTTCTTTTTCTTCTTCATCCGATCATGACCCTCCCTGCGGGATAGCGCACCTGGACCTTCTTCCTGCGGAACATCCACATGGCCATGGTGAGGGGCCCGAGCCTGCCGACGAACATGGTGGCGATGATCCATATTCGCCCGAGGCTCGTCAGGCTGGGGGTCAGCCCCGTGGACAACCCGACCGTTCCGAAGGCCGAAATCTGCTCGAAGACCACGTCACGCAGCCTGACGCCCGGGATGTGGCCTTCGAGGGCCATCAGCAACATGATTCCCAGGCCGTTCCAGAGCAAGGACAGGCTGATCAGCACCGTGGTGCGCCTGAGGATGTCCTTCGGGATGCGCCGCCCCATGATGTGCACGTCCTCTTCGCCCATGACGCGGGAGCGGAACCTCGCCAGCCACACCGCGAAGGACGTGGTCTTGATTCCCCCCGCGCAGGAGCCGGGCGACCCTCCGATGAACATGAGCACAACGAGCAGTATGAGCGAGGCGTCGGGCAGATGGCCCACGCTGACGGTATTGAAGCCCGCGGTGCGGGCCGTTATGGACTGGAAGAGCGCGGCCGCGATTTCCGACCCCGTGGTGTGCTCACCCGGCGTCAATCCGAGGACCATCAGCCCCAGGGCGCCGAAGACGATCAGGAACGCGGTCATGACGAGGACCACCCGGGTGTGGAGGGAAACCAGCCTGAAAGTGGGATGAACGCGCTTCGACAGCCACGTCCGGCCGTTCTGCAGGACCTCCAGGAGTACGGCGTAACCGAGCCCCCCGAGGACAATGAGGCTCATGATGGGCACGACCACCAGGGCGTTGCCCCGCAGGGCGACCAGGCTTGTCCTGTAGAGCGAGAAACCCGCGTTGCAAAAGGCGGAGACCGCGTGGAAGAGCGAGGAGAAGAGCCCGTTGAAGAGCCCGTACCTGGGCACGAGCACGAGGCTCATGACCGCCGCCCCCGTCAGTTCGATGACCAGCGTCACCGCCAGTATGCGTCGGAACAGCGTCTTGAACTTCCCGCCCACGTCTTCCTGGAAAAAGGAATCGTGGAGGGCCGCCCTGGAGGTCAGCGACATTTTGGATCCGAGAAGTTGAAACGTGAGGGCCGCGAAGGTCATGATGCCCAGTCCCCCCGCCTGGATGAGCAGCATCACCACGACCTGTCCGGCGAGCGTGTAGGTCGTGCCGGTGTCCACGACCGTAAGCCCCGTGACGCAGACGGCCGAGGTCGACGTGAAAAGAGCTTCGAGGAAGTTCACCTCGCCTGGATGGTGGCAGAAGGGCAGCCAGAGCACCACCGCCCCGGCCAGTATGATGGCCGCGAACCCGCCGATGAGAAGGGCCTGCGGGGACTGAAAAAGTCCCGGTTTGCGCTTTCGCCGACTGAAGGGCGGTTGGAAGTCCGACATGATCCTCCGGCAGGTTGCTGGTGCGCTCGCGCCGGCCGAAGTGCCTCCCCGGCCTCGCACGCAGGTCAGTATAGCCTCTCGCGGCGGCGAAATGAATATTGGGAGGAATGATCCGGCGATCGAGTTATCGGGACACCCGTTGAATTGAAGGAGATCGGACCTGAAACCGGACAGGTTCGGACGGATCAGGGAGAGGGAACGGGCGCATTCTGCGCCGCGATCCTGGCGATGAGGTCGTCCATGTCGGCCTTGAACTTGGGCAGCGCGTCCTCCGCGTAGAGGCGGAAATCCTTGTGGACCTTTCCGTACCGCCTCCGCATTTCGGCCAGGACACGATCTCAGTATGCCTCCAGTTCAGCGACCCGCGACTTGTGGTCCGGCACCGGGACGACGGCGGCCTTCTCCGGGAAGGTGTTCGCGACCAGTTCCAGGGATCGCTTGAATCTCTCCAACTGCAGAATGCACCGGGTCATCTTGAAGAAGTGGTGCCCCTTCACCGCCATGGCCACCGTCTCCGCGAACATGCCAACCATGGCGAGAAAGCCCCGGATCATGAATTCTCAGAAGGACCAGCCGTAGGAGGAGAAAGTCTGGAAAATGAGCGACAGGACGAAGGCCCTCAGATCCACGCGGGTAAAGAGCCGTTTTTCTTCGAAAGGTGTCCCCCTGCCGGACGAGTTCCCCCGCGAGTTCGTACAAGTCCATCATTTCAATGCTGAATTGGGTACCACGGAAACAGACGAGCAACTCACAGTCTGCAGGGCCCTGCTCGGTCTTGGCTGTGTCGGGCAGGAGCTGTGTGCTCACCGCGATGTTGAGAACCCTTTCAGGTGTCACTTCAAGAGAGTCACTCGTGTTGACAATCTTGCCCTTCGTCGCCATGCGAAGACACTCTCAAGTTGTTATCCCCTCTTGTGTGTCATGGAGGCAAGACGGGACCTGAACCCCGTCTTGCAGGGGGCGCAACAAAAGCAGGAGGGCGGTTTCCCGCCCTCCTGAGAGACTCTGGCACGGTGGTGGTTATTCGGCCGGAACCTCCACGGGTGCAACGGCGGTGATTTCCACGCGGCGGTTTTTGGACCGACCCTCCCTTGTTCCATTGTCGGCGATGGGGTCAGCGGCTCCCTTCCCGGTGACGTTTTCGATGCGGGTGGCATCGATCCCGTGCGCCAGGAAGTAGTTCTTGACCGAATCGGCCCGGCGCTGGCTTAGGATGGCGTTCCATTGGTCGCCGTCCGTGCTGTCCGTGAAGCCGGTTATGTCGATATTCAGAGCGTGGTACTGATTGAGTTTTGCGATGGCGTCATCAAGCGCACCTTCACCCTCTTTCGGGATGGCCCACTTGTCCGTCGGGAAATGCAGCACCGACTCATCCAGTGTGATCTTCACCATCTCCTGTTGGGGCGGCGGCGGAGGAGGCGGTGGCGGAGGAGGCGGCGGTGGTGGTGGCGGCGGTGGTGGCGGCGGAGGCGGTGGCGGAGGCGGTGGCGGAGGCGCCGGCTTGGGGAAGCGGAAGACCACGCCGATCCTAGCGTCCCACACGTCGTTGATTTCCCAGTTTTGGATGTGGTGGTACGCGGCCTGCATGGCGATGCCCACGGTGTCGTTGAAGTAGTGCCGGTAGCCGAGGGCGGCACCATAGACCCACTCGTTGCTGCCGATGTTGCCCAGGTCGTACTTGTGGCCTCCAACGTAGAACTTGGTATCACCGCTGCCGAAGGTGTGGCCGGCGTTCAGCTGGAAGTAGAGCTGGTTGTCCTTGGGGCCCCAGATGAACTCGGGACCGACTTCCAGGAGGTGGGTGCTTCTGGAGAAGGTGTAATCCTCCATGAGGATTGGACCGCGATACAGCCTCGCGTGATAGTCACCCGGGCTGTACAGATACCCTCCGTGAATCCCCACGTGGTCCGTGAAGAACCACCCGACATCCAGGCTGCCCATCCAGCTGTCCTTGCCGCTGTTCTCGGTGCGGTAGATACCTTCCTGGACATTGTAGTCGCCCGTGTTGAACTGGTATCCGGGCAGTATGTCGAAATACCCCGTATGGGCCTGCGCGAACACCCCTAAAGCGACCATGAAGCACATGGTCCCGATAAGTAATTTCTTCATGCGTTCCTCCTTCTTCTTATGAAAATCGATGACAATCCCAATTAGAACCCACACCAGCCCCGCCAACTAAGAAGCCACAAACTGGCGTCCCTGTGGTTCCCTTGCCTCACCTCCTCCTCCGTCAAGAGCCGCGAGGAAACTCGTACCGAGATGCACAGTGAAAGGGCGACGCCTGAATCCCGGCTGCGCAAGCGCTACCTCCCGCGGCGCCAATAGTAGCCTTCGCCGCCAAAGACAACGACCAGCACCACAATCGCTGTGATAGTCGTGCTGCTGCTCACGCCTTACATCTCTTCCGAACTCTTCATTGGTTCAATGTTAGGCCGTTGGCAACCCGTCCGATAACCGTACTTTTTACCTAGAAGATGAGTCGCCAATTAAGTAGGAACTACCTATTCGGCACGGGCCGCTAATCCAAAACGTTCCCCGGGTGCCGGTCCCGGCGAAGACGTCAGGGATCTCTCCGCTTCAATAGCAGGCTGCTGAAAAACCAGCATGGGCCGCGTGCAGGGAGGGCTCTGCCGAAGGCTTACTCCTCTGGTACCGCGCGCGGGGTGAGCATAGCGAGAACCCCATCAAGGAACCCAAGATCGATTCCGGCCTGGAACGTATGCCCTGCAGCCAAAGCCAGGCGAACGCCGCCTTCTTCTCCCTCTGCGCGCTGGCCTACAACCTCTTCAAACTCTTTCTTACCCATGTCCTGCCGTCTGCCTTTAAGCGCCGCCAGGTGCAGGGCATCCGGTTCCGTCTCTATGCCATCACCGGCAAAATCGTCTGACACGCCGGAGCCCTCATCCTAAAGGTTCCCGGGGAGGCCTTCGACCTCCTTCATACCCTTCGCGTCCGCATGGCCACGGGAACGGTCACGCAAGAAAGACCGAACGGCCATACCCCGCCTCCCTGTGCCACCCCCAATTGTCCATCAGGCAGCCTTATGTCCCGATGCCCCCTTGCCATGCCCGGCCGCGTCTGGACACAACGTTCTTTCGCTGCACACGCCCTCATCGGCTACCCCACGGGACCAACTCGGCGCCCACCGTTATGCCAACCTTCAACCCTCCCAATCCAAGGCGGCAGTCGCCGTTCTTGAGAACCAGAACCTGCACAATAGTTGCACTCCCGCTGAAGATTCTCCCGGCGCGGCTCGGAACCAAAGACTTCAATTGTCTGATGGATAAGTAGATAAGAATGGTCGGGGCG
>CAZDOY010000071.1:0-11775 GCA_964507185.1 uncultured Thermoanaerobaculia bacterium
TAACGGTCCTAAGGTAGCGAAATTCCTTGTCGGGTAAGTTCCGACCTGCACGAAAGGCGTAACGATTTGGGCGCTGTCTCCCCGAGGGGCTCAGCGAATTTGTGGCACCGGTGAAGACGCCGGTTACCCGCGACTAGACGGAAAGACCCTGTGAACCTTCACTGCACCCTAGTACTGAATTTCGACCTCACGTGTGCAGGATAGGTGGGAGGCAGCGAAGCCGTGGCGTTAGCTGCGGTGGAGCCAACCTTGAGATACCACCCTCGTGATGTTGAGGTTCTAACCTGGGCCCGTTATCCGGGCTGGGAACAGTGCTAGGCGGGTAGTTTGACTGGGGCGGTCGCCTCCTAAAAGGTAACGGAGGCTCCCAAAGGTTCCCTCAGGCTGTTTGGAAATCAGCCGTAGAGCGTAAAGGCATAAGGGAGCTTGACTGTAAGACCTACAAGTCGAGCAGGCACGAAAGTGGGGCTTAGTGATCCGGCGGTTCCGTATGGAAGGGCCGTCGCTCAAAGGATAAAAGGTACTCCGGGGATAACAGGCTGATCCTGCCCAAGAGTTCACATCGACGGCAGGGTTTGGCACCTCGATGTCGGCTCATCGCATCCTGGGGCTGAAGCAGGTCCCAAGGGTTTGGCTGTTCGCCAATTAAAGCGGTACGTGAGCTGGGTTCAGAACGTCGCGAGACAGTTCGGTCCCTATCTGTCGCGGGCGCAGGAAACTTGATGGGTTCCATCCCTAGTACGAGAGGACCGGGATAGACGGAGCTCTTATGTACCAGCTGTTCCGCCAGGAGCACTGCTGGGTAGTGAACTCCGGTGGGATAAGCGCTGAAAGCATCTAAGCGCGAAGCCCTCCCAAAGATGAGGTTTCCCTCCCCTTCGGGGGCTGAAGGGTCCTGGTAGACGACCAGGTTGATAGGCTGGAGATGTAAGCGTGGTGACACGTTCAGTCGACCAGTACTAATAACCCGTGAGGCTTGACCATAACTTAACCTTCTATCGGTTTTTGCGTGGCATTCCCGATCACTGATTGATATAAATGAACCGGATTTTCCCGGTGGCCATAGCGAGGAGGTCACACCCGTTCCCATTCCGAACACGGAAGTTAAGCTCCTCCGCGCCGATGGTACTGCGTGGGCAACTGCGTGGGAGAGTAGGTCGCCGCCGGGAAGCTAAAAGAGAAGAGGCCCCTTTCGAGGGGCCTTTTTCTTTTGGTCCATTCGGTCATTTCTATCAACCACAGAGCCCGCAGAGAACACAGAGAAAGAACTGGTTCTCACACTGAGGCGGTGAGGCGATGAGAAGAAATGTGGGAATTGGGATTTTGGATTTGGGATTTAAAAGCGGCGGGGGACGAGGGCCGGGCCTTCGAAGCAAGAATGGACAGGGAGGACGGGAGGAAGGGAGAAAGGCGAGCGGAAGGAAGGGCTAGAGCCGAAGACCGAAAAGCTAAGGATAGAAACGGACGGAGTCTGGCCTTCGAATGAAATCCCGCGCCGGACCCAACGAATCCCTACTCACTCATCACCGTATGGGTGGGTGGGAACCGCTGTGGCACGGAGGCCTGATGCGCAGGCCGACAAACGGAAAGAAGAAAATGCACCAAGGCAGCGGAGTTTTGTGCACCTCGCGCCGTTTCAGGGAAGGCTCGGGAGGCGGCCGAGATGGTATCCCCTCCGCCCACAGAGGCGCTATACTTAGAGATACGGAAAGTCGCGCTGCGGTCGAGGGGCAGTCGTGGCCTCCGTGTTCCTGATGTGACACTCGGCGATGGACCCTTGAAAACCGAATCCGCCGCATGGTAGACGCAAGGAGGACGGCGTATGGAACTGCTTTCGAGTGACAGAAGCATCGTGGTGGCGATCGACCTGCAGGGCAAGCTTATGGACATGATCTACCGGCCAAGGTTGGTCGTCGAGGCCACGGTCCGCCTTCTCAAGATTGCCGACCTGTTTGGTATCCCCGTGGTGATGACGGAGCAGTACCCGAAGGGGCTCGGCCCGACCCACGCGGAAATAGCGTCTGCTTATGACGGCCTGGCGGTGCCGAAGAGACTAGTCGCGAAGGACAGTTTCACCTGTTGCGGTGAGGGCGGGTTCGAGGCGGCGCTCGGTGCGGTGAGGCCCGGGCTGAAGCCGGCGGACCGGCAGATCGTCGTGGCGGGTATCGAGGCGCACGTCTGCGTCATGCAGACCGTTCTGGACCTGTTGCGGCAGGGAAGCGACGTGCAGGTCTGCTGGGAATGTGTCAGCGGACGGGGCGAAGAATACAGAAGGCACGCGCTGGACAGGATGATGCAGGTAGGCGCGCTCGTCACGAATCACGAGTCGGCCGCATTCGAGTGGGCCGGTGGCAAGAACCACCCGCAATTCAAGGCGCTGAGCGCGTTGCTCAAGGAAGGCCAGCCAACCGGTTGAGGCGGGCATGATGAAGAAACCCTCCGGCTGTCGCCGGAGGGTTTCTATCTAACGATAGGGCAGAGAAGAACGTCAGGTCGAAGGCTCGTCGGGGGGCGGGACCGCTTGCGGCGGGGATGCCGGCGGCGCGGGAGCAGACGGGGGAGGCGCAGGGGCGGAGGGCTGCTGTGGCTGCGCGGCGGGGGCCGCCTGGGCTTGCTTGGTCATACTTTCGAAAAGCTTGGGGATGATCCACCCTACGACGCCGAGGCCGATTCCGGCGAAGATGCATTCGAACCAGCCCAGGATGAAGATGTAGGTCAACAGCCGCTTGCTGAGCGTGAGGAGGTAGAACTCGGCTATGTACCGCACGCCGAAAAGGAACAGGCCGATCCAAAAGCCGAAAAAGAGTCCCCGCAGAACGATGAACTTGGCGTTCTTGTAAATCTTGAAGAAATAGTATGTGAAAACGAGAGAGAAGATGAACTGGCCCAGGAACATGAGCGGGAGAAACTTCCGGAGTTCCTCCGAAGATCGGACCAGGTCGCCCTGGGCCATGAGAATGCTATTGAACACGTAGTTGTAGAATACCAGGTCCACGACGAATACGAAGATGAAAACGCCGAGAAACCCCAAGATCCAACGGATTGCCTTCATCACGTACCTCCCTTGAACTGTCTAGAGACTAGCACAAGGGGGGCGCTTCTGTCTTGTGCCGTAAGGTGGCCCGGGGCGCAAACGGGAAAGTGCGCCGGCCCGAAGCGCCGTTTCGAACGCAGGGGCCGACGCACTGGATATGGAATCACGTCAACCCCGGAATCAGAACCTGTAGCCCACGCCGAAGCCAAAGACCCACGGATTGATGTCCACGGAGACCGGGTCCAGAGGCCCGTAGATGGTATCGATTGTCGCGTCGGTGCTGATCCGGATATATTTTACGTCGAAGTTCACCAGCCAATGCTTGTCGAGATAGACGTCCGTTCCGATCTGGCCGGCGACGTCGAAGGAGTTCTTGAATTCCACGCCCGTGGCTCCCGCGTAGCGCAAGGCGGTGGAAAGGTCATAGCTGTAGAACCGCGTGTAGTTTAAACCCAGCCCAATATATGGGCAGAATCGAGGCCCGTTGTAGAAGTAGTACTGAAACGTGAGCGTGGGAGGCAGGACCCGGACGCTACCTGCGCCAATACCGCCGATCAATCCTCCGCTGGTCGTGAGATCGTGGCGGGAGGTGGCGAGGATAAGCTCAATCCCGAAGCGCTCATTGAACTTGTATGTGAAGTCCAATTCGGGAACGACCGCCGAATCCACGGCGATTTTCGACCCCGTGCCGTCGATAGCGCTGCTGCTGTCGTTGGGATTGATCGAGATACCCCTCAGCCTGATGGTCCACCCGGCCCCCTGGGCGCTGATCACCGTCGTAACGGTCATCAGGATCAGAGCAACGACTAGAAACGGAATACATTTCTTTCGCATGGTCCCCTCCTTTCAGCAGAAACGCCTTCACCACTATTAATACACAATGTAGTCAATCCTGGGGGGATGTGCAAGCACTTTCCGGCGAGGAGGCCCCTAGTTCCAGGTAGGCCATCCGTTTGGTCCAGGCCCGGCCGCTGCCGGTAGGTCCACGGCGGCGATGCCCGGTCGCGGGTGGATGGTGCCCCGAGAGCCCTTTCCGGATCGGGCTCCACGATGCGAGGCGCGGGGAGAAATACAGGGCGGGCGCCCTCTCGACGAACCGAAACGGGGGAGGCAGTCCGAAACCCCTTGCATCCGGGGCAGTGACCCTGGCAGGGAGACCTGTGAGGGTCTTTCAGCCGCTTGCCGGTGCCGGGCGTACGCCTCCTCATTCAAACGTCTTTTCACCTACGGTCAGCTTCTTGAGATAGATGATCTCGCAGGAACCGTTACCCTCGTCGCGGCGGCTGAGAGACGAGTGCCACCGGAAAGTTCTCCCCCCCTTCACGCCGTCGACGAAGACAAGATAGCCTTCAAGCCGGACGCGGTCTCCCTTGTCTATTCTCACCGCGGCCTTGAACAGGTTTCGCGTGGCCGGAATGACGTGGTTGTTGGAGGAGTGCGCGACGATATAGCCGTTGCCGTGGCCGAACCCGGGGCCGAACCGCCACCAGTACCAGCGGTCGCTTTGGGACCAGGACAGCTTTTTGTACAGTTTCGAAGTGGCAAAGTCGCCCCAGGCGAGGGCCACGTCGCAAGGCGCCAGATCGGCATTCCAGCCGTAGCGGTAGCGCTTGCATCCCAGCACGATTCCACTGACGACGTATCCGGCTTTCGGGGTGAGCGTCCAGTCCACGCCGTCCTTTTGAAGGTGAACGGACACGGCCCTGTCAATGGCAGTTTGCGCCGGATCGTGCGAAACGTCCACGGGTTCCAGCGCTATCTTGGAGACGGGCGCCGAACACCCTGCGACCAGGCAGACGAACGCGGCGCACGACAGTAGAGAAAGAAGCCACAGCCTGCGGGCGATTGAGCGGCGGAGTCTCAAGCCTCCTCCCCGCACGAACTCGCTCGAAACGCCGAGAAGAGTATCCTCTTGAAACCGAAAAAGATGGGCCCATCGGGCCAATAACGCCGGAGTTCTGATCGAAAGGCCTCCAGGAAGCCGTCCTTCATGTCCCCGTCCAAGCGTTCCAGATAGGGAAGCATGGTCGTGCCCGACAGCCAGTCCGCCAGAGCGTCGGCATCGCGGAGTTCGTGCGGGTACACCTTCTCGAATATGGACAAATACCTGGCTCCGCATGCGTATAGGATCTCCGCGTACCGCTCGAGGGAAAGTACGGGAACACGCCTGGTCCAGCCGTGGAGCGCCGTGCGGAATGGCTCAGTCGCGGCCAGGGCGGCTATCATCAGGTGCGAAGGGTGGTTGTGGTTGGAAGGCAATTGAACCAGCAGTTGGCCTCCAGGACGAAGCAGAGAAAAGAGCCGTGGGATCAGGGTTTCGTGCCCGTCTACCCAATGGATTGCTGCGTTCGAGAAGACCATGTCCCAGGCGCCCGTAACCGATTCGATTGCGGCTTTTTCAAAGCGCAGTCCGTCTCTCGCGCGAGATACGGCTCTATCCAGCATGGCCAGTGAAACGTCGACGCCGAGGATTCGGCTGTCGGGCAAAATATCCGAGAGCCGGGCGGTGAGTTCGCCTGTGCCGCACCCGAGGTCCAGGACCTCCAGACCCTTGCGCACCCTGATCATGCGCGACAGATCCTTGAAGGGAGCGAATCGTTCCTTCTGAAATAGGTTGTACGTGTCGGGATTCCAGTCCACGGCCGTCTCCGGATGGCGCTGCTCTTTCTCTTGTCCGCTGACACTTTAGCACATCGGGCGCGCACCACGGGCGGAGGCCTGCGGAGCAGGCCGGTCAGAGAGGAGAGGGAAAAAGGAAAGGGAATCTGAATCTGGATTTGGGATTGCGAATTTGAAGGACTGCCGGGGCTTGGCCTTTGAAATAGGAACGAACAGGGAGGATGGGAGGACAAAAAGGCGGAAATCGTAAGGCGGGAGAAGATGACGGCTGGGGACGAGCCTTTGAGGCGCATCTCCTGTCGGACCCACCTACTTACCTACTCACGTGCTCACGGTTCCGCACTCACCCCTTGAGAACGGCAAGCGGGCGCATCATGGCGACGACGCGGGCGAGGCTGGCGCCGCGGACGGCCTCGACGACGAGGTCGATGTCCTTGTACGCCTGCGGGGCTTCTTCCTTTATCGTGCGCCGGTTTTCGCAGATCAAAGTGACGCCCTCCATGGCCTGCATGAAGGCCTCGTCGGTGATCACGCCCGGCCTGAGGACCTTGCCGTCCCGGCGGCGGATCTTTCCCGCGGCCGCCGTGCGGCTCAGGCGCCTTCCGGCGCCGTGGTTCGTAGAGCACAAAGCCTTCTCGTTGTCCGGCACGCCTGCGAGGAGGTAGGAGTGGGTGCCCATAGAGCCTGGGATCAGGACGGGCTGGCCGGTCACTTCGAAGGGCGTTCCGGCCATTCGCACCGCGGGAAAGGCCCTCGTGGCGCCCTTCCTGTGGACCCAGAACCTCTTCCCCCCGTGTTCTTCCCACTTGGCCATGTTATGGGGCACGTCGTAAAGCAGTTCGAGGCGGAGGTCCGGGTAGTGGTGCAGGAGATTTTTGCGCACCAGGGCCGCCATGAGGTGGCGGTTTGCGAAGGCGAGGTTTGCGGCGGCGTGCATGGCGCCCAGATAAGCCCTGCCCTCCGCCGAATCGGCGGGCATGAAGCAGAGTTCGGACGTAGGATGAGGGTCGCCGTATCTCTTCCCGCGCGCGAGCGACATGTACTCTTCTCCGACCTGGTGGCCGAATCCGCGGCTCCCCGAGTGGATCATCACCAGGAGCTGCCCCCTGAAAACGCCCCATGCCCGAGCCGTTTCAGTGTCCTCTACGCTTAAGACTTCCTGGAGCTCGATGAAATGGTTGCCTCCACCGAGGGTCCCGAGCTGGTTCTGTCCCCTGTCCAACGCTCTCTGTGAAAGGGCGGAGGGATCGCCGGGCATACAGCCTCCGTCCTCGATGTGGGGCCACGTTCGAGGTTCGGCCGCGGGATCGATGAAGGACCAGACGTCATGGTCCCGGCGTTTGACGGAGGAGAGTGCAGGCACGCCGTGCGCGAGCACGTCGAGAAAGTCGCCGCGGTCCATGGGGATGTTGCGCTTGCCCTCACCCAAGGGGATATCGCGCCGGATGGACCGGACGAGCAGGGTCGTATCGACGTCTGCGGCGTAGCGGTCCGTCGTCAGAACGCGCATGCCGCAGTTGATGTCATAGCCGACGGCCGCCGGGATGACGACTTCCCGCGTGGCCACGATGGAACCTATGGGCACGCCGTAGCCGACGTGTATATCCGGCGTCGCGATGACGCGTTCGACGGTCGGAATGCGACAGGCGTCCTTCAGCTGCCTGAGGGATTCGGGCTCGAGCGGCAGGCGCGGTGACGTGTAGAGCGTGGGCGCCACACGCATGCCCTCCTCGATCGGGAAGAGACGTTCAAACTCGGACACGGCCGGCGACCTCCCTGCCCCATCAATCTATGGCGTCGCAGGCGCCCTATCAACGAGACGCGCGAGCGGCCGTGTCCTTCTCCGCTTCAGGCTGCGAGTTCCGCCGTACAATGCGCGCGCTTGGTCGCCTTGAGGGGGATGGCGGACAGGCAGTGGGGGCAGTCCTTATTGGAAGTGCCGGCGCTCGCGTGTCAATCCCAACGGGTGTGCGGGACACGGTTTTTCACGAGGTACTGCCATGCCAACCAGACGTATGAGCGTTCGGGTATTCCCCTCCTTAGGAAGAAGGGCGTGAGGAGGCGGTTGAGGCGCCTGAGGCTGTAGAAGGGAACGCCGGGGTAATAGTGGTGTTCGAGGTGGTAGCCGGACCAGAGAAAGGCGGCCTCCCACAGGAGGGACCTGCGGATGCGCGTGCCCCACCGCGCCGGATCGGCGGGGTCGATTGCGTAATGCTGTCCCATCCGGTTGAGGCCGAAGGCCAGCGGGAACCCCACGAAATAAGGGACAAGGTAGAGGCGCAAAAGCGCCGCGCCGCCCCAGGCCGCACATATACCAGCGGCCGCTGTTCCATGAAGAAGGAGCGTGAGGATGCGTTCCCTTCCGATTGTCGATCGGACTTCGGGCGGGTAAGCCGCCGCCTCGCGCGCGGCCGCTCGAAAGTAGATAAAGAAAAGGGCGGGCGTGAAGTACAGCAGTTTCAGCCATCGCGCGTTGCGCCGGGGAGAGAGCCGGTGCCGCTTGGGGTCGCGAACGTCCGATCCGAGTTCGGTGTGGTGGTCCAGGTGCCACCTCTTGAACTGGGTCGGGGAGATGCCGGTGGGCGCCGCGTAAAGTGCGGCCAGCAAGGCGTGCCGCCGCGCTGCGGCACCGGGCCACACGAGCCCGTGAATCGCCTCGTGAAGCAGAACCGTGAAATCGAATAGTGCGAGCCCCATGAGGAGGGACAGGGGCATCCACAGAAGGGGGTCGGTCAGGCGCAGCTGAGCCCAACCCAGAGCTCCGGTCAGCGCCGTCAGACAGACAGCAACGGCCATGTGGCGCCAGGGTGTCAGCGCATGGACGGATTTCAGCGAAGCCGGCCCCAGTATCCGCCCCAGCTCGCGACGGAGGAACACGGAATGCGCCGCCCAGTGCCGGGGCCAGGAAGCGGCTGGGCCTGGGGGCGATGAATCCATGCGTGATTCCGGCACGTGCGTCGGCCCCTATTCGTTTTCCAGGTCGCGCATGAGTTCGTCCCGCAGCGCAGGTGGAACCTCCGCTTCGGTCTTCGCGTTCTCGTGGTCTGCGCCGAAGAACAGCGGCTCGCCACCGGCCAGCTTCTCGCGGAATTCGGACGTGAGCGTCCAGGTCAGATAGTGCACCGTGCTGGTATAGTCCTCGCGGCTGCGTCCCTCTTCGCCCACGGCTCGAATCGTGCAATCGCCGATCCTTGCATAGAAACTCTGTTCGATGTCGACGAGCTTCGGAAGCGTCCGCTTGAGCACGTCCAGATCCGGGATCTCGATGTAGAGCGTCGCCTTCCATTCGTCGCCGGAAGGTATGAGGGGGCAGTAGGTGTCGAGCTCCTCCTGGATCACGTCGTCCTCTACCATGCGCTCGGCCCGCATCATCTCCTGGATCTGGTACCAGACGGTGCGGCGATTCTCGAAGAGCAGGGTCAGCGTATCGCTGACGTGGAGGCGGCGCCGGTCCTTCATGGCCATGGTCTCTGCGCGCAGACCGTGTCGCTCTTTCTCGTATTCGAAGAGGTTCATGAGATCCTTCAATTCCAGTTTCTTCACGATGGCTCCTTATCGATGCCACGCCCGACGGTCGTCGGACGGGAAACCTGCGCCGGACGGATCTCGGCGGGAGAATGCTCCCTGTCGACAGGACCTGTGGACCGTCAGATTTCGATCCCGTATGCCTTCGCAAGCAGAAGCACGGGATGCAGGGCCTCCCTGCCCGTAGCGTGCTGTATCTGCATGGCGGAAAGGGGACATTCGGTGGCGACGTACCCTTCCGCACTTCTGACCTTGTTGAACAGTTTGCGCCCGACCTTCATGGAGTGGTCGTAGGTGTCCGTGCGGATTCCGTAGGTGCCGTCGTGCCCGGAACAGGCATCCAGTATTTTAACCGTCGTGTCCGGCAGGTCGCGCAGCAGGTCTCGGCCTTTGAACCCCACGCCCATCTGCTTCAGGTGGCAGGGCAGGTGGTAGGCCACCTCGCCCAGCGATGACGGTTCCCCTTCCGGCCAGATCCCGCGCTCCTTCAGAGATGCGAGATAGTCGAACAGGTCGCGCGTTGCGCCGGCGACCATTCTGGCCTCCTCGCTCTTGACCAGGAGGGGATACTCCATGGCGAGGCTCATGGCGCAGGAAGACACCGGGGCGAGAATCATTATGCCTTCTTTCGCGAATGGGGCGAGGACGCGTACGTTCTTCTCCGCCCTTGCGGCGGCCGTCCCGATATCCCCTATGTCGAAGGAGGGGATGCCGCAGCAATCCTGGCCGGGGGGGACGATGACCTCCACGCCGCAGGCGGCCAGGAATCGGACCAGCGCCTCTCCGAGGCCCGGGTAGTTGCCGTCTATCAGGCAGGTGGTGAAGAGAACCACCTTCTCTTTGATCACCTCTGGCTTCGGCAGCTTCTTGAAGACGCTCCCGAAGGAACGAGACGCGATGGGGGGCAGGGGGGCGTCGGGGTGAATGCCCAGGAAGGCCGAGAGGACCTTGCGTGCGGGTTTCATCCGGTTCACGGCGTTTGCGATGGGGGCCACCGGGCGCGATTTTCTTGCCATCCCGGCCGGGTCCGCGAGCATCTTCTTGGAGAAGCTGGCACCTTCCCTCTTAAAGCGGACGGCCTTGTGCCGCAGCGCGAGGTGTGGGAAGTCCAGCCTGTACTCGTGGGGCGGCGTGTAGGGGCACTTGGTGTAGCACAGCTTGCAGTAGAAGCAGGCATCCATGACCGAGTGCAGGTCTTGGCCGGTTAATTCTTCCGCTGTGATGTCCTTGGTATCAATGGCATCGAAAAGTATATCGAAGGATGGGCAGAGTGACGCGCATAGCCTGCACCCGTTGCAGATTTCAAAGACGCGCTTTTCCTCCGATGCGAGATCTTCTTCGTCGTAGAAAGACGGTGAAGCGGGATCGAATACGAATTCCTTGATGCCGCCTAATCCTTTTTCGGGCATGAAGTACCCCCCTTTCAAACGCGAGGCGCCGGCACCGGCCGAGGACCGCTCCCGGCCTTGTCCTCCGGACGGTGTCCACCAGCACGGCCCGGCGCCTCAGTAAACCGGCGCCGAGGCCTATTTAAATTCGTCGAGCACCTTCTGGAAGCGGCCGGCATGGGCGCGTTCCGCCTTTGCCAGCGTCTCGAACCAGTCGGCGACCTCGTCGAAGCCCTCTTCCCTGGCCGTGCGCGCGAATCCGGGGTACATTTCCGTGTATTCGTACGTTTCCCCGGCCACGGCGGCGGCCAGGTTCAGCTTGGTTTCGCCGACGGGCTTCCCGCTTGCGGGATCGCCGACCTCGGCGAGGTAGTCCATGTGCCCGAAGGCGTGTCCCGTTTCACCCTCGCCCGTGGAGCGGAAGACGGACGCGGCGTCGGGGTTGCCTTCCACATCCGCCTGTCGGGCGAAGTAGAGGTAGCGACGGTTCGCCTGGGATTCGCCCGCGAAGGCTTCCAGCAGGTTTTTGTGGGTTTTGGTTCCTTCTAGTTTAGGCATCTTTCTCCTCCTTGGTTTGGAAGGGATGGGGAGACTTGGCGCACCGTGCGCACAAGCCCTTGATCGTGATGTCCCATGTTTCGGGGCGGAAGCCGTTGGGAAGCGTGAGGTCGCATCGGTCTCCATCCCGAACCGGCATGTCCCAGATGTGGCCGCAGAAGGTACACATCACATGATAATGAGGAAGCACGTTAGCGTCAAACCGGTCAGGACCGTCGTCGAACCGGACGCGGCGAAGGTGGCCCGTTGAAACGAGTATGTCAAGATTCCTGTAAAGGTTGGAGGTGCTGACGGGACCGTAGATTTCGGCCATGCCTTCGGCGATCTCGGCGGCCGTCGGGTGCTCTCCGCTCTCCATAAGGAACTCAAGGATCTGCATCCTTTGTTTGCTGTGTCCTTTGTGGTTAGGAGTCATTCTTAAATCCCATTTCGCTTGATGGACCGCACGTTTTCCGGCACCGCCGTCGTGTTCAGCCGGGAGGCCGTCAGCGTTGGGGGCCGGCGGTCCGGTGAGACGTTCCGATGAAAGCCCCGTGTCGTCGTGCGGAGGACGTATTCATCAGCGAGAAGCCGGCTCAGGATGGCAGCGACCTCTCCCCGATATTGCCCTTCGAGTCCCGTACCGAGCCCTTTATCGAAACCCATGAAGCT
>CAZDOY010000072.1:0-11765 GCA_964507185.1 uncultured Thermoanaerobaculia bacterium
TTCTGGACTTCGGAGCGCTCCCGGCGTACAATCAGGTGGGATGTTACGGCGTTTAGCATATATCAGCGTATTAGTCCTTTTTGCCCTTGGGATGGGTGGCGGATGGCCCAGCCAGGGCACTTACCTGTCCGGCAATACCTTGGCCGAAAAGTCCCACAGCGAGGGACTCTTCAGGGAAGTGGCCGACCTCGTTCACGAGAAGAGCGCCGATCCGCCGACGGGAAAGGTCCTCCTTGGCGACTCCCTGGAGGGCATGCTCGTGGCCCTCGATCCCCACTCCAACTACTATTCCCCCGACGTCTTCAAGGACCTGATGGAAGATCAGAAGGGCAAGTTTTCAGGGCTCGGGATCCTGGTGACCAAGCCGGGGCCCAACTCGCCCCTTCTTGTCATCACGCCGATTCCTGACACCCCCGCGTCCAAGGCGGGGATTCGGGCGGGCGACGTGATCCTCGAAGTGGACGGCAAGCCCACCGACAAGATGACCAGCCGGGAGGCGGTCAACAAGCTGAAGGGTCCGAAGGGCACCAGCGTCACAATCAAGTTGGGCCGGGGTTCGGCCGAGCCTGAGATCCTCACGCTGACGAGGGCGCCCATTCCGAAACACACCGTGCCCTATGCGTTCATGCTCAAAAACGGAGAGGCCTACCTCAAGATCAACACGTTCGGACAGACCACCGCCGATGAAGTTAAGAGGCATCTCAAGGAGCTCGACAGCGAAGGCATGACGTCCCTCGTTCTCGACCTCAGGGACAACCCAGGAGGATCCTTCCCCGCCGCGATAGACGTCGCCTCGCTCTTTCTGAGGAAGGGGCAGGAAGTGGTGAGCATCCGCGGGCGCTACGTCGGAATCGTGAGGCGTTACAACGTATCCCGCGACGGCACCTATGCAAATCTCCCCATGGCCGTTCTCCTCAACCTCGGCTCGGCCAGCGCCTCGGAGATCGTTGCGGGGGCACTGCAGGATCATGACCGCGCGCTGGTCGTGGGCCAAAGATCCTGGGGCAAGGGACTGGTGCAGACACTGACGCCGCTGGAAAACCAGGGCGCCGTAGCCATCACGACGGCCCGCTATTACACGCCCTCCGGCCGGCTCATACAGCGCGATTACTCCAAGTCCTACGATGCGTACTACTTCCCCGAGGAACAGCCCGAACGCGTCAAGGAAGAAACAAAGGCCGAGGAGAAGCAGGAAGAGAAATTCACCGACGCGGGCCGGCCGGTTTTCGGCGGCGGTGGCATCGCCCCGGACATCAAAGTGGAGGCGGAGAAGATCCCGCCGCTCGCGCTCAAGCTCGAACGCCGGCGAGCGTACCTGAACTTCGTCGCTCACAAGGTCGAAACGGGACAGATAGACGCCAAGACGGCCA
Organism: uncultured Thermoanaerobaculia bacterium; assembly: GCA_964507185.1. Lineage (GTDB taxonomy): Bacteria > Acidobacteriota > UBA4820 > UBA4820 > DSQY01 > CAVRTJ01. The sequence goes on from CAZDOY010000072.1 coordinate 1,371, forward strand.
AGTCTCCCACGGTGGTGGCGGAGTTCAAGGCCTACGTCGAGAAGAAGGGCGATGCCTTTACGCCGGAAGAGTGGAAGGCGAGCGAGACGTACACGCGATGCGCCCTGGCGCGAGAGGCCCTGACCATGCTCGAGGGGCAGGCCGCTGGTTTCAAAGCCATGATTCCGCTGGACAGCCAGCTCCTGAAGGCCGAGAGCCTCCTCCTGCCGCCGGGAAGCGACAAGAAAAGGGCAGCCTGATGTTTGAAAAACTCACGGAGAAAATCCAGGGTGCGGTGAAATCCCTGCGCGGGCAGGGACGTATCACGGAGACGAATATCCAGGAGAGTCTCCGAGCCGTGCGGCTGGCACTCCTCGAGGCCGACGTCCACGTTTCCGTCGTCAAGGATTTTCTCGGGGGCGTAAAGGAAAAGGCTCTCGGGGCTGAGGTCCTGCAAAGCCTCTCGCCCGATCAGCATTTTATAAAGATTCTCAACGAAGAGCTCATCCGTGTGCTCGCTGAGGGTGACACGCGGCTGGACTTTCCACCCCTTCCCCCCGGCATCGTCATGCTCGTGGGCCTCCAGGGTTCGGGCAAGACCACGACCGCCGGAAAGCTCGCCCTGCACTTCGCGAAGGACGGACACCCGAGCATGCTTGTCCCCGCGGATGTTTACCGCCCCGCGGCGCGCCAGCAGCTCGAGACCGTGGGGCGCGCCGTCGACGCGCCCGTTTATCAGCCTGAGGAGGGCGACGGCCCCGTCGAGATCTGCAGAAAGGCCTTCGCCGAGGCGCGAAAGCGCGGCATGCACCGGGTCATTATCGACACGGCCGGACGGCTGACCATCGACGAGCGGCTCATGGAAGAACTGGCGCAGATCGTAAAGGCGGTCGGACCGCACGAGAGCTTTTACGTGGCCGATGCCATGACGGGCCAGAGCGCCCTGGGCACGGTCAAGGCCTTCCACGAGAAGGTCACCCTCACAGGCGTCATCCTCTCGAAGGCCGATGGCGATGCCAGAGGCGGTGCAATCCTTTCGGTGAAGGCCGTCACGGGCCTGCCCGTCAAATTCGTGGGCATCGGAGAGAAATACGATGCCCTCGAGGCGTTCCATCCGGACCGCATGGCTTCCCGCATACTCGGCATGGGCGACGTCCTCGGCCTCATTGAGAAGGCCCAGGAAGCCGTCGATGAAAAGGAAGCCGAGGCTATGGCCCGGCGCCTGCGAAAGGCCGAATTTACACTCGAGGACTTCAGGACCCAGCTCAGGCAGATGAAGAAGATGGGCCCCCTCGAACAGGTCCTCGGGATGATCCCCGGAATGGGTGGCGCCCTCAAGGGGATCGACCCCTCCCAGATCGACGACGGCAAGATCAAACGGGTGGAGGCCATCCTGAACTCCATGACCGTGCATGAAAGGGCCCACTACCAAGTTATCAACGGCAGCCGGAGACGACGCATAGCCCAGGGATCTGGCACGGCGGTCTCCGAAGTCAACCAGGTTATGAAACAGTACATGACCATGCGCAAGATGATGAGCCAGCTCCGCAAGAAGGGCATGAAGGGGATGGCACGTTATCTGAACAACATGGCGCGGTAGGGGCTGCCCGTCTTTCGTTGTGTGTTGTTATGAGCCCTGTGTGAAGTCCGGCCGGACGACCGGGGCGAAATGGGCGAAAGTTGGTCGCACCTTTTCCGAGGTGGGACCAGGGGCACTAACTCTGGTGATGCCGATGAGGCTCAACAGAGAGGCCGGAGTCGGCCGCCCGCATCGCGTTGACAGGCGTAGGGCGGCGTGCTAGATTGACTCCGCCGATCTGGCGGCTCTGGGGAAGAGGAGACTATGGCACGGAAACGTATTCTCATCGTAGATTACGAACCCAAGCTCATTGGTAGATTGCAATCCCTCATACCTGCGGAACGGTACGAAGTTGCCACGGCGCAGGACGGCTTTGCGGCCCTGGAGAAATTCGACGGGTTCCAGCCGGACATGGTTTTCCTGAGGACCATGCTTCCAAAGAAGCACGGATTCCAGGTCTGCCAGGAAATGGTGGAAAGGGCCGGTTCGCGCCGCATTCCCATCGTTATGCACTGCAGCATTTACAAGAGCCGCAAGTACAGAAACGACGCCATGAAAGTCTACGGCGCGGCCGAGTATCTCGAAGATCCCATCGAGCCCGCACAGTTGAACGAGATGCTGGAGCGTTTCCTCGAAATGGGAGAGACTCCTGCCGGACCGGCGGTGTCGGGCGCCAGGGAAGGCTCCAGTGCGGGCGGGGGGCCCGGGTCCAAGTCCGCCAGGGCGAAAAGCGCTTCGTCGGAGCTGGACAAGGTTCTCGAAGACACGCTCTCGGGCCTTGGAATGAAATCCAGAAAGAGCAAAGCGACCTCCGTTGAGGCCACCATACCTGTAAGCGATCTCCCGCCCGTCGAATCTCCACCTCCCGGGGAGAATGCGGGCGCCGCGCAGGAGCCTGCAAAGGCGGTGGCGGCCGAGGAAGGCGTGACGTCCGAGGACCTCTTTGGCGAGGTCATCAACGACGTCATCGAAGAGCCCGAAGAGTTACCGGCGCCCCAGGCCTCCGCACCCGAGGCGGCCGAACCGGCCGAGGCGGAAGGCGAGGCTGGGGAGGGACCGGCGCCGGAAGAGGCGAAGCCCTCCGTGAAGAAACGCCCGACGATAGACGTCGAAAGTGCCCTTGGCACTGGGCTTCTGTCCCCCAAGCCCGTCTCGGAGGACTCCACCGTCAAACGACTGAAGGTCAAGTCGGAAGACCAGTTGAACAAGAAACTGGAGGAGACCCTCTCCGGAGTGAAGTTGGGTTCGAAGGACAAGGCCAGGCAGGCGCCCGCGCCGGCCCAGGCCCATCAGGAGTCCGAAGCCTCGCCCGAACCGGGAAGCCCGGCTCCAGAACCTCCGCCGGAAAAAGCGGCCGAGGCCTCCCAGCCGCCGCCGGCGCCGGAAAAGGAGACCGCTGAAGCCGCCAAGCCCGAAGAGGGCGTACCCCCGCCGCCTTCCAAGGACGGCATTCCCTTCGGCAACTACCTGCTCATGGAGCGCATCGCCATCGGCGGCATGGCCGAGCTCTTCAAAGCGAAACAGAACGGCCTCGAGGGCTTTGCCCGCATCCTCGCCATCAAGCGCATCCTGCCGCACCTGGCCGCAAACCAGGACTTCGTCACGATGTTCATCGACGAGGCCAAGCTAGCGGCCCAGCTCAGCCACCCCAACATCGGCCACATCTACGACCTGGGCAAGCTCGAGGATTCCTACTTCATCGCCATGGAATACGTGGATGGAAAAGACCTCCGATCCATCCTGCGTGAGATCGACGCGAAGGAAGCCAGGATGCCGTTCCGCGTGGCCGCGTACGTGGCGCAGAAACTGTGCTCTGCCCTAAGCTACGCGCACGCCGCCAAGGACATGGACGGCAAGCGCATGGACCTCGTGCACAGGGACGTTTCGCCGCAGAACATCCTCATTTCGACTACGGGCGAGGTCAAGCTGGTTGACTTCGGCATCGCCAAGGCGGCTTCGAAGGCGGGCCACACGCAGACGGGCGCCCTCAAGGGCAAGCTGCTGTACATGTCCCCTGAGCAGGCCTGGGGCAAGACAATAGATCTCAGGGCGGACATCTTCGCGCTCGGTGTCGTCATGTGGGAGATGCTGGCCGGGCGGAAGCTGTTCTACGGCGATTCTGAGATGTCGATCCTGGAAAAGGTCCGCGAGGCCGTGGTGGAGCCGCCCAGGAGTATCAGGGAGGACATCCCCGAGGAACTGGAGCGCATCGTACTCAAGGCCCTGGAGAAAGACGCCTCCAAGCGCTACAGGGACTGCCAGGCCATGCAGGCAGACCTCGAGCGCTTCTGCTACGCCGAGTGGGAAACGCTTCCCTCCGCGTACGACGCGGCGGCCTTCCTCAACGGGTTCTTCCCCAATGTCTACAAGAAGGACATCCTGTCAGACCTGAAGCGCGAACCCGATCAGGAGCCGGCCGGGGCCGATGAGAAGAAGGGCGCCGCCGGCGCGGCCGAGGAGAAGGGCAAGGCCCATTCCAGGGCTCAGCGGCGGAGCGCGTCGAGCAAGAAAGCCAAACAGCAGGAAAAGCGCGAGGCCGAGAAGCCGGCCAAGAGGGAGGCCGCCAAGGCGGCGCCCCCACCCAAGCCTCCGGAACCGCCGAAGAAGGCGCCCGAGGGCTCGGAAGACTCCGGTGACGAGATGTTCGGCGGCGTGGTCGAAGCGGGTGGAAACGGCTCCAAAAAGGGTCTCTACATCGGGGGTGGCATAGCCGCCGCCGTGATCATAGTCGCCGTAGTCGCTTTCAGCCTGATGGGGGGTAAGAAGGCCACCGGGTCCAGTGCGCCGGCTCCCGCCCCAGCCGCCGCCAACGCCCCCGCTGAAAACGCAGCCCCCGCAAACGCGACGCCTCCCGTGCAGACACCGGAAGCGGCGGTGAAGGAAACGCAGCCGCCCGCCGAAAAGTCGGGTCCCTCGCCCGCAGAGATCGAGGCCGCGAGACGCGACGCCCGTTCGAGGCTGAACGCCTTCGACAAGGCCGTCGGAGACTTGGTGCAGAGCGGGGCGGACAAGTACGCCGGGGACACCCTCTCTTCGCTGAAGGAGAGCCAGCGTAGCCTCGCCTCGCTACTGAGAAGGGCGAGGACGCCGGACGATTATAAGTCCGTCAGCGACGGCGCCCAGAAGGGCCTTGCGCTCGCGGACCAGACAAAAACGCAGATTGAAAAGGCCAAGGCCGACGAAGCGGCGGCGGCCGCGAAGAAGGTGCAGGATGAGGCCGCTGCGAAAAAGGCCGCCGAGGCAGCGGCGAAGAAAGCCAAACAGGACGAGGCATTGAAGAAGGCCCAGGCCGCCTCGGCACAGAAGACCAAGCCGGGAGACTTCGTCGCCCTGTGGGCCGTCGACGTGAGACCCCGCGAGATAAAGAAAGTCAACGTGAAGTACACGGTACTCGCCCGGCGCTACAAGGTCGAGGGTACGGTTTTCGTAGAAGTGAACATCGACGAGACCGGCAAGGTGACGACCGCCAAAATCGTCAAGGGGCTTTCCCCGGACTACGGCTTGAACGAAGCCTGTCTCAAAGCGGCGCTACAGGGCAAATACACGCCCGCAATCAAGGATGGTGTTCCCGTGAAGACCACCCTGACGTATCCCGTGGTCTTCAAAATCAAATAGCATTCGGATGGAGGTGGCCGTGACTCTGACGGACAAACAGCGCAAGTTTTACGAAGACGCTCACAAGCAGACGGACGAAGAGATCAAAGAGATCGACACTCAGATCGAGGAAGAACTTGCGAAGGTGAAGGAACGCCTGGCTTCTCTCCAGGAAGCCAAGAAAGCGGCCCTTCAGATGCACTCCGCGGCCTGCATGCGCCTCGGTCTCAAGAACGAGTACGAGGAGGAGTCCGAATAGCGGATTCTTGACATCTTATCCAGGGTGCCCCAACCGGGGTGAAAAGGGAAGGCCGTGAAAATCGGCCGCGGCCCCGCCACTGTAATCGGTGACGAAAGCGGCAACTGGCCACTGCTCCTGCAAGGGGTGGGAAGGCGCCGCCGGTAGAATGACCCGTAAGCCAGGAGACCTGCCTGAGGATGCTCGTCCGGCCGCCCTCGTGGGAGGGAACCGAACCGCGCGCCCAGAGCCCCCCGGTCTTCGGAGGGTCGTATGCGGCGCGTTTTTGTTTACCCGATTCCACGTAAATTCCGAACGCATGCCTTGGACCGCCGCGCCCTTTCCCGCCTGCTTCCGGCCGTTTCGCTCTTCACGGCCGCGCTCCTGCTCCTGATTTCCTGTCGCGGCCCCCAGACGGAGCCGCATCGCAGGCTGTGGGTGAGCCTGTCGCCGAGCGTCACCGAAATCCTCTACGCCGTCGGCGTTGGGCCGCAGGTGGCGGGAACGTGCGCACCGGCAGATTACCCGCCGGAGGCCGCGGGCCTGCCGAAGGTGGCGTCCTGGGAGAAGGTCGACGTGGAGGCCATCATCGCCCTTGCTCCCAAGGCGTGCTTCACCATTCGGGGTATGCAGAGTCCGGAGGCGCTGCGGGCGATTCGAAGGCTCGGCGTGCCCGTCTACGTCTATCCCATGCGCAACCTGAAAGACCTCTGGGCCTGCATGGAGGACGTGGGGCGGCGGACCGGCCACGGCAGCAGGGCCGACGCCGTCGTGGAGGGGCTCCAGGCCCGCGTGCGGAAGGCCGCGGGGAACCTGCCCGCGGGCCGCTCCCCGGCCGTGGTCGTGGTCGGCCTCGATCCGCTCGTGGCCGTCGGGCGAGGCAGCTTCCTCAACGACGTGTTGCGGACGTGCGGCTTCAGGAACGCGCTCGATGAAGTGGGCGAAGCCTACCCGGTGCTCTCCCTCGAGAGCGTGGTAGCGTCTCGTCCCGATGTTGTCGTCTTCCCGGAGGGCGAGATACCCTCTCCAGCGGTGGAGGGCTTCATGAAAAGGGTGAACGGGCTCCTGTCCCGGCCCGCCGTCCGGGTCATGGTGCCCGCCGACCTGCTCGTCCGGCCCGGTCCGAGGACGGTGGACGGCATCGAGCGCCTCTGCAGGGCGAGGCGGGAGGAGGGACGGCCGTGAACCGGCGGGAGAGGAGGGCCGTTTTGACGGCCGCATGCTTCGTTCTGGCGGGACTGGCGGGCGCCCTCCTGCTCGGCCTGCCGGCGGGACCGGGCGGAACGACCCTGCTGACGAAGATCGTCTGGTCCATCCGCGTGCCCGAAACGCTGACGGCCGCGCTCGTGGGCGGGGGGCTCGGCCTTTCGGGCCTCATGTTCCAGCTGGTTCTGCGAAACAGCCTCGCCGATCCCTACGTACTCGGCGTGGCGGGCGGAGCCACCTTCGGGGCGGTCCTCGTCATCCTCTTCCTCGGCTCCGCGGCCAGCGCGCTCGGGCTTCCGCTCCAGGGCGCCGCCGCCTTCGTCGGCGGATTCCTCACCCTGATCGCCCTCCTGCGTTTCGCGGGCGGAAAACCCGAGACGCTCCTGCTGGGCGGGGTGGTGGCCAACACGGCCTTCGCGGCGGCCGCCCGGATTCTGACGGTGTGGTTTTCTCCCACCCAACTGGCCTACGTCACCGCCTACCTGGTCGGCTTCATCCCCACGCCCGGGCTGTGGGCGCCGCTTCTCCTGGCCGTGCCGACCATCTACGCGCTCATGCGGTTCTGGTCGCGCGGCAGGGGCCTGGACCTGTTGCTTCTCTCCGACGACGAGGCCTCGACCATGGGCCTTTCGGTCAAGCGCGTGCGGCGGGAGGCCCTGGTGCTTGCCACCCTAATCGCCTGCATGGCCGTGGCCCTGTGCGGGATGATAGGTTTCGTGGGCCTCGTCGTTCCGCACCTCGCCAGGCTCGCGGCGGGGCACCGGCACAGGGTGCTCGTGCCCATGTCCTTTCTCGTCGGAGCGGCCTTTCTGCTCGTGGCCCACACGGCCGGCAAGATGCTTTCCGGGACGTGGTTTCTCCCCGTCGGGGTCTACACGAGCCTCGTGGGTGCGCCCGTGTTCCTGTTCCTGCTGGTGCGGACGGCCAGGAGGGGGTGGGCATGATCCGCTTGGAATCGCTCCGCTTCGACTATGCGGGCGGAAGTGCCCTTCTCAAGGGGTGCGAGCTCGAGCTGAAAGCGGGCGAGGTCGCGGCCCTGGCCGGCCCCAACGGATCGGGAAAGAGCACGCTCCTCAAACTGGCGGCCGGGCTGCTCGACCCGTCCCTGGGACAAGTTGTCCTGGACGGGCGTTCGATCGCGGACTGGAGCCGGCTCGACAGGGCCAAGCGCCTGGCCTACGTGCCGCAGAACCCGCGCCTGCCCGAAGACTGGCCGGTCCGGGAGATCGTCGCCATGGGCGACTATCCCCACCGGGAATCGCCCCCCGCGCCCCGGTCCCTCCACGACCGCCTGGACGAAGTAAGGACGCTCCTGCACCTCGAGGCCATATGGATGCGCAAGGCGGGCACGCTGTCGGGCGGCGAGGCCCAGAGGGTCGCCATAGCCCGCGCCCTTGTCCAGGAGTCCCCGAACATCGTGCTGGACGAGCCGGCCAGTCACCTCGACCTGGCCCACCAGATGGCCCTCTACCGCACGCTGTCCCGTTTGACCGGGAGCAGCCGCTCCATGCTCATCGCCACCCACGACATCAACCTCTCCCGGCTCTTCGGGCATCGTTTGCTGATCCTCAACGGGGAAGGCATCCTCAAGACCTTTCCCAAGGACCCCGCCCGGCAGGGCGCCATGCTCGAGGCGGCCTTCGGTGTCCCGTTCGTTTCCCGCGACCTGTCGGGCGTCGCGTGCTGGTTCCCCGACATCGCCCCGTTTCTGAACATACCGGCCCAAACCTCTGTAGGAGAAGACACGTGAAGATGAAGACCATCGCAAGGGGCCTTGCCGCGGTCGCCGTGGCGGCCGTGGCGCTGACAGCCCTGAACGTAAAGGCCCAGGACGCGCAGAGGCTGCTGGAGGACTACGGGACCAGCATCACCGTTTACGGAGACAGGGTGCCCATCAAGGAGCGGGAAATCCTGGACACGGCGGCCAGCATCGCCGTCATCACGCGGGAGGACATCCAGGCGTCGGGGGCGACGACCGTCCAGCAGGTGCTCTCCGAGCTGCCGGGCATCTACCTCCACAACGAAACCGGCAACCCGGCCGAAAGCTCGGTCGATCTCAGGGGCTTTCCGCAGGGGACGAGCCTGGCCGTCTTCCTTGACGGCGTCCGGCTCAACGACGTGCAGGACAATACGGTGCAGTGGGACCTCATACCGATCGAGGACGTGGAGAGGATCGAAATCTACAGGGGCGCCTCGGGGCCGCTCTACGGCGGGGGGGCGCTGGCCGGCGTGGTGAACATCATCACGCGCAGGAACCCGGGCTTCCCGCGCCTGGACCTTAAGGGCACGGTCGGCTCCTTCGGCGAACGCGAGACGCGGATTCACACGAGCGGCGCGTCCGGGCCCGTCGAGTTTTACGGAACGGCCATGAAGCGCCACGCGCGGGGGTGGAGGCAGAACGACGGCTACAGGCTCGACGACGGCCTCTTCCGGCTCAACCTCACTCTGCCGGAGAGCCAGTCGTTGGCCTTGCTCTTCCAGTACTCCGGCGACACGGTCAGCCAGCCCGGCTCGCTCACCGCCGGGGAACTGGCGGCAAACCCGCGCCAGTCACCCTACAACCTCTTCGACGGCAGCCGCGCGCGGCGCACGCTCGCGAGCGTCAGGTACAACGTCTCCGTCAGCGGCGGCTGGGCCTTCTCCGCCCAGGCCTACTCGCGCCGGGAAGACAGGGACACGTTGACGACGGGCCGGTTCGGTTCGGGCTTCTTTACGCGGGGATCGGAAGCGCTCTCGGGGCTCACGGCGGAGGCGCGGAACGTCTGGAAACTGGGGGGCTCGATCCTGGAATTCTCCGCCGGCGCGGAGGGCTCGAACGGCCGGTTCGACGGAAACGGCTTCTACGCGGACGTCACCGGCGGCCGGAAGGTCCCCGCGTCGCGATCGGGCGTCAGGGAAAGGCTATCGGGGGCCTACGTCCAGGGCGACCTCGGCATGGGGCCCTTCCACCTCATCGCAGGGGCGCGCACGGACTGGGCGGCCTACGACTACAGCGACCGCTTCGACCCCGCCAACGATACGCGGCGCGTTTTCCGGCAGTCGACCTGGCGGGCCGGTGCGCTCTACCACTTCGGCCAGTGGTCGTCGGCCTTCGTGACCTATTCCCAGGGGTATCGCATCCCGTCGGTCGTCGACCTGTTCGCCTATCCCGGCTTCTACTCGAACCCGGACCTTGAGCCGACGCGGGCCGGGGACTGGGAGGCCGGGTGGCGCTACCTCATGGACGGAAACCGGTTCAAGGTCACCGTCTTCGACATGGCCATGCGGGACGAGGTCGTGTTCGTCCTGACCCATCCCGCCTACTTCATCGGCCAGAACCGAAACGTGGGCCGCTCCTACCGGCGTGGCGTGGAGGCCGACGCGCACGTGCGCCTTCCGCTCGGCTTCGCGTTTTTCGCGGGGGGCTCCTACCAGGACTCCAAGGTGACGGCGGGACCGTACGCGGGCAGCCGCGTGCCCATGGTGCCGCGGTACCAGGGCACCGCCGGGATCTTCTGGTCCAATCCCTCATGGACCGTCCGCCTGGCGGGTAACTGGGTGGGTCCCCAGCTCCTCGACAACGACCTCGCCAACGGTCAGCCCGGCATCCCGGGCTACGCGACGGTGGACCTCTCGGCGCGCTACGCTTATCGCGCTCTCACCCTGGAGGCCTCGGCGTCCAACCTCCTTGACCACGCCTACGTCAGCCGCGGCATCACCAACGGCTACCAGGACTTCTACACGCCGGCCTACCCGGCCGCCTTCAGGTTCTCCGTCATGTGGAGCTTCTAGGGGATTTGGGAATTGGGATTTGGGATTT
>CAZDOY010000073.1:0-7164 GCA_964507185.1 uncultured Thermoanaerobaculia bacterium
CTCGCGAGGATCGTTCCCCCGTTACCCGCGGCCACGTACGTGGCACCGTCCCATGCGATGGCGTTGAGACGGGCGTACGTGCCCGTTGCTTCGGAGGCCCAGTTCTCTCCATCTGTGCTCGTGACTACTTCGCCCAAGCTCAGGCCTAAAATCCTGGAGCCATCCCAGTAGAGTCTGGAGACATCCATCAGGGAGGACTCCACTCCCAGATCGTCCCACGTAACCCCGTCAGCGCTTTTGAAGGCATGGCCGCCGTTCGACACAGCGAAGAAGCAGGAGCCGGCGTATACACAGGACTTCAGGTAAACGCCCGCCGAGATCGCCTGACGGGTCCAGTGCTCGCCGTCGAGGCTCATGAGGACCCCGCCGCCACTGTCCGCCGCAACGAGTATGCCCCCGCCCATGGCGAGACTTGTCAGCCATTCGTTCGTTCCCGACGACCGGGCCGTCCAGGCTAGACCGTCCGGACTCGTGAGGATGGTGCCGCCGTCACCGACGGCCACGAAGCGTGACCCGGTGAACACACAGGCCGAAAGGGTGTTTGTCGTCCCCGAAGGAACGGCCGTCCAGTTCGTGCCGTCCTCGCTCGCGAGGATGACGCCGCCCGCGCCCATCGCCACCCAGCGTCCGTTTCCTTCGCATACGCCGCCCAGGGCCTCGCTGGTGACGGCCGGGGGGTAGTTCCAGGTATGGCCGTCCAGGCTCGTCTGGATCCGGCCCAGATCGCCGACGGCCACGAAGAGGCCGCCGCCCCAGGCGGCCCCGTAGAGGTTGTCGCCGTGCGGCAGGGGGTTGATCCACTGCCACGTTTCGCCGCATCCCTGCGCGAACACCGCGATCGATGCCGCCATGACAGCTGTAAGGAAAAAGGCCTTCACCATCCTGCACATGTCATTCCCCTCCTGTTGTGCGGGTCGTCCTTCGGGCAAAACGGCCGCGGTCATGTTTACATCCTGTCAACTGCCTACATCAAGTATAACGCACGAGACGCAGAAATCCCGCGCACCTGGCGGAGACGCGAGTAAGTGAGCAGGGGAATTGGTGAGTCCGGTGTTCGCCTGCCTTCGAAGGCCTCCCGTATGCCTCGTCCGTAGCGGCCGATGGCAATCGGCCGATTCGGCCGGCTCCCGCCGGCCGCTACAACGGCTCGTCCCGAGCCGTTTTCAAATCCCAATTCCCGAATCCAAAATCCCAAATATTCTCTCTTCAGGGTTCACCCTGGCTACTCCTCCGCCACTTCCCTGAGCAGCGCGGTATAAAAATCAAGGCAGTGTTGCTTGATGTCCTCGGTCTGGCCGGGTGTGAGGTCCGTCCGGTCTCGGACGGCGGCTTCGAAGGCGGCTTCGGCGCGGTCGCGGATGACCTGCCGCATGACAAGGTTGACGTAGTCGCGGCTGAGGTGCTTAGCACGGCACAGGTGCTTTATGTCGGCGCGGGCGAGTCGAATCCAGTCCTTGATGCCCTCGTCGTCCTCGGCTCTGGCGATGCTCATGGCGGCCCCTTGACCTTGTCCCGGACATTCCTGTCGGGTCGTCCGCCCTGACGGCGTCCTTGCTTTCCTCTCGGGGTCCCTCGTTCCCCTGGTGACGTTTAACATAATGCCCTGGCCGCCGCTTCGCCTCCAACCAGAGTTGTAGATGCCTACCGTCTGCTCTCCAACCAGAGTTGTAGATGCCTGCGGAGAAGTACCTTGAAATTGAGGTCAGGATGTTGGATCTCCAGACATTCCAGCATGGTTCTAGATTAACCGTTGACTTGTCCGCCAGAGCTCTCTATGATGAATGTGTCAGCCGGGAACCACGACCTTGGGAGCGGTAAACTCATGGAAAAGCGATGTCCATCATGCGGGATGGTCCATTCGGAGGATGCCACCGTATGCCCGTGTGGCGCGGCTCTCCCCGCACAGGAATCGGAGCTGAGGCAGTTCATCACGGCGAAGGTGAAAGCGCTCGTTCTTTGGCTGGTCATTTTCTTCGGCATCATGGCCTCCGTCTTTCTGCTGAGGCACTGCGCGGGCGTCCAGAATCAGGCGGACAACGGGGTCTGGAAGATCCGAAACCTCAAGAGGGCGAGGGTCTCGCTGAAAACGCCCGCCCCCCTCGAGCCCGTCCCAATCGATGATCGAAGCGTACCCGAGGCGGTCCGCAAAGCGACCGTCGCAAAGGATTTCTACAGCCTGAGAAGCCCCGGCCTCGACGTCGGTGTCGCGCGCATAGTACGCAAGGATTCCGCATCGGACGGTTCATTCATACCTGCATTGCCCGCGAGCCGGGGGGAGGAGTTCGACAGGAAACCGAAGGTGAATCCGTGCGTCGCGGGGAACATCCACGGTGTCTCCGCCAGGCTGCATTCCGAATTCAAGGGACGCGCTTACGATTCCATGCGCTACGTCTTCTATTCCGGGCCCGAGTACTGGCTCGTGATCGTCCGGTGGGCGGACGGCGACGGCGCCGCCCGTGATGCGGCCCTCAGGATTGCAGACTCCATAAAGATTGCGGGTAGCCCCATCCAGGTTCTGAAGTCTCCCGAACAGAGCCTCACCCAGTCCTGGCGAACCTATTCCCTGGTACCCGGGCGCCTGTCGGCATCGTCTCCAAATGGATGGAAGCCGATGGACAAGGATGCCGTAGCCATGGATTCCCAGTTGCCGTGCCGCCCGAACGACGCCAGGTATTTCTACTGCCAGTGCGGCGCGTCGAGCTTCGTGATCGGCACGGGCATCTGCAGCGAAGACCAGTCTTCATCCATGAAGAAGGCCTTCGACGATGCCGTTCACTTCCCGTCCACCGGCTCCGGCCCATCGAAAGTCGCGCGCAGTATCGGCATCCTCGTGGGGCGCCGGGCGGTCGTCCGGTCCAGGACCTACGACGCTGGCAGCGGCAAGATGGTTGAACGGAGGGTTCTTGCGGCCGACGGCGTCCACGCGTGGCTCTTCGAGGCGACCTATCCCGCCGGAGACCCGGACGCTGCACAGCTCGCGGACCGCATCCAGGCGTCGATCAAGGGCGACTGAGGCAAACCTTCACTCAGCTTTGCCGGTCTGCATGGTGCGCCAGGCGACGCGCCACTTGCCTTCGGCGCGGGTGAAGACGAGGAAGTCGTGCCCCTTTTCGCGGTGAACTTCGCCTTCCATTTCGTACTCGATGACAAAGGGACAGACGGCCACGGCCACGTCGCCTACCACGTCCACCTGCGGGTCGGACGGGACGAAGTCCCGCGTCGTGCAGGCCCGGTCGTAATCGCGGTAGGATTGGACGTAGGCCTTGCGACCCGTCACGCGCTGGTGGGAGCCGGGCGGGGCGATGACGGCGTCATCGGTCACGAGTTCGCCTATATCGTCGTAGCGCCCGGCCAGCCAGAGGCCGTTGATCCGTTCGACGGCCCGATGAATGGCCTGGCGGTCGGGGGATGTACGTTCGGTCATATCCCCTCCTCCTCTTCGCCTTCAGTGCCCCTGTGTGCGCACACGCCCCGTTCGATCCGCAGCCTGAGCAAAGAGCCCGACGGCCGTGAGCAAAGCAATGCCGGCGAGCGTGGTCCGCACAAAACGGTTAACGCGGTCTTCCCCATGTAGTGTTGTCATCATAACACGGGCCGCGCGGGTGAACGGCGGTGTAGCTACGCGTCTCCGATTGTCGTCTATTCGGGAATGCCGCAGATGGGACACCGCCAGCTGGAATCGGCGGGCCGGTCGGGATGTGCGTTGTTTTCGAGGATCTGGACACCGCCGAATTCGTGGAAGTTCACACACTCCTTCTCGAAGGCCTCCCTCGAGGAGGAAGCGTAACTGAACTTGAAGCTCGTGTACCGCTTTTCGAGCCAGGCCTTCAGCCGGCCGTTGAGGTCCCTGTCGGAGCGGCCGATGTAGGACACGTAGAACGTGCCGCCATCAACCGTTCCGAGCGCGTAGTTCCCGGGGGACGTGACCGGGATGTTCGCGTCAATGCTCTCCGGGGCCAGATCGAACGGGCCCATCATGCCAAGCGCCGTCACGGGTCCTCCTTTCCGGGCATATGGGGGGAGTCGCGGGAGCGCAGGGCGAAACCGGTACGCTCCGGTCCGCCACCCCCCCAAGAGGACCAATATAGTGCCGGCGGAACCGCCTGACCTCCAACCAGAGTTGTAGACGAGGCAGATGGGTGGCGGAAATCGGAAGGGGCCGCCCCTTTCCTGCTCGGGTCGGTAAAGGCCACGCGCACATGGGGAGGATGGAGATTGCGGGACGTTATGCGGACACCGTACGCTGTTCCAGGAAGGTGCTCAAAGGGAGGTGATTCATGACGAAGCCTGCCGATAATACAGCTGACAATAGCAACTGGCGTATTAAGCCCATCCCCTTTCGTGATTCTGCTTCTATGGTAGATACGAATTGGGGAGCGGTTCTCGGAGCCCTATTTTTCGTTGGTGGAATCTTTGCCGGCCTGAAAGCAACACCACTGTTTACAATCTCTATCGTTGGACTGGTGCTGGCGCTGGTCAGCATTCTGTTTCGGGGGCAAATGGTCAGGAGAAACCGGAAACATGTTTTGGCCCGATGCACGGACAGGGAATGGAAAAGAGTCCTCGGGGCACCGGGCCAGAGGGGTGGAGCAAGAGAGGCCTGGACCTTTCTACTTCTTTGCGAGTTCGAATTGGATGGAACACGGTACACGGTCACACCGGGATATTGGTCCACTTTTGTTTCGGAGGGCCACCTCCGGAGGTTCCTGGACAAGGTGATCTCTCCGGATGGAAAGTGTCGGCTCTGGGTAAACCCCAAGAACCCGCTCCAAGCGGAACTCATTGCCGATGACATCGCAGACTTTTTGCTGCACTGACACGAATTCCGTGAATCCCGGGGACACTATACCTAGCAGGCTGCTGATAAACTCTCGCAGGTCGCGTTGCGGGCACCACTGCTCCGAATGCACGACGTCGCGGCGCCGTCGATGCCGGGGCGCATCGTCCAGGCGCGAGAACACAGAAGTCGGTGCCGGGACCCGACCATCTCATCGGACGATTTTTCGAATCGAGGATTGTGTGTCGTGTCCCCTGAATCAAACATGGACATCAGAATATGCCGTCCTTCGTGTCCAAGGAAAGCAGGGGCGCGTTAACTTATTATTCGCCAACACCGGCCGGCCGGCCGGCCTCGGAAGGGGTTCTGCCCGCTAGCGGACTTTGCGCTCGCTGATGAGGGCTCGCAGTTCGACGAGCGTGGCTTCGATGCGGTCGAGGTGGTCGTGAATCTGCCGGAACTGCCGCCCGAAGACCTCCATCTCCTCGATCTCTTTCACAAGTTCCGGAAACAGCCCCAATTCGCCACCGAGGCTCCCTTCCGGCCCGGGTTTTTCCTCGGGGTAATAGCGGTGGAGGGCGTCCTCGATGCTCGACTGGGGGGCTACCATGGGGACCACCACCATCTTCGTGTGGGCCTCCAGCGCCTCGATCGTCTCGAGGTCCATGGGATCGGCCATCGCCACGTACAGCCGCCTGTCCTGCGCCTTGATGGGGACGGCGTGATACATCAGCGCCAGGCCGCGCGGCACCTTGGTCAGCGCGGCGGGAGGGACATCCACGTTGTTGAAGGACACGCACGGCATGTTGAGCTGTCTGGAAAGGAAGGCGGCCAGAACGTTCTCGTCGATGAAGTGCAGGGCGATAAGGGTCGAGCCGAAGCGCGTCCCGCGGAGTTTCTGCTCTTCGAGCGCGATTTTGAGCTGCACCTCGTCAATGAGATTGGCTTCGAGCAGAAGTTCACCCAGCCTCGGCTTTCTCATGGTATCTCCCCTCAGTAGTCTGCCACTCAAGGGTACCTCGTGCGCATGAATAAGACAAGAGAATCACGCATCTCCGATTACGGGAGATCATCGCTCCTGCAGCTCCCGGTCCCGCCGGGCTGTCGGTGTTCGCGGAGGACGTCGTCAGAGCGACGAGATCCTGTCTTCCACTTCCTGGACGACGTAGTCCGGCGTCGACGCTCCCGCCGTCAGGCCCACACAGCGAGCGCCCTCCAGCCATGCGGGATCGATGTCGTCCGCCCCCTGGACCAGGTAGCTGGGTTTGTAGTTGCCGCATATCTCGTGCAGGTGGCGGGTGTTGGCCGACTGCTTGCCGCCTATGACGATGACGACGTCGACCTCGGTGTCCTGAGCCAGCTCCCGGGCGGCCACCTGGTTCTGCTTGGTGGCGTAGCAGATGGTGTCCGCCCGCCTCGTTTTCGGGTTGGCCTTCTCGATGATTCTCACGACGTCATCGAACTGATCGGCGTTCAGCGTGGTCTGGTATAGAATCCGGATGGACGCGTAGGACGACCAGTCCACGTCCCTGGCCTGTTCGACGTTCTGCAGGATGTGGTAGGTGCTCGGATCGAGGTCGTTCGTGTACCCGACCACTTCGCGGTGGCCGGGATCACCGATGAAGACCAGGTGTGCGCCTTCTTCAAGCGCACGCTTCGCTTCCTTGTGTATGTCGTAGACGAACTTGCACGTGGTGTCCAGGATATCCAGCCCCAGCGTTCTGGCTCTCTTGTGGAACGAGGGCGGCACACCGTGGGCGGAGAAGATGACGACGGGTTCCTCGACTTCCGCCAAGTCGCGGACGGTCCGCACGCCGAGGTTCTCCATCTCCTCAACCACGCGCTCGTTGTGCACGACCTGCCCAAGGATCGCGCCCTCTCCACGCTTGGCGGCAAATCGTTTCACCTTGATGTCGGCGACCCTGACTCCGGAACAAAAGCCGTATTTTTCCGCTCTCTTGACTCGCATCTGCTTGACGACATCCTTTCGCGACCTGAATTTCCCTTTCCGATCGCCTGTCCCAGGGAAGAACCCCGCAGGTCCGGTGTTACTCCGAGCAAGGCGACCCGTCCCACGCGTTCACTATAGTGCAGAAGCGGGCGGATCGCCACGATGAACGTCGGATGCGCCGCACGGACCAGGAAGACGGTCCGGACGTCGCCGCGGCCGGTGGAAGGTGGTAATCTCCTTCAGAATCGGACCCGCCCGAAAACACGCGCGGTCCCTTTCATGGAGCTGGCTCTTGAAGAGAATCGTGATCGTGGACGACGAGCCCGTCTTCTGCTCGCACTGGGAGGCCTTCCTGGAACGCCGCTATCCCGGCCAGACGGAGGTCGAGACCTACGTCGACCCCCTCGATGCGCTCGGGCACCTCTCTCCGGACATC
>CAZDOY010000073.1:7264-11657 GCA_964507185.1 uncultured Thermoanaerobaculia bacterium
GGTCGAGACCTACGTCGACCCCCTCGATGCGCTCGGGCACCTCTCTCCGGACATCCGCCTGCTCATGCTCGATCTCGAGATGCCCGTCATGGACGGCAGAAAGCTGCTCGAGTACGCCGTCTCCAGGGGCGTGGACAGGAAGCGGGTCGTGGTCACCAGCGCCCGGGACGCCGACCACCTCCACAGGCTCTTCCCATCGGGGGACTGCCTCGCGGTCATCAACAAGGACGAACCCGCCCAGCAGGCCGTCTTCCTCATGATCCTCGACTCCGTTATGAACAAGCCCTGAGGGGCGTTTCCGGCCGGCACGGTCCGGGAGGCAAAAATCGCGGGAGCGTGATATCATCCTGTGCCGGTGGCTCACCGCGAGCGCACCCCTTAAGTCGGGTATTGAAAGGACTTATGATCTCATTCCCTTGGCTCTTTCTCGTCTCCCTGTCCGCCGGCTTCGTGGGCGCCATGGCCGGCATGGGCGGTGGCATCATCCTGATCCCCGCTCTGACGCTCATGGGCATGGACATCAAGCACGCCATCGCCATCAGCATCGTGTCGGTCGTCGCAACCTCGAGCGGCTCGGCCTCGGCGTACGTGCGCGACCGCATCACCAACCTCAAGGTGGGCATGTACCTCGAGATGTTCACCATCATCGGCTCGCTGGCCGGCGCGGCGATCACCGTCGTCTCCAGCGAGCGGCCGCTGTTCATCATCTTCGGCTTCGTGCTCATGGGCATCTGGGGCGTGATGTACACCCAGCGGCACATGGACTGGAAGCCGGCGAAAAACCCGGATCGCTTCACTCGGTGGCTGGAGATGGAGGGCGCCTATTACGACAAGGCCCAGCGTCAGGAAGTGGCGTACCACGGCACCCGGGCGTGGGCCGGCGGCCCCATGATGTTCGGCGCCGGCTTCATCGCGGGCCTGCTCGGCGTGGGCGCGGGGGCGGTCAAGGTCCTCATCCAGGACATGATCATGGGCCTCCCGCCCAAGGTGTCCACCACCACCAGCAACCTCATTATCGGCGTCACGGCGCTCGCCGGCACCAGCGTCTACCTGGCCGCGGGCCTCATCGACCCCGGGCTGGCCGCGCCGGTCATCCTCGGCGTGATGCTGGGGGCCCTGCTCGGTACGAAACTGCTCGTGCGCATCAGCAACCTCATGGTCCGCCGCTTCTTCATGGTGGTCCTTCTAGTGCTCGGGGCCGAGATGTTGGTCCGGGGCCTACTGGGGGCGCTATGAGAAAGAACGCGACCGTGCTCGAACACCGGATGGAATCGCTGGTGGGCCTCATCCTGCAGGTGGGCGTCATCACCAGCGCGAGCCTGCTCATGGTCGGCCTGGCCTGGCACTGGTGGGTCACGGGGAGCCTGACCTTCCACTACCAGATCAAGGACCTGAACCTCTTCCAGTTCGTGGTGACCGACCTGCACCTGGCCTTTACGGGGCAGTTCCGCCCGCGGCTCTTCCTCAGCCTGGGCATCGCCGCCCTGCTGCTCACGCCCTACATCCGCGTGCTCGTGTCCGTGTTCTTCTTCGCCTTCGTGGAAAAGAACCTCAAGTACACCCTCTTCACCGCCTTCGTCTTCGCAGTGCTCACCTATACTCTGTTCATGCAATGAGGTGCGACTGGAGGCTCAGTGACCAAATGACCGAGCGAACAGGGTGCGTGCAGCCCTTCGAAGCGGCCAAGGGCTGAGGGCGAAGGCCTAAAGGCTAAAGAAAAGATCTGGGACGGCGAAGGAAGGCCTTCGAAGGCTCGCCTTCTGCCGCGTGGCATCTTTCGTAGCGGCCGCCTCCCTGCGGCCGTTGCCGCCTTTCCGGCCGCGTGTTATAAATGGCGCGCTCGCATGTGACCGGTTCATCCGGGAAAGTCCAGACGCTTTGGGAGGCGGCTGTCATGTCCAGTGATCTTTCCGAATCGGAAAAAGGAAACCGGGCCTTCTGGGACGAGGTGGCCCCGGTCCACCGGAGCAGTTACGATATCGAATCCCTTCTCAAGGGGATTTCGCTGATCGACGACTTCCAGAAGCGGGAATTCTACCCGGTCGAGGGGAAGGACCTCATCCACCTGCAATGCCACATCGGAACGGACACGCTGTCCCTCGCCCTCGACGGCGCCCGCGTGACCGGTGTCGATTTCTCGCACCGATCGATCGAAATCGCCCGCGAGCTGGCCGGCAGACTGAACGTGGAGGCCGAGTTCATCGAGGCCAATGTCCTCGATCTGCCGGCCGCCATCCAGCGGAAATACGACGTCGTCTACACCTCGAAGGGCGTGCTGCCCTGGATCGGCGATATCGGCAGGTGGGCGAAGAGCGTGTCGCACCTGTTGGCTCCAGGGGGCGTCTTTTACCTGCTCGAACTGCACCCGGTCCTCGGAATCTTCGACGACACGCGCAAGGATGCCCTCGTCGTCCGGCACGGCTATTTTCACCGCGACGAGCCCGACCGCTTCGACGACGACCACCCGGACTACTCGGACAGCGCATACATCCCCGCCAGCCCGACCTTCGAATGGACGTGGCCCATCTCCGACGTGGTGAACGCCCTCGTCCAAAACGGGCTGGACATCGAACTCCTGAACGAGCACGACAAGCTGTTCTACAAGGGGCTCCCGGCCATGACCCAGGCGGAGGACGGGTGGTGGGTCATCGAAGGCCTCGAAGGCAAGGTCCCGCTGGCCTATTCGATCCGCGCCCGGCGGCGCGTTTATCAAGTAATCTAGCGATCAAGTAATGGGTGCGCGGGGGGGTTTCCCGCGCAATGAGTAGGTTAGTAAGGGATTAGCTGAGTCCGGCGTTTGCATGCCTTCGAAGGCCCTTCCCCCGCCGTTACCCCTTTAGCCTTTCGGCTCTAACCCTCAGCCCTTGGGTAACACCCCCATTCCTCATTTCTTGACCGTCTTCAAATCCCAAATCCCAGATTTCTATTCTCACGAAAAGCTTTGCAGGATGCCCCGCCCCTTGGGGCGGAGATGTTTACTGTTTCAGTGTGAAACCCCTGAGCTTTCCTGCTTTGTCCGGCCGCCTTGATTCGTGCAATCTGGGGCGCTAAATTCTCAACAAAGTTCTCGTACCTTCAGACTGTGCCAGTGCCAATAAGGAAGACCGGGGGGAGTTTGGACGGGATCAGGGAGTGGATCAGGGGCCACCAACTTACGGCCTTCTACGTCTGCACTTTTGTGATCACGTGGGGGCTGGGGTTCTCGTACGGCGCGGTCATGAGACGGCAACAGTTCCTGCTGGCGCCTCTGGTCATGGTCGCCACGTGCGGACCTGGACTGGCGGGGATCATCGTCTCGGCGATTATCAACACGGAACCCAGGCAAGGGAAGCGCAGGACGTTTTGGATCGCCTTCTTCGCAGCGTGGGTCCTGTCCACGCTCGTCATGGTCGCCAACAACGCACTCATCAACCACACCCCGGTCTCGCCGGTTATCCTCGGTTTCACCGTCATCGCGGTACTGCCCGTCGCCTTCGTCATAAGCATGGCGTATTCGCGCGTTCCGGCCGTAAGGCGCTACCTGTCTTCGCTGGTTCGCCTTCGCGGCAACTGGGGATGGGCCCTGCTGGCCATGGCGGCGATGCCCGGCCTTATCGCTCTTTCGATCGCGATCAGCAGGCTCTCGGGCAGGCCCGCCTCGGGTGACTTCCACCTCCCCGCTGCGGGACTGACCCTCGTGGGCCTGATCGCCGTCAAGTTCCTTTATCAGATGTTCTTTTTCAACGCCACCGGGGAAGAGGCGGGCTGGCGCGGATTCGCGCTGCCCAGGTTTCAGACCTTCACCAGCCCGCTGATGGCAGCCGTGGTCATCGCTTTCTTCTGGGTGCCGTGGCACTTCTTCTTGTGGCAGGCAGAGGGAAGGGCCGTCACCTCCGGACGTTTCTGGGCCGAGTATCTGGCCGTCCACATCCTCTTTTCGGTGATCATTGTGTGGTTTTACAACCGTTCCCGAGGTAGCATCCTCGTTGCGGGCATAACCCACGCGGCGGCCAATACCGGCTTCGCATTCATGCCCAGAATCGACCTCCCGATCTTCCTCGCGACCGTGGCGGTAGCCGCCCTGGTACTTATATTGACCGACAGGATGTGGAAAAACCTGCCCTCCGGCCACCCAGCGGTGTATGCGCCTGGCGGTGCGGTGATCAGGTGATCCAGTAGTCGAGTGATTACACCTAAGGGTGCCGTGGGTATGTAAGTAGGTGAGTAGGATGGAGAGGGCCTTCGAAGGCCCTTCCCCCGCCGTTACCCCTTTAGCCTTTCGGCTTTAGCCCTTAGCCCTTGGGCAACGCCCCCATTCCTCATTTCTTGACCGTCTTCAAATCCAAAATCCCAATTCCCAAATTTCTTTTTCATCGCCTCACTGTTCAAATCAACGCCTTTTACGGTTCCCGCA
>CAZDOY010000074.1:0-3974 GCA_964507185.1 uncultured Thermoanaerobaculia bacterium
TCCAGGCTCGCCGCGACCTTCAAGGTGCCGTACAGGATTCTGCTCAACAAGTACTGGGTCGACGAGATCTACAGCTCCGCCATCATCAAGCCCTTCGTGATGATGTCCCGCATCGCATACGGCGTGGACCGCTGGCTCGTCGACGGAACCGTCAATGTCGTGGCTTACACGAACGAAGTTCTTGGCATGTTGCTGAGGTTCTTCCAGACGGGCTACATCAGGAACTATCTCCTCTTCCTGATCCTGGGAGTCCTCGTGCTGCTGTTCTTTTTCTCCTGATGGGGGAGCTTCATGGGTGATCTTTGGATGGGCGTGCTTCCGATGGCGGGTATGGCCCTCGCGGCCTGCCTTCTCTTTTTCCTCGCCGTCGTCATCAAGAACGGCCGCACGATGGGATATCTCGGCGTGCTTGCCTACCTGCTCCTGGGCGGCATTCCGGTCCTGATCCTGTGGGGTGAAGGAGGCAACGTCGTTCCGCGGACCCTGCTCTCGTGCGACAAGCTCGCCCTCTTCTTCGACGGGCTCTTCGTCCTCGTGGCGGTCTTCGTGGCCTTCCTCTCCATCGACTACTTCGAGAAGAAGGAGGCGCACAAGGTCGAATTGTACGGCTTCATAGCCCTGGCCGTATTCGGGATGATGGTCCTCGGCTCGGCCACCAGCCTGGTGACCTTCTACCTCGGCCTCGAGACCATGTCCATCTCCTTCTATATCCTGGCCGGGTTCCTCAGGGACCACAGGAATTCCGTCGAGGCCTCACTCAAGTATTTCCTGTTGGGCGCCTTTTCGTCGTCCTTCCTGCTCTTCGGCATGGCGCTCCTCTACGGATCGTCCGGCTCCCTCGATTTCGGGGGCCTGGCGGCGAGCTTCTCGGCCGGCGTCTTTTCTCTCGGCAAGCCCATTCTCCTGCTGGGATTCTTCCTCTTCCTGGTGGGCCTCTTCTTCAAGCTCTCGCTCATCCCCTTCCATTTCTGGGCTCCGGACGTCTACCAGGGCGCACCCACGCCCGTGACGGCGCTCATGGCCGTCGGCGGGAAGACGGCTGCGGCCGCCGGCGCGATCCGCATCTTCCTCTCCGTCTTCACGGTCAGCCCGGTCCTGTCCGGGAAGTGGTTCATGCTCTTCATGACCATCGGCATCATCACCATCTTCGTGGGCAGCATGATCGCCATCACCCAGAGGCACATCAAGCGGCTGCTGGCCTATTCCTCCATCGTGCACGCGGGCTTCATCGCGCTGGCCATCGGCGCCCTGGCCGTTCCCGAGTTCACGAAACCGATGCTCGAGGCGGTGCTCTTCTACCTCGCGGCCTATCTCTTCATGAACGTCGGCGCCTTCACGGTGGCCGGGATCGTCGAGCGGCCGGAGAACCACGACGAGAGCCTGTCGTCCTTCTCAGGCCTCGGGAGCACCTCACCCTATCTGGCGGCCGTATTCTCCGTCTTCATGTTCAGCCTGGCGGGCATTCCCCTCACCGTTGGCTTCCTCGGGAAGTTCTACGTCTTCAAGGTACTCGTCAACGGGCACTTCTACTGGTACGCGGCGCTCGGTCTCGTGGGCGCGGTCATCGCGACCTATTACTACCTGAAAGTGGTCGTGGCGCTCTACTTCCCGACCCAGGGCGAAGAGCCCGCGCCGGCGCCCGCCGCTCGCCCCTTGAGCCTCGCGGTCTTGACGGTGCTCGGCGCCGCGACGATCTACCTGGGCATCTTCCCCGACCTGCTCAACGGGATCGTCACGGGACTGCACATCGGGTGATGCGCCTCAGGGCGCCGTGAGCCCGTGAGCAAGGGATTAGGGGAGCAGGGCTGTTGCCGCCCTTCTCCCGTGATATCGCCATTGGTATCGGAATCGATTTCCAACCGCCTTTTCAAGTTCAATTTCTAAGGTTTCGTTCCTGATGGTGATCCCTGTTTCGACCCGGCCGGATTCCTTCCCTCTCTCTGCGCCACCTGCGTCTCTGCGGTGAATATTTTCTGTTTTCAATCGCAACCAATTTCCCCCGCCGTTCTATTCTCACCGATTGGGCCCTATACTGCCCCCATGACCTGAGGAGGGCATCGGATGGCGACGGCGGTGGAGCGGATCAGGGCCTACCACGAGCGGACCAAGCATTCCCTGGACCGATACGCCGAAGGACCAGGCCATCTGGACTGGGCGAACCAGCCGGACCCTTTCCGCACCTACGCTGGCGCCGCCCGGCATCCCTTCACACCCTCGGCGGACGACCTGGATACAACCTACGAGGCTCTTTGGGTTCCCGGCGCCGTCCACCCGGCGACCGTGAACGCGGCGAATCTCGGCCTTCTTCTCGAACTTTCCCTTGGGCTGTCGGCCTGGAAGACCGCTGGCGGATCCTCCTGGGCGCTCAGGTGCAACCCGTCCAGCGGCAACCTGCACCCGACCGAGGGTTACCTCGTCTGCCCCGCCGTATCCGGACTCGAGGCAGGCGTCTATCACTATGCAAGCAGGGATCACTCGCTCGAGCGTCGCGCCCGTCCCTCCGCCGGCGCCTTCGAACGCGTGCTCCCGCCCGGGTGCGTCCTCGTCGGTCTCAGTTCGATCCACTGGCGGGAAGCATGGAAATACGGTGAACGCGCCTACCGCTACTGCCAGCACGACGCCGGACATGCACTCGCCGCCGTCCGCTTCGCAGCGGGGGCGCTGGGATGGTTCGCCCGCGTTCTTGACGATTGGCCTGACGCGGCCGTCTCCGCGCTGCTCGGCCTGGACCGCGATGAAGATTTCGTAGAGGCGGAACGCGAGGCGCCGGACCTCCTCCTCTGCGTCGGTCCCTCCGTGCGGAACGCGCCGTTCCGGCCCCTGGTCGAGGCCGCCCTGGTGGCCGAATGGACCGGAAGGGCCAACAGGCTCAGCGCGAACCACGTGGCCTGGGACGTGATCGATGAGGCGCAGGAAGCCTGCAGGAAACCCGCCGCACCTTCGGCGTGGTCAAGAGAGCCATCGCAGGCGCCGGCCACTCTGCAACCATTCTCAGGAGTCACCGCCGCGCGGCTTATCCGGCAGAGACGAAGCGCCGTGGCCTACGACGGGATCACCTCCCTGCCGGTCGACCGTTTCTTTCATATCCTCGACAGGCTGATACCCCGGGACCACACACCACCCTTCGACGCCGTGCCGTGGCCGCCCCGCATCCACCCGGCATTCTTCGTCCATCGCGTCGACGGACTCGAGCCGGGCCTCTACGTCCTGCCCAGGCGTACCGGAGCAGAAGCCACCATACGGCATGCCCTTACGGGCAGGGACTGGGCATGGGACAAGGTCGACCGATGTCCGGCGCACATCCCATTGCGATGCCTGGCGACGGGCGACCTTCGCCGGCCGGCCAAGGTCCTGTCGTGCCTGCAGGACATCGCCGGCGATTCCGCATTTTCGCTGGGCATGCTGGCCGAGTTCGAGGAGGCGCTTTCGCTGGGGGCGTGGTGGTACAGGCGCCTCTTCTGGGAAGCCGGTGCGCTTGGTCAGACCCTCTACCTGGAAGCGGAGGCTGCAGGCCTCAGGGGCACGGGCATCGGATGCTATTTCGACGACGAGGTCCACCGGCTGCTTGGAATCGAGGGCACGACCCTCCAGTCCCTCTACCACTTCACGGTCGGCGGCCCGGTCGAGGACTCGCGCCTCACGACGCTCCCGCCGTATGCGCACCTCCTTGAGGGGTGACCAAGTGATCGAGTGATCAAGGGAACAGGCGAGGGCAGACCTTTGATGGGAGCGTAAGCCGGCCAGTAAGGGATTAGGTGGATAAGACGGATGCCATCGGTATCGCTATCGAAATCGCTTCCCAATCCAGGCTTTCAAGCCCAATTGCTGTTTCTTCGATCCCGATTGCGACCCCGACTTCGATCCTGGTCCGGAGTCGACCGGTTCCCGCCGCATCGAAGGCCACCCGATTGCCGTCCCTCAAATCCCAAATTTCCTTCTCACCGCCTCACGGTCTCACCGTGAGAACCCATATT
>CAZDOY010000074.1:4074-11543 GCA_964507185.1 uncultured Thermoanaerobaculia bacterium
CAAATCCCAAATTTCCTTCTCACCGCCTCACGGTCTCACCGTGAGAACCCATATTCTCTCTGTGGGCTCTGTGGTTCATGCGCGGCGGGTCAGGCCAGCCCCATCTCTCGAAGGATGGCCCGGTTGTCCCGCCATTCCGGCCGGACCTTCACGAAGAGACGCAGTTCGACGCCGCATCCCAGCAGCGTCTGCAGCTCCTTGCGCGCGCCCGTACCGATGACCTTGAGGTTCTTGCCACCCTTCCCGATGAGGATCGGTTTCTGGCTCTCCCTCTCGACCAGGATGGCGCAGTAGACGACCACCTTGTCGCCCTCGGTTTCCGGGTCCTCGAACGCCTCGACCAGAACGCCCACGCAGTGCGGCACCTCCTGGTATGTGTGCATGAAGACGTGTTCGCGCACGACCTCGGCCACGAGTTGCCTCTCGAGCTGGTCGGTGTAAATGTCGAGCGGGAAGAGCGGCTCGCCCTCGGGCATCATGGGGAAGAGGATGTCAAGCAGGCCTTCCCTGTCCTTTGTATCGAGGGCGGACATGGGGTAGACGTTCACGTCGGGGAAGCGCGCGGAAAGCTCCGCCATGCGCGGCAGAAGTTCCGCCTTGTCGCGGATCTGGTCCACCTTGTTGACCGCGATGACCAGGGGCGACCGGATTTGCGCCAACCTATCCGCGAGCATCTCCTCTTCGGGGCGGAGCGGCCGTCGAGCTTCCAGAATCCAGACCACGGCGTCCACGTTTTCAACGCTCTGCAGCGCCTGCCTGATCATGGCCTCGTTCATCTGCGTGCGCGGCTTGTGGAGGCCCGGCGTATCCAGGAACACGATCTGTCCCCTCTCTTCGTTGTAGATGCCGCGTATGACGTTGCGCGTGGTCTGGGGTTTGGGCGTGACGATGGCCACCTTCTCGCCGACGATGCCGTTGACCAGAGTGGACTTCCCCACGTTCGTCCGTCCGACCACCGCCACAAATCCGCTTCGCATGAGAACCTCCAGACCATAATGGTAGCCCAAGTCCGGGACCCATGGAACAGTGCGCGCCTCCACGCGCGATGTCGGCTATACTGGAGATGGCAGCGGAATAAGGAAGAGTTGAACCACACAGCACGTAGAGAAGAGAATTCTTCCACAGTGAGACAGTGAGGCAGTGAGAAGGAAATTTGGGATTTGGGAATTGGGATTGCGGATTCGAAAACGGCAGCCGGTGGACCTTAGAAGATCCGGTCGCACACCGCCCCCACCTTCACCCCGGCACGCCTTCAAAGGCCTTCTCACGACTATTTACTTGATCACCTGATCACTGCGCCGCCAGGCGCCTGACACTCGGAGCGAAGGTTGGAAGAACGGCTATTCGACAACGCCGAAGCTTTCGAAGGAGCCCTCGTCGAAGGGGCCCGGGGCGGCGCCGCAATCCTCACGGCCCGCGGCCGCCTCGCCAGGCGGGTTCTCCACAGGTACCGCCTGGAGAACATCCGCGAGGGGCTTTCCGGCTGGCCCTCGCCGGACATATACGGCCTGCGGCGGTGGGTCCGCACCCTCCATCAGGAACTCTGGGAGCCCGGGAGGCCTCTGTCCAAGGCAACCGCCCTGCGCCTCTGGCACGACACCGCCACCGCGATCTCCCCGCCCGGGGGGCTCGCGCCGTCTCCCGGCCTGTACCTCCAGCTCCAGGAGGCCTTCGACATGCTCGCGGAATACGGAATGGAGGGGGGAAGGGACGAGGCCTTCGGCGCCCTTGCCGAGTGGCGCTCACGCGCCGCAGCGGCCTTCCGCGACAGGCTCCGGTCCGAGGCCGTCTGGCCCTGGGCCGCCGTGGTGGCGGGCGTCATCGACGCCGTGCGGGACGGAAGGCTGTCCGTCCCGGACCGCCTCATCCTCGCCGGCATCGCCCGCCCAACGCCCCTGGAAGCGTCCCTCTTCGCGGCTCTCGAAGAGAAGACCTCTGTCTCGGTGTACAAGGCCGGGCGGGCAATCGACGGCGCCCCGCCGGTGCGCGTCTACGCCACGCCCGAGCAGGAGTGCCTGGCCGTTTCGGCCCAGGTCCTGGATGCCTGGAACGACGGATGCAGGCGCCTTGGCATCGCCGTGCTCGACCAGGCCTACGCGTCCATCCTGGCCGGATGCCTGGACGAACTCGCGGCCGGGGAACCCCTCCGCGAGGGCGCCCTGCGCTACAACCTTGCAGTGGGCGTCGCGCTCACCGGCCACCCGCTCTTCCGGACGGCCCTGTTACCGCTCCGGGTGCCCGGCGAGCCCGACCCCGGCCCCCTCCTCGCCTCGCTCCTGTCCTCTCCCTACGTCAGGCCCGACCTCGCTGCCGAACGAAAGGCCATCTTGGACATCCTGTGGAAAGCCGGAAGAAGCGCCGGCCCGGGGAAGACGATCCGGGCCCTGGCCGCCCGCGGCCTGCCCTTCGGGAACCTCGAGACCATGACCGACTCCGGGGAGAGGCCCCTGGCCGAATGGCTCGACGGTCTCGCGGCGGTCTGGAACGACATGGGCTTTCCGCGGTTCTCGGGTCGCGATGCGCGCGCTACCGACGTTTTGGCGTGGGATCACCTGCAGGCCGTTCTTGCGGACCTCAGGCGCGACGCGGGCGCCGTCCGCGCCAGGGCCTCGGATGCGGCCGCCTGGCTCGCGGCCGCCGCGAACGGGGTGCAGGTCATCGAGAAGACGCCCGAGACGGCCGGCATCCAGGTCCTCCCCGCCGCGGAAGCCATGGGACTGGCCTTCGACGTCCTTTGGATCGTGGGCTGCCACGGCGGGGCCCTTCCGGCCTCGGCGCGGGACTACCCCTTCCTGTCCCCCGCAGAAAGGTCGGCTCTGGCCGAGACAACGCCCGAGGGTCAATGGAATGCCGCCGTCGAAGACCTGGAGCAACTCCTCGCGGGATCGTCTTCGATCCGGATAAGCCGCGCCGCACAGGCCGGAGACGAAGAACCCTACCTGGACAGTCCCCTGGTCCCCGACGAGGCGGCCGGCTCGGGGGGAGGCATCACCGTCGATCTCTGGAAGTCGCCGCCGTCCGCCTGGTTGCGGGCCGGCTGGCTCCGCGGCGGGTTCGAAGGTCTGGCCTCCCCGCGAAATCCGGCCTCGCTCGGCGCGTCCGAGAAGATCGGCACCGGCCTGCCCCCGTCCATGACCGTCACGGGGGGGCTCCAGGTCCTCATGCAGTGCCCCTTCCAATTTTTCTGCGGCGTTCTCGCCCGCCTGGAGCCCGTACCCGACAGGGCCCTGGGCATCGCCCCGAGGGATCGCGGCAGCCTCGTCCACGACATCCTCAACGGCGTCGTCCGTGCCATGCTGGAAGACGACCGGGGCTGGCCAGACGACGACGGTGCGGTCGTGCGCCTGCTCGAGGAGACGACGCTGAGGGTCATCGACCGGACCGCGGGGCGCGACGCCGCGACGCCCTACTGGGCCGCCGAGCGAGCCCGTCTGCTGGGAGACGGCCGGGTGCCCGGTATTCTGGCCGAATGGCTCGAAAAGGAGCGACAACGGGCGCGGGAGGGTTGGCGCTTCAAAGGCGCGGAGGTGAAATTCGATGGCGTGTCCGTCGGCGCAGGGCGCACCGCGCTTTCGGGACGCGTCGACCGCATCGACGCGCGCGACGGCGAGGGCATGGCGCTCTGGGATTACAAGACCGGCGATCCCCCGAACCCGGCTGAGTTCTTCACGGACATGGCCCATCCCCAACTGCCCGCCTATGCGGCCGCGCTTCTCGGCGGCAGGCTCGAAAACATGAAACCGGCGGAGCTGCCGGTCACAGGCGGCTTCATCCCACTCAAGAAGCCGTCGACGGTCTCCGTGAAAGGCCTCAAGGACAAGCCCCGCGGCACCGAGGAACTGGACTTCCGGGATTTTCTCCCGAGATGGGAAGAGGCCGTCGCGGCACGTCTCGAAGGCCCGTCCCAAGGTATTTTCGCCGCCGACCCCAGGCCGGTGCCCGGACGCGCCGGACGGAAGGACTCGGGAGCTTGCGCCTATTGCGCCTACGACAAGCTGTGCGGCCACTTCGACGCCCCGCCGGGCGCCGGCGACGAGCACGGGGAGGACGGCGAATGACGCGGCGAGCCCCCGACCACGCAGTCCGCCTTCGCGCCCTGGACCCTCAAGGCAGCTTCATCCTCGAGGCGCCCGCCGGCTCCGGCAAGACCGACCTCCTCACGGCCCGCTTTCTCGCCCTTCTGGCCGAGGTGGCGTCCCCCAGACAGATCCTGGCCCTCACCTACACGCGCAAGGCGGCCAACCAGATGCAGTCGCGCATCCTGGAGGTGCTCCGGCGCGCGCGGGCCGGCGCCGCGCCAGGGAACGACTGGGACGCCTTCATGCTGGACGCGGGCAGGAAGGCCCTCGCCAACGAGCGCATCGCCCCCGAGACGCTGCGGAACCCGGATGCCTACAGGGTGGGGACCTTTCACAGCTTCTGCGCCTCCGTCGTGCGGGGATGGCCCCTCGAAGCGTGCGTACCGCCCGGCGCGGGCGTGCTCGAGGACCTCGAACAGGCCTCCGCCCTCGAAACGTCAGTCTTCGAGCTCTTCAGCGATATCGTCTCGGGGAAGGCGCCGGCCCTCCGCGGGGCCTTCGAGCGGCGCCTCGCGGCGGCCAACAACCGCCCCGAAGCGCTTTCCGGCCAGATCGAGACCCTGCTTAAAGGGCGCGACAGGCTGGATCTCTTTGAAAAGTCCATGGCGGGGGCGGCCGTCAACCTCTCCACTCACGTGGAGAACATCCTCGAGGCCTACGCCGCAGGTATCCTGGCGCCGGCGGCCAGCTTCTTCCTGTCCCACACCGCCGAGTGGAAGGAACTCAAGCGGACGCTCGAGGCCGGCCGGGCACCCAATGCCGCGAACCTGCCCGGAGACGTTCCGGACCCGAGCCTGTCCGCCGTCCCGGCCTGGAAGGAGGCGGCGGGCGTCTTCCTCACGAAGGCCGGAACGCCTTACAGATCCCTCGGCGTGGCGGGAGGTTTCTACAAGGGCTTCGGCGCCACCCCGTCGGGCGAGTTCGTAAAGAACATCCCCGCCGACGTCGCGGCGGCTCTCGCGACGGTGCGGCGTTGGCCGGACCCAGGCGGCGATCCGGCGGACCTGGTCGCGCTCGCCGACGTGCTGGCGCTCGTGCAGGCCGCGCGGAAGCGCCTCGAAGCCCGCATTCCGGGGACGGGCCTGGACTACCTCGAACTCGAGTCCGCAGCGCTCCGCTCGCTCGAATGGGCGCAGGCACCCAGCGAGAGCCTCGTCTTCTTCAACGAGCACCTGCGCCACGTCCTCGTCGACGAGGCCCAGGACATGAACGACGTGCAGGTAACGATACTCTCGCGCCTCTGCGAGGGATGGGAGCCGGGCGACGGGCGCACGCTCTTCGTGGTGGGCGACCCCAAGCAGTCCATCTACCGCTTCAGAAGGGCGGACGTGGCCCTCTTCAGGGAACTCAAGGAAAGGGGACTCAGCAGGCCGGGCGAGCCCGACTACCTTCTGCAGCCCCTGGAATTGACCGCCAACTTCCGCTCAGACCCGGGACTCGTCGCCTTCTGCAACACGCTGTTTGAAAGGGTCATGGCGGACCCGAATCCGGATTACGACGAAGTGGCCTTCCAGACTTCGGAAGCCGCCTTGCCTCCCTCGCCGGACCCCGTGTCCATCGAGCTCGCCTTGTTCCACAAGAACGGGGCGGAGGACCGCCCCGCGGACGATAGTCCATCCCCTCGCGAACTCGAAGCCGCCTACGTGGCAGGCCGCATCGCCGGCCTGCACGCGAATGAACCTGACGCGAGCATCGCCCTGCTCTTTCCGGCCCGCACGGCCCTCTCCGCATACCTCGCCGCCCTCTCCGCCCTCAAGGTGCCCCTCAGGCTCGTGGAGGGCGAGGACCTTGCCGCCCGGCCGGAGGTACGGCACCTGGGCAACCTCCTTACCGCCCTGGCCCGGCCCTGGGACGACGTGGCCTGGGCGGGAACGCTCAGGGCTCCTTGGTCACACCTTCCGGCGGCCGAACTTCTCAGGCTGGCCGGAGGCCGCGGCACGTGGCGCGAGAGAATTCTCGCCGAGTCCGCGACGGACTCGGCCGTTGCTCCGCTGGCCGACAGCCTCTCCGAGGCTCTCGATGCCTTCGGTCGCGAGCCCTACGAGGCGACCCTCGGCGCCCTCTGGGAAAACCTCGGCGGGCCGGCCGCAACGGCCTCGTACTACGGTGCCCGGGGCGTCGCCAACGCCCGCGCCTTCCTCGCCCTGCTCCCGGCCTGCGCCGGCCTGCCGGGCGAGGAGGCCCTGCAGAAGCTCGACCGCATACTTCAGAAGGCCTACACGCCGCCCGATCCCAGGGGCGCCTTCTCACCCGTCTCCGTCATGACGGTGCACAAGGCCAAGGGTCTCGAGTTCGACCACGTCTTCGCCGTCAACCTCGACAGGAATCCCGGGGGAGGCGCGCGCGGCGAAAGCCCGGGCCTGCGCATGGCCAGGATGCCCGGCAGGGACCGCCCCATCCTCATGGCGGCCGCGCCGGACGCGAGGACCGGCGAGAAGAGCCTGGCCTTCCAGGTACTCGAAGAGCTGGACAAGAAAAGGGAGTTGGCCGAGGGCCGCCGGCTCCTCTACGTCGCCGCCACCCGCGCCAGGAAGAGCCTCACGCTGACGGGCACCGCCAGCCTGACTAAGAAAGGGCTCAAGGCGAAGCACGAGGCGAGCGCGCTCGGCCGCCTGTGGTCCGCCTGCCTCGAGGAGGGAGACGTCACCGTCGCAGAGCCCTTCCGGCGGCTCGGCCTCAACTGCGCCGGCCCCAACCCGGCTCCGCCGTCGCCGGCCGTGCCGGTCGAACCCCCTCCCGCCCTCGGTACGCCGCCGGCCTTTGACGCGGAACCCCTTCCCTACCGGGTGGCGTCTCCGTCCGAGGTCGAAGAGGAAACCGCCCAGGCCGCACCCTTCGGCGCCGAAGAGGAAAGGGACCCGCACGCCCGCGCCCGGGGCATCGTGGCGCACCGCCTCTTCGAGGTCCTCGCCCGCGGCTGCGGCCTTCCACCCGAAGGCTCCGTCGCCGCCGCCCTGGCCACCGAAGGTCTTCCGCCCGCGGCCGCCTCCGCAGAAGCCCGCCCCCTCATGAACGAAACGCTTTCCGCGTGGTCGCTTCCCGACTTTCTGGCCCTGCGGAACGACGCCGATGCCATCCTGCCCGAGTGCGCACTCGAGGACTTCGACGGAAAGGACCGCCTCCGCGTCGGCCGGCTCGACCTGCTCGTACAAAGGGACGGACAATTCGCCATCGTCGACTACAAGACGGGAAAGCCCGAGGGCGATTTCGAGACTTGGATAGAGACCCACCGCAAACACTACGCACCCCAGCTCAGGGCCTACGCCGAGATGGTCGCCCGCAGCCGCGGCGTCGAACCCTCCGCCGTCACCGCCTACCTGCTCTTCACCGGCCCGCGGGTCCTCGTGCAGGTCTAGCCGCCCTGGATTGCACAGTGAGACGGTGAGGCGG
>CAZDOY010000075.1:0-10993 GCA_964507185.1 uncultured Thermoanaerobaculia bacterium
CTTCAACCTGCCGCCCAACCGTGTCGTGGAACTGGGCGCCCAGATCGAACTCTGACGGGCTCCCTCAGTCCTCCCGGTTCACCCATGCGTAGGCGAAGGCGGGGACCGTGAAGAGAAGGGCGAGCCCGCCGCCGAGGGCGCCAAGAAACCAAACGGCGCCTTTGGCATGCTCGACGACGAACAGGTGAAAGGCCACAGCCCCGCCTGCAGCGAAACAGAGTCCTATCAGAAAGAAGGAGAGGGGAGCGTAGCGATAGACGACCGCCTCGGGACCCATGCCCGCCCTCGCAGGGGGGTTGTTCAGCTTGGCCATCCCTCGCTTTACCAGTTCGGTGTCGTGAATCCAGGTCACAAAGGCATAACCGAAGGCCGTGCAGAACACCGCCGCCAGATACTGGGCGAGGCGGGGACGACCGTGGAATGGGATCGCAAGCCAGGCGATGTACATGAACAGATTGAGGCTCGCGGCGTATTTGAATCCGTGGTGGACATAGATGGTTCCCCATACCATCTTTCCATGGAACCGCCACAGGCGGAGGACCCGCGTAGCATAGAAGGGCATCGCGTAGCCGTAGATAGTCGGGACCGCCAGCACGTAGGCTACGAATAAAAGGCTTCCGGTACGTTCCATCCAGGCCCAGCCCAGCAGAAGGAACATGGGGATCGGCAGCACGTAGACCCACAGGTTCAACAGCCAGCGCGGCATTGATCCCTCCATGATTGGTGACGCCGGAACGGCAACCTCCCCGAAGGCAGGGAAAGGGCACTCGGCACGCGTCCTGCGCAACGGGAGGCCGAAGACTGTCTGCTCGGCGTCATGTCCGGTTTCCTCCGGTGAATCCGGGGTCTTCGCAGGGGTCCAGAATGGCGTTCCACCCCCGGCGGGATTCCAGGAAGACGGGCTTGACGTCTCCTGAGCGCACGCCGCCCTGTTGGCGCTCGTGCAAATAGCGCCCCATGGCGCTGTGCCCACTGCCCTGGATCCAGCGGATGCGCACCCCTTGAAGCTGGCCGAGCCGCCGGCAGTAGGCGTAGTGGACATTTTCAGCTAAGCCTTCCTCCAGCTTCACTTCCATTTCCTTCATGGCGTTCCGGGCGGGCGGCTCGTCGCCGGCCAAGAACAAAACGTAATGATCGGGCGGGCCTTCCGGCGCGAGCATCGCAAAGGAGGGCCGGGACTCGCCGATCGGCAGCACCCGGTCGATCACCGACGCGACGTGGTCCTCGTGAAGCTTTTCACCGTAGAGGTCGGAAACCTTGCCGCACCTTCCCGTAAACTCCAGCACGGGACAGTCGCGGTCGAATCCCGTCACCCGAACCGTGTCGCCCATGCGGTATCGGTAGAGCCCGCCCCCCGTCGTGATGACGACCTCATACCTGGCGCCCCGTTCGAGCTGCCATCCGCAGAGTGGCTCGCCCACATCCGACTCCGGGAGGAACTCGTAGAAGTGGGACCTCGCCGCCAGGGTTGCCCCGTTGTTTTTCGAGACCGGGACGGAGACGATCCCTTCGGTGGCCATGAGTCCCTTGGGCTGGAACTCCACCGCCGGGAACAGGGCCTTCAGCTCCCCGGCGGGGCCTTTCGCGGCGGCGTCGGCCCAGCAACTGATGACGCGCAGGCGGGGCCACAGCTTTCTGTAGAGGCCATCCCTTCGTGTCTGCAACGTCCGCAGCAGCCCATCTATCTCATCGGCCCGTTTAGGATCGGGCTTGCCGAAGGCCTTATTCAGGCGGGCTTCCAATTCGGAGGGAAGGGGCGTCGAAGGGGCGAGGGCGCCCATCCCCACATCGCGCGCCAGGGGCTCCCCCCAGTCCTGAAGAGAATCCAGGAGGAGGGTCAGGAACGTGGGGTGCCACACGGAAACGAGCGAAAGGTCTTTCGCTTTGAGAAGAAAGGCCAGAGTGACGTAGCGGAAAGTGTCCATGTCCCTGATTCCGGCGACCTCCGGCGGTACGGCCAGGACGAGGGGAATCAGGCGGCGCACATAGGGATTCATGTAGTCCGTGTCGTTCTCGAACCCCACCGGAATGCCGCCCGCCGTTCTCCGCCGCTCGAAAGCCGCCGGAGAAATGGACCAGTAGGCACGGCCCCGCAAGAGGGCTGGATGATGGAGGAAGAGATGGCCGATCCACGGAGAAAGGGCGGCGTCCAGGTCCTTCTGAAGCGCCCGGCTGTAGGGGATGAGCTTGCCCTCGCCGGTGGAGCCGCTCGTGGGTTCGAAGCAGGTCGGCCTCCCCCTGAAGAGAACGTCCGGTGCACCGCCGGCCATGGCGTCCATCTCCTGCCGGAGGGCCTCGTAGTCGCCTGTGGGCACGCGCCGCCTGTATTCCTCGATGCCTGAGATGGAAGAGAATCCGTGGGCCCGTCCGAAAAGGGTGTTACGGTTTCGGTGCAGGATGGCTGCCAGAAGGGTGCGCTGGGTCTTCTCAAGAGACCTTCGCGCACGGCCGAAGGCCGCTGCGCCGGGCAGGCAGCTGGCCCACCAGAGACCGTTTACAACAAGAGATCTCATGGGGCCACCGTATCCACGCGCCGAAGGAGCCTGCGCACAAGCGGTCTGAGGTTTTCGGGATGGAGCCGGGCCATACACGCAAGCTCGTCGCCCTTCCGCCAGCCGGGGTTGCGCGAAACGAAAAAGGCAATGTCCCTGTTCTTGAGTTCCTGTTCGGACACGTCGGCGACTCCGCTGCGCAGGACGTAGTCGCCAACAGGTTCGACGACGCCTCGGCCGGCGTCATACTCACGTCCGAACTTCATGTGCGCCAGGGTGTCCATCAGGGACCTTTCGAATGGATCCTCGTGACCGTCCGGGTGGGGGAGGTAGCGATGGAAGTGGGCGGGGAAATATCGAAAGGTCCTATACCCTTTGCAGACGGTGAACCAGTACCATCGGAACCCGGGGCTTGAAAGGGCGGCGGAAAAAACGAAGGGAACCCAGGCTCGTTCGAGCGAAAAGGTGCCCCTGAAGGCACTGTCCACGATCGTATCACCGGAATAAAAGGCCCGGACGGCGACGCCTTCGAAGGTCAGTTCCATGAGCTCGAGCGTGGTGAAGCCCCGGACGCGTCGATTCCGGTCCTGCACGAGCACGGCCCAGGCCTTCCGGTCCAGGTCGGCATCGAAACGGGTCCTGTCAACCCGCTCGTAATAGGCTTCCATCAGGGCGAACATTTGGGCCCTGCAAGCGGGTGTCAGATCGTGTACGGAGACGGTACTGGTGCTGGAGGTTTCCATTGTCTCCATTCCTCTAAAGACTCCCGAGTTCGAGATACTTGACGCGAGCATCGAGGGGAATGGGCGGTCTTCCGGGATCGCCCCACCATACCTGGTAAATTCTGCTATGTAGTGTTATGCGTCGAAACGACTCTACGGCCCCCTTGAGAGGATCTTCGGCCGACAGTCCGATCGCAAGCCAGTGCATTCCCCGCTGGCGAAGCTCCGCGACGGCCTGAACGAGAAGATTGTTCAAGATCGCAGGGTCGTTGCCCTTGCACGTGACGCACGCGGCCATCGCCACGGCCACCTGTTCACCGGGCCTCGGGAACACGGAGCCGCCTATAATGCTCCCAAGGGCGGCCGAAGCTGTCCTCAGAATCTGCAAAAACGGGCCATAGCGGACAATCCGCACCTGGCGGAAAGCCGACTGGTCCCACAGCCCCAACGTCCCGACCATCTCGCCCCCGGCTTTTGCGACGAGAAAATCCCAGGGCCTAAGCCCCTGGAATTGTCCCGGTCCTCCCGCGAGGTCCTGAGCGCTGCAGGCCGGAAAGAACTGCTTTCGGACACCCATCCTGGAAAGGACCGTGGGCAGGCGAGCGAAGTCCTCCTTAGATGCGGCCTCGACCCGGCAACCCGCCCGATCGCTGTCCCTGCGGCGGCGCGGGATCGGGATCAAGAAGGTCTCGTAGAGCCCCAGTTCTTTGTAGGTGGGCAGTCCCGCGCGTCCGCCGGTAATATTCCTGAATGCGGTCTCGTTTCCTTCCATGATCGTCGTAAGGTAAAAGGGCACGCGGAGCGTCTCGTCCTGGATCTTTCTCAGATGGCGGTAACCGCGGGCCAGGATCGTAGAACCCCTGGCCTGGGGGGCTATGCGGAGGCTGTTCAGATAACCGATTTCCAAAGGGAAGCCGTTTACAAAGACCCGCCGTTTCGAAGCCGACCCCACCCCAACCAGCTTCCCGGACGAATCGGCCACCACCACAGAGGGGTCCGTGCCTTGGACGGGCAGGCTTCCGAAGAAAGAAGGCTCGTAGGTGAAGCCTACCGAAAGCGGGCCGGATGCGGGGCTGGCGCCGAGCAGGGCCTTGATCCGGCCGTCGTCCGCAGGCCCGGCGTTGCGGATATTCAAGTGTTCCATCGAAAAACTCCGGCCGTTGTCACGGTTCGGGAAATCCGAGCTTGATTCCGCGCTTCCCGGTTACTTCCTTTCGCATGAGCAGATTCAGACTGAAATAGCGAAAGGCGTTCCCCGGGGAAGCGCAGTTGCACTGAAAGTCTGCGGACCGTCCCAGCATGGACGAAAGGGAGTAGAAGCGCTTCCTGGCGGCAAGACAGCCGTATTCCACATCGTCCGAAGTTGAACCTTCGGGTTCAAAGGGCACTTGTCCGAAATAGTAGTCGTCGGAAAGCCACCACTTCTTCCATCGCATCCTGCCCCCAGATTCCAGTTGGTCATAGAGGGGGGTTCCGGGAAAGGGGACAAGGTGGTTGAAGGCGGCGATGAACATCCTTTCGCGCCGGGCGAAGGCGACGGTGCGATCATAGAGGCCGGGCGTGTCGTGGGGGTAGCCGAAGACGAAGGTCCCGTATACGAAGATTCCGGCGCGCCTCAAGTTTGCGAGGGCTTCGGAGTACTCCGCCACGCGGTTAACGGGCTTGCTCATGGAGGAGAGGTTCTCTTCGTTCAGAGACTCGAACCCTATCAACACCGCCACACATCCGCTGTCCGCCATCTGTTGCACGAAACCCCTATCGCGGAGGCCCGCCAGGCTGGCTTGGGTCATCCAGCGGATGTTCAGAGGCTTCACGGCGATGCAGAGTTCCCGCGCCGTTTCAAGGTCGCCCGTCATGTTGTCGTTGACGAAGAAAACGTACCGGTGCCGGACCTTCCCGAGTTCGGCCAGGATTTCGTCAACCGGCCGGGACCGATACCTGGCCCTGTAAAAGGAGCTGATCGAACAGAAGTTGCACCGGAAAGGGCAGCCCCTGCCGGTTTCGACGAGGGCAAGGGGGAGATATCGTCGGCCTTCGAACAACGAACGGTCGACGCGTATGCCGGCAAGTGTCGAATTGAAGGGGGCGCGGTATACGCCCCGCATGCGCCCCGCCTCCGCGTCCCCGAGAATTCGCCCCCAGACTCCTTCGGCTTCCCCGGCGCAAACCGCATCGCCATGTTCCAGCGCCTCTTCCGGGCAGGCGGTGGCGTGGTACCCACCGAATACCACGGGAATCCCTTTTTCACGAAAGCGGGAGGCGATCTGATAGCCGCGCTTCGCGCTGTAGGTCTCGATGGAGATGGCAACGAGGTCCGTGGGAGTTTCGTAGCTTACGGGTTCGATCCGGTCATCGTAAAACCGGACCTCCCAGCTTTCAGGGGTAAGCGCGGAGAGCACACCCATGGCCAGAGGTTCTTGTTGCCAGGTCTTGACGAACTTCTTTCCCGGGGCTCTGCCGATGCTTGCATAGACGAGGGTCACGCGGGGCATTCCATCCTCCTGCAAAAGCCTGCGCGGTAGTCGGCCGCCTCGGGAGGCCGGCCGGGATCCGACGAGCTAAAGGGCCGTGAATAGCGCGGTTCGTGGTAGAGCCTCCGGACGAACAGGCGGTAGGCCACGTTGCCCACCAAGTTTATGGCAGTGCCGATGCCCGCCCCGCGCATCCTATTTAGGATGGGCGATATCTTGAAGGTTTCCCGGTAAGCCCGTTTGAACCCGTCGTACAGCTCTTCCGGTGTCATGCGGGCCGGTTGCATGACGACGTGCATCGTGTCGTAGTCGTTCCAGTTGAAACTCAGGATTCTGCCTTCGGAGAGAAGCCGCTGGAAGAGTTGGGTGCCTGGGTAGGGCGTGTAAATGGAGTAGCGGGGTATATCGATTTCCAACTCGTTGACCTTCTCCACCGTCGCCGGGAAGACAGAAGGCTCGTCCTCATCGAACCCGAAAACGAAGCAACCCTGCACCGAAATGCCTAGTCCGTGGATGGTCTTGACGAGTTCCTGGTAGCCGTCGACCCGGTTGAATCCCTTGCGAATGCCTTTCAGTACGGTGCCGTTACCGGACTCGAATCCGAATAGCAGGTACGCACATCCGCTTCGCGCCATGAGATCGAGCAACTCCGGGTCTTTCACGCTGTCTACGGTAGCCAGCCCTCCCCACTTCTTCTTCAGCGGGATCATGGCCTCGAAGAGTTCTTTCGCGTAATCGATGTCTTCCAAGAGACTCACGTCATTGAACGCGATGTGCTTCCCGCGGGTGTCTTCGATGTCCCTGAGGACGTCGCCGATGGGGCGTTTCATGTACTTGGACCAGACGGCCGGAACCGTGCAGAAATCGCATGCGCGCTTGCAGCCGCGCGTGGCCTGGATCGAGTCGGGAAGCACGTAAGCGCCGCGGCGATGGAGCTCCCGGCGGGGGGAGGGAACGCCTTCCAGCCATTCGCCGTCCGCCGGCTCCTCGCGGTAAACGCCTTTCATCCGGCCTTCAACGAAGTCCCGGACGAGCTTCGGCCAGGTTGTTTCCCCCCGGCCTATCACGATGGCATCGGCGTGACGAGCGGCCTCGCCCGGCAGGATGGTCACGTGTATGCCTCCCAGGACTACAGGGACGCCGCGTCCCCTGTAATGATCCGCGATCGCATAGGCGGAAGGGGCGCACCCCGTGATCACGCTGATCCCCACGAGGTCGGCCGAATCGTTCATCGGGACGGGCTCAACGCTTCCGTCCACCAGTTTGATGTCCAGGTCCGGAAGGTCCGGGGTGAGCGCCGCAAGGGTGCACAAAGTCAACGGCATCTCCCGGAACGAGCGCACGAAGGGCCCGAGATGGATCGAGTGCATGTGGGAATCGGGCATCACCAGAAGAATGCGCATGTCTTCCGCCCCATAAAGTTCATGCGGTCCGGCCGCGGTCCGCCGCCATTTTCGCGGCGGCCGGTTTAATCTTGTCCGCTATACAGACGGGAACGAGCCCCTCGCCGCGTACCACCGCGTCCGGGCAACATTCGCAGTGGACGACCCGCCCGTCGGGAAGAACGTCCGCAAGGCACTGGACGAGGATCCGCTTGTAGCCGAAGGCCGTCCCCTTTCGAAGGGCGCCCCGAAGAAGCGACGCGTTCTCCCTGATCGATCCGCCTGAAATCGTATTCAACAGGATCTGCACCAGGAACCGGCCCGGGCTCGTCCGCTGGTAGAAAGGGTAGCGCCCCCTGAATGTGCGGAAGGCCCGCAGGAAAAACTTTTCGGCCAGGCTGACCTTTACGCTGGAATAGGCCGGGGCCCGGCCGGGAGTCCTGACGGTGCCGACCATGTACGAGAGCCATCGCGGGTCGTGCGGGTCCAGGTTGGATCCCACGCAGGCGAAGGGTCTCAGGCCGAACTCGTGTTCCAGGATCGCCAGGACGCGGAGGTTGTCGAGATTGTCATTGCGGCGGACTCCGGCGCCCGCCTCGAGGCTTCCCGTCATGCCCGAGGCGAGATCCCCATGGATCGCAGCGATGGCCGAAACGTCCCTGAAGAGGGTGATGAGCAGATAGTCCGCGTGGGGTGAGTCCAGGACGAAACGAACGGCCTCGATCATCTCATCGGGACGGTCCTCGAATGCCGTGATGGTGAGTCCGGCTTCCATTCCGTGTCCGGCGACGAGTTCCGTCTTTGCCGCCGCCAGCTCACGCCAGTCGTCCAGAGAGGCGTTCTCGGGAAGGTCCGGCCGGATCTGGCCGGGTTCTATATGCATGAAAATGGCTTCGACCCCGGCGCCGGCCAGCGCGCCGAGGTTCCGGGGTGTCAGCAGGGACCCGTTGGTGAAGAGTTCCACATGGAGGCCCCTGTCCCTTACCATCCGGGCGATTTCGCAGACCTGCGGATGCATCATCACCTCGCCGCCGATCAGGGATACGGAGTGGAGCTTTCTCAGCCGGATGAGGATGTCCAGCTCCCGGGAAATCTCTTTGATGTCTTTCGCTCCCGGCGGCGCGAGGTTGTAGCAGGCCCGGCACGTGATGTTGCATCCCCGCGCAATGTCCAATAGGGCGTGCGGAACGCTGTCAAGCGTCCAGGGCAGGCGCCAGATGTGCCTGCTCATCGCTCGCCTCCTGCCGCCGTCTTCCGTCGAGGCGTACGCAGAATCGCCAGGGCCCTGTCGAACACCGCATCCGGCAAGCCGAACGATTGCAGTGTATGAAAGGACCGGTCGAGAGGGTTGTCGACTCGGCGCAGTTCGCGGACCCTCTTCGT
This sequence comes from uncultured Thermoanaerobaculia bacterium, assembly GCA_964507185.1. Lineage (GTDB taxonomy): Bacteria > Acidobacteriota > UBA4820 > UBA4820 > DSQY01 > CAVRTJ01. The sequence continues at coordinate 8,451 of CAZDOY010000075.1, forward strand.
GCCCAAGGCAAACAGGCAAGCCGAAGGCATGGCCTTTACGGGGAAGTCGGATCCGTACATCACCTTGGCGAGTAGCGGCGGACTCTTGAGGAGGATTCTGAGAGGCTTCATCCGGGTGGGACAGATGAAGGCGGAAAGATCACCGTAACAGAACTCGTAATCCTGCGCCATCCGGCACCAGGCATCGAAATAGTCCCGTTCGTGGAGAAAGACCCGGGTTCCGCAGTGGGCTGCGATGACCGTCGTCCCCCGCTCCAGGGCGGGAACCAGCCGCCTTGGGTCGTTAAAGACCTGCGTGCCTCCCGACAGGGCGTGCTCTCTGCCCGTGTGGGAGAGGAGGGGAATCCCGTAATGGGCGAGTGTTTCATAGAAGGGAATGCACTTTGGGTCGAGAGGATCGATGCCCTGGGTCGACGGAATCCACTTGACCAGGCAGGCGCCGCGACGGATAAGGCGCTCCAGTTCGGCCACGGCGTCTTTCCGGTAGGGATGCACGCTGGCTCCGAACAGGACCTTGGGATGGTTCTCGGCCATGCCGGCGACGTAGTTGTTGTCCACCCTCATCCGGGTCTTGACGCAATCGAACCGTCCGTCTTCGGTGAATGCGCCGTCCAGCGCAAGGACCACGGCCAGGTCGATGTCGCTCCCGGACACCAGCGAAAGGAGCTTCTCGCGTACGGCGCGGTCGACTTCAGGGTCCCGCATTCCGCCTGGTTGAACGCCAAACTCGCCCATTATCTGCCGGAGGAACAGGTTCCGCCGGTTCCTGGGATTCCAGTAGTTGCCGTTCTTCCGCTCGTCTGCGCCCGCGATGTGCACGTGGAGATCCACAATCATTGCTGCAACCAGTCCAGAAAACGATCTTTCGGTGCGTCCGTCCCCTTGGGCTTCTGCCGGCGTCCGTTCTTAAAGACGACGTAGGGTTGGCAAATCAGGAATGCATGCGTGCACTCGCCTTCGGCGATCTCGCTGCCGGGAGAAAGGAGTGTGTGGCCGCCGACCAGCGCCCGGTCGCCCACTTTCACGGTGGCAAGTTCGAGTTCCTGGTCCCCGTCAGCGGATCTTGTAAAGGCGTGGGGGCTCAGATTGACTCCCGCTCCGAAGACCACGTCCCGTCCTATTTTTATGAATGGACGGTCCAGTATTTTCGTGCCCGCGCCCCAATACGTCAGGCGACCTATTTTTGCTCCCCACAGGCGAAGCCATGTGCTGTAAAGTCCGGGAACTATCCGCAGTAATTCCTCCAGCATCGGGAGCCTGCTGTAGAGGCCCTGGAAATTGAAGGAGGCCCACCAGACAAAGAAGTCCCGCGATCCCAGAGCGATCGTGCCCTGTTTGACGGGCAGGACCGCAAAAAGCAGACGCGTGAAAAGGGGAGGCGCGAGGTACAGCGCGGCGGCAGCCGTCCCGATGCGTTCCCACACGTGCGGCCACGGCCAGACGAACAGCGCGACGACCAGAAGGGCCTGCGCGAGCGTGATGTAGTTCAGCCCGAGAAGGATGAGTCTCTGCCCAAGGGTGTATCGAAGACCCGGGGACTCAGCCTTTTCGGGGAGCGTCGATGGGGTCATTCTTCCCTCTTATCCGGGGATGCCCCCGGCTTTCGCTCGTCGAAGTCTTCCGAGCCCCCATGCGCCGGCGAGGCCGAGGAGGAGTCCGATGCAAAGGCCCACGATCGCAAGAATCCAGCCCATGGACCTCACCCGGTTTAGCAACGGGTTGTGGAGAAAGTTCGCGCCCGCCTGAAGCGCGGCGATCTTCCATCGGCCGTCCTGTTTGACCACGAGGGCCGTCCAACGGTTGCTCATACGTACGATCCTTCCGCCCCGCATGGTGTAGGTTTCATCGGTGGTGCCGTAGCAATAACCCACGTCTTCGCCCAGAAATTGGGTGAGGACGTCGGCGTTTGCGCGGATCTTGAGATCGGTGACGATGCTGTCCGGCCGGTCGAATGTCTTCTCGAAATAGTCCTGCAACTGCTTCTCGGACGTGATGACCGTTTGGTCGATCGTGGTGATGACAAACTTGTCGGCCAAGTACTGGGACAAAGCGCTCACGTCCCTGTCGTTAAAGGCCTTGACGACGTTGGCCTTCAGCGCCCGGAGGGCTTCATGGTCCGCGGCCCTGGAGGTACCGGTGGTCTGGGCCGCGAAGGGCAGAAGACATCCCATGGCGATGAGCGCCACCGGGAAGAACAGGAATTGTTTTCTCGTCATTTTCCCCTCTCACCTGATTGATGCGTCCGCTCTCTTTCAGTTCCCTTAATCAGTATAGCAGGCTGACCAAGCCGTGCGGCAGATTGCCCTGAACCAAGGACATCGCGACTTCCGTCCCTTGGACAATCTTCAGCCACCTTCCGCGCCAGCGGGTGATTTCTTGCCGGTCCTGTTACAATACAGACATCCACCGGGTCCATGCCGGCTGCTTGTGAGGGGCCGGAGTGCCGCTGAATGACAGGAGAACGGGTCATGCCCACGCTGGCGCTCAAAATCACGGCGACCGTTCTGGCCCTTATGGGACTTCTGCTGTTCCTGGTCGGCATG
>CAZDOY010000076.1:0-10537 GCA_964507185.1 uncultured Thermoanaerobaculia bacterium
CGGACGCCTGGACGGCCGTCGGCGTGAACTGAACTCGAACGTTGCGCACCTGATGAAGAAAGCCGGGCGAATTCCGCCCCGGCTTTCTTTATGCCGAAACCCGAAGTACGGCTTCCGAAGTTCATCGCTTGTCGCAGGCGCTGATTCAGGTCGGCTTATCGAGATCGAACTCGATCTTGTTCCGTTCGTACATTGTCCTCAATCCAGCCTTGTCGACGCTTTTGACGTACGCTTCCCTCGGATCCACGAGCCCCTGCTTTACGAGGCCGAACAGGGCGTCGTTGAGCGTTACGTTCCCCTGGGCCTTCTGGGTTTGCATGATCGAGGGGATCTGGAAGGTCTTGCCTTCGCGGATGAGGTTGGACATGGAGGCGTTGATGAGGAGGATTTCGAGGACGGCGACGCGTCCTCCGCCGACCTTTTTGCACAGGTTTTGAGAGATGACCCCCCTCAGAGAATCTGAAAGCATGACGCGTATCTGGGCCTGCTGGTCCGGGGGAAACTGGTCGATGACGCGGTCGATGGTCGAAGGCGCGGTGGTGGTGTGGAGGGTGCCGAAGACCAGGTGCCCCGTCTCCGCCGTTTCGATCGCGATGGCGATGGTTTCAAGGTCGCGCATTTCGCCCACCATCACGATGTCGGGGTCCTCCCTGAGCGCGGCGCGAAGGGCCTTCTTGAAACTCTCCGTGTGCACGCCGACCTGGCGCTGATTGACGAGACACTTCCTGCTGGAATGAACGAATTCGATGGGATCCTCGATCGTGATGATGTGGTCGGTCCTGTTCTGGTTGATGAAGTCAACCAGTGCCGCCAGGGTGGTCGATTTGCCCGACCCCGTGGGGCCTGTGACGAGGACGAGGCCCTTGGACAGCCAGCACAGGTCGACGACCTGCTGGGGGATGCCGATCTGTTCGATGGTGGGGATCTCGGACGGGATCTGCCGAAAGACCGCGCCCATGCCTCTTCTGTCCATGTAGTAATTGCAGCGGTACCGGGCAAGTCCCTCGATTTCGTAAGCAAAATCCGTATCGTGCCGAGCCTCGAACTCCTTCCGGTTTTTCTCCGGGCAGATGGGCCAGAGCAGTTCCTCTAGAAGCTCCTGGGTGAGGGGATCACGCCCGACGATAGGGGACATGGCGCCGTCGACCCTCACGTAAGGGGCCTCTCCGACGCAAAGGTGAAGGTCCGAAGCGTTTCTCTCGGCGAGCGTGTAGAGAAGGACGTCTATCTTGTTTTGGAAAACCTTCGGCCGGCGGGCGGAGTGTGAACCGGGCTGGGAGTGCGTCGGCTCGGTCCGACCGGAAGGCGCCCCGGCAGGCTCGACCGTCGCCGCGAGGCCGCCCTCGAATGCAATGGAAAAGGAATAATCGTTGTAGAGGAAGCTGCATGGTTGACGCCGGTCCATGAGGTCGGCGACGGATGAGTCGGCCAATTCTTTGATGTAGGTGAGCAGGGCGGTCTCGCCGAGCGGAGCCTTCAAAACGGGGCGGGTACCTTCGTCGGTGTGGAACTGGGGAATCTCGCCCGCCCGGAATGTCAACCGGTGTGCGTTACACGCGGTCATCGCGCCCAAAATCTTGTCAAGGGCTGCCATTATTTTTCCTCCAGAATTCTGATGAACAGGACGTGGCGTGCATTCACGAGGTAAAGGTCCCCATCCGCCTCCACGTGAAGAAAGCCTTCTTCTCTGTTTGCGATGTCCGAGACGCGCTGGTGCCCCTCCGGGGCGACGGCGTAGACGTATCCTTCCAGAGCTTCACCTTCCTTGAAGATGCACCGGATTCTCTTGCGCGGAGCCCCCTCCCGGTTTTCGTAGTAGTGCCATTCGACCACTGCGGGTTCCAGCACCTTGAGCCATCGAACCGCGTCCTTGCGGACAAGGACGGACTCGCCGTCCTCTTCCTGGACCGGCAGGAAGGGATTGGGGCGGTTCAGCAGATCAGAGACGGTCTCGCGCCCTTTATGGTGTTCGGCCGTCCCGGACAGGAAGACCGTCCGCTCCGCAATGGGATAGGCAGGTATATCGATGAGGACAACGGCCTTGTCTTTGGGAACCGTGTAAACGTCCATGGCAACCCCCGTACAGAAGGCCCGGAGGGCCCGTCCCAAGCCGGATCCGGGCAGGGCGGGACCCCGCGTGGCTACTGTTCCAGTTCTTCAGGCGAAACGAGTATCTCACGCGGCTTTGCGCCGTCCGCGGGACCGACGATGCCCCTGTGCTCCATGACATCGAGGATTCGCGCCGCTCGTGCGTATCCGATACGCATCTTCCTCTGCAGGTTGCTGGCCGAAGCGACGCCCGTCTGCACGACGAGCCGGAGAGCGTCCTGGTAGAGGGGGTCCTCGTCGTAGTCCTGCTCCCGGGTGCCTCCCTGGTTACCTTCGAGCGGGGGCGCGTCCTTGAGTACCTCTGAATCGTACTCGGGTTCGCCCTGCTTGACAAGGTACTGGATGACCCGCTGGGTCTCCGTGTTCGAGAGGAAGCCCCCGTGGATCCGGATCAGGCGACCCGACCCGGGAGGCAGGAAGAGCATGTCGCCCTTGCCTTCAAGGGTTTCGGCTCCGTTCTGGTCGAGGATCAGGCGACTTTCAAGTTTCTCTCGAACCTGGAAGGCGAGGCGGCTTGGGAGGTTGCTCTTTATGACGCCCGTTATGACGTCCCGGGAGGGCCTCTGGGTGGCGAGGATGAGATGAATACCCACGGCCCGCGCCATGGCCGACAGGCGCGCGATGGCCGTTTCGACCTCCCGGGCCACCGCCGCCATGAGGTCGTACAGCTCGTCGATGATGATGACGATGTAGGGAAGAGGCCGGTTGATGGCCTGCACGGAATCCACGGAATTGGGTGTGAGGCTCTTCACGTAGGCGTTGTACTGGTCGATACTCCTGACTTTGGCGGAGGCCAGCATTTTGTACCTCTCGGTCATTTCCCGGACGGCCCAGTTCAACGAGTTAGCGGCCTTCTTGACATCCGTCACGACGGGAGTCAGGAGGTGAGGAATTCCTTCGTAGACCTTTAGCTCGACCTGTTTGGGGTCCACGAGTATGAGTTTGACCTCGTCGGGGCTCGATCGGAAGAGGATGCTGTGAATGAGCGCGTTGATCCCGACGCTCTTGCCCGAGCCAGTGGTCCCGGCGACGAGCAGGTGGGGCATATGGTCGAGGGTCGTGATGAAAGGGGCGCCGTCCACGGTTTTGCCCATGGCCAGCGGCAGCTTTCCCGGGGTGTCCACGAAAGTCTTGGATTCGATCAGTTCCCTGAAGGAGATAATCTCCCGGTGTTCGTTCGGGACCTCGATGCCGACGTGAGACTTGCCGCTGATGCGGTCGACGCGTATGTGGTCGGCCTTCAGGGCGATCGCGAGGTCGTCGTCGAGGGAGGTGATGCGGGTGTACTTGACACCGGGCGCGAGCTTGAATTCGAAGATTGTGACCACGGGACCCGGGTGTATCTCAACCACTTCCCCCGCGATGTCAAACTCCAGTAGCCGGCCCTCTATCCTCCGCGCCTTCTCGCGGAGGAGTTGTTCGTTCACGGGCGGCCTCGTCCGCGGCGGATCCAGGAGGTTCGCCGGAGGCAGCCTGTAGCCCTCGTTGGGCGCCGGTTCGAGAGGAAGAGCCGGCGGCACACTCGACCTCTCGCTGATGTGGAGGTCCCTGGCTTCCGACGCGGCGGCCTTCTGGTTCAATCGCTCCTGCTGCTTCTGCCTTATCTGGTCGCGCATCTCGTCGCGGGACTGCTCCTGCTTTTTTCTCTCGCGGCGAACCTTCCATGCGTTGGCCATTCGCTGTGCCGGTGCGAAGAACTTGCCGAGCGTCTCCAGAAACGATACCCGGAAGAAAAGCATGAGCGTCACGATGACCCACACGGGCAGTAGGACGGCCGTTCCGCCCGCGCCTATGGCCCGCTCTGAGATCTCGCCCAGAATCAGCCCCGCCATCCCGCCAACCGCGAGCGGGGCCTGCTGTCCATAAAGGAGCGGATTGACCGTTCCAAAAGCCCACTGCAGGAGGGTTGCCTGGCTGAGTATCATGGAAAGCCAGAGGACGAACCTGCCCGGCTGGATAAAGGACTCCCGCGTAATGACCTGCACGCCGATCCGTCCCAGGAAGAAGGGAAGGTAGATAGCCGTGAGGCCCAGTGCATGCACAAGTAGGGAAGACCAATAGGCGCCCAGGATGCCGACCCAGTTCTTCGGTGTCATGGCCACGGTGCCGAACGAGAAGGCGCCGGGATCGTACGGGTGGTACGAGAGCAGAGCGAGGAGGGTGAGAAGCGTCGCGGAGAAGGTCAGGATGGCGGCGATTTCCCGTCCCAGCGAGAGAGTCCCGGACGCGGCGACGGGGGAGACGGGCTTGTCGCCGGCGGGTACGGGGACGCCTCGGTCCTTTGATCGCTTTGCCATCGATCTTCCTCCGTAGACTAGCATAGCGCGTAGGACGCCGGGCGGGCAAGGAGCAGAGGCCATTTGGGATTTGGGATTTAAGGGCGGCTCGGGACGGGCCTTCGAGGGACATCCCGCGCCGGAACCCCCTGCTTACTTGCTCACCTACTCACGGCACCGTCTTCGAAGGCCTGCCGGCATCCATTCACTCGGTCACTTCTTCGCCAGCCGGCAGTGGGGACGGAGGGAACACGCCTCGCATATCGAGGCCACCTGGTGGCGAGGGCAGGCCTTCAGGATGCCCATGTGGGCAAGGGTGAAGTCGTAACGGGTCGGATCTTCGGGACAGATCTCGGCGAGTGCCCGCGTAACCTCCATTGAGAAAAGCCTGTCGGGCGTCCGCCGCTCGGACAGCCGCAGGGCATAGGCGATCCGGGCGATGTGGGTGTCGACGGGGATCCTGAGTTCGCCGGGCTCGGCGCAGGTCCATAGGCCGAGGTCCACGCCGTCGTCCGGCCGGACGACCCACCTGAGGAACATCCACCAGCGCTTGCATGCGGAACCGGACGAGGGCAACGGAAGCAGGTGGGCCAGGCCCGGCGTCAGTCTCCCGGCGAGCTGTCTCAACCGGCGGGCGAGGGATTCCAGCCTGTCCTCGATGTCCCTCGCACCCCCTTCGAACGCGCTTTCCAGGGAACCGGTTTCCGCCAACAGTGCGCCCAGGCCGTCGAGGAAACGCGCCACGTCCCGGCGGGTTTGAAAACGGTACGGACCCGGCACGCGCTTCACGCCGCCGCGCCTCAACGAACGGTGCGGTGAAGGCCCGAGGCAGGCCAGCAGCCTCTCAAGAAACGCGCCCATGGACTTGACGTTGCCGTAGGCGAAAAGTGCGCTGATGAGGGCCACGGCCTCGCGGTCCGCTTTGTGCTCGTAACGTCGTGCGAACCGGACGGGATCGGCCGCGAGAGCGTCGCGCCCGATGCGCGCCGCCATTGCATCCAGCCGTGTTGTGAGGTCCGGTGTATCAGCCAAACCGGTTGGTGAGGAAGTTGATCAGGTCGAGGGCGAACTGCTCCATGTATGCGTTGAAGGTCTTGACCTTCCGCCCCAGGAGGTTATAGCCGATGAGGGCCGGTATGGCAGCGAAAAGGCCGCCCGCAGTCGTGATGAGGGCTTCCGCGATGCCCGGCGCGACCGAGGCCAGCGTGGCGCTTCCTGACATGCCGATGGCGCGGAATGCGTCCATGATGCCCCATACCGTTCCGAACAGGCCTATGAACGGGGTGGCCGTGGCGGTCGTGGCAAGGAAGGCGAGCCCTGTTTCCAGGGTTATGGTCTGATCGCGCATGGTTCGTTGGAGGGTCCGCTCGAGATTGTCCGCGTGGCGGACCTGGGGGCGCGCATCCGGCGAAGGATTGCCCGCGGCGGCTGGAGCCGGCTGGTCCTTCACCTGGCTGTGCAGTTCCCGGTACGTCTCCATGAACATCTCCTTGAGCGGAGAGTCCTTGGAGTTTTTGGCCATCGTCAGCATCTCCGCGATGCGGTCCGAATTGCGGAGAACGTCGTAGAAGTCCTGGGCCCGCTTGCGAAGTCTCCGGTAGTTGATCCAGCGGTCGATCATGATGCTCCAGGAGACCAGGGAGAAGGCCAGGAGCACGAGGAGCACACCCTTGGCTACCCAACCGGAATGAGCGAGAATTCCACTAAGGGTCGTGGCTGCGAGAGCGTGAAGCATCGACACCTCCTTCGACGGGCATTATACAGTTCTAAAGGGGGGGGAAGTCAACGCGCCAGGACGGCACAGGGGAACAAGGGATCGAGTGATCGAGCGACCGAGTGATCCAGTCGCCGGCAGGCTTTCGAAGGCGGTGCCGTGATGTAGGTGAGCAGGTGAGTAAGGAAGCAGGGGATTCCGGCGCGGGATGTCCTTCGAAGGCCCGTCCCCGGCCGTCTTTGCTTTAGCCTTTAGCTTTTCGGCCTTAGCCTTGGGGAATAGCCCCTCACCTCACTTCTTTCCCGTTTTTCAAAACCGAATTCCCAAATCCTAAGTCCCAATCCTCAATCCCCATCATGTTCCCACCTTGCCCCTTCAGGATCCTGCCCATATAATCCACCCTGTGCGGCCGCGGGCATGAAACGGCCTGCCCCTTGGGCCGCGACAAGGAGGCACGATGCCTGATAAGTCAAGTTTTCTCAAGGGTCCGCGAATCGCGCCGGACCCCATCTCGAAGGGTTACGACGTGGTGCGTCTCGTGGACGAAACCTTTCTCGCCTACAACGCGGGACGGCTGCACGATGCCTGCCACCTGTTCACGAAGAAAATGCTCGATTCCGGTGTGACCGTCGGCATGAGCCTGACGGGGGCTATGACGCCGGCCGGCATAGGCCGTTCCTGCATCGTCCCGCTCATGCGCGCCGGCTTCGTGGACTGGATCATCTCCACGGGTGCGAACCTGTACCACGATGCCCACTTTTCCCTCAACCTAGCCCTTCACCGGGGTTCGCCCTTCCTGGACGACACCGTCCTGCGTGAAGAGGGCGTGGTGCGGATCTACGACATCCTCTTCGACTATCGCGTTCTGCTCGAAACGGACGCCTTCTTCAGGCGGATCCTCGAGGACGAGGCCTTTCAGCGGCCCATGTCCACGGCGGAGTTCCACTATCTCGTGGGCGGTTTCCTCAAGGAGCGGGAAAAGGCGCTGGGAATCGAGACGCCGTGCGTCCTTTCCGCGGCCCACGAGGCCGGGGTCCCCATCTTCACGTCCTCTCCGGGCGACTCGTCCATCGGCATGAACGTCGCCGCCATGGCCCTGCGCGACAGCAAGTTCCGCTTCGACGTGAGCGCGGACGTGAACCAGACCGCGGCCATCGTGTGGGACGCCAAACGCAGGGGCGGCAAGTCGGCGGTCATGATCGTGGGCGGCGGATCGCCGAAGAACTTCATGTTGCAGACCGAACCGCAGATCCAGGAGGTGCTCGGCCTCCCGGAGAGGGGACACGACTACTTCCTCCAGGTGACCGACGCCAGGCCCGACACGGGCGGCCTGTCCGGCGCCACGCCCGCCGAGGCCGTCTCCTGGGGCAAGGTCGATCCCAGTCAGCTCCCCGACACCGTCGTCGTCTACACGGACGGCACGATCGCCCTTCCCGTGCTGACCAGCTACGCCCTTTCGACGGTAAAGCCCAGGGAATTGAAGCGTCTGTATGACGGCCTGTCATCCCTCCACGAGGAACTCAGAAAGACGTACCTGGCTACCCTCGGATAGCCGAACCCGTTTGGCGGGGGGCGTCGCGGGGGCTTGTAAAATGGCGCTCCCTGTGTACAATAGTAGAGCTCTGGTCGGGGCGTAGCGCAGTCTGGTAGCGCACTTGGTTCGGGACCAAGGGGTCGGAGGTTCAAATCCTCTCGCCCCGACCAATCGTAACCCATTCATAATCAATATGTTACAAGTGCGGGCAAATCGCGCCCGTGTCGCTAAATTCCCTAGTTACTGGGAAATCGCAAGTTTATCGCAAGTATATTGCGGGTCATCGCAAGTTGGTCAGGGGAAGCGGCTACAGCAGAGAGTGGTGGGCGGCGATTCGGTCAATTTGGGACGCCGACAGCCCTGCCTTTTCAGCATACTCGGACCACTTGGCCACGGCGGCCCTCACGTCGGCAAGGGCAGTCGAAGCGGTCCCGATGGCGAACCGCTCGGCGAGGTCCAGAAGGTCCTGGCGCGTGATGCCGGCGAACTTCCCGTTGACTCCGACGAGATGCTGGTAGGTCCATTCCCCCTTCGGATTGTAGGCGTGTGTCACGTCGTAGGCGGGAGCCAGCTCCCAATCCCCGCCCTCACAAAGGAGGAAGGAGATGTTCTTCGTGTGGTCGTCGCAATTGGCGGCCATCACGTTGAATGCAATCCTTCGGAACGCTTGCTCGAAGGCCTCGTAGCCGAGGTGGAGATCCCCCATCGTCAGGAAGAGCTGGCTCGCATCGTGGGTGGCCTTCTGCCTGAAGTCCAGGTGGGCCATAGCGCAGAGAGTCTGCAGGTGGTGCTTGGCGTTTCCGTCGCGGTCAAAGCGCTTGGTCATGAAATGGGCGCGGCCGCCCTCCTCCAGGAGGCGAGAAGGCGCCATCACAATGCCTGCGGCGAGAGCCATCAGATGGTAGGCGTACTCGATCCGCCCGTATCCCTGGCCCTCTCCGAGTTCACGATCCGCGCCCATGCCATCGAATTTGAGGATCCAGTGCTCGAACCCTTCCGGCACCTCGAACTGTCCGGCGCGAATTTCGTGGGTCTCGGGATTCCACGCGATGACCGCCTTGGCACGTGCCCCGCCGGCCGATGTCCCCACTCGAATGATTTGGGCGAGTGCGGCATTGGCAAGTTCGTCGGTCTCCAGGTTGCCCGTGACGGCCAGTCGGGCGCCCTCCACCAGCTTGGATAGCTCAATTGCCGATCCTGCCGGGCGAGTATTGCCCCTGGCGGGCCGGAATTCCAGCGCCCCCAAGCCCCGCTTGTTCATGTAGGCCAAGCGGTCCAGGGGCGTGATTTGGTCCCTGGCAAGCCCCTCCCGCGCCATCCAGGCGTCCACGAGCGCATTCCCGAATTGGTCGGGAAGCGCGTCGGCCAGTATGGCCGGCAGGCGACGGAAGGTTCCCTCCGGAAGCTGGGTGAACACGAAAGGCTCCCTCGCCCTCAAGAGGGGCATGGCGAGCGGGGCCAACTCGATCCCCGTCTTTGCGAAGGCCGGGTCGTACTCGAAGGCGTAGTATTCCAGCGATGGGTCTAGCGCCACGGCACCCACGCTCTTGCCCCAAATGCGTACTTCGATAGCGTGGACGGGCCTATACATGGCCCTTCCCGCGGGTTGGGCGTTTCCGGCTGGCGCGCTGGCGCGGGTGTTTGGCCTTCAGCACTTGCAAGGGGCTGACGGTGACCTGGGGCGATAGGGCCTCCAACCAGTCGGTTCTCTCGAGGACGCGCAAGACCCTAATCAGGGAGCGTACGGTCGCCCCTTTGCCGGCCTCCAGGTTCTTCACAGCGTTTAAGGCCACATCTGCCCGCTCTGCAAGTTGCCGCTGGTTGAGATCCAGGCGAAGACGCAATGTCCGCAGTTGACTCCCAAGTTCGGCCGCCCACTCGATGTCACGTAAATTAGTGTTCATGTTATAGCCCTCCTTAGGGCTATTATCTGGCTCTAGTCCTAATATAGCCCTATATTAGGATATTATCAACAGTCACAGCCATGGGCTTAGTAGAGATCGCAGTAAAAGCCTCAAATAGGGCTAATTACTCTAATATGTCCAAATATAGCCCAAATAAGGGCTGATAAAGAGCCCAGTTAGAGCGCGCATGCGCCACGAATACTCCGTTCTGAACAGGGCCAGATCCCAGTGACCCGTTCCTGTGCGCTGGTAAAGATCTTCACAAAGCCCGGGGTCAGGGCTTTACTCTTGAACCGGTGATTCCAGGTTGTATAAAAAGGAACGGTGCCGGGTCTTGTTTCTTGAATGGCGAGTCCGAGGCCAAGGCAGATCGGGAACGGGACATACCTTTACACCTACGATCCCATCAACCGCCTCGTGGCAGTCCGCAACAAAAGCACGAACGTCCTGATGGCGCAGTATTTTTACGATTCGGCCGGCGAACGCGCTGCCGCCATCACCTACAACGCCTCGGGCACTGCGACCGCGTACACCCAGTACCTGCGCAGCGGCGCCACGGTCATCGACGAGAAGACCTGGGCGCTGCCCGGGTACATAGTCACCGAGGAGAAGACCTATATTGGGGTGGGAGGCGCCATGGCGGTCACGCGGCAGACGGGGGGCGGCACAACTACCTACAGCTACTACGCCACGGACCATTTGGGCACCGTCCGTTGCACGCTCACCACGGACTCAAACGGCACCGAGCAGAGCCGGACTTTCCACGACTTCGAGCCCTTCGGCCTGGAGATTCCCGTCAAGGACACCACCTCCACAAACACCCACCGCTTCACCGGACAGGAGGGAGATTCTCAGACCGGCAACGACTACATGCACTTCCGCTTTTACGGTAGCGTTATGGGGCGGTTCTACAGGCCCGACAATGTGATGGGATCAGCGACGAATCCCCAGGATTGGAACCTGTACTCCTACGTCCATGGGAATCCTGTGAATCTCAACG
>CAZDOY010000077.1:0-10128 GCA_964507185.1 uncultured Thermoanaerobaculia bacterium
TGTGGCGGTGTAGCTCAGGTGGTTAGAGCAAACGGCTCATATCCGTTGTGTCCGGGGTTCAAGTCCCTGCACCGCCACCACCCCCTTATCAAGAAATTCCGACAGGACCTGAAGTCTCTGCCGATCCGCGACGGCGAGCGGGTGCTCGCGGCCGTATCGGGCGGGGGCGACTCCGTCGGCCTGCTGGCCCTCTTTCTCTCGGCCCGTCCGCGGCCCGACCTGGAACTCGGCGTGGCGCACGTCCACCATAACCTGCGGGGCGGGGAAGCCGACCGGGACCAGGCGGCCGTTGCGGCCCTGGCCGAGGCCCTGGGCCTTTCCTTCAGGACAACCCGGCTCGACGGGGCGCCCGCGCAAGGCCAGAGCGTCGAGGAATGGGCCCGCCTGGGGCGCTACGCGGCGCTGGAGTCCCTCCGCACGAAGGGCCGCTGGGACTGGGTGGCCACGGCGCACAGCCGGGACGACCAGGCCGAGACGGTTCTCCTCCGGATCGGCCGCGGTACCGGCCTTCAGGGACTGGCGGGCATTCTGCCGGTGGCCGGGCATACCGTGCGGCCGGTCCTGGACTTTTCCGGCAACGAGCTGCGGCAGGCCGCCGCGGACTGCGGGTTGGGATATCTCGAGGACTCCACCAACCGGGACAGGCGCTTCCTGCGCAACCGGATACGCCTGGACGTCCTGCCCACCGTGGACGCCGCCATGCCGGGATTCTCGCGCCACCTCGCCGCGCTGGCCCGCCTGGCGGCCGAGGCGCCCGCCTATTCGCGAGCCCTGGAAGTTGCGGTCTTCGAAGGGGATAGCCTATATTATGAATGTTCGGCCCTCTCGGAGCTGACGGAGGGTGAGGGTCTCGCCGCCATGAGACAGGGCCTGCTCCTGTCCCGGGGTCATTTGCGCAGAATCGGCGAGAAGCACCTTCGGGCGCTGTGGGCCTTGAAAAGCGCCCGAACGGGGGCCTCGGTCGCCCTTCCCGGTGGATGGGAAGGCATCCGGGAGAAGAAGGGCATCCGGCTCAGGCGCCGGCCTGAAACGGAAGAGTGAGGGAGATGCCATGAAGTTGGCCTCGGGGATCCTTTTCAGCGAGAATCAGATACAACAGCGCGTGGCAGAGCTGGCGCGGCAGATAAACCGGGATTATCAGGGCAAGTCGCTCGTCCTGTGCGCGGTGCTCAAGGGATCCATTCCCTTCCTCGGCGATCTCATGCGCCGCCTGGACGGGGAGGTCCGCATCGCGCTCATCGAGATGAAGAGCCAGGTAGACGGTCAGCACGCTTCCATCCTCTTCACCTCCAGTCTCGACCTTGCGGAGCGGCACGTGCTGATCATAGAGGATATCGTGGACACGGGCATCACGCTGGACTACCTGATCAAGCACCTGGAGGCCGAGCGGTCCCCGGCGTCCCTGAAGGTCGCCGTGCTCCTGGACAAGCCCGAGGCCCGGCGGATTGACGTCCCCGTCCACTACCGGGGGTTCACGGTGCCCGACAGGTTCGTCGTGGGGTACGGTCTCGACTACAAGGAGCTGTACCGCAACCTGCCCTACATCGGCTGGGTCGAGCAGGAATGATGTCACCCATTTGGATGTTGAGCATCTAGGTAGATTAGAACTGTGGCTCGGGCCGGGGCGTTACGCGCGAGCGACGTCTCAGCGGCCGCCCGGCGAAGGAAGGGTCCGGAGCCACACGTGAAGGAGTTTTCGTGAACCAGCAGCTTCGCAATCTGATCCTCTGGGCACTGATCTTCGTGGTCATCGCCGTTTCGATCGGGCTCCTGAGGAAAGCGTCACAGAAAGAAACGGAACTTCCCTTCAGCCGGTTCGACCAGCTGGTGCAGAAGGGCGAAATCAAGAGCGCCATGGTCAAGGGCTCATCCGTAAAGGGCGTGCTGAGCCATCCCATCGACGGGGCCACGCACTACACCACGACCCTGCCTCCCGACCTGCAGAACTACAGCACGCAGATGGTGGCCAAGGGCGTGGACGTGAGCGTTGCCGAGCCCAACTCCTCCCAGTACATCTTCGCCTTGTTCTACATCCTCCCCATCCTGCTCATCGTAGGTTTCTGGTTCTTCTTCATGCGGCAGATGCAGCAGGGGGGAAACAAGGCCTTCAGCTTCGGCAAATCCAAGGCCAGAATGGTCAGCGACACGAAGAACCGCATCACCTTCAAGGACGTGGCGGGCATCGAGGAGGTCAAGGAAGAGCTCTTCGAGATCATCGACTTTCTGAAGGCCCCCCAGAAGTTCCAGAAGCTGGGCGGCAAGATCCCCAAGGGCGTGCTTCTCATGGGCGCGCCGGGCACGGGAAAGACCCTCCTGGCCAAGGGGATCGCGGGAGAGGCCGGCGTACCCTTTTTCTCCATTTCGGGTTCGGAGTTCGTGGAACTTTTCGTGGGCGTCGGCGCCAGCCGCGTCCGCGACCTCTTCGAACAGGCGAAGAAGAATGCGCCCTGCATCGTCTTCATCGACGAGATCGACGCCGTGGGACGCAACAGGGGCGCGGGGAGCATGGGCGGCCATGAAGAGCGGGAACAGACGCTCAACCAGCTGCTCGTGGAGATGGACGGTTTCGAGGCCAACGAGGGCGTCATCATCGTGGCCGCCACCAACCGCCCGGACGTCCTCGACCAGGCGCTGTTGAGACCCGGCAGGTTCGACCGCAGGATCGTCGTTCCCAGGCCGGACCTCAGGGGCCGCGAGGAGATCCTCAAGGTCCACGTGCGCGACATCACGATCGCCGAGGACGTGAACCTCTCCGTCGTGGCCCGCGGAACCCCGGGATTTTCCGGCGCCGACCTGGCCAACCTCGCCAACGAGGCGGCTTTGAGGGCGGCGCACCGCAACGGCGACATCGTGACGATGGAGGACTTCGAGTACGCGAAGGACAAGGTCCTCATGGGATCGGAGCGGCGCTCGATGATCCTCTCCGAAGAGGACAAGAAGGTGGTGGCGACCCACGAGTCCGGGCACGCCGTCGTGGGCCATTACCTGCCCGACGCCGACCCCGTCCACAAGGTCTCCATCGTCCCGCGGGGCATGGCCCTCGGCGTCACCCAGCAACTGCCCATGGACGACAAGTACAACTACACACGCGAGTACCTCGAGGCCGAGATTGCGGTCATGCTCGGCGGGCGGACGGCCGAGGAGATCTTCCTCGGCTCCATCACGACGGGCGCCGGCAACGACTTTGAAAAGGCCACCGAGATGGCCTGGAAGATGGTGACGGCATGGGGCATGAGCGACAAGATGGGTCCGCTGGCCTACAAGGGCGAACGGAGTCCCATGAGTTCGTTCTGGGACAACCCCGGCTGGGGCCAGTACTCCGAGAACACGGCCCGCCAGATAGACGAAGAGGTCAAGGGCATCGTGCTCAAGGCCAAGGAGACGGCGAAGAAGATCATCACGGAACACAAGGACAAGATGGAGCACGTCATCGCCGCCCTCCTGGAGCGCGAGGTCCTGGACAAGACCGAATTCGAAGCCCTCCTCAAGGGCGAAACGCTGCCGGACAAGCCCCCGGCGGCCGAAACGGTCTCCGGCCCCAAGGCCGGTGAGGAGGCCGACAAGAGCACCGAAGAAGCCGAGAAGAAGACCGCGTCGGCGTCCGCACTCCGCGAACAACTCGGCGGGGCGTGACGCTCCATGGATGCGGGCCCCGGTACGCCGGAACGGCACGGAGCCGTCAGGGAATCCGGATTCAACTGCTTCGTCCTTGCGCTGTCCCCACAGGAACGCAAGCCCTATCTCGAACGGCTCGACGCGGGCCGTGAGGTCGTGGCGCGCCTGGCGGGCCGGATGGACGGCCCGGGCATCCAGGCCGACGGCCTGGACCCTCGCGCGGCGGCACTCCTCAGGCAGAGCATGCTGGCCGCGGGGGGCGATGCGGCCGTGCCCGAATCGGTGGACCGCTTCGCAGGGAAGGCGGTCAGCGTTTACCTGGTCGGCGAGCGGGACATCTTCAACCGCGTCCCCGCCCTTATCAAGGACGGCCCCTACGGCCTGAACGCGCTCGGCCCGGAGATCGAGGACTGCCTCCGGCGGGCCTCCCGTCCCAGGCGGCTGGTCGTTCGAGGCGACGATCTGCTCGCAAGCAGGCGCTGCCTGATCATGGGCATCCTGAACCTCACGCCGGACTCTTTCTCGGACGGCGGGCGCTACCTGGCCCCGGACAAGGCCGTTGCCCATGGGCTGAGAATGGTCGAGGAGGGCGCCCACATCCTCGACCTCGGCGCCGAATCGAGCCGCCCCGGGAGCGAGCCGGTCTCCGCGGAGGAGGAGTCGGATCGGCTGCTGCCCGTTCTCGCCGCGTTGCGGGCCTCGGTGCCCGGCACCGTGATTTCCGTGGACACCACCAAGTCGGTAGTGGCGAGGAAGGCCCTCGAGGCGGGCGCCGACATGATCAACGACATCTCCTCGGGCCGGATGGACCCGGCCATGATGTCGCTGTGCGCCGAAAGGAAGGCCCCCCTCGTCCTGATGCACATGCGAGGTGTTCCGAAGACCATGCAGGAGGAGCCCTTTTACAGGGACCCCGTCGGAGAAGTCACGGAGGAGCTTCGAGACAGGGTTTTCGAAGCGGAAGCCGCCGGCATGGGTCCGGGCGACCTCGTGGTGGACCCCGGCATCGGCTTCGGCAAACGGCCGCGTGACAACACCGCGTTGATCCGCCATCTCGAAGCCCTTTCGAGCCTGGGCTATCCCGTGCTGGTCGGTGTATCCAGGAAGAGCATCATCGGTTTTCTCACCGGCGCTGCCGTGGAGGAGCGACTGCCCGGCACCATCGCCCTCCACACGGCGGCCCTGCTGAAGGGCGCCTCCATCCTCAGGGTCCACGACGTGAAAGCGCACGTTCAGGCCCTCGCCTGCGCCGAGGCCCTACTGGCCTGAGACGGGCGGGAGGCGGCTGGCCAAATTCCGCACGGGCGTGGTACGGTACTAGCCTTTTCGGAGAGACATAAATGAAGGACTACATACGAATCGGCGCGGCGCAGGGATTCTGGGGAGACAGGCCCGACGCCCCCGTGGACCTCGCGCGCCACGGCGACTGCGACTATCTCATCCTGGATTACCTGGCGGAGGTCACGATGTCGATCCTTCAGCGCCAGCGCCAGCGCAACCCGGACCTGGGATACGCGACGGACTTCCCGAAGGTGGCGGGCTCTCTCGCCCCCTGCCTGAAGGAAGGCCTCAAAATCGTCACCAACGCCGGGGGTATCAATCCCATCGGATGCGCCCGCGCGGTCCTCGCCGAACTGGCGAAGGAGGGCCTCGAGGGCGTCAAGGTGGGCGTGGTTTACGGGGACGACATTCTCGACCAGCTCCCCGGCTTGATCGCCTCGGGCGAGGAACTGCAGAACATGGAGACCGGCGAGCCTCTCGAGGGAGTCCTCAAGCGGGTCGTCTCCGCAAACGTCTACTTCGGCGCCGCCCCGATTGTAGACGTGCTGAACGGGGGCGCCCAGATCGTCGTGACGGGCCGCTGCACGGACACCGGACTTGCCCTCGCGCCCATGGCCCACGCTTTCGGCTGGCCGCTCGACGACTACCGCCTCGCGGCGTCGGGCACGGTGGCGGGCCACCTCCTGGAGTGCGGCGCCCAGGCGTCCGGGGGCAATTTTTCGGCGGACTGGGAATCGGTTCCCGACCTGGCCCGCATCGGCTACCCCATCGCGGAAGCCTACCCCGATGGAACCTTCGTCATGACCAAACCGGCAGGCCTGGGGGGCATGGTCACGCAGGCCGTGATCAAGGAGCAGATCGTCTACGAGCTGGGCGACCCGCGCAACTACATCAGCCCGGACTGCGTCATCGACTTCACCTCCATACGCCTGAGCGACGACGGGGAAGACAGGGTTCGCGTATCGGGCGTGCGCGGCGGGGATCCGACGGCCTTCTACAAGGTGTCCATGGCCTACAAGGCGGGATGGCGGACCAGCGGGACGCTCACCTACACCTGGCCCGACGCCCTCAAAAAGGCCCGCAAGGCCAGAGAAATCCTGGAGGCCCGCATCGCCCATCTCGATCTCAAATTGGACGACGTGGTCTTCGAGTACCTGGGCGTGAACGCCTGCCACGGATCGCTCGTCACGATTCCCGACGAGGCCTCCATCAACGAGGTGGTCTTCCGCGTCGCCGTCCATTCCATGGAACGCAAGTCCGTCGAACGCTTCGGCTACGAGCTGGCACCCCTCATCCTGGACGGGCCACCGTCGGTGACGGGCTTCGCCGGCGGCCGGCCCAAGCCCAAGGAGGTCATCGCCTACTGGCCCGCGCTCATGCGGAAGACGGCGGCCTCGCCCGTCACGGACATTCTGGAGAACTGACATGGCCGAGAACACCAGACGCGAGAGGCTCCTGGTCATCGCACACGCCAGGAGCGGCGACAAGGGAGACATGGTCAACGTGGGCGTCATCGCCCGGAGCGAAGCGGCCTACCCCTTCCTGAAGAAGGTCCTCACCGCGGAGCGCGTCAAGGCCCACTTCGGCGAACTCGTGGGGGGCGAAGTGGAACGCTTCGAGATGGACAACATCGGGGCCTTGAACTTCCTGCTGCACGGCAGCCTCGGCGGCGGGGGAACGGTGGACCTCCGCACCGACGCCCAGGGCAAGACCTACGCCGCGGCCATGCTCCGCATGGAGCTCGACATTCCAGAGTCGCTGCTCGACTGACCGCGGGGCGGATGGAGAACACAAGGCCGGCGCCCCCGGACGGGAAGCGCCGGCCTTCTCTTTTCCAATTATGCAGACGGCCCTACTTCGTCGGTGCGCTTTTCTCGACCGTATAGGCCGCCGCCGGGTAGCCCACGAAGTGGTAGAGGCTGTCGGGCGCGGTTTTGCCGAGTCCGGGCGTCTTCGCCGGCAGCTCCGGCCAGCCCACGGACGTGGCGTAGGCAATGGGATGGCCTTCCAGCGCGCCGCGCGCGCCGGCGGCCCCGTCCCGGGCGAGCCTGTCCATGAGGAGCAGCCCGAAGGGCACGCTGTACCGGCCGCACCACGTTCGCCGGTAGGTGCCCGGGTTCTTCGGATCGCAGAAGGTATCGAACACCTCGCGCACCTTGGCGATGTCGATCCGGCCGGCCAGGGGCCCCTTCAGCAGGGCCTCGTCGGCCCCGACCGCCTTCTCGTACGCCGCTATCCCCCCTGCGCCGTAGGGTTCGTAGTCGAAGTCGGGCCCGTAGTGCGTGGCGTCCGAGGAGATGACCACCGCCACGTCCTTCCCTAAAACCCAACCTCTTTGTGCACAAACGGTCTTGATGGCGTCGGCCGTGTCGTCGGCGAGTCTGCGCATACGGTCGAAGTTCATGGTCGGGACGAGGAAGGGGACGATCTCCAGATCGGGGTGGATGTGCTTGAGCCAGTACACGATGGCCTCCACCGAGTGTTCCGAGTCCTGCATGGCGGCGTCCTGGATCCAGTCGCCCGCCGGCAGCGTCTTCAAGAGGTCTTCCCGCAGAGAGGAAACGGGCACGTCGCCGTCCGGAGAGCGCCACGCTTTGTAGGGGCCGAAAACCAGCGCATCGTGCGCGCCGAAGGCCCGCCACTTGTGGAAGACGCCGACCACGATGATCCGACGGGCCTTCACCTGGGGAAGCACCGCGCGGTAGACGCGCCCCGCGTAGACGTAGTCGTCGTGCGGACAGATCACGCCGACGACGGGCGAGGACGGGGCCTTGCCGAGGATGTCCGGGGCCGGCGGCATGTCCGACAGCCGCCAGACCTCCGCCATCTGCTCGGCCGTGGAGGAGAAGCCGACGTTGTCCTTCTGACCCCTGAGGGCCGTACTCTCGGAAGGAATGCCCATGGTGCTCCGCACTTCATCGAGCGTCGGTGGGGTCGGTTTGGCGGCCTGAATGCAGGCGCCCGGCAGAATAAAGCCGCAGACGGTGACCAGAAGGATCAGCACACCCATTCTCATAGGCTCCCCCTTAAACGTGTTGCGTGACGAAGAACCGCCGCGCGCATGCGGGCAGACAGCGCCGGACCACCCTCCCCCTGGGACAGACGGGGAGGCCCGATTGTCAAGATTATGACTCTATCACTATTTGGGCGCGTTCTGGGGAGCTTTCTGGGGGTTCGGTTGGCCGGGGCCGTCCTCCGTCTCTGTCTTCGGGACGTCCTTGTCTTTCTGCGGCTTGCGCCCGGAATACTTGGTGGCTTTGTCCTCCGGCCAGGGTCCACGATAGGGATTATGCTGGCCGCCTTTTCCTTTTCTTTTGCCGGTCATGGGACACCTCCGCGCACCTCTCGGGTGAAAATCGATCGTGGGTGCACACCCAAATCTATGTTCGCGCCCGTCCGGAGACAAGCGATGCCGGCGCCCCGGACACTACGCCTGCTTTGCCAGGGGATTCTCGTGGGAGTGCCTGAAAGCGCGTGAAACGGAGAATTGCACGCCTCCCTGCGATCTTTGCGCTTTTGGGAGAGCGAACCATCCCTGACTTTCGTCTAGGGGGTGGACTTTTCCGGCTCGCCGGTGCGTTGATTACACTTGGACCGGCCGCGCCGGAATGAGGCGCGGCCCGAGAAGAAACGGAGGTCGTCCATGGAAAGGCTGACCAGCCAGAAATGCGCACCCTGTGAGGGAGGCGTCCAGCCGCTCACCCGCGACAAAGCCGCGGAACTGCTCGAACAGCTCCCCTTCTGGAAGCTGGACGAGAAGGCTGCCGAGATCACACGCACCTTCATCTTCAAGGACTTCTACGAAACCATGGCTTTCGTGAACGCAGTAGCCTGGATCGCCAACCAGGAAGGCCACCACCCCGACATGGAGGTCGGCTACAGCCGGTGCGTCGTGCGTTACAGCACCCACGCCATATCGGGGCTGTCCAGGAACGACTTCATCTGCGCCGCGAAGGTCAACGCCCTGATCGGCGTGGGCGAGGAGACCGGCTGATACGGGCGGAGCGCGGGACACCAGACGTGTTTCCTGCGCTCCATCATCCCTGTCCCCCAATCTCGTTCAGTCTATGCCGCATGCGCTTCTGGCACGGTCCAGCGTGGCCTGGGCGATGGGGCGCACCCGCGCGGCGCCCGCCCGCATGACGTCTTCGACGTAGTCCGGGCGGCCGGCTAGATCCCTGCGCCGCTCGCGCGCCTCGCCGAAGGTCTCGTTGAGGATTTCGAGCAGCCGCTTCTTCGCATCCGAATACTTGAGCCCGCCGGCCAGGAAGCGTTCGCGCCATGAGGCCGCTTCCTCGGGCGAACAGAACAGTTTGAGCAGGCCGAAGACGTTGTTGGTGTCCGGATCCTTCGGGTCTTCCACGGGCGCGGAGTCCGTGACGATGGCCATGACGCGCTGCCTGAGGGCCTTGCCCTCCAGGAACATGCCGATGTCGTTCCCGTAGGATTTGCTCATTTTCTGGCCGTCGATGCCCGGCACGACGCCCGTCTCGGCCATGATGCGATCCTCGGGGATCACGAAGACCTCCTGCCCGTAAACGTTGTTGTACCGCTGGGCGATGTCCCGCGTCACCTCCACGTGCTGTTTCTGGTCCTTGCCCACGGGCACGACGTTGGCGTCCACGATGAGGATGTCCGCGGCCATGAGCACGGGGTAGGCGAAGAGCCCGTGGTCGGGCGTGATGCCTTTGGCGAGCTTGTCCTTGTAGGAGTGACAGCGCTCGAGCAGGCCCATGGGCGTGGCCGTGGTCAGAAGCCAGGTCAGCTCGGGCACCTGGTGGATGTCCGACTGGCGGTAGAACGTGGCCTTCTTGGGATCCAGGCCCAGGGCCAGGTAGTCCAGCGCCACGTCGCGCACGTTCTCCCTCAGCACCTGAGGGTCCTTCACCGTCGTGAGCGCGTGGAAGTCCGCGATGAAGTAGAAGGCCTCGCCCTTGTCCTGCAATTCCAGGTGCTGTTTTATGGCGCCGAGATAGTTCCCGATATGGAGCTTGCCAGAAGGCTGGATGCCCGAAAGAATGCGCATGCGAACGGTCCTCCCCGAAACCCGTCAAGACTAGCAAATGCGTGCCCAGGCGCGCAAGGGACGGATATCTGTTTGAACAGGGAGGATGGGAGGACGGGAGGACGGGAGGAAGAGATTTCGGAATTGGGATTCAGAAGGCGGCTGGGGGCGGGCCGGTGTGGCGGCGGTTCCATGGACCGGAAGATTTCACAGTGAGGCGGTGAGGC
>CAZDOY010000078.1:0-10071 GCA_964507185.1 uncultured Thermoanaerobaculia bacterium
GAAGGCCTTCCCACTGCCGCTTCACGTAGCGGCCGATGGCAATCGGCCGAATCTCTTCTTCGAAGCCCCGTCCCGCGCCGTTCCTAAATCCCAATTCCCAAATTGCCGCCAACTCTTCACTCGATCACTCGGTCACGCAAGAAAGGCGCGGGGCCTCAGCCCCGCGCTTTCTTACGCCTATGTCAACCACCGTTCACTCATCGAGGTTGCAGCGTGCCGCAGCCCGCGGGGTTGTTCAGCGTGTCCGCGTCGTACAGGCTCGAATAGACTCCCGAAGAGTAGTCGTACAGGTACCCCCAGGCCGTGTGGTTGTTTGGATCGTAATAGATGTACACGTACTGCGACGCGCCGGGCTGGCTCCAGAACATGCTCCCGCCGTTGTAAACGTTCAGCGTTCCGGTGTAGATCATCCCCGTGTAGGGCCCGGATTGGATGGTCCACTGGAAAAAGCCGCTGGGGTTGTCCACACAGACTGCCGCGGCGCCGCCGTCGTCGAAGAAGGCCAGGCTGAAGACGGTGAGCGTGTAGCTCCGGCTCCCGAACCCGCCGAAGGCATCGGTGGCCTTGGCGGTGAAGTCGAACGATCCGGTCTGCGTAGGCGTACCCGAAAGCGTCGCCGTGCCGTCGCCGTTGTCCGTGAAGGACATTCCCGGGGGCAGGGTCCCGGTTCTGGACCATGTGATGGCGCCGCCGCCTCCGATCTCCGTAAAGGACACGTCCGGATAGGCGATGTTCACTGTCCCCTGGCTCAGAGAAAGCGGGAGGACACCAATTCCCGAAAGCGCAACGCTGAAGAAATTGCCGGTGGTCATGGCCGAAACGTCCGTCAAACCGGTCGGAACCCCTGTTCTCTGA
Source organism: uncultured Thermoanaerobaculia bacterium (assembly GCA_964507185.1). Classification (GTDB taxonomy): domain Bacteria; phylum Acidobacteriota; class UBA4820; order UBA4820; family DSQY01; genus CAVRTJ01. The sequence continues at coordinate 856 of CAZDOY010000078.1, forward strand.
CCGTCGAGGATCCCCCATTGGATCACGGTGCCGCCGGCGGTAAGCGCGGCCGAACAGTAGGAGCCGGCCGCCAAAGCTATTGCGTGAGCGGTGGCGGGATTCTGCAGGTCTGTCGGCACTCGCCTCTGGCCGTCACCGTTCCACCCCCAGGCGACGACGGTACCGTCGGCCTTGAGGGCAAGCGAATGGTACCCGCCGGCCGCAATGGCGACGACGTCCGACAGCCCGGCGGGGACGTCCGTCTGGTGATAAGAGTCGTCCCCCCATGCGACGACGGTGCCATCTGCCTTGAGCGCCAGCGTGTAGAACCCGTCGGTCGCGACGGCCACGACGTTTGCTAGCCCGTCGGGCACATTCGTCTGGCCGTCGGAGTCGCTTCCCCACGCGACGACGGTGCCGTCGGCTCTGAGCGCCGCCGTGTGAAAGTATCCCGCGGCGATGGCGACGACGTGCGCGGTAGCTGGATTCTGAAGACCCTGCGGCACGTCCGTCTGGCCGACGTCGTCATTTCCCCATGCCACGACGGTGCCGTCTGCCTTGAGCGCCACCGAGTAGTCGAATCCTGCGGCAACGGCGGCGACGTGCGCGGTAGCTGGATTCTGGAGATCCTGTGAAACCTCCGTCTGGCCGTGGTTGTCACGCCCCCAGGCGGCGACGGTGCCGTCGGCCTTCAGCGCCACCATGTGGTATCCACCCGCGGCGATGGCGGAGACATCCTTCAGGTCGGCCGGGACGTCGGTCTCGTGGTAGGTATCGTCGCCCCAACCGATGGGCGGCTCGGGACGGACCTTGAGCGCCACCGTGTGAAATCCACCCGCGGCGATGGCCAGGACGTGCGCGGTGGACGGATCCTGCAGATCCGGCGGAACGTCCGTCTGACCAGACCCGTCGTCCCCCCAAGCGACGACGGTGCCGTCTGCCTTGAGCGCCACGGTAAAGGTGGAGAACGCGGCGACGGAAACGACGTTCGACAGGCGGGCGGGAACGCTGGTCTGACCGTGGTCGTCACGCCCCCAGGCGGCGACGGTGCCGTCGGCCTTGAGCGCCACCGTGTGGTATTCACCCGCGGCGATGGCCACGACGTTCGACAGGCCGTGGGGAACCTCCGTCTGACCATAGAAGTCGTCCCCCCACGCGACGACGGTGCCGTCGGCCTTGAGCGCCACGGAATGGTAATATCCCTCGGCGATGGCCACGATGCCGGTCAGGCCGTGGGGAACGTCCGTCTGACCGTGCCCGTCGTCTCCCCAAGCGACGACGGTGCCGTCTGCCTTGAGCGCCACCGTGTGAAATGCACCCGCGGCGATGGCCACGACGCCGGTCAGGCCGTGGGGAACGTCCGTCTGACCGTGCCCGTCGTCTCCCCAAGCGACGACGGTGCCGTCGGCCTTGAGCGCCACCGTGTGAAAGTATCCCGCGGCGATGGCCACGACGTCCGTCAGGTCGGCCGGGACGCTGGTCTGACCAGCCCCGTTGTTCCCCCAAGCGACGACGGTGCCGTCGGCCTTGAGCGCCACCGTGTGGTCTCTACCCGCCGCGATGGCCACGACGTCCGTCAGGCCGCCGGGAACGTTCGTCTGACCAAGCCCGTCGTCGCCCCAGGCGACCACGGTGCCCCCGTTGGCACGCGGGCGCGCCCAGCCGTGAGCATTGAACGCCATGGCCGGCAACGCAACCGCAAGGGCCAGGGCCAGCGCGAGGGCCGCCATCGGCAGGCGCGTTCGGAACGAGACTTTTCTTTCCATCTTCATCCTACATCCTCCAAGGTGCCCGCCGTGTAGAAGCGAAGGCCCTTCGCCAGATGACCCGCGGTCGAACAGCCGCCGGTCTGCGGCTCCTTATCTCCCTAAGAAATGTGCGTCAAGACGTCCGGCATCCGGTTCATTCCGTGAATGCCGTTGGAAGTTGGTTTGGCGGTATCGTCGTAAGGCACCGGCCGGCTGGCCGGGTGCCGTCTGAAAAGGCGCAGTACGCGCGCGCCGCTGTGAATGCCTCTCTGGATGCAAATGATGAGGGTTCTTCCATCCCTGTCTCCAATTGCTCGAAACCGGCTTGTCATCTTGAATATTTCACTTGATCATCTGAATTAACCACAGAGCACACAGAGGCCACAGAGGCCTGCGGCGGCATTTCAGGTTAGAGGGAAGAGGGAAGTGGCAGGACGGTGGCAAACGTGCCCCCGAAGGGCCGCCCATAACTCGGTTACTCGATCACTTGATCACTGCACAGCGAGGCCCCCGTCGAAGGGCCTCCCCGAAGCTATCCTTTGCATTCGCGCACCCCGGCCGACCGCCGCCCGCGGCCCGCGACCTGCTCTCGAGCACGAGCGAACGCCGGCGGGAAGAAGAGCGACAGGCCCCTTGAACGACTCGATCGGGGAGGCCGTGTCGTGCAGAAGCCGGGAAGTAGTGCTGATCGTGAAGGGCCCGAGCTGCTCCTGACTGCGGCAGGCTATCTGGCGAGCAACGGCAGCCGGATGGTGAACGTCGCCCCCGGCGGCGGGGCGTTATTGGCGGCTTCGATCGTGCCTCCGTGGGCCTCCATAATCTGGCGCACGATGGCGAGCCCCAGTCCCGTACCACCCTTTCGGGCCGTCTTGAAAGGCTGGAAGAGCATCGGCAGGATCTTCTCGTCAATGCCGGTTCCGCGATCCCGGACGCTCAGGCAAAGGCCGTCGTTGTCATGCCGGAGGTCCAGATCCACCTTTGCCCCCTCGGGTGAAAAGCTCAAGGCGTTCTGGACGAGGTTGACCACGACCTGGCAAAGCCTGTCCTGCACGCCTCTCGTCGACAGGTCGCCTTCGTCCAAATGAATGTCGCATCGTTCAGACGCTCCCGGGGTGCGGTCCTCTACGAGCCTTAACGATCTCTGAACGACCTCTTGCATCGAGCAAGGCTGGAAGCGCTCTTGCGGCAGAGGCCTTCCCAGCGTCAACAGGTCGTTCATGAGCCGGTTGAGTCGATCGGTCTGCTCCCGGATATGTGTCAGGTGCTCTCGCAATTCCGGATGGTCCGCGAGCTTCTTCTCCAGGGCAGCCACGATAACGCTGATGGAGAAGAGGGGGTTGCGGACCTCATGCGCTACGCCGCCCGCGATCATGCCGATCGTACGCAGGTTCTTGGTGCGCTCCAGCTGTTCCTGCAACTCCAGCTCGCGGCTGATATCGCGTTTGACCGCGACGAACGCGACGATGGCGTTCGACGGATCCCGAACCGGAGAGATGACGGCCTGCTCCGTGTACAAGTGCCCGTCCTTGTGCTTGTTTACGATCTGTCCCGACCAGACCCTGCCCGAGCTGATCGCCGTCCAGATGTCCTTGTAGAACCTTTCGTCGTGTAGGCCGCTCTTGAGGATGCTGGGGTTCCTGCCGACGGCCTCCCACGGCGAATACCCCGACGTCGCTTCGAAAGCGGGGTTGACGTAAAGGATCGTCCCGTCTCTATCCGTGATGACGACGACCCCGTCCGATTGCTCGATGGCCGTTCCGAGAAGCTGGAGGTCTTTCTCCGCACTCTTGCGCAAAGCTTCCTGGTCCATGTAGTTCAAGGCATACGACATGTCGGCGGTCAGGTCGTCCAGGAGCCGGACCTCCTCCTTCGAGAACCAGTTGGACTCGCCGGAGTAGACGGTGAATATTGCCCTCGTCTCTCCGCCGGTTTTCAACGGGAAGGACGCACAGGATCGAAAACCCGCGGCGGCGGCCCGGTCGCGCCACAGGGACATCATGGGATCGGTCTCAATGTCCCGGCATACGGCGTGCCGGCCCAGCCGGTATGCGAGGCCGGCCGGCCCCGAACCCTCACGCACCTCATCCGCCGAGAAGCGCAGGTCGTCCAGGCAGTGCGCCGTGTCGCCGAAGGAGGCAACGGGAACGATGGATCGCGTCGCATCGTCTAGGCCGCCCACCCAGGCCAGAGCGAATCCCCCCTGCTCAACGGCTATCCGGCAGGCCTCCTGGAAAAGCTCCTCCCGGTCCTCGACCCGGACGAGCATTTCGTTCGTCCGGCTAAGGAGGCTGTAGAGTCTGTTCAGGTGCAATATCTTCGCTTCGGCGCGCTTTCGGTCCACCGCACGCGCCACCTCGGAAGCGACGAACTCGAGTATCTCCAGGTCTATCCGGTCGAAGGCCTTCGGGTCTTCGTAGTGTTGCACCGCCAGAACGCCTATGGCCACGCTTTCAAGAAGCAAGGGAACTCCCAGCCATATGGCGGCGTGAGAACCGGAAAAGCCGGAGGGCCCATCGCCCCGAAAGGCCTCGAGCAGTTCCCCGGTCGCCAGCAGAGGTTCGGCTGTATTGAGTACCCGGGCCGTCAGCCCCTCCCTCACTGGTTGAGGTGGCGGGAGCGGGTCTTTCTCGTCGGCCCAGTAGACAAAGTGTATAAGGCCGTCGTCCTCAAGCAGCGCGATATACAGATTCCGGGCCGGCATGAAGCTCCGCACGACCGAGTGGACCGCTTCGAGAAGTTCGTGCAGGCTGCAGCTCGTGCCGGCGGCTCGCGCGACCTGGTACAGCAGCTTGTGTACGGTCTCGGCCCGCTTCCGCTCGGTGATGTCGTGAGCTACAGACAGGAGGCAGGCTTCGCCGCCGAACTCGAGGATCGTCGCCGAATCCACGCAGGGAAACTCGGTGCCGTCCTTGCGACGCAGCCTGGTTTCGAATTCGTTCACGCGGCCCGAATGGCGCAGTTCGCTGACGAAGTTCATCCTGTCCTCCGGAACGGCCCAGATGTTCAGCGCGGTCGTGGTCCGGCCCAGAGATTCTTCGCGCGTGAAGCCCAGGAGACGGGTATAGGCCTCGTTGACCTCCAGAATGGCCCCGTCCGACATCCGGGTGATGGCCATCAGATATGGAGAGGAATGGAATGCCGCGAAAAACTTCCTTTCAGACTCCCTGAGTTCGAGGATTCTGATCAGTTCGTTGGCGACCAGGCGGACCTGAAAGACATCGCGGTCGTCGTAGGGGTCCTCCTTGCCGGCTGCGACGAAGACGCCCCGCACTTTCTCGCCCTGCATGGCCGGCACGCTCACGAACCGCCCGAACGCCGGGTTGCCTCCCTGCACATCCTCGTGGTTCTTTGGGCCGGACGGATCGTTGCGGACAACGGGACTCCTCAGGCGGACGCAGTCCAGCCCCTCGCCGGCCTCTTCGATCGGGCGGGGGTCCTCCCGGTTTGCCTCGCAGGCCTCGGGGGCCGTGCTGCTCCGGGTGGTCTGCCGAATGTGCGTTTGGTTGTCCGACAAAACGTGGAAGAAGCCGAAAGCGCTGTTCGTGAGACGTACGGCCGCATCCAGGGCATGAGCGAAGAGATCGGCGTCGGTGAGCCGGGGCACCCTCTGATAAAGGTCGAGGAGCACCCTGCCTCGCTCCGTCTCCCTGCGGGTGTTGTCTTCGGCCTCGCGTTTTTCCGTGATGTCTTCGAAAACGCCGAGGATTCCGATCACCTCCCCGTTCTCGCCGGTCAGGGGGATCTTGGTGGTGTCCACCCAGCGCCCGACGCCCTCGACGGTCTGCACGGGTTCAATGATGTGGCGCTTGGCCCGGCACCGGTCCATGACTTCCCGGTCGTCGGCCCGGTAGGCCTCCGCCAGAGATCGAGGCCAGGGGAGTTGGAGGTCGTCTTTCCCGATGACGTCTTCGGGAGAGTTAAGGCCCATTGCCTGCGCAAAGGCTCTGTTGCACCCCAGAAATACCCCATTGCGGTCTTTCCAGAAAACGGCCTGCGGAATGGAGTCCAGAATGTTCTTCAGAAGATCGGAGCGCGAAGGCGCGGACGCGTGCTCTGGATTCGGCGCACCGCCTTCCGGGGGGGGTCCCGACATTTCCATCCCTGCTCCTACCTCGACGTGGGTCGGTTCGCCTCGGTGAATGGTCCCTCAGACTGCGGGGCGTGGTGAGCGCTACTGGATGGTACACATACAATGTACAGAAAAGACACGCACAAAACCAGTGTGGGACGGCTCCACGCTCTGCCGTCGCCCGCGGTGTCGGCGTATTAGCGATTTGACAGTGTTCGAACAAGCGCTAGAATGTAAACAATTCGGCCCGGTCGGCCGCCGCCGTGCGCGCGGTCCTGCGACCATGCTTGGTCAGACCCCCGGGGTTGCCGCGGGAAAGCCCCGCCTGCTGCGTTGTCGACCCTAGACGATGCACATCGGCATCGACGGCGTCGCGACGCCTTGCATACGGTGCCGTGGCGCTGGCGACGCGACCTACGAGGTTGTTTTTGAAGCCTGCAAGAGGCGCATGCGGAGACGCGAAGGAGAATAATCCATCAAGCCGGACCACCGGTTGAAGACCTGCACCATCCGGTGCAACGGCCGGCGGATTCGCACAAAGAAAGGGGGGGCGTCTGCAATGAGTACCTACGTCCTGATGCGCATCCTGGAATCGGCCCCGGGCCGGTACGATCTCGGCATGCGCATCCTCACGCTCGGCAGGCTGGACAGAGCCTACGACCGCCTCGCCGGCCGCATCGGGCAGGGGCATCGCGTCCTTGACATCGGTTGCGGCACCGGCGCGCTGACGCTCCGGGCGGCGCGCAGGGGTGCGACGGTCAAGGGGATCGACATCAATGCCGAAATGCTCGAAATCGCCAGGCGGCGCATCTCCGCGGCGGGCCTTGGCGAGCGCGTAGAACTGTCGGAGGCGGGTGTGGCCGAACTCGACGGCGAAGAAGCGCAGCAGTACGACGTCGTCATGAGCGGTCTCTGCTTCTCCGAGCTGAGCGACGACGAAACCGCATATGCCCTCAAGGAGGCGGCCCGGCTCCTGCGGCCGGGCGGGCTCCTGCTCCTGGCCGACGAAATCCGGCCCCGGGGATTCCTCAGGCGGTCGATGCACTGGCTGGCCAGGCTCCCTCTCGCCGCCCTCACGTACGCCGTCACGCAGCAGACGACGCGGGCGGCCGTGGACCTGCCCGGGAATATGGCGCGGGCCGGCTTCACGATCTTGTCGCTCCGCACGAACCTGCTGGGCAGTTTCGGAGAGTTCGTGGCCCAAAAACAAGGTGGTGATTCATGATCGGGCGTGTGCGCTTTGCGTTCCTGACCGTCGTCGAAACGCTGCTTCGGGTTCTGCCCTTCCCGTGCAAAACGGGCCTGATCAAGATCGGCAACCCGGGCCGCGACGCTCCGGTGTTCCTCACCTGCAATTTCCGCCTGACCGTCGAGCGCGTGCGGCGCGCCCTCAAAGGGATGGACGCCTACCTGCTCGTCGCCAACAGCAAAGGCGTCAACGTGTGGTGCGCCGCCACGGGCGGGCTGTTCACGAACCACGACGTAGTCTCCGTGCTCAGGACGAGCGGCATCGAGGCCCTCGTGGACCACCGCCGGGTCATCCTGCCGCAGCTCGCCGCCACCGGCATCGAAAGCAGGGTCGTCCGCCGGAAGACCGGGTGGAATGTCGTCTGGGGCCCGGTCTATGCGGCATCGATCCCGGCTTTCTTCCACGGCGGCATGAAGAAGACGGCATCCATGCGCACGGTGCGCTTTCCCTGGACCGAGCGGCTGGAAATGGCCGTGTCGTGGGCCTTCCCCATCTCGCTCCTCTGCCTGGCGGTCTATCCCTTCTGGAAGGACGGGGTGCTCCCGCTCGTCGGTTTCGTGTGGGCCTGGTCGTTTCTCGTGTTCATGAGTTTTCCCCTTTATGAGCGCTATCTGAAGAGGGACAGCAAGAACGTCGGTTTCGTGTTCTTCGACTTCGGCCAGCGGGGCCTTCCCCTCCTGCTCTGGGTCCTCTTCCTGGCCGGCCTCGCGGGCTGGAGCCTGACGAAGGGCGACTTTTCCTGGCCTCTAGCCCTTCGCTGGGGCATCGGCTCCCTCGTCGTCGTCCTGATCTTCGGCTTGGACCTGACGGGAAGCACGCCTCTTTACAAGAGCGGCCTGCACGAAGATCGTCTGCTGCGGATCGTACTGGACACCGGACTGTGCAAAGGGGCCGCCGACTGCGAGCGGGTGTGCCCCGTGGACGTCTTCGAGGTCGATTCCGCCCGGCGGATGGCCACCCTGCCCAGGCAGGACCAGTGCGTCCAGTGCGGCGCCTGCATCGTGCAGTGCCCCTTCGACGCCTTGAGGTTCCGAGGCCCCAAGGGCGACGAGGTCCTGCCCGAGACCGTCCGAAGGTTCAAGCTGAACCTCATCGGCACGCGCAAGGCTCCCCCCCGGCCCGCTGCAGAAGAACACGACCGGAGCGGCTGATCAAGCGGGGCAGGCAGCCCCCTGCCCAAGACCTGATCGCTGTAATCAACCACAGAGGCCACCGAGCGCACGACGGAGGGGAAAAGAGGCCGAATCCGAAGGGCGGCAGGGAACGGGCTTGCAAAGCCGCGCTGGGTAAGCATCCATGCCCATCCGCCGCCTCCCGACTGCCGCCTCCCGCCTTCCGACCGCCGACTGCCGACCGCCGACTGCCTCGCCCCCGAAGGCCTTCCCGCTACCGTTCCACGTAGCGGCCGATGGCAATCGGCCGAATCTCGTCATCGAAGCCCCGTCCTTCGCCGTTTCTGAATTCCCAAATCCCTTGCGCCTGGCGGCGCGGTAAAGAGTAAAGGGGAAAGGGTAAAGGGTAAAGACGGCCGGGGAGTTCCTGAAGAAACATGACCCCATACGGCCAGAGTTTGCATCGATATTTCGTGGTCGGTTTTCAGGGGGTATAATGCGCACTTAGCACACGATTTGTGCAGCAGCCCGATGCTGGGAGGCATCGTTCACATAGAAGGGTAAGAGGGGAGCCGTCGCGGCTTATCGACAGGTAAGAGGATGGGGGTTGTCCCAATGAGCAAAACGTCGGCGAAAACCATTCAGATCTTCCTGCCGGACGGCAATCCGCGGGGCATCCGTATTGCGGACATCACCAGCCGCTCCGTCAAGGTGTTGCAGATCCCGCGCCTCCTCCTCGCTGACGCCGGTTCACGGGATGAGCTTCGCACCGCCGGTCTCTATTGCCTTTTCGGCCCGGAGAGCGCGTCCGGCGAGATGACCGCCTATATCGGCGAGGCTGAAGAATGTCTGCTCAGATTGAAGCAGCATAACGCCAAGAAGGAATTCTGGAACACGGCCCTCGTGGCGGTTTCAAAGTCGGGCTCGTTCACCAAGGTCCACGGCAAGTACCTGGAATGGATGGCTATTGAGACCGCCAATGAGGTAGCGCGCTACGCCACCGAAAACGCAAGCTCTCCGTCCAAGCCGCACGTACCCGAAGCCATGGAAGCGGACCTG
>CAZDOY010000079.1:0-1441 GCA_964507185.1 uncultured Thermoanaerobaculia bacterium
TAGGCGGAAGCGGGTTCCGAAGGAAGGCAGAACAGAGGGCGGGCTTCGGCCCGCCTTTTCTTTTGCACCGTTACACGGCCCGCCGCAGGCACTCTGCGGGATCGAGCCGGGCGGCCCGCACCGCCGGGAAGAAGCCGAAGACAACGCCGACGGCGACCGAAAACACGAAGGCGCCGAGCGTCGCGGCCCACGGCCAGACGAGGGGCCAGCCGGCCAGGCGGCAGACCAGGGCGTTGCCGAAGAAGCCTATGGCAGCGCCGGGCACGCCGCCCAGGGCCGAGAGGATGCCCGACTCAAGGAGAAACTGGAGCCCGATGTCGCGCCGGCGCGCCCCGAGCGCGCGCCTGAGCCCGATCTCGTTGACCCGCTCGCGGACGGCCATGAGCATCACCGCCAGGATGCCGATGCCGCCCGTGAAGAGCGAGATGGCGGCCACGGCGGCCACGAGGGCCTCGAAGGCCTGCCCCGTGTCGTGCTCGGTCTTCAACAGGGCCACGGGGTCCTGGATCGTGAAGTCGTTCGGCTTTCCCGCGGGCAGCTTGTGTGTCCGCCTGAGCAGCGCCGCCACATCCCCCATGACGGGTTCCAGGCGCGCCCCCTCCGCCGCCTGCACGTAGATGCTGTTCAGGTAGTCCACGTTCAGGACCCTGACCAGGCCGGTTTCAAGGGGAATGTACAGGGATTCGGCCGGGCCCTCGCCCTGCGTTTCATCGCCCGCGCGGCCGGTCACGCCGATCACCTTGAAGAGGACGCCTCCCACGCGTATGGTCCTGCCCAGCGGGTTTCTCCACCCGAAGAGGTCCTTCGACAGGGCGGGGTCAAGCACGGCCAGACGGGCCAGCCCGCGCGCCTCGTCCTCCGTGAAGAACCGGCCGCGCGCGAGGCGGAGGTTCTCGATGCGGAAGTAAACCGGGGAGACGGCGCACACGGTCGCGTAGAACTTGTCGCCCCTGTATGCGACCACGCGGCTGTCCTGGACGAAACCCGACACGCGGCGGGCACCCCGGACGTCCTGTTTGATCTGCTCGGCGTCCCTCGGCGTCAACGTAGTGAAGGTCGCCACCTGCTGCTGGTGCGTGCCGAAGGCCTGGAAGAGACCCGCCTGGGCCACCAGCACGTTCGTGCCCATGCTTTGGATGCGCGAAAGCAGGTCCTTCCTCGCCGCTTGGCCCGTGCCGATCATCAGAACGACCGCGCACACGCCCACGAAAATGGCCGAGCACGAGAGGGCCGTGCGCACCTTGTGTCCGAGCAGGATTTCCGACGAGACCGCCAGCGTTCGGCCGAGTTTCACCGATGACCTCCTACCTCAGGGCTTCTACAGGATCGACATCTACCGATTTCGCCGGATGCAAGCCAGCATTCTTCAATTCAGCGTGTCGCTCACGATCGCCCCGTCGCGGAGGGTCACGACGCGCCTGGCCCGTCCGGCGACGGCCGG
>CAZDOY010000079.1:1541-9506 GCA_964507185.1 uncultured Thermoanaerobaculia bacterium
CGATCGCCCCGTCGCGGAGGGTCACGACGCGCCTGGCCCGTCCGGCGACGGCCGGGTCGTGCGTCACCAGGACGATGGAACGCCCCTGCCCGTGAAGGCGGTCGAAAATGTCGAGAATCTCCTTGCTCGCCGCCTCGTCCAGGTTGCCCGTGGGCTCGTCGGCCAGCAGGATGGCCGGCTCGTTGACGAGCGCCCTGGCGATCGCCACGCGCTGCTGCTGGCCGCCCGACAGGGCGTTCGGTTTGTAGGTCACGCGGTCCGAGAGACCCACCGAACCGAGCAGATTCAGGGCCCGCTCCTTCGCGTCGTGGGGATAGGGGTCCGTGTAGAGAAGCGGGAGAAGCACGTTGTTCAGGACGCTCAGCCTGGGCAGGAGGTGGAAGAGCTGGAAGATGAAGCCGATGCGCTTGTTGCGGATGCGCGAGAGCTGCCTGTCGTTGAGGGCCGTGAGGTCCTGTCCCGACAAGCGGTAGCTGCCGCCCGTGGGCTGGTCCAGGAGGCCGATGACGTTCATGAGCGTGCTCTTGCCCGTTCCCGACGGCCCCATGAGCGCCACGTACTCGCCCTCCTCCACGGCGAGGTCGATGCCCTTGAGGACCGGCGTCGCGACACCGCCCGTGTGGTAGGTCTTTTGCAGGTTTTGGAGTTCGATCATGGATCCCTCCACGCTACCCTGTATGCTTACTGATAGCCGTTGTCGGCCGGCACGAGGACCTTTTCGCCCTCGGTGAGGCCGCCTCGGATGCGCGTCACGTCGCCCGACTCCTCTCCGGCCGTGATGGGCCGCTTCACCGCCCTGCCGTTTTCCATCACGGTGACGAAGGCGTTGCCCTGCACGTCGTGCTGGATGGCCAGGGTGGGCAAGACCAGCGCGTCGCGGTGCTCGCCCGTTTCGATCGAGACGGAGGCGGTCATCTCGGGCCGCAGGAGCTTTCTATTAGCGCTTTCGATGGTAATGAGCACCACGTAGTTCACCACGTTGTTCCGCACGACGGCCTGCGGAATGACAGCCCGCACCCGTCCCGCGAAGGTCTCGGCCGGGTAGGCGTCGACCGTGAAGCTGGCCTTCTGGCCCGGCTTCACCTTGCCGATGTCCACCTCGTCCACGTAGGCGTCCACCTGCAGCCGGCTCAGGTCCATGATGGTCACGAAGGTGGGCACGGCGAAACTTGCCGCCACCGTCTCGCCTTCCTGCGTCGAGATCGCCGTCACCGTTCCGCCGATGGGCGCGCGGACCGTGGCGTAGCCCTGAACGATCCGGGCCGAACTCAACTGCGCCTCCGCACGCTGCAGCGCCGCGTCGTCCACGGCCACCGTCTCCCGGGACACATCCAGGTCTTCCTTGGACGTGATCCCGGCCGCTTCGAGCTTCGCGCGCCGTGCGTACTGCGCCTTCGCGAGGCCGAGGGTCGCCCGGGCCTCCTTCACCGAGGCCTCCGCGTCGCGCACGGCCGCGTCCAGGTCCGAGTGCTCCAGTTCCGCCAGCACCTGCCCCCGCTTCACCGTGTCGCCCACCTTGACGTAGAGCTTCTTGAGCAAACCCGAAACGCGCGGCCCCACCTTCACCTCGGCACCGACCTGCGGTTTGACCGTGCCCGAGGCCGTCACCGTCGAGGACAGCGTCGTCCGAGTCGCCTCCACCGTCTCCGTCGAAACCGGGTTCGCCGCGGCCCTGTGGCAGCCGGCGAGGCACACAAGCGCTACGGCCAGTCCGGCAATGATGCTCCAATCACGCATGACTTGTTTTTTCATGTCGCTCCTCTGCCCTGCTCAATCGCTCCCGTACAGGATGACGCGCGGCTGTGTTCTTTTTCCTGCCGCCCGGATTCCTGACAGCCCCTCACCACAGCAGATCCTGGACGTGGCGCATCCTCATCCTCACGGCCGACCCGAAAACAAAGCAGCACTCCCGCGACGGCATCTTCATCACCCCTTGGCGTACGGCCGGGGTGGACCGACCACGCGCGCCTGGCCGCCCACGCCCCCGCGGCGACGCCGACCACCAAGGCCGCCGCCGCCGCCCACAGGAAGCCGGCGGGCGCAAACGCAAGCGGATATCGCTTGATGGCCATACGGCCTGCGAACGAGTGCCACAGCCACACTGCGGCAAAGGAAAGCCCGACACCCGTCACGAACCCTGCGGCCGATACGAGGAGGGACTCCCACAGCGTCTCCGCGCAGATGTCGCGCCGGCTCGCGCCGAGTGCGCACCTGAGCGCGATCTCCGCCCTCCGGTGGGCCACCGAGGCCGTCATGGTGATGGCCACTATCGCCGCGCTCAGGAGAAACGCCAGCAGCGAGAGCCCCAGGCCGGCCCTGAAGAGGGTTGCCCGCGCGGCCCTGAACCTTGCGACCAGCCTGGTGCCGTCCATGAACTCGAAATCATCCGGCCTGGGCGGCACGATGTGGTGGCTTTCGCGCAGAAGGCCTTTAATGTCCTTCTCCAGCTTCGCGACGCCGAAGGGCCTCCTGACCCCGAACCGGATACTGTAGGGTCCTTCCATGCCCCATAGCCGCCTCATGCCCGTGGCCAGTGGAATCATGACCTGGCGTGCGGCCTCGGCGCTCAGGCGCATGACCAATGGGTCCGCAGGCCTCAGGCCCTTTATCACGAAGGGAGTGCCGCCGATCAGGACCTGCCTGCCGATCACGTCCTCGCTGTGAAACAGGTGGCGCGCCGTGTCCACGGTCAGGATGCAGTTCCGCGCAAGGGTCCTCTCGTCGGACGCATCGAGCCCGTCGCCCTTGACGATCTTCCAGCCACGGATGGCGAAGAAGGAAGGCCCGGCCGCCATGACGAACGGCCTCAGGCTCCGTCCGCCCGCGGCCACGGTCTCCGTCTTCTGGATCTCGCCCGAAAAGAGGGCCTCGCGGGACAGCCGGGATTGCAGCAGGCGAAGGTCCTGCAGACGCGTCGGATAGGGCGTGGCGTGCGCGTTCGCCTTCCCCTCGGGTTCACGGTACAGGACCGTCCCTTCGTTGGCTCGGAAGAAGAGGGCCTGTATTCCTGCCACACGCTTTTGCGTGCCCGCCCTGAGCGAAAAGGTCAGGAGCAGAACAGCCGTCCCGCTGGACAGGGCCGCCATGAGAAGCACGGTCCGCAGTTTGTACGAAGCGAGGGTCTGGAATATGGATTTAAGGCGTCGTCGATGGCCCATGCAGCGTCCCCCCGGTTGGCCTCGGAAGATCAGAAGCAAGAAACGTCATCGAAAAACGGTTCCCGGTTGTCGAGCTGTACTTCTTCTGAACGTGGACAGTGTAAGCCCAAGGAGCGCCGAGGGCCAAACCGTGACGCCGTGCGAGACGCCTTGTTGTCTGGATGACCGGACACTCTGTGATCGAACTCATAACTCGAATCATGCGACGCATCATGACAAAAAGCTTTCCCTCCAATTTCATGGCCCGGTCAAGTTCCCCTCAGGGCGATGACGGGATCCACATTCGCAGCACGCAGGGCAGGAAGAGTGCCGAATACCAGCATCTCGACGAAAGCAACCATGGAAGTCAGCAGCAGGTTGCTGCCGGTTATGGTCATGTTCTGAGCATACCACCTGAAGATACCCGGCTGGTAATGATGCAGGGCTCCGACGCATATCCAGGCCGCAACTGTGCCGGCCAGAAGCCCCCACGCGCAAAGGACGGTGACCTCGAAAATGAACTGAGCCAACACGCTTCGCCGTGACGCCCCCAAGGCGCGCCGGAGTCCGATTTCACTGTGCCGGCCGGCCATGGAGAGCGTAAGGATGTGCATCATCACCGCTCCGGCAACAAAAAAGGACAAGATGCATATCAAGAGCGCGCCCTCGCGGCCGGCGCGGCTGCTGTACCAGTAGTTCTCCGCCAGATCCGTGGAGGCGAAGACCCGGAAGTCGTCCTTTTCGGGCGGGACTATCCGGTGCCTCGTGCGAAGGAAAGCGGCCACGCGGGAACACACCGCTTGAACGTCCAGGCCCTTGCGGACCTTGAACTCAATCAACGAGAGCCCCGACAGGCCGAAGACCCGGCGCATGCCCGTCGAAAGGGGGATCCATATTTCATCGTTCGTGTTCTCGGTAAAGGCTACCTGCCGTCGCCGAACCCCTTTCACGGTGAAAGGTACGCCGCGAATGATGAGAGTCCTCCCGACCGCCCGAGTGCCCCCGAAGAGTTTCCGAGCGGCCGATGAACCGAGCAGGCAGACACGCCGCATCATCATTTCGTCATTGGAATCCAGCCGCGCTCCCGATTGAAGCCGGCTTCCACTGATGGTGAAGTGATCCGGCCCTGCGGCATACACCCATTCCTTATACGGACGGCCGTTTGCGCTGACCGTGCAGTCCCAGGCCACGCACCCGTCAAAATCCGCCTGCGCCGAAAAGGTCCGTCGGAGAGCGGAAAGATCGTCAAGGGAGAGCGATGGAGGCTTGCCCGTTACCTTCGCTGCATGTGCCCTGATGGCGGCCCTGATTTGACCGCATCTCGGCCCAAATTGAGCCAGCAACAATTCCGAGTTCCGCCTCGCGCCCTGGATCATGCTGAGCGTGACCGCCGTCAGAAAAACGACCAAGGCGGGAGCAATGACCACCAGCGTCAGCCGCAAAGGGCCCTGAGACAGCATGCAACGATAGTAGTGAGCCAACCGCCTGATATACATACTATTTCATTTCCATTTGGCTGAGGCACGTCCACGATATTCAAGCGTTGCGCCAAGGCTAGCTGCCTCCGTCAGCCGTCCCCTACCGTCATTTTCAAAGACGTTCGCAAGAGAGCTGTTGTCCATGTCCCCTCGTCCGGGTTGGCCGCCACAGGCTCCCGGGGCGGGCGGCGGCCCGCCCCGTTGGGCGGACTGGAGCAATGGGGGTGAGGATATGGCGTTCCGGGCTGTCGCTGTCATAATCAGTACCCTTTGATGAGCGTTGTCTCCCTGCCCGTAGCTGGGTCAACATCCACCAGAGAACCGTCCGCGGTCAGGCAGAGCCGCGCGGCGTTTCCCGTGGGGAGCGTGCCTTCTCCGAACCACCAGTGCCATACCAATGGGCGGAGGTTCTTCGCGACCTGACGCGTGGTTCCCGCAGCGAGGTTCACCTCATGGAGAGACGCGTGCTTGTACCAGTCTCGGCCTCCCACGGGTCCCGTCACGAGGAGACGTCCCGGCGCCGGTTCGGAGCCGAGTAAGAGAGAGCCTTTGATCGGGACCGCGACCGATGTTTCAGGAACGCCTCCAGCGCCGAATATCCATATGTGCGCCGTGCCGTCCAGACTCCCCGCGACTGCTATGCGCCCATCGGAGAGGAATGCCGCGCTTCTCAGCTTGCCCGGAGGCCCCAGAGGGGCAAGAAGCGCGCCGCTCGTCCCGTCGCGAAGGCTCAGATGAAATTCGCCGCTCTCGTGCGTCGCCAGAACGAACCGTGTACCGGTTGAATCCGGAATGATCTGGACGGCACCCGCCAGGTGTTCCACCCGGCCCGTGACCAGGAGTTTTTTCCGCCGGACGTAGAGGGTCCGTACGAAGAGACTGAATTCGTTTTCATTTTCCCGATCGCGCGAAACGCTATCGATCACCAGCTTGTCTTCGTTCGCAAAGCGGGCCAGGACGAGTGCGCCCCATGCGCCGGGTATCGGGGTGCCGGAATCGCGAAACCGGGCCGACGCCAATAGCTTGCCGGACGACAGGTCGTAAAGGGAGACGCCGGAACGCGATGCAATCGCACACCGGTCGCCGTTCGCGGAGAGCGCGAGCCGGTTGTACCGCTCCGGCAGCGTGATACCCGCCGGCATCGCCGTGGGCTGACGCTTTGTCAGGTCGGCCGTGTACAAATCGGGTTTCTTCCATCCTTCCAGCCAGACACACCGGCTTCCGTCCGAAGAGAACGCTACCCCCCAGCCGCGTACGCCCAGACGCAGGTATTTGCCCGTTTTGGGGTTGTAGAGGAAGGCGGGCCTGAACTGATCCGAGCGGTGTTTCAACCACCCGCCGAGGTAAACCCACCGCCCGCCGGGCGCCGTCCGCCCCAGATACACGGCTGCCAGGTCGGCGGGAGAAACGCGCGCGTACCAGTTCGCATAGCCCGCGATGGAGACGGCACCCAGCGCGCACAGGGACCACAGGGTGATGGAGATGATTTTGTGCCCCGCCTTCAGATCGGTTCGTCCCTTGCACACCTGGGCCGCCCCCGCCGCCAGAAGCGAAAGAAGAAGGATTCCAAGCGCAATCCAGGCGGCGCGCACAATGCCCATGATGGCCCCCTGCGCGTACAGAAAGCGGCCCGTCAGAAAGAGAACCGCAAGAAAGCCGAGGCAACACACCAGGTCCACGAGCAACCACAGGCTGTGGGAACGCACCATCACGGAGCCCGCGTGCGCCAGCATAACCAGGAAGAGCAAAGTCAGAAGATAGAGGACAGTGCTCCAGAAAACCCCGAAGACGGGAACCATACCGTCTGCGGAACTCCGGCCCAGCGAGACTGCCATGAGCTTGACCGGTCCGCCACCAGCCAGCGTGGCAGGGAGTAGGGCCACCAGGGCGGACCCGAGGGCCAGAACGACGGCCGCGGCCATGCGGCCCGACCATATCGAAAGACCGCCGACGGGCCGGGTGAAGTCGAACGAGATGCGCCCCTCCGAAAGGTCCCGCCCTATTACGGATGCACCCAGAACAAGGGCGACGAGCAGACCGAATCCCGCGGCAATTCCCAGGGCGCTCGCGTCGCGGATTTCCGCCCTCGAGAAAGTCGTTCCGGGCAGAACCGCGAGCAGGAAGGGCAGCAGGCCCGCTGCCAGCGCCGCCCACCAGATAGTGCGGCGCTGCGCCGTTTCGCGCATCAGCACACTCGTGAAACCTTTCATCGGCGTTCTCCTTCCTTGCCGTCGAGGGCGATGAAGACGTCTTCCAGGGAGAGGGGCGAGGCCTCGGGATCGGTGACGCCCGGCGCGGCGGAAAAATCGGCGAAAGCCTCGTCGCCGAAACCTTCCACGACGGCTTCCACGCCCCACGGCTGTTGCGAAACGCGGAGAGGGTGCATGGCTGATAATGTGCGGTCCGCATCCGGCGACCCGCCGTCCCGGCCGAACGTAAGAAGCCTGAACCGGCCCTTGAGCGACTCCATGGGTTCGTCCAGCAGGAGGCGCCCCTCGTTCATGATGCCCACGTGGTCGGCGATGCCTTCCACGCCCGCGAGATCGTGGCTCGTGAGGAAGACGGTTGTGCCCCGATCGGCCAGTTCGCTCACGAGTTCCTGGAAAAAGCTCTTGCGTGCCACCGCGTCCAGCCCCAGCGTCGGATCGTCGAGGACCAGGAGGTCGGGGAGAAGCCCCATGGCCAGCGCCAGCATGAGCTGGCCCTTCTGGCCCTTGGACAGGCGGCGGAAAGGCAGGTTCACCGGCACCTGGAAGCGCTTCAGCCGATCCCGGACCCCGCGCCCGTCCCAGGCGGCGTAGAGCTTCGAGCAGAAGGCCTCGAGCTGTCTCGCCGTCATGTCGGGAGGCGCGTCGGGCTCCTCGGGCACCACACCGAGGCGTGCCATGAGGTGCGTGCGCCGTTTCCACGGGTCCTCGCCGAAAAGCGCTATGGTCCCGCCCTGCGCCTTGCGCTGACCGAGCAGGCACCGGACAAGGGAGGTCTTGCCCGCCCCGTTGCGGCCGAGCAGGGCGTACACCGATCCTTTCGCCACGGCCAGGCTGACCGAATCGGCGGCCAGCGCGGCGCCGTAGCGGACGGTGACATCCTTGACTGAGATTGCCGTATCGTTCCTGTCGTGTGTCGTCATGGCCTGCCTCCGTCGCCATTCAGGTCGTCCCAGGCGCTGGACAGTTCGTCCGCGGCCTCCTCGCGCGCGGCGCCCAGGGTGATGGCGAGGCTCGCGTAGCGGCCCGCGCCTTCGCGCAGGGCATCCTTCCGCTCGCCTTTCTTGAGCGCGGGCGGGTTCTCCTCCACGAAGGTGCCCTCACCCCGTTTGACTTTGAGCACACCCCCATCTGCCAGCCTCT
>CAZDOY010000080.1:0-4990 GCA_964507185.1 uncultured Thermoanaerobaculia bacterium
AGTTCGATCTGGGCGCCCAGTTCCACGACACGGTTGGGCGGCAGGTTGAAGAAGAACGTGGCGCCCTGGGCGTTGCGCGCCATGAGGGCGAAGAGCCGCTCCCGCCAGATCGCCATGCCCGGCCTGGGCGACGGGATGAGCGTGTCGCGTCCCAGGAAGAAGGTGGTCCGCATGGGCTCGAAGGTGAAGCCGTAGCGCTGGGCCGACTTGAGCAGGGCCGGAACGTCCGGCGTCTCCATGTATCCGTACCTGGCGCGCATGCGGTAGATGCCGTGGCCCATTTCCTCCACGCGGAGCCGCTCCCGCGTGGGGATTCGCGGTACCTCCTCGCTCTCGAGTGTCAGGAGAACCACCCGCTCGTGCATCACGTGGTTGTGTTTCAGGTTGTGCAGGAGCGTCGTCGGAACGCCTTTCGCGTTGCCCGTCATGAAGACCGCCGTGCCTTCGACCGTGTGGGGTTCGTTCCTCTCCAGGTCCGCCAGGAAGAGGTCCGAGGGAAGTTGCTTCTCCTGGATGCGCTCGTAGAGGATTCCGCGGCCGCTCTTCCAGGTCGTCATGAGGGTGAAGCCGACGGCCGCAACCAGCAGGGGGAACCACCCGCCTTCGTGCACCTTCACCATGTTGGCGCCGAAGAACGCCAGGTCGGGAATGGCGAAGAGGGCCGTCACGGGAACAACCACCCAGAGCGGCCAGTGCCAGAGCCACCTGGCGACGAAGAAAAGGAGGATGGTGGTGATGACCATGGTCGTGGTGACGGCCACCCCGTAGGCCGCCGCCAGGTTGTCCGATGTCCTGAATCCGAGCACCAGGGCGATGGTGGCGATCATGAGCATCCAGTTGACGGAGGGGACGTAGATCTGCCCCACGGTTTCCTCTGAGGTGTGGCGGATGTCGAGCCGGGGCGAGAAACCCAGTTGGACCGCCTGGCGGGCGAGGCTGAAGGACCCCGAGATGACCGCCTGCGAGGCGATGATGGTCGCGGCCGTGGAGAGCAGGATCAGGGGCAGCAGCGCCCAGTGCGGGGCGAGCTTGAAGAAGGGGTTGGCCTCGGCACCCGGATGCGTCATCAGCAGGCCTCCCTGGCCGAAGTAGTTCAGAACCAGGGCAGGGAAGACGAGCGAGAACCACGTCAGCCGGATGGGCCCCTTGCCGAAGTGGCCCATGTCCGCGTAGAGCGCCTCGCCGCCCGTCACGACGAGAAAAACTGCGCCCAGGACCAGAAACCCGCTCGTCCCGTTCCTCAGAAAGAAGTGCACCGCGTGCAGGGGGTTGACCGCCGCGAGGACCTTCGGCGCTTTGATGATGCCGTGGATGCCCAGGGCCGCCAGCACACTGAACCAGACCAGCATGACGGGACCGAAGACGGCCCCCACGCCGGCCGTGCCCTTCCGCTGGAAGAGGAAGAGAAAGATGAGCAGGACGATCGTCAGGGGCACCACGAAGTGACTCAGGCCGGGCGCCGCCACCTCCAGGCCCTCTGCGGCGCTCAGCACCGAGATCGCGGGCGTGATCATGCCGTCGCCATAGAGCAGGGCCGCACCGAAAACGCCCATGACCGTGAGCAGCCAGAAAAGCCGGCGGTCGGGTGCAAAACGCTTCCTGGCGATGGCCATGAGGGCCATGATGCCGCCCTCGCCGCTGTTGTCGGCGCGCAGTACCACCACCAGGTACTTGACTGAGATGACGCCCACCAGGGACCAGAGGATGAGCGAGAGCACACCCAGCACGTTGGCGGGATTCAGCGGGAGGCCATGGCCCCCGGCGAAGCAGACCTTCAAGGCGTAGAGCGGGCTCGTCCCGATGTCCCCGAAGACCACGCCAAGGGCCGCGAGGCCGAGAGCGAGATTCCTGGTTTTTTCGGTCTGCTCCGTCCCGGAATGGGCGTCCATTATGCCTCCACGCTCCCGCCTCGCGCCGCCGGTTGGTCAACAATACCTCGACGGACCGGGGATTGTACCACGGTCCGCCGGGAACTCAACACCCTCGGTTCAAGACCGACCCCCCGCCATCGCCTCGACGAGCCGTTCCTTCAGCGTGGTCACCCGCTGTCTCGAAGAGACGCGCTTGGCGGCCATGGCGAGCGCGCGGCGCGCGCCCACCAGGACGACCAGCTTCCTGGCCCTCGTGATGGCCGTGTACAGGAGATTCCGCTGGAGCATCACATAGTGCTGCGTGTGAATCGGTATGACCACGGCGGGGTATTCGCTGCCCTGGCTCTTGTGAATGGTGGTCGCGTAGGACAGCATGAGTTCGTCGAGTTCCCCGAAATCGTAGGGCACCTCGCGGCCTTCGAACCGGACGGTCAGGGATCGCGCCTCGCCGTCCACGGCCGCGATCCTCCCGATGTCGCCATTGAAGACATCCTTGTCGTAGTCGTTTACCGTCTGCATGACCTTGTCCCCCGCGCGGAAGGTCCACCCGAACCTCTGTACGCCGGCGGCGGACGGGTTCAAGGCCTCCTGGAGAACGACGTTCAGGTTGCGCGCCCCCAGTTCGCCCCTCTGCATGGGCGTCAGTACCTGGAGATCTTCCACGGGATCGAGGCCGAACCGCCTCGGGATCGCTTCTCTCACCAGCTTCACGACCTTTGCCACGCCGTCCTCCGGCTCGTCCGCGGGCACGAAGTAGAAATCCGTCGCTTCCTGTTCTCCCGGCGCGACGGGCAGTTCGGGGGACAGACCGCGGTTCACCCGGTGGGCGTTGCGCACGATGGCGCTCCGGGCTGCCTGCCTGAAGACCTCCGTCAGCCGTACCACGGGCACCGCCCCCGACCGGATGACATCGCGGAGAACGCAGCCCGGCCCGACCGAGGGCAACTGGTCCACGTCCCCCACGAGGACGAGGGCCGCCCGCTTCGGTATGGCCCTTATGAGCTGGTGGCTCAACACGACGTCCATCATGCTCGTCTCGTCCACCACGAACACGTCTCCGCCGAGCGGCCTGTCGGCGCCGTGCCTGAAGCCGCCCGTCGCGGGGTCGAAGGCCAGCAGCCGGTGGACCGTCTTCGCTTCCAGTCCGGAGGTTTCCGACAGTCGCTTGGCCGCGCGTCCGGTGGGCGCGCAGAGAACGACCCTCAGCCGCTTGGCACGAAACACCCTGATGATCGCGTTCACGAGCGTGGTCTTCCCGACGCCCGGTCCTCCGGTGATGACCATGACCTTGGACCGGAAAGACTGGACGAGCGCCTCCCGCTGGGCCGGGGCGAGATGCATGCGCAGGCGCCCCTCCACCCAGGCCGCCGCCTTGTCCGCGTCGATGGGCGGACAGGGATGGCGGCCCGCCGCCAGCGCCGCCAGGTCGGCCGCCAGCCGGCGCTCGGCGTAGTCGATCGGCGCCAGGTAAACCAGTTCCCCGCCTTGCGGCCCGGGTCGAAGGACCAGCCGCTCGTGCTCGACGCCGTGGCCTACGGCCGCCCCAACGATTTCGACTGGCATGTCGAGCATAGACGCCGTCTTCGAAACGAGGCTTCCCCGCTCGCAGGCGCAGTGGCCCTGGTCGGTCAGATCCTGAAGCACGTATTCCACGCCGGCCCTCGCCCTGAGATCCGAGTGCGGGTCGATGCCCAGACGCATGGCGATCCGGTCCGCCGTCTTGAATCCGATCCCCCGGATGTCCCGCGCCAGCCTGTACGGGTCGGCCTGGACCTTTTCGATGGCCTCCTCCCCGTAGGTCTTGTAGATGCGGAAGGCCCTCGAGGACGACACGCCGTGGCCGTGAAGGAAGATCATTATCTCGCGCACCACCTTTTGGGTTTTGAACGCCTCCGTGATGATTTTTCTGCGGCCGGCTCCGATGCCTTCAACCTCGATGAGCCGCGCCGGCTCCTTTTCGATGACATCGAAGACGCGTTTACCGAAGCGTTCGACCAGCCGCGCGGCGAGCTCCGGCCCTATGCCCTTGATCAGGCCGGACGCCAGGTAGCGCCGGATACCTTCTTCCGTGTCCGGCCGGGTGACCCGCAGCGTATCCGCCTTGAACTGCCGGCCGTGCTTGGAATCCACGACCCAGCGCCCCTCGGCCGCCAGCCACTCGCCCGCCGACACCGACGGGACGGTGCCCACCACGGCGCACAGATCCCGGAAACCGCGCACCTTCACCTTGAGCACGCAGAAGCCCGTCTCCCCGCTGTGAAAGGTCACGCGTTCGACGAGCCCCGACAGGCGGTCGGCCGCACCGGGGTCTCTCACTGAATAAGAGTTTTGCCCCTTCTTCGGCATCTCCTCCTTTATAGGTCAAGCGTTGCAGGGCTGCAAGGGATGGGAGGGGAATATCGGATTGGGGATGGCATCTTTCCTGAAGGCTAAGGGCCGAGGCCGAAGGCTGAAGAGAGGACTTCGGACGGCTGGGAGCCGGCCCTCGGAGGCTCGGAGGCCCCCGAAGCGTCCTGCTCGCATACTCCACTATCCCGGCTGAACCACGGGGGGAATAGGCGCAGATTCCTCGGAGTTTAACTGGTGTATTTCCTGGCTCAGAAGTTGGTGTAAAGCCATTCAGGAGGTGGCTAATGCGCATGTTGATGAAGATCGGAATGCCGGTTGAAGCGGGCAACAAGGCCATCAAGGACGGCTCCATGCCGAAAACGGTGATGGCCTTCGTGGAGCAGTTCAAACCCGAGGCGTGCTACTTCATCGCCGAGGGCGGTCGGCGCACTGGCTACTTCTTCTTCGACCTCAAGGAGCCCTCGGACATCCCTTCGGCGGCAGAGCCCTTCTTCTTCGCTTTGGGCGCGTCGATCGAGTTCACGCCCGCCATGAACCTCGAGGACATGAAAGCCGGAATCGGGAAGTTCATGGCCGGGAAGTGATCGCGCCACAACCGCCCTTGCAGAACCGGCTTGGACTTAGTCGGGTTAGAGGGAAGAGGTAAGAAGGAAGAAGACCTGCGGCAAGCGGAAAGCCTTTGAAGGCCCGACAAACGCCGTCTTCGCCTTTGCCCTTTGCCCTTTACCCAAGGCGCCGTCGAAGGCAATCTCCAACTAGATCACTCGATC
>CAZDOY010000080.1:5090-9416 GCA_964507185.1 uncultured Thermoanaerobaculia bacterium
TCCTCGATGATCGTCTTTCGTTCGGCGAGCTTCTTGTTGGCCATCTGGATGGTCGCGCGGCTGTTCTGGCGGGCGCCCTCCACGTAGAAGCGGACGGCTTCCCGCGTCGCCGCGGCGTACTTCAGGTAGGCCTGCTGAAGCGCGAAGTTCGACGAGCCTCTGTCCGGTTGGTCTCTTTCGAGGTTCTTGTAGAGTCCGTCCCACAGGGGCAGGATCTGCTTTTCGAGCCGCTCCGCGAATTGTTCGTCGGTGAGTTTTCCGGCCCGGCCCTCGCTGATCAGGGTCTTGAAGGTCGCCGCGGTTTCCGTGTCCGCCCTGGCGCACTGGATCACGTCGCGGCGGAACGCCAGATCCTTCCGTACGCTCCGGCTCGGATGGAGCAGCGGCGCCCACATCACGGCGATCGCCACGGCCCCGAAGGCCCCTGCGCGCAGTATGCGCGGCAGCTGCCCGCTCCGCCTCTTTTCGATGTCGAGCGGTCTGGCGAGGAGGAATCCCATCAGAAACCCGCTGACGAGGCCTCCCACGTGGGCCGCGTTGTCTATCCCGTGCTGGGTGAAACTGAAGATCAGCGCGTAGGCCACGAATATCGTCAATATGTTCCGATAGCGCTTCATGAACGACAGGGGCAGGTCGTTGTCCTTCCTCAACAGGAAGGCCAGCATGCCCCCGATGATGCCGAAGATGGCCCCCGAGGCCCCCGCGCTGTTCACGCCCGAGTGCCAGAGCAGGCTCGAGAGACTCGCCGCCACGCCGGAGAAAAGATAGAGCGCGAGAAAATAGACGCTTCCGAAAAATTTCTCCACCATGCGGCCGATGTCGTAGAGCACCCACATGTTGAAGAAGATGTGCATGAAACCGAAATGGATGAACAGGCACGCAAAAAGGCGCCACCACTGGCCGTCCATGGTCAGCGGGCCGAAGTTCGTGCCCCAGTGGATGGCCATCTCGGGGTTGACCTTGTAGAACCCGGCGCCGGACAGCCCCATGAGCAGGTAGACGAGGACGTTGGCGGCGACGAGGCCGCGCGTCACGACCGGTGCGGCGTCCAGTTTTTGGAGTTTGATCTGAAAGTCGGCGTGCTCGGCGGCGGCATCGAGAAAATCTCCCGTGGCGACCCGGGGCAGGCGACCGGCTATGGTCGACGCATCCGCCTCGCCCCCGGCCTCGAAGGCGATCAGGAGGGGCGGCGCGCCTTCCGCCCTGACCTCCAGGCGGACGTACCGTCCCGAACGGGCGACATTGACGATCTCGCTCATCGGAAAGCACGCATCGACGGGCACGGACGGACGGAAGTTCCTGTACTGCTTCCCCACGACCCGAACCGTATTCTCGTCTATGTGGACGCTTCCCTTGCCCAGGAGGCGCAGGCCGCCGGACGGCGTCCGGGCGAGGACCCTTCGCCCCGTCGGCGCGCCGAATCGGACCTCGAAGGTTCGGCCCGGCGGCGGTCCGCCGCCGGATTGGTCGGCATCCGAGAAACCCACCGGCCCGCTGTGCGAGACCGAGGCGTCTTCCCCGGGCTGTTTGTCGTCGTCTCTCACGGCACATCACCCGTCATCTACGACATTGTACCTTATGCCCCAGCAAACCGGGCCTCCGTTTCGTCCTCCGCACACTCTCATAGCGAGCCCTTAAATCTTATCGGGCAGGCTCGCTTTGCAGGGAAAGGGGCACGCCGCCCGGGTGATGACGGTGGGCAACGCGGCCGTCCGCGACACCCTCGTCTCCTTCCCGTCCTGACGGGACCGGACGGCGTGCCCACCCATCCGCGGAACCCTCACCGGGCCCGAACGAGACGCCCTTCCCGGAGCAGGGCGGATGACGTTCAACCGCCCGAGGCGAAGACCTTCCTGAGCAGTTCGGTGGTCCGTGCCGCCGGATCTTTCCGGATGCGCTTCTCCTGCTGGCCCAGAACGGTGAACAGGCCCTTCAGGGTCCTGTTCGTGACGTAGGTGTCCAGGTCGACGGCCGGGGTGGTGACAAACGGCAGCTTGTTGTACCGGTCGGCCAGGCGGTTGTATGCCTTGTAGAGCCCCACGTTTTTCATGCTCCTCTCGACCACCGGCCTGAATTTCTCGCGCAGCGTATCCGCCGTGTGCGCCCGGAAATAATCCGTCGCCGCCGTGTTGCCCCCGCGCAGGATCCTGTAGGCGTCCGGCAGGGACATCTGCTTGATCGCGTTGACGAAGACGGGGCGGGCCTCGCTCGCGGCCTGTTCGGCGGCCCTGTTCATGGCCGTCTCCAGATCGTCGACCTCCCGGCCGAACCCGATCTTTCGCATGGTTTGAGCCATGTGCCGATACTGTTCCGGCAGAGCGATTCGGATGAGCGCGTTGCCCAGGAACCCGTCCACTCTGGAAGTCTTGAGCACGGTCCGCTCGGTGCCGACCTCGAGCGCCTGCTTCAGCCCCTGTGCGACGGTCTGTTCGTCGAGGCCGCCCCCCTGCTGCGCGAGCACGCCGTCGAGCTGTCCCTGCAGTTCCGCGCACGATCCGGCCGCCAGCAGCAGCCCCGAAAGGACGCACGCGGTCAGAAAACGATTAAAACGTTTCATGTTCGCCTCCCCGCCACCCGGACCTCGTGTGGTGACACCATACTCACCCACCCCCTGCGAAGGGTCAAGAACCTGCGACGTGGTGACGCTGGGAACGGCCGGGCCGCGAGGCCGCGCCGCAACTCGGGGCCGGATGCCCGTCGTTCAGGGCGGATTCGCCGCCTTCAGCCGGCCGCACGCCTGCGCTCGGGCTCGAGGAACTGGCCCAGGCGGAGCGTGGGCAGGCGGCTGAGCTTCTGGGGAGACGTGCGCTCGGCGAGGTTGGTCTCGATCCAGTTGGCGTAGTCCTTCTCGTTCCAGGCGTAGCCCGGGGAACAACCCTCCGCCTCGTAGAGTGCGGCGACATGGCCCCGGGCGACCTGCCGACCCCATTCCAGGGCGGCGTTCTCGGTCTCGGCCTCGATGAAAACACCCATGCACTCTTCCTCGTCGAATCCGTTCACGAGGTTGTCGACACGCTGGTCCGGCGTTTCGTAGAAAAAGATGAAGAGGTGTTTTTTCATGTGAATCCTCGCATGGAAGAAGCGTCCCATCTCATGGTCCAACGTGAGAAAACGACCAGCCCTACCCAACGCGTTTCGGGGCGCTTCGATTTCATTGTGGTCCCGAATGTTTTCGATGTCGTTGCGGGCGGGTTGTGGCCGCGACACGTTTGTAATTTCTTTCGGCCGGATCAATACTAGAACAGTGCTGATGGGGGTCTCAATGTGCGACTTCTGCCACCGCCACGGGGACGGAGAAAAGTGGTATCTGCAGGCGCGGAACTACAGCCGCGAACTCGCCGAGCGTCCGCAGAGCAAAAAGAAACTGGAAAAAGTCATAGACACGGTCCTGGACAACTCCTGGAAATTCCCCGCGCAGATCAGGCAGTTTCAGCGGGCGCCCCGCGCGATGCGGTGGCTGGTCAACAAATATACGGACTGGGACCTGAAGCGCAACCACCACGGGCAGGTCGTTCCGCTCGAAGACCTCCGGCTCCTGCTGTCCGACGTGATCACGACCGTCGTCCGCCTGCCGTGCATCTGCCGCAAGGGCGCCAGCGGCTCGGGACCCGCCTACTGCATGGCCATCACGACCGCGCCCGGGACATGGGACGAAACGTGCCGCAGGCTTGTCTTTGAGGAAAAGGCGAACGGGCGGTTCTCGGACTTCGACGTGGCCGGGCTGCAGACGCTGTCCACGGACGAAGCCCTCGCTCTGTGCGAGAAGTTCGAGAAGGAAGGCCTGGTCCACACGCTGTGGACCTTCGGTTCCCCCTTTATCGGCGGTCTGTGCAACTGCGACCCGGCCAGCTGCGGCGCCCTGCGCTTCCTCATGGGCGGCCTGGAGGTTCTCGCGCCCGGCGAGTACAGGGCCGACGTAGATCCGGACCTCTGCAAAGGCTGCCGTGGACGAGGCTGCGAAAAGCGCTGCCCGTTCGGCGCCGTGTCCTTTGACGTTTCACGAGGCAAGGCGGCCGCCGACGCCCGGCGATGCTACGGCTGCGGCCTGTGCCGCACGGTCTGCCCGCAGGGCGCCATCCGTCTCCTGCCCCGCACCTACGCCGACCCGCCCGTCCTCCTGCCGACGGCCGCTCCCGCGTGACCCGCCCATGGGTCGAACAGGGAGACGGTGAGGCAAAAAGCGGTTATGAGTTGTGAGTGCTGGATTTTGAGTCGATATACTTATCTTCTTTTCAGGTACAAAGCGCCTGTATCGGCTCGCGGTAGCCAGCCCATCCCTTTCCTTCTTCAACCTTAACCCTTTACCACGCCGGGCTCACACGACCG
>CAZDOY010000081.1:0-9390 GCA_964507185.1 uncultured Thermoanaerobaculia bacterium
CCCGCCGGTCGAGGGGTCCCGGCGCGGCACCACCAGCCCCTGCACGTCGCCGCCGCCGTCGAAGAGCCACTGGCCGTAGAGCATGTCGGTACCGGGCTTGTATTCGGTGTCCACGGCGTTGGGCGAAAAGGGGTTGAAGAGGTCCATGGGGTGGAAGACCAGCCCCACACCCCACGTGAGCGCCTGGCGGCCGAGCCGGAGCACCAGGTGGTCGCCGGCGTAGCCGACGAACAGGCGGTCGAAGCGCTGGGTGGCGAGGGTCTCGCCGGCCGCTCGGACCGTGCGGGTCAGGTCCCACCAGGGACGCGCGGGCCGGGGCGCACCGTCCTCCGCGAACAGGTCCGTCAGCCGCGGTTCGAGCGCCACGGCGTCGCCGTGGCGGACCAGCGCCACGTACTGGGCCTCGGCCTCGAAACGGCCGAAGCTTTCGGACCACTTGATCCGGAAAGAAAGGTCCTCGTCCTTCTGGCCGCGATGCCCGAACGCCGACTGAACGCTGCCCGCGCCGCTGTCCGTCCCGATGACAATGCCCTTGAGTTCCAGATTCAGCGGGGACTGGGCCGCGAGCGGAACGCCCGCAGCCGCCAGAAACACACAGGCCGCAACCGCGAGGGCCGTCCTACCGGACCGCTTCATCCCGCGCGACCTTTCCGTCCCTGAGTTCCACGTTGCGCCTCGTGCGTTCGATCATGCGGGGGTCGTGGCTGGTCATGATAAACGTCGTCCCTTTCTCCTCGTTGAGCCTCGCGAAGAGGTCCATGAGGCTGAAGGCTGTGGCGCTGTCCAGGTTCGCCGTGGGTTCGTCCGCCAGCACGACCGAGGGGTCGGACACGATGGCCCTCGCCACGGCGACGCGCTGCTGCTGTCCACCCGACAGCTTGGCGGGGCGGCGGTCACCCATCCCCTCCAGGCCGACCTGTTCGAGCATGGACGTGGCTTTCTTCCGCCGCTCTTTCCGCCCCGCACCCTGGAGCTGGAGGACGAACTCGATGTTCTCCAGCGCACTCAGGACGGGTATCAGGTTGTAGGCCTGGAAGACGAAGCCGATCTGACGGAGCCTCAGTTCGGCGAGCGCGGCCTTCTTCTGGTGATCGACGCGCCGCCCCGCGACGGCGATATCGCCGCGCGTCGGGCTGTCCAGTCCGCCGATGAGGTTGAGCAGCGTGGTCTTGCCGGAACCCGACGGCCCGGACAGGCTGACGAATTCGCCGGGCGTCACGGCGAGGTCCACCTCGTCCACGGCGGTCACCTGGATGCCGTCCTCCCGGTAGACCTTGGTTACGTCGCGGCACGATACGATCGATTCCATGAGACCTCCCATCAGCAGGGGGCTAAGTCCTGTTCATCACGTCCGTGGGCAAACCTCGGGCGGCCCGCCACGCCGGATAGAGCGTCACCAGCGTTCCCATGACCCAGACGAAGAGGGCGGGCCAGATCAGTTCCCCCTGCGACACGCGCGGGTAAAGGGTCCGGCCTCCGCCGAACCATTCCGACCCGGCGCTCAGCCCGCCGAGGTGGATGCCGTTGTGGAAGGCGAGCACGAGCCCCCCGCCCAGGGCCGTACCCGCCAGCACGCCGATCCCCATGGTGATCGCCGATTCGAGCAGCACCTCGACGAGGATGCCCCGGGGCTTCATGCCCAGGGCCTGCAGCAGACCGAGTTCCCGCGTGCGCTCCATGACCGCCATAAGCAGGACGTTCACGAGGCCGAAAGCGAGGGCGATGAACATGACGACGGTCCAGAGCTGGATGAAGCCGTCGTTCATCTTGAGGAGCGCGCGGGTGAAAGGAATCAGGTCCTTCCAGCCCTTGATGTCCAACTGTGGCGCCACGCGGCGGAGCGTCCTCAGGAATCCCGGCAGCACGGACCGGTCGTGGAGCATGAAGGAGATCTCCGAAATCTTCGATCCGAGGCCAAGCTGGCCTTGGGCCTGGCGCAGGCCGAGAAAGACGTAGCGCATCTCGGTGGACCGCGCGGAGGCCGCGTAGATGCCGACCACCTTGTAGCCGAGTTCGGACATGCCCCCGTGAAGGTCCTTGCTCATGAGGACCACGCGCTTTCCCAGGCCCGTCTGGAGCCTCTCCGCTAGATGGTGGCCCAGCACGATGCCCCTGTCGTCCGGCCCGGACAGTTGGCGGCCCTTCCGGATGGCGCCGTCGATGAAGGACAGCCCGCGCTCGGCCTCCGGGTCGACGCCCACCAGCGTGACGGGCAGGCTCGCCCGTTCGCTCATCACCACGCCGGGCACGCGTACGCGCTCCGCCCAGGCTGACACCTCGGGCGAGCCCTTTATCGTCTTGACGAGCGATGCCGGTGGCTCGAAGGACCGCGTGACGTCGGGATCGTCCAGGTAGCCCGGCGAGTGCACCTGGCCGTCGCCCGTCAGGGTGACCAGCGCGCTGTTCAACATGCTGTCGGACCAGGCGTTCAGGATGGCGCTCATGAGCACCATGGACCCCACGCCCACGGCGATGGCCGAGAGCAGGATCAGCGTCCTGCGGCCGTGCCGCCAGATGTTGCGCCAGGCGAGGGGCAGGAGAAGGGCCAGCGTCTTCATGCTTCCGTCCTCAAGGCCGCCACGGGATCCAGCCTGCGCGCGCGAAGGGCCGGATAGAGGCCCATCAGAAACACGAAGAAGCTGATGACCGCTGGGCCGGCCAGTAGCGACAGGGGCGTGATGGCGGGATAGACGACCGCGGGAAGGCCCCAGCGGGAAAAGAGCGTCTCGCTGCCCTGAAAGGTGATGCCGTGGACCACGAAGTACTCCGTGACGCCGAAGCCCAGTCCGATGCCGAAGGCCATGCCGAGGAGGATAAGGAAGATCGTCTCGACCCAGACCGTCAGCCCGATGCGTCCGGGGCTCATGCCGAGGCTGAGCATGAGGCCGAACTCCCGTGTCCGCTCCATGACCGCCATGAGCATGGTGTTCAGGATCGTGAAGACGACCACGACCAGAAGCGCGAGGTAGACGAGCGACGAGCTGGTGGCGTCCAGTTCGATGGCCTGCTTCAGCCCCGGCACCAGCTTATCCCACTGCCGCACCACCAGGCCCCGCGGTGCGACGAGCGATTCCATGCGCGGCACCAGCCGGTGCAGCGCGCCGAGCGAGCCGGCGGTGATGACGATGGCGTGGGCCGTGTCGCCCATGTGGAAGGCGGACCGGAAGGTGTCAAGGGGGATCTCCGCCAGTTGCCGGTCCATGGCGTCAAGCCCAGTCGAGAAAAAGCCCGACACCTTCAGGGAAGCCGCGGCGATGGTCCCGTCGCGCGCCATGCCGATGAGGGTCAGCCTGTCTCCGATCCCCGCCTTGAGATTGCGAGCGAGGACGTTCCCGATGACGATCTCGTTCGGCGCCTCCGGCGACAGGTAGCGTCCGCGTTTGATCATGCCCGGCAGCGTCGAGACCTTCAGCTCGGCCGACGGCTGGACTCCGACGACCTCGGCGCCAACGCTGACCTGCCCCTTCGACAGGAGCGCGAAGCCCTGCGCCCGGATCGCCGTGTCTTTCACGCCGGGCACCTCGTTCACCCTGGCCGCGAGAGCCTCGGGATCGTCGAAGACCTTCTTGAGTTCCGGGTCGTCCAGAAACCCCGGGCGCTGGATCTGGGCGTAGCCGTCCAGGATGCCCAGGCTTCTGACGATCATGGTCCCGTACACGCCCTGCTGGAGGGAGAGCATGAAGATGGTCACCGCCGCCGCGAAACCGATGGCCAGGAGGCTGAAAATCGTGCGTCTCGGCTGGCGCCACAGGTTGCGCCAGGCCATGGCCACTATCATTTAGGCTCCCAATGCCTCGGGTTTCTGAGGTTCGACAGAGAAAATACGAACTTCGGGATTGTCACGTCGAAAGTCCCCTTGAGGTAGCGGATCTCGGTCCACTGGCCGTCTTTGTCCAGGGGCCGCATGCGCAGTTCCGTCACGTAGGGGCGCCCGCCGAGCCTCCCGATCTTCTGCGCGGTCAACCGTTTGAGCGGCTTCATGTCCTGGTCGTAATAGGTTTCCACGAGGATCAGGTGGTCGTCGCGGATCTTCAGGACCTGCTTGCCCCACACCACCGGCGCGTTGGCTTTCGGAAGGGCTTCGATGACGTAGACCTCGTGCCCGTCCTTTTTCTCGACGTCCGTTATCTTCAGGGTGTAGTCCTGGAGGATCTGTTCCGACTTGGCCAGGTCGTTGTACGAGAAGTCGGACCCCATCCAGCTCTGGGCCATCATGTTCATGGGCAGTTTGATGACCTGGTTCAGCTTGGGCGTGAACATCCACATGGCGTCGCCAAGTTTGAGCGTCGCGTTGCCCGCGTCGCCCGCCGGCGCCGTGAACCGCACAAGGGCGTCGTCGTCCCCCCGCGTCCAGGAGGTCATGGACATGGTCCGGTCCCATTTCGGGCGGTGGATGGTCATGGTGATGGTGGTGTAGGACGACGCGCCCCGCCACTGCGTCATGGCGGCCCGCACCACGGCCGTCGCGTCGGGACGCGGCGCGGCGGCGAGGCCGGGCAGGGCGACGCAGAGGACGAGGAGAACCTTAATGTTCTTCATTGTTCACTCCGGTTAACTTTCTCGATACCCGCCAGAAAGGTATCCATGAAATGTTCGACGATCGACGCTGGATCGAGGTCCGGGTCGAAGTGGTACTGCAGGAACATCCCGTCGAACGCCCCGACGACCATGGCCGCCAGCGCCTCCAGGTCGAGGTCCTCGCGAAACTCGCCGTTCGCTTGGCCTTCCCGGAAGATCTCCACGACGACTTCGCGGTAGCCTTCGTACATTTCCCGCATGACCTTGAAGAGGCCCTCGCGCTGTCGCGCCTGGCTCGCCTCCGACCAGAATTCCATGGTGAGCGGGAAGAGCTCCCAATTCGCGAGGATGACCTGCACGGTGCCCCGTCCGAACGCCCTCAGGCTCTCCCCGGCCGTCGCCCCTTCGCGGGCGGCCGGCGCCGCGGACTGTAGCGACTCGCGGCAGAACCACTCGAACACGGCCAGGAAGAGGGACTCCTTGCTGTCGAAATATTCGTAGATCGTCCCCTTCCCCACATCCGCCCGGCGGGCCACCTCGGCCATGGTCGTGCGCTTGAAGCCCCGCTCCGAAAAGACTTTCGCCGCGGCCTCCAGCAGCTTGTCCCGTTTTTGTGTCCTGTCCACCGAACGTGCCGTCACAGATTCTCCCGATAACTGACCGACCGGTCGGTCAGTTATCAACTTAGGACCTTCGGAGCGGGCTGTCAAGGGGGCGCGTGTGAGCGCGGTGACCAAGTGATCGAGTGATCGAGTCGAGGGCATTTTTTCGAAATAACATAGTGCGGCTAACCCAAATCGAAATCGAAACTAGAGCACCCGGCCACCAGGAATTCGGATGTCACATCCTTTCGATAGCGGTACCGATACCTGGATGGATGTGGAAGCCTCCGCGCTCTTCGCGTCACCCCGGGAGTAGATCCGCAGGACAGGGTTTATACTATTCCCTTCCAGTGCGGCGACCCTGTACAACGGACGGACAACGTCCCGTATGCGCCCCACCGACGGAGGCCGACCATGCATTACAGGACATTCCCCGGCATTCCCGACCTGCCCGTCTCCATCCTCGGCTTCGGCTGCATGCGTTTGCCCCTCCTCGACGACGACCCTTCACACATCGACGAAGAGC
This sequence comes from uncultured Thermoanaerobaculia bacterium, assembly GCA_964507185.1. Taxonomy (GTDB): domain Bacteria; phylum Acidobacteriota; class UBA4820; order UBA4820; family DSQY01; genus CAVRTJ01. The sequence goes on from CAZDOY010000081.1 coordinate 5,647, forward strand.
GTTCCACCCGGCTCCTCCGCGAGGCGGTCGATGCGGGCGTCAACTACGTCGATACGGCCTATCCCTACCACGGCGGCCAGAGCGAGCCCTTCGTCGGCCGCGCCCTCAAGAACGGTTACCGGGCGCGCGTCCAGCTCGCGACCAAGTGTCCAACGTGGGCCGTACGGGCGGAGGGGGACTGGGAACGGTATCTCGACGAGCAACTGATGCGCCTCCAGACGAACTGGGTCGATTTCTACCTTCTCCACGCCCTCAACGGGGAGCGATGGGAAACCGTGAAGCGCCTCGACGGCCTCGTAGCCCTCGACCGCGCCAGAAACGACCGACGGATAAGGTGCGCGGGGTTCTCCTTCCACGGGTCGCCCGAGGCCTTTGCGGAGATAATCGAGGGCTACGACTGGGACTTCTGTCAGATTCAGCTCAACCTGTTGGACGTCGATTTCCAGGCGGGTCTGAACGGCTTGCGCCTGGCCGCTTCCAGAGAGGTGGGCGTGATCGTCATGGAACCCCTCCGCGGCGGGCTCCTCGCCAGAGAACAACCGGGACCGGTGCGGGAGATGTACCGGCGAAGCGACAGATCCTGGTCGCCCGCCGAGTGGGCCTGGCGCTGGGTGTGGCACCAGCCGGAAGTCGTCACGGCCCTCTCGGGTATGAACACGGTTGAACAGCTCCGGGAAAACCTGGCCATAGCCGACCTCGCAGAACCCGGCGCCTTGACCGGTACCGATCTCAGCCTTGCTGAGGAGGTCCGCAACTATTATCTGGGGCGCATGAAGGTTCCCTGCACGACCTGCGGCTACTGCGTGCCCTGCCCGAACGGCGTTTCCATCCCGGACGTCTTCTCTATGGTCAATACCGCCGCCATGTTCGACGCATACGAGGCCACGTCGAGGCTCTACAAAGGTATGCTGGTTTCGAACGGCCGGGGCGCAGACGCCTGCGTCGAGTGTGGCGAGTGCGAGCCCAGGTGCCCGCAGGCCATCCCCATCCCCGAGGCCCTCAACGAGGCCCACGCCTTGCTCGGGGAGAAGGCTACGTCGATCGTGAAGTGACGGGATGCAGGAGCAGGCGGCGAAAGACCGGCGCCCTCACCCGTCCTCGGACCGGAGGCGCTTGACCACGACGATCGTCCGATCGTCCGTGTACGGACCGCCCTCGGAGAAGCGCGTCACCTCCCCCAGCAGGCCCTCGATCAGCTCCCTGGCACTCATCTGGTCCAGGTTCCGGCGCACGTAGTCCAGGGCCCTGCTTTCTCCGAATTCCTCTCCTTCGACGGTCTGCGCCTCGGTGATGCCGTCCGTGTAAAGGAAGAGACAGTCGCCGGGTTCCATGCGGAAGAACCCTCGCTGGTAGGTGGGGTCGGACGTGGGCCCCAGAACGATCCCACCCTCGGACATGGGGTAGAAACGGTCCTTCTTGGTCCGGAAGTAGTACGGGGTGATGTGGCCCGCGTTGCAGTAGATGAAATGTCCGCTCGCCTCGAGTTCGCCGTAGAAGAGGGACACGAACCGCGAGGTCAGCCTGGAACCGTGGATGACCTGATTGAGCTTCTCGAAGAGCTTGATCATCTTGTGGTCTTCGCTGATTCCCACCCGCAGGCCGATGATGACGTCCCGCGCCTGAAGGGCGGCCGGAAGTCCGTGGCCCGTCGCGTCCCCGATGGCGACGCCGAGCACCTTGGGGTTGATCCTGATGAAGTCGTACACATCCCCGCCGACCACCTCGGCCGGTCGCGAAAAAGCCGCCACGTCGTAGCCTGGGAACTCGACGCTTTCACCGGGCAGGAGAGACATCTGGATCTGCTGGCTCTGGAGGATGATGGATTCCAGCTTATCCTTGGCCAGTTTGAGGTTGATCGCATGGCGGATGCTCGACAGCGCAAAGAGGGCGTCGTCCTCGGGGGCCGGGCGATCGGGTCGGATGCTGAAGGCGATAACATGACTGTCTCCGGCCCCCACCGTTATGGCCGCGAACCGCTCGACGCCGAGCCGTTTCTCCAGGTCCGGATCCACACCCTGGCTTTCCAGATCCATGTAGACGATCCCCTTCCGCCGAAGCAGTACGATGGGGGGATAGTTCTTGGAAATGCTGAAACCCAGCGGGGCGTTATTTCCGCTTCCGAACTTGGACTCGAGGCTGTATTGTCCCTCGTCGGACACATAGAGCCTCGCTCCCGAAAAGCCGAAGTCCTCTTCAAAGTCCTCCAGGATGCTTTCGATGATCAGTCCGAGGGTAAGGGTGTTGCTCTCGCGGTCTTCGATCGCCACCACGTGACTCTCGACTTTTTTGAACAGCGCTCTGAAGTCCATTCTGCCTCGCTCTCCTCTCGGAGCTGACAACAGGGGTCTATGGTCCGGGTCCATTGCTAAATCCTATGCTACACCTCAACCTGCGTGGAAACCATCCGTCTGGTCACTGGACGACCGTCCGGGACGAGTGATGCCGTGAATACAATGGAGGTCGCCATCCGTCCGGCCGGGCAGACACGCCGGGAATTCGGAAGCCGCCACGAACGGCAGGCGGATGAAAATCATGGGAAGGTCGAGCAAGGGAGTGAGAAGTTGGAGGTTCGAGTGTACGGATGTCCTGAATTCCGGACACCTGAAAAGGACGCGCGGGGATCCGGCACGGTTCTCCAACTGTGCGGCGTATCACACCGTTGGGCTTGAATTCGGGCCCTCCGCGCGCCATGATTTCCACTTCGCCGCCGACCCTCGGCATGGCGATTGCTAGATATGGGACATGGCCCCGTTCGTTGAAGGGTGGCCGGAAAGGAGCGACAGAGATGAAAAACCTCCGCTTTCTGCTCATGGTTTCGGTCGCATTTGGCCTGTTAACGGGTGGGCTCTCCTTCCATGCACAGGGAAGCCTTTATTCGCGGGACCAGATCGACCAGATGGTGGCGCCCATCGCGCTCTACCCCGACGCGTTGATGAGCCAGGTTCTGATGGCGGCGACCTTCCCCGAACAGGTGACGGAGGCCGACCAATGGGTTCAGGCCAACCCCGGTCTGACCGGCAAGGAACTGGACAACGCGCTGTCGACGGCGACGTGGGACCCCAGCATCATCGCCCTCTGCAAGTTCCCCACCGTCCTGGACAGGATGGCGAACAACATCAAGTGGACCAGCGACCTCGGCAACGCCTTCCTCAACCAGAAGGCGGACGTCATGGACGCCGTTCAGACCCTTCGGAGCGCGGCCTACCGGGAGGGCACGCTGAAGACAACGCCGCAACAGCGCGTGGTGGTGCAGGACCAGGCCATCGTGATCCAGCCCTACACGCCGGACGTGGTCTACGTCCCGGCCTACCAGCCGGCCGTGGTCTACGGCCCGGTCTGGAACTACCCAACCTACTACTATCCAGACGTGTGGGTGTCACCGGGCGCCTCCTTCGTCAACGGATTCTTCTGGGGCCTCGGGTTCACCGTGGGCAACGTCCTGTTCGGCGGGTGCGACTGGTACCATCACGACGTATACGTGAACAACACCGTCATTTATAACAACTCCATCTTCCACAACTCGCCCTACTACCGCCACGGGCATTGGGGAAGAGGTGGCCACGGCCGCCACCCCTGGGTACGCCACGCGGAGAGAGCGGCCTACGTGCGGGGAAGCCATCGCGCACCTTACGGCGGCAGAAGCCACGGCCGAATCCACGGTATTCACAGCGGACCGCGGGGCGCATACGCCGGCCGGAACAACCGGGTGGGCAGACACGGCCCCGCAGGCTCCCGGAGCACCCG
>CAZDOY010000082.1:0-8436 GCA_964507185.1 uncultured Thermoanaerobaculia bacterium
TGTTGTCTTTCAAATCCGCAATCCGCAATCCCAAATCCCAATTCCCAAATGTCCTTCCTTTTCCCCACGTGCCGTTCCTGCTAAGATGCAAGGCAGAACGGACCAGGAGGCGGGGGTGTCGCGGGGCGTGCCGGTCCGGTTCCAGCCCGCGGTGGAGGGCCTGCGGCGGCCCGCTGGTTTTAAGGATTGGAAAACCATGCGCATCGGCGTCATACCGCCAATTCCCATCGAGGTGTTCACGGCGTCGCCCCACGAGGTAATCAACCTGTGGAGCGCGTTCTTCCTGGAGACGGATCGTGGCCCGCTCCTGGAGACGGCTCGCATGGCGGGCTTTCCGGACAACTTCTCGCACTGCGCCCGCAGCATCTACGGCCTGGTGTGCGACCTGGACATCAAGTCCGTCTTCTATCCCCACCCGGGCATCCCCAAGGAACTCACCCATGCGCTCCAGCAGCTCGGCGAGCACGACGTGGAGGTGGTGCCCTTCGCGTTCCCGCTGCTGAGGAACGAGGAGCGCCTACGCGGGGAGATCGACGGCCTCTGCATCAGGCTGGGCGTGGACCCCGGGGTGCTGAGCACGGTGATGGAGCAGTGGCAGCAGGTCCGCACGGTGCTCAGGCGCTTCGACGGTCTCCAGCAGCGAACGGGCGCATTCTCGTCGCGGGATTACGTGACCATGCTCGCCAGGTCGATGGACCCGCGCGGCGACCTCGGCGAACTCAGAAAGACCATCGAGCGCGGCATCCTGGACTACAAGGACCTCGGACGCGATCGCTGGACGCGCATCGGCATCCTGGGCCTGCCGCCGTGGAGGGAGGGGTTCTACGAGACCCTCGAGAGAAACCGCGCCGTGGCGGTCTACGACGAGTGGGGCGTGGAGAATAACCCCATGAGCGCCTCCTCGGACCTGGCCCACGTCTACCATATGAGCAGCCTGCCCTACGGACTCAAGCGACGGCAGGAGAGAATCATGAGAGAGGCGGCGACCAGGAAGATCCGGGGGTTCGTCCTGGGTGTGGAGTACATTCGCGACAGCCTGAGGGATGAGGGCTTTTTCAGGAATGCGCTGGGCCTGCCGGTGTTCACCATAGAGAACAGGGGGGGCGGCGGCCTGTCGAGCGCCGAGGAAGGCGGACTGGAACGTTTTCTGGCACAACTCGGGAGTTGAAAATGACGGCGTGGCGCTTCATCGATTCTAATGCCCCCGCGCGAGGCGCGTGGAACATGGCCGTGGACGAGGTGCTCTTCCGGGGGGCGGAAGAGGAGCGTGCCGGCGGTCCGGTGTTGCGCCTCTACGCGTGGGAACCCGCGTGCCTCTCGATCGGTTACCACCAGGACATGAGCAAGGCCTGCGACGCGGCCTACTGCGAATCGCGCGGCTACGACGTCGTGCGGCGCCCCACGGGCGGCAAGGCCGTTCTCCACGCTGACGAGGTGACCTACTCAGTGACCGCGCCCTTCGACGCGCCGCCGTTTGCGGGGCTGGGCCTCGTGGAGACGTACGGCCTGATCGCGGACGCGCTGGCGAGCGGCCTCGAGATCCTCGGCCTGGACGTAAGCCTCAACCAGCGGCCCCTCCGTTCGAGCCCGAAGGTCACGGCGCCGTGCTTCGTGGCGCCGTCCGAGAAGGAGATCCTCGTGGGCGGGCGCAAGGTGGTCGGGAGCGCCCAGCGCCGCGGCGAACGGGCCTTCCTCCAGCACGGCGCCGTCCCGCTTACGATCAACTACGAGGAGCTGGGCCGGGCCACGGGCCAGGCGGTCTTCGACCCGGAGGCTTACCGGTCCGCCTTCGCGGGGCTGGGCGATTTCGAGCCGGGGCTGACGGCGGAGGCGGTGCGCGCCGCCCTGCGCCGCGGCTTTGAAGAGGTCTTCGAGGGACCGTGGTCCGAAGCCGGCCTCACGGCGCAAGAAACGGGCGAGGCGCGCCGGCTCGTCGACGAGCGCTACGGCACGAAGGCCTGGAACTTCAAGAGAGGCAGGGCCGATGGCTCCCGCTTGCACGTCGGCTCCGCGGGATGAATGTTATGGAGAGCCGTGCCGCGGCGGTCCGGTTGCGCCGGTCCTGCATGCCGTCCAGCTACCGCGGTAGAACCCGTTTTGCAGCCATAAGGAGATTGCCATGTTGAAACTCACCTATCACGGACACTCGTGTTTCGAGCTCGAGGCCGAAGGCAAGCGGATCATCGTGGACCCCTTCATCACGGGCAATCAGCATGCGAAGATCAAACCGTCCGACGTGAAGGTGGACGCGGTGCTCGTCAGCCACGGCCACGGGGACCACATCGGCGATGCCGAAGAAATAGCGAAAAACAACGGTTGCCAGATCGTTGCCAACTTCGAGATCAGCAACTACCTGGCGGATAAGGGGCTCGAAACGCACGCCATGCACATCGGCGGGGCGCACACCTTCGAGTGGGGCAGGGTCAAGCTCGTTCCCGCGCTCCACGGTTCGTCCATGCCCGACGGCTCGTACGGCGGTCAGCCGGCGGGCTTCCTCATATGGATGGGCGGCAAGGCGGTGTACTACGCCGGCGACACGGCCGTCCACTCGGACATGGCCCTCTACGGCCGCCTCAACCCCATCGACCTTGCCCTCCTGCCCATCGGGGACAACTTCACCATGGGCATCGACGACGCGGTGGAGGCGGCGGTCATGTGCAAGGCCAAAGCGGTCATGCCCATCCACTACGACACCTTCCCCGTCATCCCTGCCGACCCGCGCGAGTTCGCCAAGAAGGCGGAGGCCCGCGGCGTGCCCACGAGGGTCGTCGGATTCGGAGAAACCATCACGGTCTGATCGTCAGCCGTTCAGCGAGGAATGCCCGGTATGGCACCAGGCGGCTTGCCGGGTATCCCCCCGGCCGACAAGAACAGCTTTCACTACCGGTCCCGGTCCGGGCGTCGGGGGCGGCCGCGCTGGATCGGCCCTGCCCAGTGGGTGGTGTTCCTCCTGTGGGCGGTCTTCAACTGGTGGCTCCTCCTGGGGCCGGGGATTGGGGCTGTCGTCTCCGCGATGGCCGTGTTCCACGGCGTCTACGCTTTCGAAACTGCCCTCGGCGCAGTGGTTCTGCCCAACTGGGGGCTGGTGACTCTCCCGGTGCTGGCCATCCTGCTGTGGCTGCAAGTCCTGTGGGTCCGGTACGGCGAGAGCGTCCATCTTGAGGACTGCGTGTGGTGCTGGACGGGGCGCCGTGGTCCGGCAGGGGTTGAAAAGGCGGCCGGGACGCTCGGCGGGGCGTGGTGCCGGGACGACCGGCGCTGGTATTACGTGCCCGGCGGCTTGGTGAACGGCGTTGGCGAGTCCTGGTGCTCGGTGGCGTGCAGGGACGCCGCGGTCCACCTCCACCCCCTCAGACTTGCCAGCCCCGCTCTCGTCTTCCTGATCGTGTTGGGTCTCGCGGCTTATGGACTACAGCGGCCCGTCGTGGCCTACAAGTCGCACCTCCGCGCGGTCAGGAGGGACGTGTTCCGGTCCAATCCGGCGGCGCTGGCTATACTGCTCGAGAAACATCCCGAGTTCAGGCCCTTCGCCCTCTACCTGTCCACGCTGCCCGCCTGCACGAAAGCGGCCTGCATGAAGGCGCAGATCGCGGCCCGCCTCGAGATGGCGAGCATCGGACCAGACTACCGCGCCGATGGGTCCACCCTCATCAGGCTGCTGATCCTAAACGGGAAGGGCGGGCTGGCCATGAAGCTCCTGGGACCGGATAAGCCGCAGTCCTTCGACATCGCAGTGAGGGAGGGCAGGCCCGGACTGGCCAGGCGGATCCTGGCCGCCAACCCGCGCATGGACCTCGGAAGGAATCCGGCCATGTACGCGTTGCTGCTCCTTCAGGAGGGGCGCTTCGTGGAGGCCTTCGACCTTCTCGAAGGCGTGCGGAGGCCTCCTTCACACAACGCGGTGACGGAATACGCAGTGGCCGCCTACATGAGCGGCCACTGCCGGACGGTTGCGGAAGTCAACGGATGGCTTCTCTATCCCGACCGGCAGGCCGGCGTCAACCTCTACGGGGCCGCCCCGCCGACGGGCCTGGGCGCCCTGCAACGTGTGGCCAGGGACATCAAACGAAGGGCGTCGTACGCCCTCGGCCTCGCCATGGAAGGCGACCTCAAGGGCTCGGCGAGGGAGTGGCGCGAGACCGAGCGCGAAGCACGCGAATCGGGGATACCGGGCCTGGTGAACAGAGACCGCATTCTCATGGGGCTGGTCAACCCCTCGGCGCTTTCCGGCTAGGGATTGAGCATCACCCCGGGGGTTCGTTCCGAGGCCGGCTTGGGTATATACTAGGAGCCAGGAGGTTTTGCATGCGTCGCATCCTATGTCTGCTGCTCGTCCTTGCCTTCGCAACGCCCCTTTTCGCCGCCAGAAAGGAGAAGGGCAAGTTCGATCTCTTCCTGAACGGCATCAACAAGGGCTACGAGAAGTACAAGGTCCAGGAGAAAAGGGGAGAGAAGATCTATTCTTCCGAAGTCAAGTTCCAGATGCCCATGCCCAAGGCGAAACGGGGCTATGTCGAACTGTATCTGTACCCGACTATCAAGTTCCGTCAGGACTCGGGAAAATTTGAGGGTTATAGCTACAGGATCAGTTTCAACGACTTCAGTAAAATGGAGATGGTCGAGGCGCAAAACTCGGCCAACGAGGTCGTCGACCAAGATTTCGGATACTACCCCACGGACAACCCGGGAGCGCCGGGAAACCAAGACACGCCGTCAAGCGGCAATCCCTATGGACTCGACTATCGCCAAAGGCAGCAACAGAATTACGAGTTCCGTAATCACATCGACCTGGGTGTTAACGCGGGCAAAGTCGAGCCGATAGGCCAGACCCTGCACTTCAAGCAGATGAGGTTTTCAAATTCGAGGGTGAAGGACGAACCGCTGCCGAAAAAGGTCACCGTCCTCGATGCCTATACTTTCGTTCCGTATCTGGTGCTGGCGGAGCGGGCCAAGACGATGAAGGGCGACAGCGAACCGCTCAAAATCGTCTTTCCCCAGGCCATGGGGCTCAAGGATGGCAAACTCGAGTACATGGGTACGGACAGGACGCCTGTGGACAGCAAACAATATATTTTGAAACACTACAGCGTGACCGTGGGCGGGGACATGGTCTCGTCTTTCTGGGTGGACACAGCCAATAAGGTTGTTCAGATCGTCGTGCCTTCGCAGGGGCTTATCGCGATCCTCTCCGGGTACACCCCGAAGCCCTTCAAACGGGAGATGCCCCGGATTTTCAAGCAGGCCGTTGAAGTGGGGGGCGGTTTTCAAGAGAAGCGGGTCCACATTCCGTCCGGCGACATAACCATCGGCGCGACGCTGACCCTGCCGTCCGGTTCCGCCCCCTTCCCCACCATTCTGATGGTTCAGGACCTTGAGCCCCTCGATCGGGACGGCAACGATCCGAGCAATCCCTACAGCCGGGCGGGCACCTGGAAGCAGCTTGCCTACTACCTGGCCAGCGAGGGATTCGCGTCGCTACGCTACGACTCGAGGGGCGTCGGCGAGACGGGCGGCGACTCGGCCAAGCTTGAACTCGGCGACGTGACCCGGGACGCCGTCAACATGGTCAAGTGGTTGGAAGACCAGCCGACCACCAAAGGCAAGGCCGTGGTGCTGCTCTCCCAGGGGCTGGGTGGCTGGGCCGCGGCGCAGGCGGCAGCCAAGGTCCCCGTCAGGGGGCTCGTGGCCATCGGCTATCCGGCGAAGGACATCACGAGGCTGTGGCGTGAGCAGGCCAGCGGGATGATGGATCCCCAGGCCCGCCAGCAGGCCTATCTGGACCTCGACAATCTGGATGCCATACTTCGCTCAAAGGGACCCAAGGGACAGGAGTGGATCAAGTTCCGCGGGCGCAAGGTGTTCGTCCCCGGGGTCAGGACGATGCAGGCCGTTAACCCCCTGGCGCTAGCGGCCTCCCTCAAGGTGCCGTGTCTCTTCGCGTACCCGGACAAGGACCGCATCGTCATGCCCTTCCACAAGGATGTGCTGGCGGATTCCCTGAACAAGGGACAGGAAGAGATCGTTCTGAAGGGGCTGGGACACCACCTGACCGAGATGTCCAAGGACAACCGGCCAACGGGGATCGTCGACGGAAAAAGGCTACAGCCGGTCAGCGACTGGCTGAAGAAGCTCTTCACCGAGGCGTCGCCCGCTTCGCCATGAAGGTGGGTGGCCGCGCCGGCGCATTCGTCGCCGCCTCCATATTGCTGGTATGCGTGGGTGTGCAGGCGGCCGCTCCACAGGAGTCGCTCCGGGGGGAGAAACGCCCGAACGTCCTGCTCATCACGCTCGACACGACCCGGGCCGATCACCTTGGCTGTTACGGGGACACCCGAGCGAAGACGCCCGTGCTGGACGGGCTGGCGGCAGGCGGCGCGATCTTCCTGGAGGCGCACAGCCACGTTCCCCTCACGCTGCCTTCCCACGCGGTCATCCTCACGGGAGACCTGCCTTCCACGCTGAACCTCCGCGTCAACGGGCTTAAGCTCGGAGACGGCTTCCCGACGCTCGCGACCATCCTCAAGGCCAGGGGCTACTGGACGGGTGCCTTCGTCAGCTCCGTGATCCTGGAACGTGGCAGGGGGCTCGCGCGGGGATTCGACGTGTACGACGACCACATGACGCTGGAGCCGAGGGGCGGAGGCCCCCCCGAGGAGAGGCGGGCGGCCGATGTAACGAAGGCCGCGCTGCACACCATGGCCGGCGTCGGTTCGCCCTATTTCCTGTGGGTGCATTATTACGACCCGCACTACGAGTACCGCGCCCCGGAGCCTTACGGCAAGGAGTTTGCGAGTCGCCCCTACGACGGGGAAATCGCCTACATGGACGCGAACGTCGGCACCCTCCTGGAAGGACTCAGGCGGAAGGGGCTTCTGGAAAACACGCTGGTGGTCGTCGTCGCCGACCATGGGGAAGGTCTCATGGAACACGGCGAGCGGCAGCACGGCATCTTCCTCTACGAATACGCTCTGCACGTACCCCTCCTCATGAGCTGGAAGGGCCACATCAAGGCCGGCCAAAGAATCGGGAACCTCTGCGGACTCGACGACGTCGCGCCGACAATCCTTGACCTGCTCGGGATCGACCGAAAGGGCGGGGACGGCGTGAGCCTCGAACCCCTGCTGACTGGCGGCTACCTGGCGCCCCAGTCGGTCTACATCGAATCCTACCAGGGCTTCTTCACCTACGGCTGGGCGCCTCTGAGGGGGATAATGAACGAAACGTGGAAATTCATCGAGGCCCCCAGGCCCGAACTCTACAGGTGGAAAGCGTCAGAGAACGACAACCTCGTGAATACCGACGCGGCCGAAGCCTCACTCCTGAAGAAGAAAATGCAGGGTTACCCGGAGGCCGACCGGGGCGAGCAGTCGGAGATGGAGAGGCTCCTGAAGGACCCTTCCAACGCCGAGACCCTTCGCCAACTTGCCTCTCTCGGCTACCTCTCGGGTGCGGGCATGCGTCCGTCGAATCCCGGTCTGCTCGACCCGAAGGACGCCATCGGGATCGAGGACGATCTCAAGAGGGCCGACGAGGCCCTGAATTCGGGCGATCCGCGGGGTGGTGTGAAGATGCTCCTGGCCATTCTCAAGAAGAATCCCCAGAATGTTCCCGCGTTGTCGATGCTCGGTATCGAGTTCCTCAAGGAAGGGCGGTACGAAAGGGCCAGGGTCTGCTTTGCCGAAGAGGTGCGCCTCAAGCCTCAGATGGATACGGGGCACCTCAACCTGGGGACGGCCTACAAGCATCTCGGCGATGCGGGTTCGGCGGAGAAGGAATACCGGGCCGCGCTGGCCCTTTCCCCCCGCATGCCCGAAGCGATTTCGAGCCTCGCGCAGATTCTCATCGCGCACGAGAGGCTCGACGAGGCGGAAAAAGTCTTGAAGCCCGCTCTGGAAGCCGGTGTCGAAAGTGCGGACGTCTACTTCGAGATGGGTGTGCTCGACGCGTCGCGTTCGAGGTGGGAGAAGGCGCGGTTCGATTTCGCGAAGGTCCTGTCGCTGGATCCGGCCCGAGATGAGGCCGCAGCCAACCTCGGCCGGATCGCCTTCCAGCAGAAGAGGGTCGGCCAGGCCATCGCCTACTACCAGCGTGCGGCCCGCCTGGCCCCCAGGAACGCGTCTTATCTCGCCACGCTGGGTTCGCTTTACCTCAACGGAAAGAACGATCCGGAAAGGGCCCTCGGTTACTACCGGAAGGCCCTGGCGATCGACCCTTACGGGCCCCGGTCTAAGGACCTGAGGGAGATCGTGCACCACCTGGAGGCTCTATCGCCGGGTCGCTGAACCCCGGGTGATCCGTGCAGGACGGTCCGTCGCGGGCATTCCGTACGCCAGGCGGTCCCCATGCGGAGTCGGGCGGGGCTGCGCCTTCGCGCACTTGCCCTATATTAAGGAAAATCGAGCAGGGCACTGTTCGGGAGGATGACGATGATCACCG
>CAZDOY010000083.1:0-8325 GCA_964507185.1 uncultured Thermoanaerobaculia bacterium
CCCGTCCTCCCGTCCTCCCTGTGAGATCATACGTGACCAAGTGATCCAGTGATCGAGTCCAGTGGCGGCCTTCGAAGGCCCGTCCCCAGTCGTCTCTTCTTTTTCCTTTAGCCCTTCGGCCTTAGGCTTTAGCCCTTGGGTACAGCCTTAACCGCAGATCTTTACTCACCGTCTCACCGCCTCACTGTGCAAAACCATGTGATCGAGTGATCCAGCGATCAATTGGGACCCTTTCTTTTCAGCCCTCGCCAAGCGTTAAGCAGTTGAAACGCCATGAAACGCTGTCGCGCTCTTCCTTCCTATTTTGTTACACTTGGCCGATCTGGAAGGAGAACGGCCATGTCCGGCCAGCCCGATCCGCCATCCTTGCTCTTCTGGGCTTCCTGGTCCGACCCGCCCGCGGAGGATCTCGCCCGCGAGGAATGTCTCCTGGAGGAGGCCGCCGCGGGGCGCCCCGCGCTCTACGCCTACGGCTGGACCCGCCCCGCGCTGGTGCTAGGCTATGGCCAGAAGGCCATGGAGGGCATCGACCTGGCCTGGTGCGAAAGCGCCGGAATTCCCGTGGTCCGGCGCTGCACGGGCGGGTCCGGCGTCTTCAACGACGGCGACCTGTCGCTTTCGCTGGCCCTGCCCGCAGATCACCCGTGGGCCGGCAGCATCCACGATCTCTACGCAGCCTTTGTTAATACGATCCGGCGCGCGCTGTCCGCCCTGGGCGTGGAGGCTGTCCCCTGGCGGCCGGAGGACGGAACCCCTCGCCACCGCTCACCCATATGCTTCGAGGACCACCTCGCCGAGAGCCTCCTGCTGGACGGCCGGAAGATCCTGGGATGCGCCCAGATCAGGCGCCGCCGGGCCGTCCTGGTGCACGGAACCGTCCTCTTCCGCCTTGATGCGGCCGTGCAGGCACGTATCTACGGTGTGGAGGAAGCCCGCATCGCGCGGGCCATGGCACCCCTGCCGGAGTTGGAGCAGCTTACGCCTCCCGCCCTCGCTGAAACGGTCGCGGCCTTCCTCGCAGAGGCCATGGGGTTAAGCGGGGCCGTGCCCACCGGGCCGCCCCCGCTTCCCGACGCCCTCCGGCCGCGCCTGTCGGACCCCAGGTGGGTCATTCTCTCCGGCCGCATGTCGTCCTGATTCCCATGCTGGCCTCCCGGCGTGGAACACATCCTGTCCGACCGATGTTTCATAAGTCCGGCATGTAATTTGCCTATAATCGGGGCGGAGAGGTGAGCCTCGGTCATTCGAGGCGACGCCTCGTGGGGACAGACCAGCGACAAGGAGATAATGAAATGCCGAAACGAACCATCTACAAGGCTGCCACCGAAAGGCTCGAAATCCTGGACAAGGACGGCCGCGTGGACAAGAAGCTGATGCCCGAGCTGACCAATGACCAGCTCCGCAAGCTTTACCGCGACATGATTCTCATCCGCAGATTCGACGAGAAGGCCCTCAAGCTTCAACGCCAGGGCCGCATGGGGACCTACGGCTCGCTGAAGGGCCAGGAGGCGGCACAGGCCGGCCTGGCCATGGCCATGAAGGCCGAGGACTGGATGGTGCCCTCCTTCCGGGAGCACGGCGTCATGCAGCTCAGGGGCATCCCGGCGCACCTGGTGCACGCCTACTGGAAGGGCGACGAACGGGGCAACTGCTTCCCCGAGGGCACCCGGTGCCTGCCGCCCTCCGTGCCGGTGGGCAGCCAGCTCATCCACGCCGTCGGCATCGGCCTCGCCCTCAAGACCAGGAAGGAAAAAGGCGCCGTGGTCGGGTTCGCCGGGGACGGCGCATCGTCCGAGGGCGACTTCCACGAGGCGCTCAACTTTGCGGGTGTGTTCCAGACGCCGACCGTCATCTTCATCCAGAACAACCAGTGGGCCATCTCGGTCCCCTTCAAAAAGCAGACCGCGGCCGCCTCCATCGCCCAGCGCGCTCACGGCTACGGTCTGCCGGGCGTCCAGGTGGACGGCAACGACGCCCTGGCCGTCTACGCCGCCTCAAAGGAGGCCCTCGACCGGGCCCGGTCGGGCGGCGGCCCCACGCTCATCGAGGCGCTGACCTACCGCATGGAGAACCACACCACCGCCGACGACGCCTTCAAGTACCGCTCCAAGGAAGAGCTGGACTACTGGACCGAGCGCGACCCCATAACGCGCATGAAGGCCTTCCTGACGTCGAAAAGGCTGTGGAACGAGAAGAAAGAGAAGGCACTGCTGAGCGACATCGCGGCCGAGGTGGACGCCGAGGTCGAGAAGCTCGAGGCCATGCCCGCGCCCGACCCGGCCGACGTCTTCAACTACATGTACAGGGACATCCCCTGGAACCTCCGGGAACAGAGGGACGCCCTCGTCGAGGAGGTGGGACGATGACACGCGAAGCCGCCGCAAAGACCGACGACCGGAAGGGCCTGTACGCCGTGAACGACACCGCGGAAAAGCTCACGCTGGCGCAGGCCGTCAACAAGGCGCTCTTCGACGAGATGAAGCGCGACGAGAGCGTCGTGGTGCTGGGCGAGGACGTGGGCGTGGACGGCGGAGTCTTCCGCCTCACCGAGGGCCTGCTCGACGAATTCGGCCCCGAGCGCGTGATGGACACCCCGCTCGCCGAGAGCGGCATCGTGGGTACGGCCATCGGCATGGCCGTGGCGGGTCTGAGGCCCGTGGCCGAGATCCAGTTCATGGGCTTCGTCTACCCCGCCGTCAACCAGATCTGCGCGCACGCCGCCCGGATGCGAAACCGCTCGCGCGGCCGCTTCACCGTGCCCCTGGTCGTGCGCATGCCCTACGGCGGCGGCATCCACCCGCCCGAACACCACTCCGAGTCCTACGAGGCCCTCTTCCTCAACACGCCCGGCCTCAAAGTGGTCGTCCCGAGCAACCCGTACGACGCCAAGGGCCTCATGATCTCGGCCATCCGCGACGATGACCCCGTCGTCTTCCTCGAGCCCAAGCGCATCTACCGGGCCTTCCGCGAAGAGGTCCCCAGCCGGCCCTACACCGTGCCGCTGGGTAAAGCCAACGTTGTGAAGGAAGGCACGGACGTCACCATCCTCGCCTACGGCGCCATGGTGCGGCAGGCCCTGGACGCCCACGAAACGCTGGCCCGCGAGGACGTGAGCGCGGAGGTCGTCGACCTGCGCACGCTCAACCCCCTGGACGTCGACACCATCATCGAGTCGGTGATCAAGACCGGCCACGCCGTGGTGGTCCACGAGGCGCCCAGGTCCACGGGCTTCGGGGCGGAACTCGTGGCGCTCATCAACGACAAGGCGCTCCTGCACCTGGAAGCGCCCGTGGAGCGCGTGACGGGTTTCGACACGGTCTTCCCGCTGGCCATGCTGGAGGCGCATTACCTTCCAAACAGGGACCGGATCGTCGAGGCCTGCCGGAAGACCCTGTCGTTCTGACAAGAGAAATGAACCGGGCCGAGAGAGCCCGGACGCAGAGAGGGACGCCATGCAATTTGAATTCAAGTTCCCCGATGTGGGAGAAGGGATCCACGAGGGGCGGATCGTGGAATGGCTGGTCGCCGCCGGCGACACCGTCGAGGAGGACCAGTCCTTCATCAAGGTGGAAACGGACAAGGCCGTCGTGGACCTGCCCGCCCCCAAGGCCGGCACGGTCCTGGCGCTCAACTACAAAAAGGGCGACACCATCCACGTGGGCGACGTGATCGCCGTCTTCGGGACGGAGGGCGAAAAGGTCGAGGACCTGGCTGTCCCCGCCGAAAGCGAGCAAGAAAAGGTGGCCCGGGAGGCCGTGCCGCGCGCGTCGGCAGCAGCCGCAGGCGCTCCCTCCGCGGGACAGAGACAGGCCGCGCCGGGACGCGCGCTCGCCACGCCGCACACCCGGGCCTACGCCCGCAGGATGGGGGTCGACCTCAAGCTCGTGGAACCCACCGGCAAGGGCGGCCGCGTCACCGACGAGGACGTGGACCGCGCGGCGAAGGGCGAACGGCCGAAACCGGCCGCCTCCAGGCCCGCACAGGCGGCCCGGGCCGTCGAGCCCGCCGCGCCGCTGGAGATCACGGAGGAGGGGCCCGTGGAACGCCGGCCCATGTCCCACCTCCGCAAGGTGATCGCGGACGCCATGGCCCTGAGCAAGCGCACCTCGCCCCACGTCACCCACGTGGACGAGGCCGACGTGACCGACCTCGTGGCCCTCTACCAGAGGATCAAGCCCACGGTGGCGGCGGAAGGCGTGAAACTCTCGCTCACCGCCCTCTTCATCAAGGGCCTCGTCGCCGTTCTCAAGCGCCACCCCCTGTTGAACGCCAGCTACGACGAGGCGAAAAACGAGGTCGTCCTCAAGAAGTACTACAACATCGGCGTCGCAGTTGATACGCCCGAAGGGCTCATCGTCCCCGTGATCAAGGACGCCGACAAGAAGGACCTCCTCCAGATCGCGGAAGAACTGGCCGACCTCGCCCTCCGCGCCCGGGAGCGCCGCCTGAACCTGGACGAGTTGAGAGGCGGGACATTCACCATCACCAACATCGGCCCAATCGGAGGCCTGCTGGCCACCCCCATCATCCACCAGCCTGAGCTGGCCATCGCGGCATTCTTCGCGGTCAAGGAGCGGCCGGCCGTGGTTGACGGCGCCGTGGTACCGCGTAAGATGATGAATGTGGCCATCAGCTTCGATCACCGCATCATCGACGGGGCGGAGGGCGCCCGCGCCGCGAGCGCGCTGGTGAACCTCCTGGAAAATCCTGATCTTCTTTTGTTGAGGTTGTAACCATGGTAGTGGGATCCTTTGCAAAGGGCTGCCAGGTCGTGGTCATCGGTTCGGGACCGGGAGGCTACCTGGCGGCCATCCGCCTCGCGCAGCTCAAGAAGGACGTCATCCTGGTGGAAGCGGAAAAGAGCCTGGGGGGCATCTGCCTCAACGAGGGCTGCATCCCCTCCAAGGCCCTCATCCACGCGGCCGATTTCCTCGAACAGACCCAGTTCGCGGACCGCATGGGCATCTCCGTCACACAGGACGGCGTGGACATGCCCAAGCTGATCCAGTGGAAGGACGGCATCGTCAAGAAGCTCACGGACGGCGTGAAATTCCTCAGTGAAAAGAACGGCGCCGAGATCGTGCGCGGGCACGCCCGCTTCACGAGCGACCGCAGCATCGAGGTCGAGACCGCCGAGGGTAAACAGGTGATCGAGTTCGAACAGGCGGTCATCGCCACGGGCTCGGTGCCCTTCGGCCTGCCCGCCTTCCCCGTGGACGGCGAGACGGTCATCGGCTCCAAAGAGGCGCTGTCGCTCCAGGAGGTGCCGAAGAAGCTCGTCGTCATCGGCGGGGGCTACATCGGCCTCGAGCTGGGCAGCGTCTATCGCCGGCTGGGTTCCGAGGTTTCCGTGGTCGAGTTCTTCCCCGAGATCCTGGGCCAGCACGATCCCGAAATCCGCGACATCACCATGCGCCGGCTCAAGACCCTGGGCATCGACATGTACCTGGGCCACAAGGCCATGCGCATGGAGAAGGGCGCCCCTTCCAAGGTTTTCATCCAGGACAAGGAGGGCACGGAGACCGCGCTCGAAGCCGACAAGATTCTCGTCTCAGTGGGCCGCGTACCCAATGTCGAGAACCTGGGCCTGAAGGAGGCCGGCGTCGATCAGGACCCCAAGGGCTTCATCAAGGTCAACGGCCGCATGGAGACCAACGTGCCCGGCATCTACGCCATCGGCGACGTGGTGGGCGGGCCGCTCCTGGCCCACAAGGCCTACCGCGAGGCCAAGGTCGCCGCGGAGGTCATCGCGGGCGAGCCGTCGGCCTTCGACAACGTCGTGATCCCGGCGGTCATCTTCACGGACCCGGAGATCGCCTGGGCCGGCCTGTCCGAAAAGGAGGCCAGGGACCAGGGCTACAAGGTCGTGACGGGCACGTTCCCCTTCCGCGCCTCGGGCCGCGCCATGACGCTCAACGCCACGGAGGGCTTCGTCAAGACCGTGGCGGACGCCGAGACCAAGCGCATCCTCGGCGTACACATCGTCGGGACGGACGCCAGCGAACTCGTCTCGGAGGCAGCCCTGGCGATCGAGATGGGCGCCTACCTCGACGACCTCTCCCAGACCATCCACCCGCACCCCACCCTCAGCGAAGGCCTGCTGGAGTCGGTGGAGGCCGCGCTGGGCGAGGCCATCCACGTGATGAACAAGTAGCAGGAAGTCGGACGCGGGGAACGGGGAGGGGTTCCCTCGCTCAGAGGCTTTCCCGCGTAAGGGCAGGAAGAAGCGGCGAGCAAAGCGAGCGTTGAGGAGGGCCGGCCGAGGCCCTCCTTGAGAGGTCACGCCCGCGTGGCCTACGTTGAAACGCGCCTTCCGATGTTGTGCATCGAAAGCCCCCGGCACAGTGTATTCGGATCAGATTCCAGATATGTGCCGTCTGCTATTGCAGGCGTCTTGCGCCTGAAAAAGAAAAGTATCTCAACTAAAAACCCAGCACCCAAAACTCGAAACCATCCTCCCGTCCTCCCTGTTCGTTTCTGCTTCGCAGGCCCCTTCCCAAAGCCCATCGGGCTCATTCGAAGTTAGGCTCTGACCTCCCGGAAGGCGCGCAGCCAGCGGGTGAGGGCGCCCAGGATCAGTCCGGTTCCCACGCCCCACGCCCCGTTGATCAGGAAGGCCGTCAACAGGAGACCGGGTTGCCAGCCGCCGCCGATGGGGCGGCCCTTGAGGGGCATGACGAAGCAGAGGGCGACCAGCGACGGCAGAACGGCCCCGAAAAGGAAGGCGGCCACCCAGTAGCCGGCGCGGCGTGGGAACCGACTCTGGACCACTGCGAACAGAACGCCCCACACGCCGCCCCAGAAGGCCAGGGAGAAGACGGCCGGAACGCCGAACGGCCGGGTCGCGGCCATCGAGAAGGGACTGAACGGGGCAACGCCGAGGTTCCATAGAACCGCCAGGGTCAGCTGGTGGAAGATCAAGGTGGCGAGAAAGCCGGCGACGAAACCGAAGGCAGTCCTCGGCGCCATGCCTAGAGGGCGGTCATTCTGCATCATTCCAGACCTCCTGGGAAAAACGGTGTCCGGGGTTGCGGGTGGGTGCCGGGAAAGCTCATGTCGACATAACAACACGCATGGCAATTCTCTTCACCGCTGGAGGACATCCGGAGGAACCGTGGTACGATTCAGGCGATCGAAAAACGGCGAGAATCGCTCAGGGGCTGATCTTGCCCAGGCGGATGAGCCTCGCCCGAATGGCGCTCCGCGTGCGCTCGTGCTCGCGGGCGAGCGCACTCTTATCCAGGCCCTTTTCGAAAGCCCGCACGAGGGCCTCGTCCTCGTCATCGGTCCAGGGTTTCCCAGCCTTCGCGGGCGATTCGCCCCGCCGCCCGACGGACGCGTTCGGTCTCTTGATCGCCTCGACGGCCATCGACAGCGCCCGAAGCGTATCGGGATGCTGGTAGGGGCTGTGCCGGTCGTATATCTCTCCCGTGAAAGGATCGATACCGTCGAAAAGGCTCTTCAGTATCTTGACCGCAGTACCCCTGTCCACGAGATTCCCCCTGTGCGCAAGAACGGATCGAAGGAAGCGGGACGGCCCGTCACCTGTTGGCGCGGATCTCCTCGAGACGGGCTTTCGCTTCGGGAGCGAGCTTGAAAAAGGCCTGAAGCATGTCGCACGCGTACTCGGGGCAGGCGGCGCAATTGCCTACGCCATTTTCACTGGCGCATTGTCTGACTTCGCACACCCTGCAGTGGGCGAAGAGGGGCTCGACATCGGAGAGACAGCCGGCGCAGTTGATGTCCCCCGGTTCAAGGTTGGCGCCGTACATCGCGGACCACAGGCCGGCGACCTCCTGCCTTTTGGCATCGTCGTCCTGCTTGGTTGCCTGAAAAGCGCCGCACGCGTGGCACGCCAGGCCGCAGTAAGCGATCATTTCTGTCATGGTTACCTCCACGTTCCTTGGTGTCGTTTCTCCCGCCGCAGTTCCGGGCAGTGTTGAAAAGTCTATGGGCATTCTAACAGGAATTTTCATGACGCGGCCAGTGGCCGCGAGGAGGCGAGCAGGTGAGCAAGAGGATGAGGACGAGGGCATGTCTTCGCAGGGGACGGACTGCGGACGGCAGGCCGCGGACCGCCGCGATCAAGTGATGGAGTGAGCGAATGATCCGGTCGCGGACAGGCCTTCGAAGGACCGCCGACCGCGGACTACCGGCCACCGACAAAAAAGGGGACCGCCCGGAAGGACGGTCCCCTGGTGTTAACGTCTCTGGTCCGGCCGGGGATCAGTTTCCCGGCGGGGGCAGGACGGGATGGTAGTCCGGGTAGGCCGGCTTTATGTAGTGGGGCGCGGGGTGTTCCTTCAGCTTCTGCATGAGCACCTC
>CAZDOY010000084.1:0-7679 GCA_964507185.1 uncultured Thermoanaerobaculia bacterium
ATGTCGAAGCTGACGTCGTCGACGGCATGGACCCAGGCCTTCGTCGTCCGCCAGAAGCCGCCCTTCACGGGATACCGGTGGATCAGATGCTCGACCCGAACCAGGGGTTCGGAGGTCCTGCCCTCGCTCATGACCGGCTCTCCCCGCAAAGTATGCACCGGACGCCGTGACCGTCGCCTGCGCGGTCGAGCGTCGGAACGGCCGAACGGCAGGCGTCCACCGCGATGGAACAGCGGGGTTCGAAGGCGCACCCGGGCGGAAGCCTGTCGGGGGGCGGCACCGTGCCGGGAATGGCCGTGAGCCGGGCCGCGCGGCGGTCCATCCGGGGGACCGAGGCGAGCAGACCCCGGGTGTAGGGATGGCCGGGGCGGGCGAAGAGCTCTGCGGCGGACGCCTCCTCCACCACGCGCCCGCAGTACATCACGTAGACGCGCTGCGCGAATCGCGCCACGACGCCGAGGTCGTGCGTGATCAGCAGGACGGCCATGCCGAGCTCCCTGCGCAGGCGGTCCAGCAGGTCGAGAATCTGGGCCTGAACCGTCACGTCGAGGGCGGTGGTCGGCTCGTCCGCCACCAGCAGGGCCGGCCTGCATACGAGCGCCATGGCCAGAAGAACGCGCTGGCGCATGCCGCCGCTCAATTGGTGCGGGTAGTCGCCGTAGCGACGGCCCGGGTCCGGAAGGCCCACGAGCCGCATGGCGTCCACGGCGCGCGCCATGGCCTCGGCGCCGGCGATCTTCTCGTGCGCCAGGACGGCCTCGCGGATCTGGGCGCCCACGGTCATGACCGGGTTGAGGGCCGACAGCGGGTCCTGGAAGACCATGGCCGCGCTCTTGCCCCGCATGGCGCACAACTCCTTTTCGGACATCGAAAGCACGTCCCGACCCCCGAGCCGGACGGCGCCGCCGGTGATGCGCCCCGGGGGAGGAACGAGCCGGAACAGCGAGAGCGCCGTCAGGCTTTTGCCGCAGCCCGACTCGCCCACGACGGCCACCGCCTCGCCCGCGTCGACCCGCAGGGACACGCCGTCCACGACCCTTACCGTACCTCTTTCCGTGGGGAACTCGATCCGCAGACCGTCGACCTCGAGCAGGGCTGCCATGGCCAAGAGTCTAGTCCAGACCGGGTCCCGGATCAAATCCAGTGCAAGGCCCGCGCGGTCCGTCCTCCCGATTTGAGATCGGCCTGAGACTCGAGATCTGAGCGATCTCGCCAGATATGTTACTATTCGGTGATAAAATGTCCTGAATCGGTGCTGGTATTGAGTCTCAGAAACCGTTCTTGTGTCTCACTTCTGGGACTATGCGTCGGTACGCACGCGAAGTCCCTCCAGCACGAGGGCGCGCCTGGCGTTGCGTGTCAGTGCATATGCTCTTATCATCGTGCAGTCGTCCACATAGAGCGTATTTTCTGGCGCAGATATTGCTGTAGCTGTGGTGAAAGGTGGCGGCAATTGGTTGCTCGTCACCCGGTATCGAAATCTCGCGGGGCGTGATTGGTCCGATTCGGCGGTTCAGGAGTTCAACAGTTGAGAGCAGGTTAAAAGATGACCAGGACGACGAAAAACCCAAAACAACATGCCGTCGGCACGGAACCCCAGCGGAACAAGAGGCTTCCGAAGGGCGCGGGCTTCCTCTGGAGACACGCCCTCAAGACCGAAACCAGGATCCTGGTCCTCTCGATTGTTCTTGGCCTGGGCTTCTGGGGCGGCGATGCGGTCGTGGATACCATTTTCTTTTCGAAGAAGCCCTTTCTCAGTGTCCTTCTGTTGGATGCAGGACCCTACGAGATTTACATGCGCACCAGCGTATTTCTCGCTCTGGTGATGGCGGGGGTCATTGGCGCCATCCTGGTTCACCGCGAGAAGGAGGCAAGGCAAAATCTGCAGGAAAAAGATGCGCGCTTTCAGGCCTTCATGGACAACCTCCCCGGTATCGCTTTCATGCGGGGAAGGGACGGCCGGTATGTGTTCGTGAACCGGAAACTCTGCGAAACGCTAGGCAAGCGGCGGGAGGATATCCTGGGCCATCGCCCGGAGGACATCCTGCTACCCGAGGAAGCGGCCAAAGTGTTGGCCGAGGATGAGGCTATTTTTCATGCGAACCAGGCCCGGCAAAGCGAAAATGTGATCCGGTCCGCGGACGGGCCTCGAACCTGGATGGCAAGCAAGTTCCCCGTCCTGGATGGTTTCGGTGGGGCGGCCTTCGTGGGCGGCGTGTCGGTCGACATTACGGACAGGAAACGAGCCGAAGAGGCTCTGCGGGACAGTGAAGAGCAGTACCGGACGCTTTTCAACAACACCAACGACGGCATTCTCCTGCTCGATATGACCGGGACCATCATCGGCGCCAACGACGTGCTGTGCGGGCGTCTCGGCTACAGCCTGCGTGAGATGACCGGTATGCACGTATCCCGGATCGACACGCCGGAGTATAAAGAAAAGGTGCCCCTCCGGTTCGCGGAAATCATAGAGAAAGGGCATGCCGTCTTCGAGACGGAGCACGTGAAACGCGACGGCACGCCGATGCCCGTGGAAATCAGCACGCGCGTCATCACCTATGCCGGCCAGCCGGCCATGCTCTCCATCGTCCGGGACATCAGCGAAAGGCGGGCGGCCGAGAAGGCGCTTCTCGAGGCTGAAGAACTCCATCGAATGCTGGTGGAGAATCTCGGCGAGGGCGTCGGCATCGTTGATCTCTCTGAGACTTTCGTGTTTGCCAACCCAGCCGCAGACGCCATCTTCGGGGTGCCCTCGGGGGGACTTACGGGCCGGAACCTGTCCGAATTCACGTCGGAACGGGATTTCGACAAAGCTGTGGACGGCACGCGCCTCCGACGACAGGGGACTAGCGACTCCTACGAGATGCGGATCAAACGGCCGGACGGTGCAGAGCGGATTCTCCGCGTCACGGCGACGCCCCGTAAAGGAGAGAACGGCGACTTCATCGGGGCCCTCGGGGTCTTCTGGGACATCACCGATGCAAGCCAGGCCCGGGACGCACTGCGCATCAGCGAGGAGCGGTACAGGACCATCCTGGATGACATGGAAGAGGGGTACTACGAGGTCGACCTGGATGGAAAGATCATTTTCGCCAATGAGGCCTTCGGGAAAATCTGGGGCATCGGGTGCGACGAACTGATCGGCCGCAATTTTCGCTCGGTCACGCAAAAGGAAACCGCCGACAGGACCTACGCCGCTTTCCATCGCGTCTTCAAGACGGGAAAGGGCGAGTGGATAACCGACTGGAGGACCGTCCGCGCGGACGGCTCTGTGAGGTTTCTTGAGCTTTCGGCGTATCCCATCGCTGTTTCAGAAAAACGGTATTCGGGCTTCAGGGGCGTGATCCGCGACGTGACCGACCGCCTCGCGGCGGAGCAAGCCCTTCGCGAGAGCGAGGAGCGCTACCGCGACCTGGTGGAAAACAGCGTGGATGTCATCCTGACGCACGATCTCAAAGGGACAATCACATCGTGCAACCCCGCCACCGCCAGGTTCTTCGGCCTGGAAGGCCCAGCCAAGGTCATCGGCATGAACCTGCGCGACGTCCTGGTGTCGGACGTAAAAGACCAGTTTCAGGAATATCTGGATACCGTGCACCGGGACGGCCGGGCGGAGGGTAGCATGAAGGTCCTGACAATGTCCGGTGATGTCAGGATCCTCGCTTTCGAGAACACGCTCAGCCCGAGCGATAGCGGCGACGCCTTCGTCCGGGCGAGGGCCCAGGACGTCACCGAAAAAATGGCCATGGAGAAGGCCCTTCGCCAGTCGGAGGTCCGATACCGCAAGCTTTTCGAGCGGAGTCTGGCGGGCGTGTACAAGACATCGCTTGACGGCAGAGTGCTCGACGGCAACATGGCCCTGGCGGAGATCTTCGGCGCAGACAGCGTCGAGGAAGTGAAGAAAGTCAACGTGGCGGACCACTACGCCGATGCGGCCGAGCGCAAAAAGTTCATCGATCGTCTCAGGCGGGATGGGCGAGTCACCAACATGGAGTTGACCCTGCTCAAGATGGACAAGAGCCCCATCCGCGTCCTCATGAGCGCCGCACTGGTTCAAGGCGAGCCGGGCGAAGGCGACATCATCGAAGGCACGTTTATTGACATCACTGAAAAAGAGGCGCTCTCCAGTGAGAGGGCGAAGGCCCGCGAGCTTCAAGGTATCGCGCAATTGACGGCGGGCATCGCACACGAGGTGCGCAACCCCCTCTTCGCCATCCAGCTCAACCTCGCAGGGCTTGTGCGACGGCTGTCGCTCGGTGAGACGGAGCAGACTCAGGTGGATTTTGTCCTTTCACACGTGAAGCGGCTGGATTCGCTTGTGCGGAGCCTTCTTGAACTGGGGCAGTCCGTCGAACCGGAAGAAATGATTGAAACCGACCTGCGCACTCTGATTAAGGAGGCCTGTATCACGGTGGAGGAGGAATTCCCGCCCCGGACCGGTCAAATAGACGTCGGTGTGCATGAGACACCGGTGTTCGTCAGAGTCTCGCCCCGGAAAATCACACAGGCCTTCGTTCATCTTCTTCGCAACGCGGTTCAGGTGACGCCCGAGGGCGGCGCCGTGCACATCCGGTGCGACCACGACGCGTCCGGATGCAGGGTTCTCATCTCCGACGAGGGACCGGGCATTCCCGGAAAGATCCGGAAGTCCCTCTTCGAACCCTTTGTGACCACGCGCACGGGCCAGCCCGGCATGGGTCTTGCGCTGGCGCGCCACTACATCGAATCCCATGGCGGCACCATCAAAGCCGTCAATAACAAACCGCCGCCGGGCGCGACCTTCGCGGCATGGCTGCCGACGACAGGGACGCTGCGGGATTCGGGCGGAAACAAACTGCCCCTGACGGGCTGAGAGAACCCGTGCGCGTCCTGGAGGCCGGCTGAGTCCCACCGCTGGTCGGAAGCTAAGCAGACAATCGGTCCACGTCAGCCGGGGGGGCCGGACACCGGGATGCGAATTGTGAAGCATGCCCCACCCCCGTCCGGACGGTTGGATGCCTCCAGGGTTCCCCCCTGCGCTTCCACATAGTGACGGGCGAGAGCCAGTCCCAGGCCCCGCCTTCCCTGGTGGGACGTCACGAAGGGCTCGAACAGGCGGCCGTCAAGTCTCGGCGGGAGTCCCGCTCCCTCGTCGACGACTTCGATGACAAGGCCATCGGCTTGTCGCGCGGCGAGGAGCGTCACGGGTGCGGGAGCGGGGCTGTTCTGCAGGCCGTTGAGCAGGAGCTGTTTGAGCGCCTGGGCCAGCTTCTCTGGAACGCACCGGCACTCGAGGTGATCCGGAGGCGTCTCGAGCGCCACCCGGCGCCGGGCGTTCGGTTCGTCCACTTCGGCAGCGGCCAGAGCCGTATCGAACAGGTCCCGGATGGGTACGGACCGGAACTCCTCCCGCCGGGCGGAATGGCTCAGCTCCAGAAGTGACCGTACCAGTTCGTCGAGCCTTCTGATCTGGTCGCTGACGCGGTGGAGCGGCTCTCCGCCGTCGGTCCCGGGGGGCAGCTTCTTCTTCAGGACTTCCAGGTTTACGTTCAAGGCGAAGAGGGGATTGCGGACCTCGTGCGCCAGGCCCTGGAGCAGGAGGGTCAGACGCTCCAGCTCCCTTCTCCGCCTCTGCTCCGCCTCCAATCTCGCCTGATCTTCCTCCCTGTTCAGAATGTCGGTGATGTCGGCGACGGATACGACACAACCCTCCACGGTGCCATCCCTGTCGAGAAGGGGGGCTGCGTTGACGGAAAGCGCAGCGCACCGCTCCTCGGGCCATGAGAGGAAGAATCGGCGGTCGAAAACAGATTCCCCCGTGGCCAGGACGATGCTGGTCGGCCGGTCGGAATCGGCGAGCGGGGTGCCGTCCAGTTCGGTGAAACACCAGTCGGGCGTTTCGTATACCCCCTGGTTCATCGAGTCGTGGGACAAGCCGATGAGTTCTTCGGCGCGAGAATTCGCAAAGGTGACCCGCCGGTCCTTGTCGGCCACGAAGATGGCGGCGGGGCTCGTTTCCATGACGCGCGAGATGAGGTCCCTCTCGTGGCGCAAGGCTTCGCGGGTCTTCTTCTCGATGGTGATGTCGCGCAGGATGGCCTGGACGCAGGGGGCTCCATTGTTCTCGAATCGTGTGAGCGTCACGGCGGCAGTGAACGCCTGTCCATTAGCCCTCGTGTGGACCCACTCGAACCGTTGGGGTGAGCCTTCGATCGCCAGCCTGAAGTGCTCTGCGGCTCTCTCCTTCGAGGGGCGGCCGTCGGGCTGCGTCGGCGGCGAGAAATCCATCATGGCACGTCCCAGGAGGTCTTCGGACGGACAACCGAACAGCTCCAGGGCGAACTCGTTACAGGACAGCACCCGTTTGTCGTCCATCAAGAGAATGGCCTCGCCAGCCGATTCGAAAAGCGATCTGTATTTTTCCTCGGAAGCCCTGAGGGCCGATTCGGCCCTGCGCTGCCTGGTCTGCGCCCTCTCGAGCGTCTCCTCGAAATGGCGGCTCAGGAGGAAAACAGGCACCGTCCCCACGCCAAGAAGGAGCAGGACGAAAATCCCATGCCACACTTCCTTTTGGAGCAGGGGCATATAGTCGAGTCCCACGTCCGAGACACCGAAGAGCACGATCAACAGGGCCACCAGAGGCACGAATGTGCGCGCCATCCTCGCGCCGAGTGACGGGCCGAGCAAAAGCCGCGAGGCCCATCCATGGATCCCGTAGAGCGATACGGCTCCGATCCCCAGGCACGTGATGGCAACTCCCGTCGGAAGGGCCACCGGGATGACCGTGCCGCCGTAGAGCAGGGGGGTGTTGTGCGCGTAGCCCGCTACGACGATAAAGCCGATGAGGCCGGCGGCCATGCCGAAGGACGTGGGAAGGCCGCACTTCGACCGGTCGGCCGCGCTCTTTGCACAAGGCCGCACCAGCGCCAGGCCCAGGAGGAAGAGACAGATTGCAGTGAGGGGTGACATCCGGCCGAGGGGAACGCCTTTCAGTTTTCCAGGGACCTGGATGAGCAGGTTCTCCACGTCCAGGCCCGGAAAAAAAGCGAACTGGAGAAGGATAAAGCCGGTGACCGCCGCCGTCCCTCCTGCAAGCACGGCGCTCGCGAAGTGCCAGGCGCTCGTTCGGTCGCTTCGGAAGCGGAATCCGAGGGCGATGGTCAGGGCGCCCAGCGCGAGGGCAGTGCTTGGCGCCATGGGGATCCACTTGATGCCGAAGGAGGCCCATTGCAGAGTCCCGGCAAGCCACGCATAGCCGCCCGACACGACCAACAGACCAGTGAGGGCGAGGCAACCGAGAATCAGCCTGGCGAAAGGGCGGCGGGATTCAGCGGCCGCGGTGACAGCCTGCCGGGCATCACCCATGCGACGCCCGGAGGACAGGGGTCTCGGCTGGTGCCGCCCGCCCGCTCGATTCCAACCGCGACGCAATGGGGCGCTCGGATGGCATGGAAGCGTCGGCTTCCGGGGCGGGTGGGTTAACCTGGCGCTTGTACTTCGCAGTAGTGACCATGAACTCTTACCTTTGGGGTGATCTCCTCTCCATTATGGGTGAAGACGCTGCAACGCGCAATAGCACACGAAAAAAGCCGCCTCCCCGGCAGGAGGCGGCTTGGTGTGCTCATTGGCGTCCCCAGGGGGTTCAAACCTACCCTCCCTGGAAGCCTCGTTCGCAGAGCTCACTGCGTTTCGAGGGAGGC
>CAZDOY010000085.1:0-4174 GCA_964507185.1 uncultured Thermoanaerobaculia bacterium
CGCTGGCTCGTCCAACGAATGAGGTTCAGGAAGGACCCCGCCTTGTCGTTCGTGCCGGAGGCCCTGCCGCCGCCGAAGGGCTGCTGGCCGACGACGGCGCCGGTCGGCTTGTCGTTGATGTAGAAATTGCCCGCCGCGTGCCTGAGGCGGCTCATGATCTTCACGATGGCCTTGCGGTCGTCGGCGAAGACGCCGCCCGTCAAGGCGTACGGGCTCGTCGTGTCGCACAGTTCGACCGTTTCATCCAGCTTCTGGTCGTCGTAGACGAAGAGCGTCAGCACCGGGCCGAAGATTTCTTCCTGCATGAGCTTGTGCCTGGGGTTCGTGGTGACGACGACCGTGGGTTTGATGAAATAGCCGACCGAGTCGTCGCCTTCGCCGCCCGTGAGGATCTCACACTCGGAGGACTGCCTGGCCACGTCGATGTAGCCCATGTGGTCGGTGAAGGCCTGCTTGTCGATGACCGCCGTGAAGAAGTTGCGGAAATCGGTGGGCGCGCCCATTTTGATTTCGCTGATCTGGCCCACGAGTTCGTCCTTCAGCTTCGGCCAGATGGACTTGGGGATGTACGCGCGGGAAGCGGCGGAGCACTTCTGTCCCTGGAACTCGAAGGCGCCCCTGACCATGGCCGTGGCGAGGGCCGCGACGTCCGCGCTGGCATGGGCGAAGATGAAGTCCTTGCCGCCCGTTTCGCCCACGATCCGGGGGTAACCCTTGTAGCCGGCGATGTTCTCGCCGATGGTCTTCCACATACCCTGGAAGACCGCCGTGGAGCCCGTGAAGTGGACGCCGGCCAGCTCGGGGCTCGCCATGACGGGATTGCCCACCTGGCTGCCGCGGCCGGGGATGAAGTTGATCACGCCGTCCGGAAGGCCCGCCGCCTGCCAGAGCTTCATGATCTGGTAGCCCGAGAAGACCGCCGTCGAAGCGGGTTTCCACAGCACCACGTTGCCCATCAGGGCTGGCGACGTGGGCAGGTTGCCGGCGATCGACGTGAAGTTGAACGGCGTGACCGCGAAGACGAACCCCTCCAGGGGACGGTACTCGACGTAGTCCCAGATGCCCCTGGAACTCGCGGGTTGCTGTTCGTAGAGGAACCGCATGTAGTGGGGATTGAAGCGGTAGAAGTCTATGAGTTCGCACGCCGAGTCGATCTCGGCCTGGTGCACCGTCTTGGACTGGTTGAGCATGGTGGCCGCGTTGGCCGCGTCGCGCCAGGGACCGGCCAGGAGGTCGGCCGCCTTCAGGAAGATCGCCGCACGCGCTTCCCACGGCATCTCGGACCACTCGCGCCAGGCTTCCCGGGCCGCGGCGACGGCCATTTCGACTTCCTTCGGCCCCGCCTGGTGGTAGGTGGCCAGGACGTGACCGTGGTCGTGCGGGCAGACGGCTTTCGCGGTGTTGCCGGAGCGCACTTCTTTTCCGCCGATGATCAGGGGGATTTCTATTTCTTCGTTGAGCATCCGGTTCAGCTCTGTCTTGAGCGATGCCTTTTCCGGCGAGCCGGGGGCGTAGCCCCGCACCGGTTCGTTCACCGGCGCCGGAACCGAAATGATGTTGTTGGCCATGAAAACACCTCCAAATTATTGGATTTCAATGTCGCCTGATTCTTATCCCATGCATGCGAGCGGGCCGTCCGGGCGGCTATCCGCTCTGAAAACGCTTTCGGGTGGGCCGGGGCCGGAGCCCCGATCCCAGGTTACACAGTATAAAGACTTCGGCGCCGAATCGCATCCGTTTGGATGCCGGTTAGAGGGAAGAGGGGAAAGGGAAGAGGCGGGACGGTTGTGGGATGGGCCTTCGAAGGGATGCCCGCGACTGGATCACTTGGTCACTTGAATCAACCACAGAGCCCACAGAGAGCACAGAGAAGAGATTGCTCTTCACGGTGAGGCGGTGAGGCGGTGAGATAGGCGGAAATGATAGCGGAAGGGAATCTGTTTTCCGAAGGCCAAGGTCTAAAGCCGAAGGGCTAAAGGGAATACGGCAGATGGGGGGCCTTTGAAGTGCCTCCTCCGGCATTCCAGGTCGTTTCTTTAGCCCTTGGTTCTTAGCCCTTAGCCTTTGGCATCTTCGAAGACTTGCAACCGCTCACTGCGCCGCCAGGTGGGCGCCGCGGTGCTGGGCCATGATGTTTTCGATCAGTGCGTCCTTTTCCTGCCACAGCCCGCGTACCCAGGCCTGGAAACGCTCGCGCAGTTCCGGGTTGTCCGCGTAGTCGCCGCCGAGAAACTCCTTGGGGATGGACAGGGTCTTCACGTGGACCACGACGCGCCGGAGCTTGCCCGAGAACAAGTCCCAGAACCTGGCGCGCCGTTCCGGGTAGACGATGGTCACGTCGAGGAGTGTGGACAGCCTGTCGCCCATGACGCTCAGGGCCGAGGCGATGCCGCCCGCCTTCGGCCGCAGAAGGTGCTGGTAGGGCGAATCCTGCTTCGCCTGCTTTCCGGGCGTGAAGCGAGTGCCCTCGAGGAAGTTGAGGATGGTGACCGGGTTGTGCCTGTAGCGCTCGCACGCCTGCCTGGTTCTGGCCAGGTCGTCGCCACGCCTCTCCGGATGCTTTGCGAGGTAGGCTTTCGAGTATCGCTTCATGAAGGGATACTCCAGCGCCCACCACGTGCCGCCGAGGACGGGCACCCAGATCAGTTCTTTCTTCAGAAAGAACTTGGGGAAGGGGATCCGCCGGTTGAAGATGCGTTGCAGGACCACGATGTCGATCCACGACTGGTGGTTGCAGCTCACCATGTACCAGGCCTTTCGGCTGAGGTTCTCCACGCCCTTCACGTCCCAGTGGATGTTCTGGGTGAGGCTGATGCCGAAGTTGTTTCCGCTCGTCCAGAGTTCCGCAATGCGGGTCAAAACCCGTGTGCAGCCGTTTCTCCAGCTCTTCACGGGGACCAGGACCTTCGCAGGGACGACGAGATAGAAAATCGTGCACCAGAAGGCCGTGTTCGCGATGAAGATGGCGAAGGACAGGGGGCCGAGTATGAACGACGGCAGAAAGGACAGCATGGGTTCCGCTCCCGGACAAAAGGGCCTCCCGAACGGGGGAGGCGGACCCTTAAAGCTATATGCTGGGAGCCGGACAGTCAAGCGGGGAAGGGGAATATGGGATTTGGGAATTGGGATTTTGGATTTGGGATTTGGAAACGGCGAGGGACGAGCCGTTGTAGCGGCCGATGCTTGTCATCGGCCGGATGCGATTGAACAGGGAGGATGGGAGGCGGGTGGTTTTGGGTTATGAGTGTTGGGTTTTGAGTTGAGGTACTCTTCTTGTCGTCATTCCCGCGAAGGCTAACAAACGTCCTACTCACCTCCTCACGGGCTCCCGGCGCCGCCATGCGCGCCGCGGCCCCGGTCTCACCCGAGCGGAGTCAGGCCGGTGGCGATCTTGAGCGCTTCGTCCACTCGTCGGAGCGTTTCGGGTGCGAGGCGGCCGGCGGTGGTTTCGATCCGGCGCTTGTCCAGCGAGCGGATCTGCATGAGAAGGACCTTGGACCGCTTCGTCAGGCCGCCGTCGGGAGGGACGACCAGTGCTTCGAAGGGGTAGACGTCGGCGGTCTTCCGGCTCGTGACGGCCGCCACGATCACCACCGGAGAATGTCCGTTGATCAGGTCCGGTGAAAGCACGAGGGCCGGGCGGCGTCCACCCTGCTCCGGGCCTTCGACGGGGTCCAGACGGACCCAGACCACGTCGCCGCGCCGCGGTGCGTCAGGAGCCACGGTTCACCTCTTCTTCGGCGCGGTGGTAGGCCCTTTCCTGCTCGAGGTACTCGGCGCCCATTTCCCGGCAGCCCTCGATCACCCGGCTGCGAAGCTCGGCGAGGCGGCGCTTTTCCAGCCATTCGTGGATGAGAGACGCGAGCAGCGCGCTACGCCCGCCCCGGTTCACGGCCTCTTCGAAAGGGATGATGACCTCTTCCGGCAGAGTGTAGGTGCGTTTGATCAGGTTCATCGCTATGGCCTCCATGCCATATTTTAGTGCCATATATATGGGCCGTCAAATGCCTCCCGAAGGCTGAGGCCTAAGGTAATTTGGGAATTGGGATTTGGAAGACGGCAAAGAAGCGAGGCAGGCGGCTTTCCCCGAGGGCTAAGGCCGAAGGCCGAAGGGCTAAAGGGAACACGGCAGATGGGCGGCCTTTGTAGCGGCCGGCGGGAGCCGGCCGAATTT
>CAZDOY010000085.1:4274-7403 GCA_964507185.1 uncultured Thermoanaerobaculia bacterium
GTCAATAGTGACTATATTTGATGTGGGCAGCAACCGCACGGGAGGCTCTCATGTCGTTCGTTCCCCTCATCAATCGCACGGCGTTCACCTTCTACTCCGGGGCCATGTCGCCGGGGGACCTGGCGGCCCGGTGCGCGGACCTCGGGTACCCGGCCGCGGGCCTGTGCGACCGGGACGGGCTCTACGCGGCCGTGCGCTTCTACAACGCCGCGCGGACCGTCGGGGTGAAACCCGTCCTCGGCGCGGAGGTCACGGAGCCGGGCGCGGGGAAGGCGGGCGGCGCCCGGAGTGCGTCCCTGCACGTCTTCGCGCGGGACCTCGAGGGCTACGCGCGGCTGTGCGCCCTCGTGACCCGGCGCCAGTTGGAACCGGACCGCTTCGACCGGGCGGAAGAGGCGGCGCGCGCCTCGGAGGGCGGCCACGTCGCCCTGCTGGCCTCGGACGTGGCCCTCCTCCACGCCCTCCACAAGGCCGGGGCACAAGCGGGGAGCCTCTTCGCGCGCCTGGCCGGCGACCCGAAGGCCGACGCCGGCGCCCGGGCCGCGGCGGACTGGCTGAATCTGCCGCTGGTTGCCGCACCGCTGGCGGCCTTCACGGGGCCGGAGGGCCACGCGGTCCACCGGGTGTTGCGAGCGGCCAAGCACAGGAAACCGGAGGTCGGGGCGTCGGCCTACCTGCTTCCGCAAAGGGAGGCCGACGAACGGTTCCCGCGGGACCCGCGGGCGCTGGCGGCGGCGGGCGAACTGGCGGCGTCCTGCGGCGTGGAGCTTCCGCTGGGCGAGTGGCTCCTGCCGCACCCGCCCGTGCCGCCGGGGGAGACCGAGGCGTCCCGGCTGAGGGCGCTGGCCTACGCGGGGCTGGCCAGGCGTGTGCGGAACGTCTCCATGGCCTACCTCGAACGGATGGAGCGCGAGCTGGAGGTCATCGTCCGGCTGGGCTTCGCGGGCTACTTCCTGGTGGTGGAGGACATCGCGCGCTTCGCCCGCGGGGAGGGCATCCCCAACATCGGGCGGGGCTCGGGCGCGTCGAGCCTGGTGTCCTACTGCCTCTTCCTGACCCACGTGGACCCGGTGACCGAGGGCCTCTACTTCGAGCGCTTCCTGAACCCCGAGCGCAAGAACCCGCCGGACATCGACCTGGACTTCTCCTGGCGCGAGCGCGACCGCGTCATCCGCCACGTCTACGACACCTACGGCGACGCCAACGTCTGCATGATCGCCACGCACAACACCTTCTCGGCGCGGTCGGGCTTCCGCGAGGTGGGCAAGGCCATGGGTGTACCCGAGGAGGAGATCGGCGTCATCGCGCGGGCCGTGCCGCACACCTCCTTCGAGCACTTCACCGAGGCGCTGGCGTCCCGGCCGGAGTCGCGCAGCGCCCCCCTGGCGGAGCGCCCCTGGCAGGACCTCCTCTCCGTGGCCCGGTGGATCGACGGCTTCCCGCGCCACCTCTCGGTGCACTGCGGCGGCGTCGTGGTGTCGCCCGTGCCCCTCACGCGGCGGCTGTCGCTCGAAAGGGCCGCCAAGGGCGTGGCCATCACCCAGTGCGACATGTACGACGTGGAGGCCCTCGGCCTGATCAAGATCGACCTCCTGGGCAACCGGTCCCTGGGCGTGCTGACGGACGCCGTGGCCGCCGTCGCGGACCACACGGGCCGGAAGCCGCCCGTCTTCCCGCCCGAACGGACCTACGGCGACCCCGCGACGAACGGCGTCATCTCGGAGGGGCGCAGCATGGGCTGCTTCTACATCGAGTCGCCGGGCATGCGGCTCCTGCTCCAGCGCTTGGGGACGCGGACCTTCCCGGACCTCACGGCCGTGTCCTCCATCATCCGGCCCGGCGTGAGCGAGTCGGGCATGATGGACGCCTACGTGGCCCGGCGGCTGGGCGAGGAGCCCGCGCAGTACGCCGCGCCCGAGCTGGAGCCCATCCTCAGGGACACCTTCGGCGTCATGGTCTACCAGGAGGACGTGATCCGCGTGGCCCACGAGTACGTTGGGCTCACCCTGGGCGAGGCGGACCGCCTGCGCCGCGCCATGAGCGGCAAGTACCGGAGCCGGGAGGAGATGGACGCCCTCACGGCGTCCTTCTTCGCCAAGGGGCGGGACCGGGGCGTCTGCGAGGACGTGCTCGCCGAGCTGTGGGCGCAGATCCGGTCCTTCGCGGGCTACGCCTTCTGCAAGGCCCACTCGGCCTCCTTCGCCCAGCTCTCGTACCAGGTGGCCTACCTCAAGGCGCACCACCCCGCCGAGTTCTTCGCCGCGCTCGTCAACAACCAGGGCGGCTTCTACGGGACCGCCGCCTACCTGGAGGAGGCGAGGCGCTGGGGCCTTTCGCTCCTGCCGCCGGACGTGAACGCGTCGGAGATGGACTTCGCCGGGAAGGGGGACCGCCTGCGGTGCGGCTTCTTCACCCTGCGCGGCCTCCGCCCTTCCGCTCTGGACGCCCTCTTCGAGGAGCGCGGCGAGGGGCCCTACCGCTCCTTCACCGATCTGCGGGCCCGGCTCGGGAAGCGGATCCACGCCGGGGAACTGGAGATCCTGGTGCGTGCCGGCGCCTGCGACGGCTTCGGCCTGCACCGGGGGGGCCTGCTCGCGCTCCTGCGGGCCTCCGGGGGCGACGCGAAGGCCATGCGGCGGGCGGAGACGGACCTCGTGCTCGGGGCCGGCGGCCTGGGCGTGGACGGGCGAACCGCCTTCGACCGGGCCGGGCTCGCCGCGAGCCTGCACAAGCAGGCGAGAGTCTCCGAAGATCCGTGGCGGCCGCTCTCGCTGGCCGAGACGCTCGCCGGCGAGCGCAAGGCGCTGGGGTTCTGCCCCACCGCCCACCCGCTGACGCCCATGCTGGACTGGGCCGCCGGGCTCGGCTACGTGAACGCGGGGGCGGTGGCGGAGCGCGCGGGCGGGACGGCCCGCGTCTGGGGGCAGGTCATCACCTACAAGCGCATCCCCACGCGGAAGACGCACGAGGGCATGGCCTTCGCCAGCCTGGAGGACCCGACGGGGCTGACGGAGCTGGTGTTTTTCCCGAGGGCGTACCGGGCGTTCGGGGAGCTGATCACGGGGGGGCGGCCGCTGGTGGTGGAGGGGAAAGTGGAGGACGACCGGGGCGGGGTGACGCTGACCGTGC
>CAZDOY010000086.1:0-7361 GCA_964507185.1 uncultured Thermoanaerobaculia bacterium
GCCTTTCCGCACATGAAGTCGATCATGCGGCGGATGGCGCGGCGGCAGACGGGGCAGTACTCGTCCGTGATGCTGATCCCCATGAGGCAGTACATGCTGGGGCGGTAGAGCCCCCTGGCGGCGTAGCCGGCCCCTTCGAAGAGCCCAACCTTGCCGACCACCGACTTGTGCCTGGCCAGCACCGCTTCCACCCGCTTCTGCAGGCCGGCCTGGGCCTTCCGGTGGTGTGTTTCCATGGCCTCGATCCGGGCCTTGGAAAGCCCATGGCCGCGCGCCTCGGCGAGTGCCTTCCGGAACGCGGTGCGGCCTTTTGCGGCCTTTTTCCACAGGGGCAGGATGGCGTCCTCGCCCCAGTCGGTCGGCAGGGCGACGCCGGGCGACACCATGGCCTTCCACTTGAGTTCGGCGGGGTCGAGACAGGCGGTGATGTTGGGTTCGAGGGGTTCGACACCCTTCGGATAGGTGTCGCTGTAGACGGTTTCGGGGTCGATGTACTCGTCGGCCAGCCCGGCGAAGGCGTGGCCGAACTCGTGCAGGAAGAGCATCCGCGACCGCTCGTTGTCCGCCGCGAAGATGCAGTAGTCGTTGTAGATGCCGCCGCCCCCGTACCGGTCCGTGTTGACCAGGACCACCACGTCGTCGCAGGGCGCCTCGCCGGCCATGGCGCGCATCCTCCAGCCGTCCTCGGCCAGCAGGTACCGCGGCATGCCCAGGGCGTCGAAGGAGGCGCCCAGGGCGGTCCGCTTCACCACGTGGCGGACCGGCTCGCTCACGCCGCTCTCGGGCGAGGGCCTGAAGACCCCGTACACGTTGAAATCCTTCCTGCGGGACCGGTAGGGTTCCACGCCGAAGAGCCAACTGACGGCGCGCTCGGCGTCCGAGCGGAATTTCTCCTGCTCCGCCGCCGTGTAGCCTTCGGCCAGGATCACCAGGTCGACCTTGCTGTGCGGGTCGCCGCTTGCGACCAGGCGCAGGACGCGGTCCCCCGGTACCGGGACGGCACGCTCGATCTTCGACTCGGCCGGGTCGATGCGCCGTTCCAGAATGGGGTGGAGCACGTTGAGCCTGTCGCGGGCCTGGATCACGAGAACGACCGGATGCACCGGCAAGGGAATGGCGATAGAGACGCGGAACGACCGCCTCTTTCCGGCCAGCGCCGGCGCCGTGGTGGCGTACTCGCTCATGATGCAGTTGAAGCCCCTGGAGTAGACGAGGGCGTTGCTGGGCACGTCGTAGACCTGGAGCTCGTAGTGCCCGTTGTCGAAGCGGTCGATCGAGATCGCCAGGGGCCCGGCCCACGGCCCCTCCTCCACCATGCGGTCGACCGACACGGTCTCGCTTTTTGCATCGCCCTTAAAGGTGCAGTCGACGCGGAGCGTCCGGTCCCTGAAGACCTCTGCGAAGGAAGGCGTCATCGCAGACGCCGGAAGCGAAAGAGCCCCGATCGCGACACAAAGGGCGGCGGATGCAAGTATGCGACGTTTCGACACCATGGGTCCCTCCAGGAAATCCGCCCATCGGCCGGATCTCATGCGGCTTCTTCGAAGCCCTACCGGATACTCTCGCACAGCCTGAAATCCAGGCCAAGGGGGAGGCGGCGAGCGCTGGTGGCCCAGGCGGCTGGAATTGCGGGCGAAGTTCCAGGCCGAAAAGGCCACCCGACCATGCGCATCCATCGGGCCGGGCGCCGTCCATAAAATGTTTCATTGTTGGACGGGTCCAATCCCCCATCCGCCGCCCCCTCAACATTCGACCTCTTTCCATTTATAGCGCACATGATAAATAATATTCATTATGTGAGCACTCCCGCTCCCCCGCGAAAGCGGACAGGATCTCGAGTACCCATCGAACGAAAACACGTTGAAGCCTTGAGCCCCGGACCAATGGGAGAATAGGCAGGGAGGATCCATGATGCACATCGACACGGGAAACACGGCCTTCATGCTCATCTGCGCCAGCCTCGTCATGCTCATGACGCCGGGGCTGGCCTTTTTCTATGGGGGGCTGGTCGGACGCAAGAATGTCCTGGCCATCATGATCCAGAGCTTCGTCTCCCTGGGCTGGACCACGGTCCTCTGGTTCAGCTTCGGCTACTCCATGTGCTTCAGCGGCACCATGAAGGCGGGGACGGACTTTTACGGGATCATCGGGAATTTTCACCTCTGTTTCCTGAACGGCGTGACGCTATCGACGCCATGTCCGGTGAATCCTTCGATACCCCTTGCGGTGTTCTTCGCCTACCAGATGATGTTCGCGATCATCACGCCCGCCCTCATCACGGGCGCCTTCGCGAATCGCGTGACCTTCAAGGCCTACTTCCTGTTCCTTACGGCCTGGCTGATCTTCGTCTACTTCCCCTTCGTGCACATGGTCTGGGGCGGCGGTATCCTCCAGCAGTGGGGCGTACTGGACTTCGCGGGCGGCATCGTGGTCCATAACATCGCCGGTATCGCCGCGCTGGCCTCGGTGCTCTACGTGGGCAAGCGGACGGTCCAGGATCGCGGGCCGCACAGCATCCCGCTGGTGGCACTCGGAACGGGCTTGCTGTGGTTCGGGTGGTACGGCTTCAACGCCGGCAGCGAAGTCGCCGTCAACGCCGTGACCGCCACCGCCTTCATCAACACGGACATCGCCGCGTCCTTCGCCGCCATCGCCTGGCTCTTCATCGAGTGGTTCACCTCCAGGAAGCCCAAGTTCCTGGGACTCCTCACGGGCGCCGTGGCCGGCCTGGCAACCATCACGCCGGCCGCCGGTTACGTATCGCCCCTGACGGCGGCCTTGATCGGCATCGTCGCCGGCGTCGTGTGCTACCTCGCCGTCGCCCTCAAGAACAAGCTGAAGTGGGACGACGCCCTGGACGTCTGGGGCGTGCACGGCGTGGGAGGCTTCCTGGGTATCGTCCTGCTCGGGCTCTTCGCCACGACGGCTTTCAACGCCAACGGCGCCAACGGCCTTTTCCACGGCAACCCCGCTTTCTTCATGAAGGAGCTGGTCGCGGTGCTGATATCCTCCGTCTACGCCTTCGTGTTCACCTATGCCATGCTCTGGATCATCGACAGGTTCACCCCCGTGAAGGTGACCGCAGAGCAGGAGCAGATGGGCCTCGACGCGGGCCTGCACGGCGAGACGGCATACCTGGAAGGCGTGTAAACATGAATATGCCCCGAGCACCGCGGCCGGGGCGCCTGCTGATTCGAGCCATTTGGGCGGGGACGGCCTTCGCGGCGTCCCTGCCGTTTTTCGCACAGGCGCTCGTCAGCCCGGCGCAAACCGGTCCCTGGTACAAGCAGATCCAGGTGGACACCTTTCTCTCGGCTTCCTACAGCTACAATTTCAACCGCCCGGGGGATCACGCCCTTCAGTACCGGGTTTTTGATATCAAGGACGATCAGGCCATGCTCGACGTGGCCTCCCTGACCGTCCAGAAGGCGGCGGAAAAGCCGGGCGGCTTCGGGTTCCGCCTCGATATGGGCGCGGGACAGTCCCAACCCGAAGTGACGGCGGCGAGCGGTTTCTTTCGAAGCTCGCGTACCGGCGAGGCGGGCCATTTCGACGTCGAACAGGCCTACGTGAGCTACGTGGCGAACGTGGGCCGGGGGCTTCGTTTCGACCTCGGCAAGTACTATGCGCCCATCGGCTATGAATCCGTGGAGCGTTACGACGCCTACAACGACAACGCCACGCACTCCTTTCTGTTCGGATACTGCGGGCCCTTCACGACAACCGGTCTCAAGATCAGCTACCCCTTTTCCAAGCAATGGTCGGGGATGGTCATGGTCGTCCAGGGCTGGGACAACGTAAAGGACAACAACTCAGGCAAGAGCGTGGAGGCCCAGGTGGCCTACACGCCGAATGACGCCTTCAGCCTTTACCTGAGCTGCCTCGGCGGGCCGGAGCAAACCGACAACACGTCCAACATGCGCCAGGCTTACGACCTGTGTGCCACATGGCAGGCTTTCCAGGCGTTGAGCCTGGGACTCAACGTGGACTATGGTCACGAGCGGAACGCCCTCGGACCGGGCAAAAGCGGCACGTGGCACGGCTTTGCCGGCTACGCGGTTTACGGCTTCACCGACCGCTTGCGGCTCGGCATGCGGGCGGAGCAGTTCGACGACCCGGACGGAGCTAGGACGGGAACGCCGCAGAGGCTCCGCGAGGTGACCCTCACGCCCTCCTACAGGATCGGCGGCCATTTTGTCGTCCGCGCCGACCTGCGGGAGGATTGGTCCGACCGGAACACCTTCAACAGCCACGAGGGGCCTACCGACCGCCAGACCACCGCGACCTTCAACGTTCTTTTCGTCTACTGAGAAGGTGTCCCCGCGATCGCCGTTGGTGCCATGTGCGAGGCACCGGCCTCGCGCATGGCGGCGAGGATGTGGTGGGACGTGAGCAGATGAGCAAGTAAG
Organism: uncultured Thermoanaerobaculia bacterium; assembly: GCA_964507185.1. Taxonomy (GTDB): domain Bacteria; phylum Acidobacteriota; class UBA4820; order UBA4820; family DSQY01; genus CAVRTJ01. The sequence continues at coordinate 4,410 of CAZDOY010000086.1, forward strand.
CAGGTCATTAGGGCGCGGGCAGGCCTTCGAAGGCTGCGTTCCTGGCGGCGCGGTGACCGAACGATGAGAAGGGCTAAGGGCTAAGGGCTAAGGCCAGAAGGCCAAAAAAGGCCCCAAATGGGTAGCGGATGCTTTTCAAGAGCCATCCCGCCCTTCGGCCGGATTTTATGTGGTTGCTGCGAAGCCCTTATTGGATTTCTTAAAGGCCGGGGATTCGGGCCAAGAACCGCCCTGTTCACTTCGCAGAAGAACAATTATGCAATTACGCAAGCCTGCCCCCAGGTCCTCACCGACAGCGAATGCGAAAACCGGGCTAGAATGGGGAACGGCGGGGGAGGGTGGCAGATGATCCAGTACGCGGTCTTCGGAATGGGGTTCGCGTTCGCCGCCGCCGCCCAGCCCGGACCCCTGCAGGCCTTCCTCCTCTCGGAAGTGACGAGGGTGGGCTGGCGGCGGACCCTGCCCGCCGCGTTCTGCCCCCTCTTGACCGACATCCCCATCGCCCTTTTGACCCTGCTGGTGCTGAAAGAGGTCCCCGGCGAAGCCCAGACCTTCATTCGCCTGGCGGGCGGCTTGTTCCTGCTGTACCTGGCGTGGGTCGCCTTCCGCGACTGGCGGAAGAACGCCGTCGGCGTCGCCAGCCCCAAGGGCGCCGCGCCGGCCGGGCTTCTCAAGGCGGCCGCCTTGAACCTGTTGAATCCCAATCCCTATCTCGGGTGGAGCCTCGTGCTCGGCCCCATGACCTTGAAGGCATGGGGTGACAGACACCTCGCGGCCGTCATCCTGCTGGCCGCATTTTACAGCGTCATGGTCCTCTGCCTGGCGCTCACCATTCTCTTGTTCGGCACCACCCAATGGCTCGGGCCCAAGGGCCGGCGCGCCCTGCTGCTCTTCTCCGCTCTCGCCCTCGCCGCCCTCGCCATCTACGAGATCGCCGCCGGAGTCGCCTGACATCGGAAGGGCCGAAGGCCGAAAGGCTGGAGATGGCCCGGCTCGAAACGGTGTGCATCTGAGGGCCACCCAGGCCGCCGGACAAGTCAAAAAACCCTCCGGGTCAACGAGGCAGCCGCAGAACAGGGGCGATGCAGGAAACAGGACCGAACACCGCGTTCCTGCTTCAGGGTTTCATTTCGTAGGCGCCGTTCAGAGCCAGCACGTATTCGCCCCATATCCGGGCGGCTTCCTTTCTGTCCGGCCGAGAGCGCACGCACATAATGTCCCTGCAAATTTCGACCTGCTCGGGGGAGGCGGAGGGGTTGTCGTAAATTTCCAGACCGAAGGCCGCGAAATCCCTGACCATGAACTCGAAGATCTGGTTGATGACGGCGGGGTCCAGCCCGTCGATCCGCGCCTGCTCGAGGATCAGCTGGGCGTAGACGACGATCGAGAACATCTCGCCGACCGGCAGGGAGAAAGAGGGATCCTTGTCCTGCAACTCACTGGGAGGGGCCTTCTCGAGCATCGAACGGAAGAGGTCCACCTGCGCCATGAACCTGCCCGCATTCGGCAGATCCTTGAAGGAATCGAATGCCGGGGCATAGTCGTGGAAGCGGACTTTGCCGAGGCCCCGTGCAGGCCCCTGGCGGAAGAGATAGTCGTCGGTGCGCGCGTCCAGCGTCGTACTTATCTCCGGGTAGCCGGCCGGGTTGAAGAAGTAGTTCATCATGAACTTTCTGATGAGCTGGACGTTGACGTGTACCGTTCCTTCGAGCTTGGACGGTCCCCAGATGTCGGAGGCGGCCATGGAAAAATAGGTGTCGCGCTCGAACCCCTTGGCCGCGATGATGTTCCACAACAGCATGAGAACCTGTTCCGCCTGGGTCGTGACCTTCATTTTGCTCGTCGGGTTGTAGAGGAGGTAACGCCGGTCCTCGTCGGAGGCGTTTCGGAAGTAGTCGGTGGCTCTCCGCTGGTACAGCTTCATGGCGGCCAGTCTCAGCCAGGCCTCCAGAAAGCCCTTCTGAACGTGGGGCATATCGGTGACGTGTATTCCGTAGAGTTTCCTGTTGGCCGCGTGGGTGATCGCCTCGTAGAAGCAGTGTTCGACGACCCCGATCGATCCGGGCCCTATGTTGAATTTTCCGACATTGACCGTGTTCAGGGCGCTGTTCCAGGCCTTTTCTCCGCGGATCAGGATATCTTCGTCCCTTACGGGGTAGTCGTTCAGAGCGAAGTTGGCCACGTACTCCTGGTGGCTGACGATGTTCTTCTTCAGCTCGTACTGCTTGTGCTCGAAGTTGGTGACGAAGAAGACGTAATCGCCCGATCCGTCGTCCATCTTTCCGAAGGTGGAAACCATGCCCGCTTCGTTGCCGTTGCCGATGTAGTACTTCTCGCCGTTGGCGAGGTAGCTTCCGTCCCCCGCCGGCGTAAGCCTGGTTTCGGTCGAGTAGATGTCCGCTCCGTGAGCCTGTTCGGAGAGTCCGAAGGCAAAGATCGCGCCCTCTCTGAGGAGCCTCGCGGCCTTCTGCTTGGCGGCTTCGTTATCGCTCATCCAGATCGGTCCCAGGCCCAGGATGGAAACCTGGAAGCAGTACCAGTAGCCGAGACCGTAGAAGGCCAGTATTTCGCTGAACTCGTTGTTGCGGGCGGTGTCCCACCTGCAGTCGGGGTCGTCCCCGGCGTAGGCCGCCGGTGTCAGAAGCTTCGCGAAGATTCTCTCCTCTTTGAGGAAGTCGAGGAAGTCCCTGTACCATACCCGTCCCCAGAAGTCCTCCAGCAGCCTGGTTTTCCCCTTGTTCTCGAAGAAATCGATGGTTTTCGTCATGATCGATCGGGACCCCGGATCGGACATGAGCGATTGGAAGCGATTGGGTTGCAGGAGCAGGTTCGTCGTCATTTTCATCTCCCCGAGAAAGTGCGGTCCGGTTAATTCAAACCGCCGGCCGCGGATCCCCCCGGCCGCACTCCATGCTCTTCCGTCAGCGACAGCACCTTCAATTCTATACTATC
>CAZDOY010000087.1:0-1361 GCA_964507185.1 uncultured Thermoanaerobaculia bacterium
ACCCGGCAAAGCGCCGGGCCGCGTAGACGGCAGGAATAATCGGAAGCAAGGTGTGGTCCCCCATAAGAACCGCCCGGGTGCGGTCCGTTCGCAGCACGGAAACCGGCCGGGGCAGGGCGGGAAGGTGCATCCAAAGGCCTCCCGTGGCGAGAAGGCTGAGGGCAAGAAGAACAGACCCGGCACAGCGAACAAAGGCAAGAACAAGGACAAGAAACGCCAGCACCGCTAGGACTCCAGACGACCGCTTCGGGCGGGAAGGGATGCCCCCTTCCTTCCCGTCCGGGCAGGTCATGAACCTCCGCGACCTCAACGAGTACCTCTGCGGTGCGCGCACCCCCGACGGGGCCTGGGCGCTCAACTCCGCGCTGCAGAGTTTCGACGACTGGCTCGCCGAGAACGGAAAGCGGATTCCGCTCGATTAAGACGGTGGTCCGCTTTCACTCCCTCCGGGCGCCCGCCATTTCTGATTCCACCCCAAGAAATTCGAAAGATCAACGGGATCCCCCCTTCGCTGCTGGGGGGCGGCGTCGTCTTCCGGTGTCCGCCCTGCGCTATTCAACCCTCCAGCTCCCGCCCAAGCGTCCCCTTCTTTGTCTCTTCAAACATCTACGCTAGGATGGCCGCGTGTGCCGGATCGGCCGGGATCTCTCCCATAGAATCGTCCGGTGCTCATCCCACACGTGGATGCAAGGGGATCTCATGGAATTCACAAACGTCTACGAAGATGACAGGCGCGCGGAGTCCTATTCGAAGCTCGAGTTTCCCGGCACCTATTACCTGGCGTACCGGGACCTGCCCGAGATCATCGCGGCCCACGTCACGGGCCGGAAAGCCCTGGACTTCGGCTGCGGTGCGGGACGCTCGACGCGTTTCCTCAAGGGGCTGGGTTTCGAGGTCGCGGGCGTGGACATCTCCCGGGACATGGTCGATCGGGCCAGGAAGATGGATCCTGAGGGGGACTACCGAGTCGTCGCGGACGGGCGAATCGGCCTCTGGCACGGGCCGACGTTCGACCTCGTCCAGTCGATCTTCACCTTCGACAACATCCCCACCATGGCCAGGAAGGTCGCCCTGTTCGGGGAATTCGGGACGCTTCTCAGGCCGGGCGGATGCATCGTGCACCTCGTCTCGTCGCCCGGGATCTACACGAACGAGTGGGCGTCCTTCACCACGAAGGATTTTCCCGAAAACCGGTCCGCGCGCACTGGCGACAGGGTCAGGATCGTCATGACCGACGTCGAGGACCGCCGTCCGGTCGAAGACGTGCTCTGGACGCCGGAGGCATATCGGGACGTTTTCGAGCGGGCCGGCCTGGAGATCGTCCGGACGTATCGCCCTCTCGGCAGGGACACCGACCCCGT
>CAZDOY010000087.1:1461-7185 GCA_964507185.1 uncultured Thermoanaerobaculia bacterium
AAGTACTCGCCCGGCTTCATCGAAGAGGGGCTCCGGTACATCGAAAGGGAAGACAAGGTCACGAAGGTTCTGAAGGTCGAAATCGACCACGTCACCGGCAAGGCCCGCAGGTAGTCTCTAAGGGCCGGAACATCGCGGAATCCCTCCGCTCCGGGACCGCAGCCGCTTCCTTCCCGGATACCCCGGTGTTTCAATCCACTCCAGTCATTCGGAACTCTTCGGACCGCCCTGGAATGTGACTCCCGTCACTTTCATCGAACAACGCGCCCCGCTCGCCGAGGGATTCCCCCCGGCCGCCCGTTAAGCCAGGTAGAAACAAGGACATGCGCCAAGGGCGCTTTGGCGGATCTGAAGGTAGCCATGGTTCTTCAGGCGACCGCCGGGAGGTGAAAGATGAATACCGACAGGATGAAGGGAATCTCGACGGGAGGGTCCCGGTTCGAAGAGGGCCGCCCCGTCATACGACGGTCCAAGGTTCTTGCAAACTTTTTGTCCTCCTCTAACAGGAGACAGGGGGAAAGACCGATGCGCTCCTTCAAATTCATGACGGCAATCCTGGTGGCCGCGGCCGTGCTGTCCGGCGGATGGCCCTTTCACGCGCAGGGAGCCATCAGATACTCCCAGGCGCAGATCGAGCAGATGGTGGCGCCCATCGCCCTCTATCCGGACGCGCTGCTTTCGCAGGTCCTCATGGCGGCCACATTCCCCGACCATGTGTCGGAGGCCGACGACTGGCTCCGGGCGAATTCCGGCATATCGGAAGCCGAGCTGGACGACGCGCTCGCCACCGCTTCGTGGGACCCGAGCGTCATCTCGTTGTGCAAGTTCCCTGCCCTCATGGACAGGATGGGCATGAACATGCAGTGGACAACCGACCTGGGCTACGCCTTTCTGAGCCAGCGGTCGCAGGTCTTCGGGGCGGTGCAGAGGCTCCGCAGGGAGGCCTACCGGGCCGGGTATCTCCGTTCGACGCCCCAGCAAACCGTGGTTGTGGAACCGGCCTTCATTGAGATCCGGCCCTACACCCCGTCCATCGTCCACGTTCCGGTCTACAACCCGGCCGTTGTCTACGGATCGGCATGGGGATATCCGACCTACTACTACCGCTCGGTCTGGGCGCCGTCGCCCGGTACGGTGCTGGTTAACGGCTTCGCGTGGGGCGTCGGGTTCTACGCAGCCCACGTGCTCTTCGGAGGCTGCGACTGGGGTCATCACGACGTGTACGTCAACAAGACGGTTATCGTGAACAACAGGATCTTCAGAAACACGGACTACTACCGCCAGCGGGACCGCCACGGGAACGGACGTCACCAGTGGGTCCGTCCGGTGCCGCGCAACCTTCCCGGCGAAGGCTACCGCAGGGCACCCTACGGCGGACGTGGACACGGGACCATCCGCGCAATTCAGGGCCGCCCCAATCGCACGGGTGTGGCTTCAGACAAGCCCGGCAGGGTGTCTCCACGCGATGTCCGCCCCGGACAGACCCGCACTCCAAAGGGAGAGCCGCGGAGGTACGAACCCGTTCGGCAGAACGCCCCTAAGGCCTCGCCGGACCGGAATCGTCCGGCCGGGGTCCAGCCTCCCGCCGGCCAGCGCCGCACCTACGAACGACCCAGGCCCGAAGCGCCGAGGGTGGGACCCGGCCAGAACCGTCCCGTCCGGGCCCGCCCGGCCCAGCGCGAGCAGACCGAGCGCAACCGCGGACAGGTGCGGGAAAATAACCGGCCCAAGGCCCAACCGGCGCGCGGCCTGGAGAGCGGAAAAAAGGTGAACGCAAAGGAAAAGGTGAAAGACAAGGAACACAAGCGGAACTGACTCCGTCCTCCGATTTTCCACTTCCATGGCGGGAAGGGGGCGCCCCCTTCCCGCCCCTCCGTTTCACGGCCTCCCGCTGACAACGCCTGGAGTTTCCTCCCTCCTGTTCGAACGTGCTGTTCCCCGCACCGAAGGATTACGGCACGCCGCCCGTTAAACTCATTAGAGAAGCTCGACGACGGCGCTGACATTTTCCAGTTCCCGGCGAACCCGGCCGCAGTCCGGGATCGATAACGGAGATGGCACATGGAATACCGTACGCGGCCTGCGACCCGGAGACTGTGTCTGTCATGCGCACGTCATGTTGCGGTCATCTTTGGGCATTAGATTTGACAACGGATGGCATGAAGAGACAGGTGGAGGCCCCGGCAGGGGGCGCGGATAACGGTTGGAGGTGCAGGATGAGAGCGGAAGCGAGACGTGACGTTCCCGGCAGGGAAAGGCACGCGGGAACGGCCGCCGTCTTCACGTTCGCGGCGGTCGTCCTGGCGATCGGATCGGCAATGTCAGGATGCCCCGGCGTGAGGGCCGGAGAGCCCGAGCGCTTCACGGATGCCCGGATCGAACAGATGGTCGCACCGGTGGCCCTCTATCCCGACGCGCTGCTGGCGCAGGTGCTCATGGCGTCGACGTTTCCGGATCAGGTGACCGGGGCCGATAAGTGGCTCCAGGCAAACCCCCGCGTGCCGCTTCCGGAACTGGACGACGCCCTCTCCACCGCGTCGTGGGACCCGAGCGTCATCTCGCTGTGCAGGTTCCCGCCTCTGATCGACAACATGGCCGGTGACATCCCGTGGACGGCTGATCTCGGATCTGCTTTTCTGGAGCAGCGGCCGGCAGTTTTCGATGCCGTGCAGAAACTGCGCCGGGAGGCCTACGAGACAGGTCACCTGCGGTCGAACTCCGAACAGACCATCACCGTGACGCCCTACGGCATCGAGATCCTGCCCTTCGGTCCCGATGTCGTCTACATTCCCACCTACGATCCAGCGGTGGTGTACGGATCGGCCTGGAGCTACCCTGCCTGCTACTATTTCGCGGCATGGGCGCCTTCGCCCGGGGAGACCTTCGTGAAAGGATTCGCCTGGGGCCCGGGCTGGTACGCCGGCGGCGCCCTCTTCGGCGGTGTCGATTGGGCAACGCGCATTGTCACCGTGGACAAGGCGGTGATCGCACAGGGCGTCATGTTCAGGAGCACCGAGTACTACCATCACCGCGACAGCTACGCAGCAGGGCGCCACGCGTGGGTGCGCGTCACATCGACGGCCCGGCCGGCGCACGAGGCCTGGCGGGCGCCCTACGGGGGCCGCGACCACGGTTTCATCCGCGGGATAAAGGCACCACATGTCGAGAGCGTGGCTGCGCGAGACGGCACGGTGGTTCCTTTGCCGAACCTTGAATGGCACGGCTACCGTCCCGACGCCGTCTACATCCCGCCCGTGGAGCCCGACGAGACGCCGGCTCCCGACCAGCCCGATTACGATACGGCGGTTGTGGGCGAGGTGGGGTGGGGCTACCCGGCGTATGGACCGTCATGCGACGACGGCCGGCGTGGACGAGCGGGGAGGGGCATGCCCCCGGTGGGCGGCCCGAGGCGTCACCCGGAACCTCCTCCGCCCTCCCCCCCGCCGCCGCGTCCCCCTCCGCATCCGCGCCCGGGCCCCGGCCCCGGACACGAAGGAACGGGTCACATCGAGAAGGACGGGGGGCCCCAGCGGCGCACTAACGATGCGGACCGGTCCTCCCCGACCGCGGACCGACGAACCCGGACGGCCGGCTGAAGGCTCTCCCCCGCGGCGGCTTGTTTCTGCTGCGTGCCTGCATAAGCGCAAAAGGCCGTTGCAGGCCTCTTGTAAGGGCTTTCGGCCGCCGGCCCTGCCGGCAAGTGATCGGGTGTTCCGGTGATCGCCTCGGGTGACTGCTCTTCGAAGGCACGCCGTCCTTCAAGTCCCGAATCCGCAATCCCAAATTCCAGGCAGTCCCGTCACCCCTTCCCCGCGGCCCTGTTCACCTCGCGGATGATCTGGTCCAGCTCGTGGAGGAACCTGGAGCGGTCCCTGGACGAGAACGGCGGCGGGCCGCCTGTGACGGTTCCCATTTCGCGCAGGTAGGAAAGCAGTTCGCGGCTCGCCAAGGCCCCACCGATGGATTCTTCCGTGAAGACCTTCCCCGAGGGCGTCAGGGCCCGCGCGCCCTTTTTGAGACAGCGGTCCGCCAGCGGGATGTCGGCCGTCACCACGATGTCGCCCGCCTGCACGTGGTCGACGATCCAGTCGTCCGCGGCGTCGAATCCGGCGCCCACCACCACGCACCGGATCCAATCCCCCTCCGGCGCCTGGATTCGCGAGTTGGAAACCAGCGTCACGTTCAGGTCGTGACGACCCGCGACCCGGTACACTTCCTTCTTCACGGGGCATCCGTCGGCGTCCACGTAAACCGAGGGCATCCAAACCTCCATACGGCTGCTGAGACGACAGCCGCGCGGTTATCCTACCACCACGCGGCGCGTCCTATCCTGTCCGGGGAATTCTTCCGCGTTGCCACGCACTCCGATTCGTGTTCTACTCGAAGCGTCGACTACGGGAAGCCCGGTGATTCGTCGCGCTGCCAAGAGGCTTTCGGGTCGTGTCCCGGGAGACGAAAATCTTCCCGGCAGGTCCGGTCGGCGCTCCGATCCAATCGGCCCTCAGCTGGCGAACGATTTCGGGTCGTCCGCCGTTCGATCTTCATGGAGTCATGAGATGATGATGCCCGCACCTCTTCGAATCGGCCCTTACACAGCCCGGCTGCCCGTTATCCAGGGTGGGATGGGCGTTCGCATATCCCTCTCCGGCCTGGCCTCCGCCGTCGCCGAGGAGGGCGGCGTCGGCGTCATCGCCACGGCCGGTATCGGCATGCAGGAGTCGGATTACCTGTCCAACTTCCTCGAAGCCAACAAGCGCGCCCTCCGGGACGAGATCCGAAAGGTCCGTGAGGCGACCAAAGGGCTCCTCGGTGTCAACATCCTGGTGCCGCTCTCCAACTACGCAGACATGGCGAGGACGGCCATCGAGGAGAAGGTGGAGTTCATCTTCTCCGGCGCCGCCCTGCCGCTGAACCTCCCGTCGTTCCTCGACGGGTCCACGACGACCAAACTCGTGCCCATCGTCTCCTCGGCGCGGGCCGCGAAGATCGTCATCCGGAAGTGGCTGGACAGGTACCGGTACCGCCCCGACGCAATCGTCGTGGAAGGGCCGAAGGCCGGCGGCCACCTCGGGTTCAAGGAAGAGGATCTGGACGACCCGGCCTACGCGCTCGAGGCGCTCCTCGAACCCGTCCTCAGAGAGGCCGAGGCCGCGGGCAAGGAGGACGGCCGGTCCGTTCCCGTCATAGCCGCCGGCGGGATATACACGGGTGAAGACGTCTACGCCGCCATGGCCGCGGGCGCCTCCGGGGTCCAGATGGCTACGCGCTTCGTGACCACCGCCGAATGCGACGCGGCGGAGGGTTTCAAGCAGACCTATATAGACGCCGGCCGCGAGGACATGGTGATCATCAAGAGCCCCGTGGGGCTCCCCGGACGCGCCATTCGAAACGAATTCCTCGACCAGGTCGAGGCCGGAAAGCGCACGCCGTTCAAGTGCCCCTACCACTGCCTCGTGAGCTGCGACTACCAGAAGAGCCCCTACTGCATCGCCCTCGCCCTCATGAACGCCGTAAAGGCCAGGATGAAGCTGGGATTCGCCTTCGCCGGCGCCAACGCCTACCGCGCGGAGAAGATGTCCACCGTGAAAGAGGTCGTCAATTCCCTGCTGGAAGGCTACGCCAGGGCCTTTTCCGCCGCCGTGAGCGGCGAATCCCTCGGCCCTTCTCCAGCCCTCTGATCCGCACCGACGCCGCGACCTCCAAGTGCCCCGCATGACAAATCAA
>CAZDOY010000088.1:0-7178 GCA_964507185.1 uncultured Thermoanaerobaculia bacterium
GATCACTCGATCACTTCTCTTGAAGGCCCCGGCGACGAGGCTCCCGAGCAGGGCGGCGGCCGAGGCGGCCGCCATCATGGGGATGTCGGTCCGCAAAAACTGTTCGTACGTGTTGATGACAAGGATGGCCGGAGCCACGAGGATCCAGAGCGGTGCGGCCATCAGGAGCCCCATGATCAGGGAATTCCCGTCCTCCAGCGCCCTGACGATGGCCGCGAAGGCGAAGAAGAGGCCGGCGGCCACCGGCATGGAAACGGCCAGCCGGGAGTGCCACGGGTCCGTCAGCAGGTAGAGCGGAATGAGGATGACGCCGAATTCGATGGCCATGGCGTACCCCTCGAAGCTCGAAGACTTTCCGGCTTGTCCGTCGTTGCTCACGCGTGCCTCCTCTTGCCTCGGATCCGGGTTTGTGCGATCCGCGGTCACTCCGTCTTGCGGCACAGTTCGGCCCTCAGATCGTCCAGCTGGGCCTTGAGGGCGATGAAGGCCTGATTCTGGGCGACGAGGTGGTCGAGCACGGCCCTGATCTCTTCTTCCGCCTTCTGGTTGACGACAAAGTCGTTGTGGGCCTCGATGCGGTCCTTAATGGCCTGCCTGTTCTGGCTCATCATGAGGACGGGTGCCGTATAGGCCGCCTGGAGCGAGAGGAAGAGGTTCATGAGGATGAAGGGGTACGGGTCCCAGTGGTGCACCCAGGCCGTGACGTTGAGCATCGCCCACAGCATGAGAATGACGGACTGGACGATGATGAAACCCCACGACCCCACGACCCCCGCGAGCCAGTCCGCGGCCCGCTGCCCGGGGGTCATCCTCTCCTGGAACACTTCGTTGACGTCCCTTATCGGCGGGTGCGTGTGGCGGAACGGAGAAGGGAACTTGAACGAAACCTGCATGGGAACCTCCTCAGGGCTGAGTGAATAGTGATCCAGTGATTAAGGCGCCTGGGGGCGCCTGGTGAATAGTGGACGGTGATCGAGAAATTGCGCCCCGGTGCGCCGTGAGTAGGGAAGTAGGTGATCAGGGCGGGGGACGTCTTTCGAGGGCCCGTCCCCAGTCGTATTCAAATCCCACACCCCAAATGACCTCATCCACCGGCCTCTTTCAACACCGGGTGTTTCGTATGGAACTCGGTGGCGTTCTGGTAGGCCCTGGCAAGGGCGAGCACCTCGGCCTCGCGGTACAGGTTCCCGATGAAGCTGATGCTGGTGGGCGTGCCGTTGGTGCGGAAACCGTCGGGCACGACCACGCACGGGTGCCCCGTGAGGTTGGTGATGGTGAGGTCCTGGCCACCGAAGCTGGGGCAGACGTAGGCGTCGACCTTCTTCATCAGCCCGGCCATGGCCTCCATGAGCACGGTGCGCGCGCGGTTGGCCTGGATGTACTCCACGGCGGGAATGAGCTGGGCCTGGCGGAAGATGTTGGGCCAGTCGTCCTCGCCCTGTGCCACGAGCAGCTTGTCGCGCCCGGACCGCGTAAGGTGATCGAAGGCCGCAGCCGCCTCGCAGTTGAGCAGGAGGGCCATGGAGTCGGCGGGCAGGTCGGGCAGTTCCACGGGTATGAGATCGATCCCCTGCTTCTTGAGGGCGTCGAGCACGGCCCGGTCGAAGACGGGCCACTCGTTGTCCTTCTCTGGTTTGGCGGCGTCGGGGTCTTCCTCCGCCTTGCGCTCGAAGAGACTCTTGACGTAGCCCACCTTCAGCGTGCGGACGTCGAGGTCGGGATTCCACAGGAAGGGGGCGGCCTCGACCGTGCCGTCCCGCCCGTCCGGGCCGTAGACGGCGTTGAAGACCATGGCGCAGTCCTCCACGGACCGGGCGATGGGGCCCGCTTTGTCCATGCTCCACGAGAGGGCCATGATGCCCGTCCGGGGCACGCGCCCGAAGGTGGGACGGAGGCCCGAACACCCGCAGCGGGTGGACGGAGAGACGATCGACCCGAGCGTCTCCGTGCCCATGGCGAAGCCCACGAGGCCCGCCGCAACGGCCGACGCGGGGCCCGCCGAGGAACCGCTGGACCCCTCCTCGGTGTCCCACGGGTTCCGCGTCATGCCGCCGAACCAGACGTCACCCATGGCCAGGGCCCCGGTTGTCAGCTTGGCAAGGAGGACGGCGCCCGCCTCGTCCAGCCGCTTCACGACCGTTGCGTCCTCGTCGATCGTCTGGTCCTTGTAGGGCGCTGCCCCCCACGTGGTGGGATAGCCCCTGACGGCATAGAGATCCTTGACGCCCCACGGAATACCGTGGAGCGGGCCGCGGTACTGGCCGGCCGCGATCTCCTCGTCGGCCTTCTTCGCCTGCGCGAGGGCACGCTCTTCGGTCAGCGTGACCACGCACTTGAGGAGGGAATCGTAGCGCTTGAGCCGGTGGAGGTACATCTTCGTCAGCGCCATGGAGGTGACCTGGCGCTCCTTGAGCAAGGCCGCGAGCTTGGTTGCGGGCATGAAGGCCAGAGATTCGACCTCGCCAGAGAACACCGGCGGCGCGGTGTCGCCCAGTGCGAAGCCGCTGGATCCCTTCGGCGCCTCCACGGAAGGCAGGAGCGGCGAAAAACGCAACGCGGGGGGCACGCCGTTCGGGAGCGGCACGGCGCGGATTTTGTCGAAGTCTTCCTCGAAACTGTTGAGCCCCTTGACCATGAGGTCCTTTTGCTGGTCGGTGAAACTGAGGCCCGCGATCTTCTCGGCCTCGGTGACGACCTCTTTCGTGATTTCGCCCCGCACCTGCGTGAGCGCCCACAGCGTGCCGGGAAAGACCGTGGCCGCCACCCCGAACCCGGACAGCCTGGTCATGAAACGGCGCCTGTCGAGCGTCGCTGGGCTCTCGACGCCAGTCGTGTCTTCAGCCATCTTGTACCTCCGTGTTTTTTGGACGAACACGCCCGAAACAGATCGTTCTGTGGCGACGACGGCCCCATTTAACCGCCGATCGGACGATCGCGCAAGAATGTTTTCCCGCTCGCGCCATGGGCCAAAGTCCGCACGCCGGCGTCTTCAAGGGCCCATGCGTTACAGTTTTAAGGTCGCGAGAACTATATTGAATTCCAGGGAATCGGGGAGTGGAATAGGAGACGTCGATGTCGAAGACCATCCTCATCACGGGCTCATCGAGCGGCTTCGGTGCGCTGACCGCAGAGCTGGCGCTGGAGCGGGGCTGGAACGTGGTGGCAACCGCGCGCAGGCGCGGGGTGATTCTACCGGACGCGGGGGACCCGGACACCCTCGTCCGGGCCAGGCTCGACGTGACGGAGGGCGGTTCCATCCGCCAGACGGTCGCCGCGTCGGTGTCGAGGTTCGGGGCCATAGACGCCGTCGTGAACAACGCAGGGATCGGTCTCGTGGGTACGGGCGAGGAGGTCTCGCTCGCGGAGCTGAGGCGCCAGTTCGAGACCAACTTCTTCGGGGCGGTGGCGGTTACGAAGGCCGTGCTGCCCATCATGCGCCAGCAGGGCTCCGGCCAACTGGTCTTCATCTCCTCGGACCTGGGGCGGACGGGCATCCCGGCCCTGGGCGCCTATTGCGCGCCCAAGTTCGCGCTGGAAGGGTGGGCCGAAAGTCTCGCGCCCGAGGTCGCGCCCTTCGGCGTCGGCGTGACGATCGTCGAGCCCGGCGCCTTCGAGACCGGGTTCCACAAGAAGTCGCTGGAGCACCTCGGGGCCGTCTCCGATCCCGACAGCCCTTACGCGCAGCTTTATCAGGCGCTGAAGGACCACTTCTTTGGCGGGCCGGGGCGCCCGTCCGGCGAGCCCGTGGCCGAGGCGGTCCTGAAGGCGGCCGAGGGGCGGGAGCCGCGCCTGCGCGTGCCCGTGGGCGAGGACGCCCTGGAATGGGCCGCACGCCGGTTTGTTCCACAAGAGGAGACGTTCCTGGGTGACCTGGCCGTGCAGTTCGGCTGGGGCGGGAAGCGCCGGGGCGGGTCCGGAGAAGGCGAAGAAAAGGATTAGAACGGGCTGTGCAGGGTTCCGGCTCTCGCGCCCGAAAAACATGCGACGATGAAAAAGCAACGAGAACCGTCGCCGCCGGCCGCTCCGCGGGCGGTCCGCGGCGCCGCGAGAAGGAGCCAGAAAAATGAAAGACTATCGCATCGAAACCGATTCCCTCGGTGAAGTAAAGGTCCCGAACTCCGCGCTGTGGGGGGCGCAGACCCAGCGGGCGGTGGAGAACTTCCCCGTCAGCGGGCTGCGCATCCCGCCGAGCATGATCCACGCCTTCGGGCGCGTCAAGCGCGCCTGCGCGCAACTGAACAAGGAGCGCGGCACCCTGCCCGCCGACGTGGCCGACGCCATCGTCCAGGCCGCCACCGAGGTGGTGGAGGGCAAGCACGACGACCAGTTCCCCGTGGACATCTTCCAGACGGGTTCGGGCACTTCGTCCAACATGAACACCAACGAGGTCATCGCCAACCGCGCCATCCAGATCCTTGGCGGCGTCGTGGGCTCCAAGAAGCCCGTCCACCCCAACGACCACGTGAACAAGGGCCAGTCCTCCAACGACGTGGTGCCCACGGTCATCCACATCGCCGCCGCCGAGGCCGTGAGCAAGGACCTCCTGCCCGCGCTGAGACACCTCGCCGAAGCGCTCGAAGCAAAGGCTCTGGCCTTCGACCCCATCGTCAAGATCGGCCGGACCCACCTGCAGGACGCTGTGCCCGTGCGCCTGGGCCAGGAGTTCTCGGGCTACGCCCGGCAGGTCCGAAACGCCGAGCGGCGCGCGGCCTCGACCCTGCCGGCCCTGTGTGAACTGGCCCTCGGCGGTACCGCCGTCGGGACGGGCCTGAACGCCGTACCGGGCTTCGCCGAGAAGGTGATCGCCGCCCTTGCGAAGGAGATGGAGATCCCCTTCGTGCAGGCGCCGAACCTCTTCGAGGCCCTGGCCGCCAAGGACGGCCTCGTGGAAGCGAGCGGGGCCCTGCGGACCATCGCCGTGGGCCTCATGAAGATCGCCGAGGACATCCGCTGGCTGGGGTCCGGGCCGCGGTGCGGCATCGGCGAGATCAAGCTGCCCGACCTCCAGCCGGGGTCGTCCATCATGCCGGGCAAGGTGAACCCCGTCATGTCCGAGATGATGATCGGCGTCTGCACGCAGGTGCTGGGCAACGACGCGGTCGTCGCCATGTCCGGCATGGGCGGCCACTTCGAGCTGAACACCATGATGCCCGTCATCGCCCACAACGTCCTCCAGTCCGCGCGCATCCTCGCCAACGCCTGCAGGACCTTCGCCGACCGCTGCGTGGCCGGACTCGTGGCCGACGAGGCCCGTTGCGGCGAGATGGTCGAAAAGAGCCTCGCCATGGTCACCGCCCTCAACCCCGCCATCGGCTACGACGCCGCGGCCGCCATCGCCCACGAGGCCTTCGAGACCGGCAAGACCATCCGCGAGCTGTGCCTCGAAAAGAAGGTCCTGCCCGAAGACAAGCTCGACGAGTTGCTCGACGCCAAACGCATGACGGGGAAGTAAGGAAAATTGGGATTTGGAATTTCGGATTTGGGATTTAAAGACGGCTGGGGACTGGCCTTCGAAGATTATCCCCCAGTCTCGATCACTGGATCACTAGATCACTCGGTCACTTTTCACAAGGCAGAAAAACGGCTGCGGGCAATCTCCCAACAAAATGAATCGAAAAAGAACGCCGATAAGACCCGTAGCCTCACAGTGACGCCCGAGTGCATTTCCTCTACAACCAGAGTTGCAGCAAAGGTCAGTTCGGAATCTACAACTCTGGTTTGAGGCACGGCCGGGACGCTCGCACTATATTGAAAGCAAAGTCACACCATGGAACGACCTCTGTAAGAGCTGCTGGGGGCCCACATCAGCCATTCTTGACGAATTGCGGTGCAAGTCTGCGATCGGTCTTGCAAGTTAGTCCAGCACGGAAACGCGCAAATATCGTCGTGACGGCCAGTGAGCAATTGCCGAAACCGCACTGATGAAAATCGAACTTTGTGCAGAATACGATGATAGACCAAGGGTGCCATCGGTAAGATCGCGGAGAAGGTTGGTGTTATAGCGACGACGTTAATGGCGTTTGGGTCGACTAATGGAAGGTTGATGCCCTGAAGCGGCTACAGTTGGGCGCAGGACTTATGCAGCGCCTTTCGTGCCTCTGCGACACAAGCATACCGGTCGCTGCATGGGAACGGACCCTGATTCTAGCTGGAAGGAGGAGGAAAAGCCATGGGTGAGGGAGGAATACTGGAGACGCTCGTCAAGCTCGCGAGCTTGGGAACAAGCGGCATCTGCATTTTCGCTATCTTCGGGAGCGGATGGCTGCTGTGGAAGTCAATTAAGACCAAGGATAAGGAGGCGCAAAAAACGCTGCGGTTCTACATAGGGGTCTGTTTCTTGATCACTCTTGTTTCATCCGCTACGGGATTCTGGGCGGGTCGAATCGACGCGAGACAATACGATTCCCTCAAGCGAGAATGCGATTCCCTCAAGGAATGGAAGCAGGCTCGGGAACAATGGTACGCGGTGAAGGGGATTGTGCAGAAGGATGACAACAAAGATCCTGGAGATATCGTAATAACTACGGACTACCCTCCGTTAAGTCCTGATGGCAACGGTAAGATTATCGGCCTTCGCATAAGAAGGGACTACGATGGAAACCTGCCACGCTTGGGTTTCTGCTGTCCTAACTACAGCGCCGGAGGCCGTGACCTCATAGACCAGGATTCGAACAACAAGGTCATTGATATCGGAACGGTTACCCTGCACAGGCTGCCTTAGGAATAGGAGGCAGAACATGAGAAGTAGAATAACTGCGCTTGTGGTTATCGTGTTTTTACTTTTGATCTCTGCAGTCACATTCGGCCAGCAGAAGCGCTGGCTGATGTATGGGACCGTCACGTGGAGTACCGGCACGCCGGCCGCAAGTATCAAGTTGTCGTTGCTACGTGGCGGCAAGGAGACGACTGCCACTTACACAAATCAGCAAGGACGTTATGGCTTCTTTGGAACACCGGGCCAGCCATCCGATTATACCTTGCAAGTGTGGTTCGGTTCCAAGCTGGTCAGAACTTTCAGTTCACACGATCTGCAGCAGATCCAAAGAGGTGGACGCTTCGACATTCATTTACAGCGGCAACAATAACCGGATATATCCGGGCAGCATCTTGTAAGGCAAGCCGCACTATATCTCGGGTAGAGAATAGCGCGGGACCGGCGCCGAGTCCCGCTGGCTCGA
>CAZDOY010000089.1:0-6777 GCA_964507185.1 uncultured Thermoanaerobaculia bacterium
GGATACGGCCCTTGCGATACCGTCGGTGCACAGGCCGAGTTCTTCCAGCAGGACCCGCCTCGGACCGTGGGCGATGAAGCGATCGGGGATGCCCATCCGGGTGACCGGCACCTGAAGGCCCGCCGATTCCTTCCACTCGAGGACGGCGGATCCGAAACCGCCTTCCAGCACGCCCTCTTCGACGGTGAAGACGTGGGAGAACGCACCGAACCGCGCCGAAAGGTAGGCTTCGTCCATGGGCTTGACGAAGCGGCAGTTGACCACCTCGACGTTCAGCCCCCTCTTGGAGAGCTGTTCGGCCGCCTTCAGGGCTTCGTCGACCATGGGGCCGACCGCCAGCAATGCCGCCGTGTCGCCGGGCCTCAACACCTCCCAGGAGCCTATCGGGACAGGCGCGGGGGCGCCCTCGGGGTCGTAAAGGCCGGCGGCGCACTTTGGGTAGCGGATGGCGAAGGGTCCGTCTTCGTACTTCAGGGCCGTGGCCATGAGATTTCTCAGTTCGTCACCGTTCCTGGGCGACGCCACCACCATGCCGGGAATGGGCCGCAGGTAGGCGATGTCCATGACGCCGTGGTGCGTGGGACCGTCTTCGCCCGCGATGCCGGCCCTGTCCATGCAGAAGATCACGGGAAGGTGTTGCAGCGCCGCGTCGTGGACGATGGGGTCGTAGGCGCGCTGGAGGAACGTCGAGTAGATGGCGCACACGGGCCGGAGGCCCTGGGTCGCCATCCCGCACGCGAAGACGACGGCGTGTTCCTCTGCGATGCCCACGTCGAAGAACCTGTCTGGAAAGGCCTCCGCGAAAGGAACGATGCCCGTTCCGGTCGGCATGGCGGCGGTGATTCCAACGACCCTTTCATCGGACCGGGCCAACTGGACGAGGCTGGCGCCGAAGACGTTCTGAAAGACCGGCTTGCCGGGCGGAGAGGGGAGAATGCCCTCCTCGGGGCAGAACGGCTTGACGCCGTGGTAGCCCTCGGGAGAGGCTTCCGCCGGGGCGTATCCCTTGCCCTTCTGGGTGATGACGTGGAAGAGCACGGGGTATTCCATATCCTTGAGCTTCCTCAGATTGCGGACGAGTTCGAGCACGTCGTGGCCGTCGAGAGGACCGTAGTAGTCGAACCCCATCGCCTCGAAAATAGCACCCGGCGTCAGGATGCCCTTGGCCGCCTCCTCGATGCGGCGGGCCAGGTGGGTCATGGGCTTGCCGTAGCGCGGGACCTTCTCGAGCCCGTCCTTCACGCGCCTGCGGAAGGACCGGTAGAGGTTCGTCTGCACAAAGTTGTTCAGGTAGCGGTGGATGGCGCCCACGTTCGGTGATATGGACATCATGTTGTCGTTCAGGATGGCCAGGAAGGCCCCCTTGTGTTCGGCGCCCGCGTTGTTCAAGGCCTCGTAGCACAGGCCTCCCGTGAGCGCCCCGTCGCCGAAAATGGCGGCTACCCTGTACTTCTCGCCCTTTATGTCCCGGGCCGAAGCCATGCCGTAGGCCGCCGAGAGGGCGGTGGACGCGTGTCCGGCGCCGTAAACGTCGTATTCGCTTTCCGTCCTCTTCAGAAAGCCCGACAGGCCGTCTTTCTGGCGGATGGTCTTCAGGGCCTCCCGCCTCCCCGTGAGGATCTTGTGTATGTAGGCCTGGTGCCCCACGTCCCACACGAGCTTGTCCTGGGGCGTGTCCATCACGTAATGGAGAGCGACCGTGAGTTCGACCACGCCCAGGCTG
Organism: uncultured Thermoanaerobaculia bacterium; assembly: GCA_964507185.1. Lineage (GTDB taxonomy): Bacteria > Acidobacteriota > UBA4820 > UBA4820 > DSQY01 > CAVRTJ01. The sequence continues at coordinate 1,724 of CAZDOY010000089.1, forward strand.
CTGGAAAAGTGACCTCCTACCCCCGAAACGACTTCAAGCAGGTAGTTTCGAAGTTCATCACAGACCTTGGGCAGGTCGTTTTCCGGAATCGCGCGCAAATCTTCCGGGGAATTTATCTTGTCGAGTAAAGGATAACGGGACAACGAACCCTCCTCGGGAACAGACCGTATATTCGGCCCCCCCAAGGGCGGTGTCAAGTCATCAGCTCCCTGCACACCACGTACGCGGAACCTCTTTCACCCTCTGCATTAGTATACATCATATCGCCTGTCTTTATTTTAAGGGCCGCAGACGGGGGGAGAGGCTTCGAGTGTGATCTCCGGCGGGCGCCGGCCGTAGCAGCTTTGAAAACGGATTGTGGTAAAGTGAAGTCAGGAGGCGCCGTGGTCCAGGGAGAACAAGGGAAACCCCCGCGGCAAATAGGCATCTTCTGGATGCTGTCCGTACTCTTGGTCCTTCTTGTCGTGATCCCCCTGGTGTCCTATTCCTGGCGGAGCATCTCGGCGAGCAAGGATTACATCGAGGAGTCCCTGCGGGAGCGCCAGCTCAAGGCCGCCATTCCGGCGGCGGCCCACATCGCTAATCTCATGGACGAGTATCGGCAGCGTCTCAAGGACCTCGCGGCCACCTTCGAGGTCTTCTCCAACGACTCCAACTACAAGGACAATTACGAGAACCTCCTTCAGAGAGGAATTCTCAGCCGCTATCTGTCGGATGACACGTTGCTCCTGGTCTACCGGGACAAGGACGGGGGGCAGTTCGCGGCGCCGTGGCGCGGCCTCCAGTCGAAGGAAGAGGCCCAGCTCACCTCCTTCGTGGCGCCCTGGGGCATGCAGGCGCTTAAGGGAGGCACGATAAAGACCTCGGAGGTCTTCTTCATCAAGCTCGCCGCCCTGCAGGGACTCGCCGAACCGGCGATCGCCATCTCGGTGCCCATCGAATCGGGTGGAGGGAGCGTGTCGTCCATTACGGCGGTCTTCATGCTCCAGGGCGTGCAGGACAGCCTCAAGGAGTACGGCCGCGAATTCACCATGTTCGTGACGGACGGCAAGGGGCACCTGGTCTTTCACACCGAAGCGGCCTACCAGGGCAAGGCCATAAACCTGGCGCAGGATCCCATCGTTCACAGGATCCTCGCTTCGGGGATCTTCCCCACGAGCCCGGTCAACTACAACGTCACGAAGGCGGTCCAGGGGAAGGCGCGGACCTACCTCGTAACCTGCGCGCCCGTTTCGAGCTACGGGTGGCTGCTCTTTTCCGAGGTGGACCGGCAGAAATACTACGCGCCCATCGTGCAGCTCAAGGAACAATCGACCCTGTGGGTCGTGCTCTCCATACTGGGTGCCCTCGTCATAGGCCTCCTGCTCGCGCGCCTTATTACGCACCCCATTTCCACGCTGGCGGACGTGAGCCGGGACCTGGCAAAAGGCAATTTCTCGCGAAGAGCCGACGTGAAGAGCAAGAACGAGATCGGAGAACTGGCGCGCGCCTTCAACGCCATGGCGGACGACATCCAGGACTACATCCGGCGGGTAGAGGCCGCCGCGGAAGAGACGAAGCAGCTCTTCATGGATTCCATCCGCGCCATAGCCAACGCCCTGGACGCCAAAGATCCGTACACCCGCGGCCATTCCGAGCGGGTCTCGGCCTACTCCATGATCATCGGCAGGTCCTACGGGCTCGGCGAGCGCGAGATGCGTATCATAGAGATTTCCTCGCTGCTTCACGACGTGGGAAAGATCGGCATCGAGGACAGGATCCTGAGGAAGCCGGGCGCCCTGACCAAGGAAGAGTTCGACGTCATGAAGACCCATCCCCCGAAGGGCGCGGCCATACTGGGATCCATCCCGCAGATGCGGGAGATCATTCCGGGGATCCGGCATCACCACGAGAAATGGTCAGGTGGGGGATATCCCGATAACCTGAAGGGGGAGAAGATCCCTCTCATCGCCAGGATTATCGGCGTGGCCGACGCCTTCGACGCCATGACGACGAACCGGCCCTACCAGAAGGCTATGAGCTTCGACCAAGCGGCCAGTCGCATCAACGAACTCAAGGTCACCGTCTACGACACGAGGGTGGTCGAGGCCTTCAACCGGGCCTTCCAGAAGGGAACCTTCCTGTCGGTTCAGGACGCGGTCCCGCAGGCCCGTCCCGCCTGACGGCGATTCCTGCCCCCCCGTAATCGAGTGAATAGTGATCAAGTGATCCGGCGCTTGAAGCGCCTGTTGGTCGAGTTGCCGGCAGGTCTTGGAAGGGACTGGGAGTGGGGGAGCAGCGCAATTAGGTGAGTAACACACTTGCCGGTCTTCGAAGGCCGGCCTCGAGCCGTTCCAGGTCTTTCAAGTCCGAAATCCGAAATCCCAACTCCCCAATCTCCGCATACCTCAGCCTTGCGCGGTGCGGGCCTGGGTCCCTTTTTCGACTTTCGGCAGTTCGATGAGCACGTTGCTTCCGGGTTCCATGTTCTCGATGGCGATTCCGCCCCCGTACTTGCTCAGAATTTCTCTTACGAGGAAGAGGCCCATGCCCAGGCCCGGAGACTTGTAGCTCGGCACGGACGGATTGCCCGACTCCACGGGTTCGAGCAGGCGCTCGCGCTGGTCTTTGGGAAAGCCCGGCCCGTAGTCGCGAACGGCGAAAATGACCTTTTTGTGATCGTGCAGAAGATAGACCTTTATCTTTACGCCCTCCGGAGAGAACTTCACGGCGTTGTCAATGATCTGGCGGAATAGGATACCCGCATCCTCGTTGTTCATGTCGAAGTGGAGGACGTCCTTTTCGCTTTGAACCTGGATCTTGAGGTGGCGTTCGTCGGCCCGGGGCGACAGGATCTGCAGCACGCCGTTTAATGCGGCCACAAGGTCGCACGACTCTCCCCGCGGCGGTTCCTTGATCTTCGTGTAGGCGAGGAGATCGTTGATCAAAGCTTCGAGGTGGACGGACTCCTCGCACACGATGTCCAGGTACTCGTCCGCGTTTTTCTCGCGCTGGTCCGGATAACGCCTCAAGAGGTCGGCGTAGGAGCGGATGTTCGTGAGGGGGGTCTTCATCTCGTGGGAGACGTTGTTGAGAAAGGCGCGCTTGAGCTGGTCCAGGTCCTTCAGCTTCTCGAGGGCTTCCTGCAGGTCCGCCGTTCTTTCAAGGACCTTGACCTCCAGGCGTTCGTTGGCGATGGCGAGGTCCTGTAGCAGCTGGAGGGCCTGAAGGCGCGGTGACACGATCTGGTCGAGCAGAGAAAAGAACCTGTCGTCTTCCTTGGTGAAGGCCTTACCTGCGGGGCTGTAAAAAATAAAGAATCCTACGGGTTTCCCGGGAGGCCCGAAAGGCATGGCCTGGGCTTCGCCCACGTCGGGCACGGGCGTCGCCTTTAGCTGCTGAAGACGTTCCTCAAGGCGGTCCAGGCGGGTGCGCTCGCCCCTCTGGAGAAGGCCCAGTGCGAGATTCCCTGCGCCTGGGGCGTCGACCTTCCAGAGGGGGTCTTCGTCGCAACCGTGTGAGGCGATGGGTGCAGGTCCCGAAGCGTCGTTGCGGAAGACCGTCATCTTCCAGGCAGGCCGGGCCTCCGCCAGTTGCGCTCCGACGAGTCTCAGGGCGGTATCGGTCGAATCGGCGCCGGCCAGGCCCCGGCCGACGTTGTACAGGAGGGTCATCTCTTCGAGCCGGGCCTGGTACATCTGGCTGAGGTGGTGGGCCTCCTGGTACTGCTCGGCCAGCTGGCTGCTGGATTCCAGGGCTGCGATGAGCTGTTCCTCATCGCTTAAACCCTCAGGAGGATGCAGCGGCTGGTCGGGCTTCGGCTCGGACTCCGGAGGTCTGGCCCTCTTTCTGCCGTAAAAAGGCTCGAAGATATCGTTCACGCCCTGGGCGATCTGTTCCGGCGTCACGCCCCTTTCGGTGAGTTTGAACTTCTTTATGAACAGTCCCAGGCTGAGCTGGAGACAGTTCACAAAGGTCTCCACGACGCCTTCTCCCGTGAGCGCGCAGGCTTTGGTGACGTGTTCGGATTCGACCTTCATGGCCTCAAGGACGGCCTCGCCGGATAGCGCTTCGGGGAGGTCCTGCTTGTTGCACTGGACCACGACGGGGATCTGGGCCAGATCCATCTTGTTGGCGATGAGGTTGGCCTTCATGTTCTCCCAGGCGATGTAATCTTCCTTCGCTCTCTCTGGTTGGGAGTCGGCGACGAACACGATGGCGTCCGCTCCCGAAAGCACGACCTTCCTGGTGGTGTTGTAGTGGACCTGCCCCGGTACGGTATAGACCTGGAATCTTATGTGGTAGCCCTGGACTTCCCCCAGGTCGAAGGGCAGGAAGTCGAAAAAGAGCGTCCTGTCCTCGGCCGTTTTGAGAGAAACCAGTTCCGTCTTGCCCTCTGGATCGGTGATTTCGTGAAGCGCCTCCAGGTTCGTGGTCTTTCCGCCGAGAGCCGGACCGTAGTAGACGACTTTGAACTGGATTTCTCTCTGGGCGTGGCGGAACTGGACCATATCAGGCTTCCCTCACTTTCCTCAGGAGGATGTCGGGAGAGAGCGGCTTTGTCAGCACGCCCATCGCTCCCAGGTCGAGGGCCCTTGCGGACAGGTCCTCCTCGTCGCTCCCGGTCACCAGGTACACCTTGGGCCTGTGGGCCGGACCTCCCGGGGCAAACAAGAGCTGGAGGACGGTCAGGCCGTCCGCGTCGGGCAGATTCAGGTCGAGGAAGCACACGTCGACCGGGTTCTCGTTGAGGGCGATGAGGGCCTCGGAGGCAGTGGACGCCTCCAGGCACACGATGCTCTCGGACTCCAAGACCGCCCTCACCATCTTGCGGATCAGGGTGTTGTCATCCACGACGAGGACTTGCACGGCACTCTCCACAGACGCCTGACGGCGGACTTTATTCTTAGCCTTTACTCGTCTGTAAATTATACACGCCGCAGCGCGTTTCCTGCAAGGGCCTGCGCCTCCCCGCGCGTCCAGGGGGCGGTTTCCTAGCGCTTTTCCGAATTCATCCCCGCATCGCCCTCGGGCGGGACGATGCACAGAAAACCGAGGCCACCGGCGCCGGCCTT
>CAZDOY010000090.1:0-4471 GCA_964507185.1 uncultured Thermoanaerobaculia bacterium
GTCATCCTCTTCAAGTCGCTCATGCTGGGTATCTCGGCCCTCAATTTCTCGGCCGAGGTGGCCATGGACGAGGAGGAGGACCATGAGGAAGCGCCGAAGGAAGAACGGCCCGAAAAGAAGAAATCCGCTTCGTCGTGGGCTCTTGCCCTCACCGTGATCGTCTCCCTCGGGCTCGGCGTTCTCATGTTTTTCTATGTTCCCCTCCTCCTGACGCAGTTTCTATCCCGGTACATGAGCTTCGCGCATAACTCCCTGGGATACAACCTGGTCGACGGCTTCTTCCGGGTGACGATTTTTCTCGGGTACATCCTGAGCATCTCGATGCTCAAAGACATCCGCCGCATCTTCGCCTACCACGGCGCCGAACACAAAGTGGTTTACACGTGGGAAGCCCGCGAAGACCTCACCGTCGAGAACGCCAGGAGACATTCCACCCTTCACCCGCGGTGCGGAACGTCATTTCTGATCTTCGTCATGGTGGTCTCCATCCTGGTCTTCTCCATCGTACCCGCAAGTTATCCGTTCTGGGTCAAGGCCGCGTCGAGGCTCGTTTTTCTGCCTTTGATCGCGGGCATATCGTACGAGCTCATCCGGTTTACGGCCAAGTTCCCCCGCTCTCCCTTCGTTCGACCGCTTCTGTGGCCGGGCCTCGGTTTTCAGCTTCTCACGACCAGGCAGCCCGACGACGACATGCTGTCCGTGGCCATCAGGGCCCTCAGCGAAGCTCGCGATCTGGCGGAAGAACCCCTGGCGGCCTGAACGCCGTCACCGGAATGAGGAGGTCTGCCTCCGGTCCGCGTCCAAGGGCCGTCTCACAAGGATCATGACCATGGACTCCGCCATTCTTTCCCGACTGGACAACCTGGTTGAAAAACACGCCGAGCTTTCCAGGCAGCTCAGCCAGCCTGACGTGGCCAGCGACCTGGCTCGCTTCCGTGATCTCAGCAAAGCCTACGCGGAACTCTCGGACACGGTGGCCATTTACAGAGAATACAGAAAGTCCCTTATGGACCACGAGGTGGCCAGGGAAATGGCATCCGGCGACGACGCTGAGATGGCGGAGATGGGCCGCGAGGAGGCCGAGAACCTGGCGCCGGTCCTGGAAGGCCTCGAAAAGGAACTAAAGCTGTGCCTGCTACCCACGGACCCTAACGACGATAAGAACGCCATCCTCGAAATACGAGCCGGAACCGGCGGCGAGGAAGCGGCGCTTTTCTCCGGAGACCTCTTCCGGATGTACGCGCGCTACGCCGAGCGCAGCGGATGGAAGATGGAAGTTCTCGAGGAGAACAGGACCGAACTCGGCGGCTTCAAGGAGATCATCGCCTCCCTCTCGGGGCGGAAGGTCTACTCCCGTCTCAAGTTCGAGGCCGGTGTCCACCGGGTTCAGCGTGTGCCCAGCACGGAAGCCGCCGGACGCATCCATACCTCGGCGGTCACCGTTGCGGTTCTGCCTGAGGCCGAGGAAGTGGACGTCCAGATAGAGGAAAAGGACCTGCGGATAGACCGGTTCTGCTCCTCCGGACCGGGCGGGCAGAGCGTCAACACGACGTACAGCGCGATCCGCATCACCCACGTTCCCACGGGGCTCGTCGTCTCTTGCCAGGACGAGAAGAGCCAGATCAAGAACAAAGCAAAGGCTTTAAAAATCTTGCGTTCCCGCCTGCTCCAACTCGAAGAGGACAAACGCATGGCGGAACTTTCTCAGACCCGCAAGTCCATGGTCCACTCCGGGGACAGGTCCGAGAAGATCAGGACCTACAACTTCCCCCAGAACCGGCTCACGGACCACCGCATCAACCTGACCATCCACCGCCTCGGCGACATCCTGGAGGGGGACATGGACATGCTCCTGACCCCTCTCATCGAGAGCTTCGAGGCCGAACGGCTCGAACACGAATTCGACAACATGGTGGGATGAGGGGTGAACTGGGGATTTGGGATCAGTACTGTCCGGCAGTTCTTCGGGGCGCGGGTTGCAAATCCAGTGTACATAAGTAATTAAGGCCTGTTTGCTGCTGTGACGATTCGCCGGGCGATCCGTTCGTCTTGCATCCTCTTCTCGTGGGGCGGGAGGAAAATACACGGCTGGCGGGCGATCGGTTCTTGGCGCAGATAGTGCAGTTCTTTCCGCACAACGAGTTCGACCGCATCGCTGCGATTCATCGCGGCGATAAGACTGTCCGTCGCCTTTCGTACTTCGACCAGTTCATGGCCTTCGCTCAGCTGAGTTTCAGAGAAAGCCTCAGGGACATTCAGGCGTGTCTCCCTTATCGTTTCGTTCACAGTTGTACCATGCTGGTCTTCGAAAGAGGGTAGCCGGCTCGACGCTGGCCGATGCCAACGAGCCGCGGGATTGGCTCATCTATGCGGACCTGGTCAGGACCCTCATCGGAGAGCCCATGCGCTTCAGCAGCCTGCCAAGAGAGCCGGGATCATCGAGGATCTACCCGAAAACGCTTCGCTGGATTACCTTCCGAGACCAAGATAGCGGGAAACGCGTCGTCTTCCTGACAAATTATTTCCGGCTCCCAGCCCTGACCATTGCGGAGCTGTATGAGAGTCGTGGCAGATCGAGCTTGTCTTTGTCGATTAAGCAGTACCTGCCCATAAGAGCCTTCTGCGGAGATTCTCTCAATGCAGTAAAGACCCACGTCTGGATTGCGGTCAGCACTTACCGTTTACCTCTTTTCCGGGCGAGACATTCGAACCCACTTCTTGTAACCAGTTGAATCTTTTCGAGGTTAAACCGGATAGTAGCGATCCCAAGTCTCGGATTTCCCTCTTGTGCTATCCTCTACACAAGCATTCCAGGACTGGCGAGAGACTCGCCGCGCACCGGGGGGAACCGGGACAGACAGGCAGGGAGGACGGCATGGGCGAAAGGCTCCGCTACGGGGACTTCTCCGAGGTCAAGGGTAAGCTCTCTCCCGCGGAGATGCGCTTCGAGACGCGCCGGCGCGCGGTGGGGCTCTTCGCGGGACCGCTCGCCTTCATCGTCATGCTGCTCGTTCCCCTGCCGGGCCTTTCGTCCGCCGCCTCGCGTCTCGCGGCCGTCGTAGCGTGGGTTCTTGTGTGGTGGATCACCGAGGCGGTCCCCATACCCGTCACGGCCGTGATGGGCCCCACGCTCGCCGTCCTGATGGGCGTCGACGGCGCCAAGGCGCTTTTCGCCCCCTTTGGAAACCCCGTGATCTTCCTGTTCATGGGATCCTTCATGCTGGCTGAGGCCATGTCCATCCACGGGCTCGACAGGCGGATCGCCTACGGCATTCTCGGGCTCAAGTCGGTGGGGTCGTCTTCCACACGCATCGCCGTCGGGTTCGGCGTGCTGGCCGCAGGCCTCTCCATGTGGCTGTCGAACAGCGCGACCGCGGCCATGCTTTACCCCATCGCCATCGGCGTGCTGACCGCCCTGTCGAGCCTCCTGACCAAAAAAGACGGCAAGGGCGTGGACCTCACGCGGCTCCGCTACGGGGCGGCCCTCATGCTCATATGCGCCTACGCGTCGTCCATCGGCGGGGTCGCGACGCCCGTGGGAACACCCCCGAATCTCATCGCGACTGGCTTCCTCGATTCGCTTGCGCACGTGCGCGTGCCCTTCTTCCAGTGGATGCTTGTGGCCCTGCCCATCGTGGCCGTCATGCTGGCGGTCGCTTTGGTGGTCATCCGCTTCATGCTGCCTCCCGAGGTCAAAGAGATAAGGGGGAGCGGCGATTTCATCGAGAGGGAGAAAAGCGGCCTCGGGCCGTGGAAGCCGGGCGAGCGGAACGTGATCGTCGCCTTTCTGATCGCAGTGGGCTTGTGGGTGTTGCCCGGTGTGGTGGCCGTCGCGGCCGGCGTCGATGCGCCCTTCTACAAGCTGCTCAAGGACCTGCTGCCAGAGAGCGCGGTCGCGGTTCTCGCGGCTTCACTGCTGTTCATCCTGCCCGTGAACTGGAAGGCGCGCGAATTCACCATGACCTGGAACCAGGCCGTGCGCATAGACTGGGGCACGCTCCTCCTCTTCGGGGGCGGCCTGTCGCTGGGGCAGGCCATGTTCAAGACCGGCCTGGCCTCCGCCATGGGACGGGGCCTCACGGCCCTGACGGGCGCCCACACGGTCGTGTCCCTCACCATCCTCTTCAGCGTGTTCGCCATCTTTTTCACGGAAGTGACGTCCAATACCGCCACGGCCACCATGCTCGTCCCGCTCGCCATCGCCGCGGCCGGCGTTGCCGGCGTCAGTCCGCTCCAGCCGGCCATCGGGTGCGCCATCGGATGCAGCATGGCCTTCATGCTCCCCGTGGCGACGCCGCCCAACGCCATCGTCTACGGCTCCGGGTGCGTGCGGATCACGCAGATGGTGAAGATCGGCTTTCTGCTGGACCTGGCCGCCTCGGTGTTCGTTCCGGCGGGGGTCCTCCTCATGGTGCCCCTCGTGCTTGGATAACATGCGATTTGGGAATTGGGATTTTGGATTTCGGATTTG
>CAZDOY010000090.1:4571-6672 GCA_964507185.1 uncultured Thermoanaerobaculia bacterium
TAGCGGCCGGCGGAAGCCGGCCGACGTCGAGGGACCTCCGTCTGCCGCAGTTAAATCCCAAATCCCAAATCCGAAATCCCCAATCTCCCGTCCCTCCCGTTCTTGCCGCTTAAAAGTCAAGGTGTTAGATTAACTGCGAGGGAAACAGCATGCAGGACAAAATACAGTTCGATACGGCTAAAAAGTCGCCCGAGGTGGATTCCAGACAGGTCCGCAGCGCGGTGGAAGACAAGACCGTTATCCAGGAGGTGGACCAGGCCCTCGCGGACGCCGTGGCCGCGGGCGCCAGCGAGGTGCACTTCGAGCCGCGGACGGACGGCTTGAGCATCCGGATGCGCGTACGGGGCTCCATGTCCGGCATCAAGGACGTGTCGGACCGGATGAAGACCAACGTCATCAACCGCCTCAAGGTTCTCTCGGGCATGGACATTACCAAGAGCCGGATCCCTCAGACGGGGTTCTTCAAGATCACCGTAGGGGACAAGAAAATCGAGCTGTACGTCTACGTCATGCCCTCCGTCTACGGGGAGTCTCTGACGGTCAAGGTCCAGTACAAGCAGAGCGCCACCATGCACCTGGACCAGCTGGGCATGAGCCCGTCGTCGCTGTCGGCCTACAGGAAGGCACTGGGACGGAGTTCGGGCCTCTACCTCGTGACGGGTCCGCCGGGATCCGGAAAGCGCACGACCATCTATGCATCGATCCTGGAGGTGCTGAAACCCGACATGCTTGTCATGGGCTTCGATCCGGTCATCAAGTACGAGATTCCGGGCATGGTCCAGGGCAAGCCCGAAGACCGGAGCGAATATACCTTCGCCGAGGGCATAAGGGCCCTGGTCCAGCAGGAGCCGGATGTCGCCTACATCGGTGACGTCCTCAACGAGCAGGAGGCGCGTGCGACAATCCATGGGGCCTTCGCCAAGCGGAGAGTCTTCGCCCGGATGACCGCCAACGACTCCATCAACGCGGTCCAGAACCTCGTGGATATGGGCACGCAACCCTTCCTCGTGGCCGCGTCGCTCGCGGCCGTCCTGAACCAGCGGCTGATACCCAAGCTCTGCAAGTCCTGCCGCGATCCTTACCCCGCCGACGACGCGATCCAGAAGGAGCTCGGCCTCAAACTCCCGGAGAACGCGCGCTTTTACAAGGCCGGCGGATGCGAGGCCTGCGGCAATACGGGCTACTCGGGCGTCGTTGGTATCTTCGAGCTGTTCCTGCCCAGCGAGGAACTCAACAAGATGATCGTGGCTAAGGAACAGGTCCAGGCGCTTCGCCAGAGGGCCGTCAGGGAGGGTATGAGCTTCCTGAAGGTGGACGGGGTCCTCAAGGCGATGGCGGGATATTGCACCTTGGAGGAAGTACTGAATGCACTGTGAGGGGGACGACATGGGCCAGAAGATCGTGCTGAGGATGAAGGACGGAAGCATGAAGAAGTGCTCGACGCACACGCACTTTTCTGCGGCCTACAGGCACATAAAGGTGGTCACGATGAAGGGCGAGGTGGAAACCGTCGCCCTTGACGACGTCAAGGCCATTTTCTTCGTGAAGGCGTTCGAGGGAGATCCGGGCTACAAGGCCGGCCGCGAGTTCACCGAAGGCTCCCCGAAGGCCGGCCAGGCCGTGTGCGTGACGTTCGGAGACGGGGAGATCATCCGCGGCCGTGTGCTCAACATGGCCGAAGAGCGCCAGGGCTTCTTCCTCTTCCCCGCAGACCCCCGTGACAACAACGAGAAGGTGTACGTCGTCCGCGCGCCGGACGCTCGCATAGAGGTGGAGACTTGAAGGAAACGCTTTCGGACCTCAGGACAAGACTCTCGGAGAGCATGGGCTTCGCGCTGGCCCGGCCCGGCACGCGGGACGAGGAGCAGAGCGAATTCGAACGCTCCCTCTCGACGGTTTCGGAGGCCCTCCACGCCGTATCATTGATCGGGCTGGCCCTACTGGGCCACAAGAACAACCACGACAGGGCCCTGGCGGAGGCCGCGGTGGACGCGCTCACCGATCCCTGCCTGGAAAGCCACATCCGCTTCCAGAGCCTGCTGTTCCCGTCCAACCGGGACATGTTCGGGCAGGTCTTCCCCGTGGAGTACGTGACGAAGGA
>CAZDOY010000091.1:0-2069 GCA_964507185.1 uncultured Thermoanaerobaculia bacterium
GAACCCCTTCCCGCCCGGATGGTCGAAGGATGTCAGCGTCCTTGGGGCAGAGCGCGCGGCCGCCGGACGGGCGCACTAAACGCGGGCAGCAGGGTGAAGGTCAGGTCGCCGGCCTTCGGATCGTCTGTCTTGACGTGGATCCTCGTGCCCCGCGGCGGGGGCGTGAAGTTGCCGGGCGCCTGGATCTGAAGCTGGAAGATCCGGCCCGGTTCGAGTTCTTTCACGGTCACTTTGACCTCGGGGGTGTCGGCCTTCGCCGAGACCACCTTGACGGGGCGCTTTCCGTTGTTGATCAGCCGGGCGTAAGCCCGGAACGGCTGACTGGGCGGGACGGGACGCATCCTCGTCATGGTCGGCTGCAGCCTGATCAGCTTGACCACCCTGCCCCGCACGCCGATCCGGACGGTCTTCTGCATGGGATTGTCCGTGGAGAGCAGGATGTACTGGAAAAACGGCCCCGCCTTGGAGGTGTTTGCGAGTCGGATCACCAGGTCGTAGGCGCGTCCTGGCTTATCGGTTTCGAGCGAATACGTCACGGGATCGTTGGGTCTCTTCTGGGGCGGGGTGAGGTGAACCGGCTTCTCGGTCTCGACCGTGAGGTGCACGCGCCGTTCCGGAGAGGGCGAGCCTTCCGTCACATCGCCGAAGCTGACGAAGGACGGGGACGCCTCGACGGCCACCAGGCCCTGTCCCTTCAGGATAAGAACCAGGTGCGGTCTGGCGGGATCGTTGGTCGTGATGGTGATGCCCTTGGAAAACTTCCCGTGTGCGTGGTCCGGGCTGAGCGAGAAAGGAAGCTCGCCTGAAGCGCCGGGTGCCAGTTCGTGCGGGTAACTACCCGCGACGGTGCACCCTCAGCCAGGCTGGACGTGGAGGATTTTCAAGTCCGCGTCCCCCGTGTTGGTCAGCTTGAAGGTGTGCCGGAGATTTTCTTTTGTGGGCCACACCTTGCCGAAATCGAACGCCGTACCCCCGGCCACAACCAAAGAGGGGCTGTGGGCAGCCGCTTGCTTCGTGGCAGGTGCGGCCGCAGGGGCAGCGCTGGAGCCGGCGGCGGGAACCGAAGCAGGCGATGTCGCGCCCACCCGGCCGGGTCTTGCCGCTGCGGTGCAGGCGAGCGCCATGACCAGCACTCCCGCCGCAACCAGCGCAAGGACGGCCCTTGAGAGGCTACCGCTCCAGTTCCTGGGCCGTTCGGTCCCGATTCGGTCTTTGGAAGATCCAGCCTGTTGGTTCGTCATTTGTCCTCCCTGGGCCTGATCGGCCTGTCGACGCGTATCTGTGCTCGCAATTCAGCGAATGCACGGTCTCGTCGAATCGCTGAGTCCTGACTTCTCGCCAGACCTTACTTTGATTCAGTCATCAGCGTTATGTCAAGAACGGCGGAGTTCCGGGCGGAATTCCGGGGGACACTTTACCTATCTCCCTCCTCATTCTGTTCCATGACCCGACCTCTCATCGGACGAGCCCTTGAATCAAGAATTGAGTGTCGTCTCCTCCGAATCAGCGATTTCGTCCTTTCCTCTCCCGTCCTTACTGCTCATTGCTGCTTCGACGGCCCGTCCCCCGGCCGGCTTGCTTTTCTTTAGCCCTTAGCCCTTTGGAGACAAACCTTTCTCGCCCTCCGCCTTTGCCTAGCGCCTTCTGCGCGGCGAAGAATGAATCGTCAAGAGGGATCAAAGCGATGCGGCATTCAGGCGCCGCGCCCTGGCAAAAAGCACGAGCGCGACGATCCATGCGAAAGCCACATCGATCAAGTAGAACAGCGGGGGTAAGCCCACGGACAGCCCCGCTGCAAGCATCACCAGGCCGACGATGACCATCCCCCACGTCATCATCCGGATACTCTTCCTGCACTCTCCGCCTTCGCCGGCCAGCGGCCAGAGCACCAGGCCCGTCAGGATGACGAAGGCGCCGAGCACCTTGTAGATGTAAATGAAATAGGCGTGGTCCACCCAGAGGCCGCCGATGCCGAAGGCCACGAACAGCTTTCGTGTGGCGAAGACACGAACGATACCGCCCAGGACGAACAGGCATGCCAGGATGCGCGTCAGGTTCCACTTTCGCAT
>CAZDOY010000091.1:2169-6371 GCA_964507185.1 uncultured Thermoanaerobaculia bacterium
CCCTTCCATGTCGTCTGGGTCGAAGGGGCCGGGCGAGGCGACGAGGTCGCGGGCGGCGTCCGTAAGACCCTTGACATTCCATAGCAGGACGCCGCGGACGCGCCCGTCCTGGAGGTAGTAGACGATGCCTTCCCCGAACGGCGCCTTCCAGTCGGCGACGGTCTCAAAGCCCGAGTCGACGTGGCCGACGGCCTCGTAGTTCAGGTCGAAGAGATCGGAATAAAGGAAGGGGACCTGGTCGTAGGCCGTCGACTCCCCGGCCATGTTCCGCCCTGCCCTGTACCCCATCCACACGGCGTTGTTCTCGTGCTCGACGCGGATCCGCCGCTCGAGCGCGGGGCAGTAGAAGGACGCCACGTCGCCGGCCGCGTAAATGTCCGGGTGCGACGTCCTCAACGTCTCGTCCACTTCGATCCCGTTGGCCGTCTTGAGCCCCGCGCGCTTGGCGAGGCCGGAATTCGGCTTGATCCCCAGGCCGGCCACCACACCATCCGCCTCTATGGCAGGTCCGCTCTGGGTCACGACGCGTACGCCTCGCCCCTTCCTTTCGACCCCCGTGACCGTGTCGCCGCACAGGACCTCGACGCCTTTCCGGCCGTAGTACTCCATGAGATAGAGCGACAGGTCGCGGGGAAAGAGGGCCCGCCCGATGCCGTCCTCGGGAAAGACCATGACGACGTTCTTGCCGCTCGAGGCGAGGGCCGCGGCGATCTCCGACCCGATGAAGCCGCCGCCGATCACGACGAACCTCCGGCCGGCGTCGGTCCTGGCCCTCAGGGCCCGGTAGTCGGCGAGCGAGTGGAGATACATCACGCTGTCGCCGCCGAAGGGCAGCCTGCGGGGCGTTCCGCCGGTCGCCAGGAGGAGCTTTCTATATCCGTAGACGCCGCCCTCGTCGTCCGTCACGCGGTGCCCTTCAAGTTCTACGGTTCGAACCGTCCTGCCAAGGTGCAGGGAAATGACATCCGTCTCCTTGAGCTTCCAGATTCTATCGACCGGCTTTCCCTTCCAGAGCGATTTTGTCAGTGCGGTCCGGTCGTAGGGCGGATCGAGTTCGGCACCGACAAGACCGACGGTCCCTTCCCTGTCGACCTGGCGGATGCCCTTGAAGGCCGCCGCGGCAGCCATGCCCCCGCCTACGATCAGGTACTTGTATTCGCGCTCCTGGGCGCTGGTACGCGGGATTCGGGCGGCCTCTTCGAAGGATTCCTCGCCGGGGGACCGCCACAAGGTTTCCGTCATGCTCTATCCCTTCCGGCTCTGCCTCATGGGCATAATCTACCGCGCCAGGCTGCTGAATGCCAGAAAGGGGAGCTTAGGGTGAGGCTGTGGGATGGCCGATGAAGAGGTAGAAGGGCTAAGGGCAAAGGGATAAAGAAAAGCAAGACGGCTCGGGAAGAGCCATGGAAGGCCCATTCCCCACCGCTTAAATTCTTTCATTTGGCCCTTCTCCTCGCAGACTGCTTCGAAGCTCACCTCGGCCTTTCGCGCGCCATCAGGTGTGCGAAAGGCTGCGTTCCGACGCGAGTGGGCCCTATCCGCGAAAGATGAGCGGGCCGGCGCCGAGTCGTACTTTTGTACGTCGAGGTGCCGGCCCGTAAAATCTGACAAAGGAGAGGGTCCGATCCCGTCGGCGCTTCTTTACAAAGTCGGGTAGGCGCGTCCGTGCAGTCTCCGCTCAAGGTCGCGGTGCGCAAGCGCGGGGCGGCCAAGACCGGGGCAGCCGGGAAGGCCTGCGAAGGCATGCTTTCTCTGCGTTCACGAGATGCCACGGCCTGGCCGGCCGTTAGGCGCCAGAGGCGCCGCCGCGACCGAATCGCCCCAAAAGTCTTCGACGGCCTGTCGGCGGCGGTTTTTCCGCCTCCACCCTTTTCCCTTTACCTGTCCAAAGGGCCGATTCAAAGAGCTGCCCGCCTCTGCGGTCGACCGTCGGCAGCCGCCCCCAAAGGACTGCTCAAGTCCTACTCCTCTGCTCACCCACTCCCGGAATCACGCCCCGCTTAGCGGGGGCGTTCGCGATAGCGTTCGAGGGCCTTCAGGCTAATCTTGCGAATGCGCAGCGACTGGGGCGTGATCTCGAGCAGTTCGTCGTCGCGCAGGAACTCGAGGCACTGTTCGAGGTTCAGGATCCTGGGCGGCACCAGCCTGACGGCCTCGTCCGCGGTCGAGGCCCGCATGTTTGTAAGGTGCTTTTCCTTGACGATGTTCACGTCCAGGTCGTTCTCGCGGTTGTTCTCGCCCACGACCATGCCTTCGTAGACCATGGTGCCGGGCGGGATGAAGAACTCGCCGCGGCTCTGCAGGTGTTCTATGGCGTAACCGGTGGCCCGTCCCGGACGGTCGGCCACGAGGGCGCCGGTGATGCGGCCCGGGATCTCACCCTGCCAGGTGTCGTACCCGTCGAAGAGGTGGTTGAGAATGCCCATGCCACGCGTGTCCGTCATGAACTGCGTCCGGAAGCCTATGAGCCCGCGGCTCGGCATGCGCCACTCCATGCGCACGCGGCCGGACCCGTGGTTGACGAGGTTCACCATCTTCCCCCGCCGGGTACCCAGCAGCTGCGTCACCGCACCCATGAAGTCTTCGGGACAGTCCACCTGGACGAGTTCCATGGGCTCCATGACAACGCCGTCGGGACCGGTCCGGGTGAGGATCCTGGGGCGGCTGACGGAGATCTCGAACCCTTCGCGGCGCATGGTCTCTATGAGGATGGCGAGCTGGAGCTCGCCCCGGCCCATCACCTCGTACTGGTCGCCCGTCTCGGGGAAGACGATGCGCAGGCTCACGTTCCTGAGCGCCTCCTTTTCGAGACGGTTCCGGATCTGCCTGGAGGTCACGAACCGCCCTTCCTTGCCGGCGAAGGGCGAAATGTTCGAGGAAAAGATCATGGAAAGGGTGGGCTCGTCCACCCGGATCCGCGGCAGGGGCGCGGCGTCTGGCAGATCCGCCAGCGTGTCGCCGATGCCCACGTCCGGAAAACCAGCCACCGCGCAGATGTCGCCCGCCTGGACACTGGCCGCTTCAACGCGCTCCAGCCCCATGAAGGTGAAAAGGGCGGTGACCTTGCCCCGCACCTTGCGTCCGTCCTGCTGGAGGGTGTATTCCTTGTTCGCTTCCAGCTCGCCCTGCACGACCCGGCACAGTCCCATGCGGCCCACGTAATCGTTGTAGTCGACGTTTGTGACCCAGCCCTGGTTGGCGCCGCCCTCGCCGATTTCCGGCGGGGGAATGGATTTCACGATGGTCTGGAAGAGTGGAAGGAGGTTCTCGCCGGGCGTAGCGAGATCGAGCGTCGCCGTCCCCTTCTTGGCGTTCGTGTAGATCACGGGGAAATCGATCTGGTCGTCGCCGGCATCCAGGTCGATGAAAAGGTCGTAGATCTCGTTGAGGACCTCCTCGGGCCTGGCGTCGCTCCGGTCGATCTTGTTGATGACGACGACCGCGGGGAGCTTTCTCTCGAGCGACTTCTTCAGGACGAAGCGGCTCTGGGGCAGCGGGCCTTCGGCCGCGTCCACGAGCAGCAGGACGCCGTCCGCCATGGTCAGGGCGCGCTCCACCTCGCCGCCGAAATCAGCGTGGCCGGGCGTGTCCATGATGTTTATCTTGATGCCGTCGAAGGTGACGGACGTGTTTTTTGCCAAAATGGTGATGCCCTTTTCGCGTTCGAGGTCGTTGCTGTCCATGACGCGCTCGGCCACTTCCTGGTTCACGCGGAAGATGCCGGACTGCCAGAGCATGGCATCGACGAGCGTGGTCTTGCCGTGGTCGACGTGGGCGATTATTGCTATGTTTCTTATATCCTCGCGGCGCACTCGAGCCTCCCTTGAGCGGTCCCGTTTGCGACGCGCGCGGGGAACCAACTTTCATGCTCGGTGATGTGGTGGTTTAAAGACGAGTTAAGCGGCCTTCCTTCTGAACGAACAGGCGCACCAGGCGCCGAACTCGAATCATACTCCCAAATGCCTATTTTAGCAAGAAATAGGGGGGATCTATAATTTGGGAATTCCCAAATTTCCCCTTTAGCCTTACTGTCTCTCTCGCCGTCTCACTGTTCAATTCCGAGGTTCCGGGCGCTCTCAGCCTTTCGGTTCAATTCTTTCGTCGCCGTAGAGCGCGATGGAGAGGTGCCCCGCCGTGTCGATGCAGGCGCGGAACATGCCGGTGGTGTTGAACTGGCAGGTGATGCGGCCGTGGCGGTCCAT
>CAZDOY010000092.1:0-6295 GCA_964507185.1 uncultured Thermoanaerobaculia bacterium
AAAAGAACATATGTTCATAACCTGGGGCCGAAGCGGGCCTCGAAAGGAGGGCTTCTTGGTGAGACCGGCGAGGGTGAGACACGTCGCGAAACATCCGCGGATCCATGGGTTGAAGCCCCTGGGCATCCCAATGGCGGACCTGGAAGTGCTCTCCCTGCAGGTGGACGAACTGGAAGCCCTGAGGCTCGCGGACCGGGAGGGTCTCTACCAGGAAGAGGCGGCGAAGCGCATGGGCGTATCGCGCGTGACCTTCGGGCGGATTCTCCAGCGGGCCCGGGCGAAGGTCGCCGAGGCCATCCTGGACGGCAAGGCCGTCATCGTGAGCGACGGCCCGGTGCAGTTCGAGCCCGGCGGAGACGGAACGTGTCCCGTCCACGGCGGGCCCCATCGGCGCGGCCGGGCGTGCCGGTGCAACGGGGACAAGGTCCCCGGATCGCGAGGAGGTGAACGATGAACCGGAACGAGAGGTACGGACGCGGGTGGTGCTGGTCGGCCGAGGATGATTTTAGCCGAGGCGCCGGGCAGGGTGGCGACCCATGGGGCGGCGGACGCGGACGGTGCCGCGGCGGAAGGGCTGAACGCCCCTTCCCGCGTAACGAGACCGAGCCCCGGGCCGGCGCGGCGGGGGACTACCGCGGCGCGAGCCCCTGGGAGGTTCTGCAGGATTTCGAAGAGCGGCTCTCGCGCCTGGAGGCGAAGCTCGCATCGGAAGGGTGAGGGCGGTTTAAGCTCCGCTTGACTGTCTTCAACTCAAAACGTGGGGGGAAGTCGCGTGTTTCGAACGCAACCATCGGGATCGGCCGGATCAGAACCGCCGGGGACGAAAGTCTACGGCCC
Source organism: uncultured Thermoanaerobaculia bacterium (assembly GCA_964507185.1). GTDB lineage: Bacteria > Acidobacteriota > UBA4820 > UBA4820 > DSQY01 > CAVRTJ01. The sequence continues at coordinate 838 of CAZDOY010000092.1, forward strand.
CGTGCCAAGCCGCAGGCTCGGCCGGAGCCTGGGGGTCGACCTCGTTCCCTTCAAGACCTGCACCTACGACTGCGTCTACTGCCAGTTGGGCCGGACGACCCGAAAGACCCTGGAACGGCGCGCCTTCTGCAGGGTCGGCGAAGTGATCGATGAAGTCCGGGACCGGTTGGCCGCATCCCACCCCGACTATATAACCGTGGCCGGCAGCGGCGAACCGACCCTGGAAATTAATCTCGGGGAGGTTCTGGAAGGGCTGAAAGGGCTTTCGGACACTCCCGTGGCCCTTCTGACCAATGGTTCTCTCCTCTGGGACGAGGAAGTGCAGCGGGCGGCGGCCCTCGCCGACGTCGTCATGCCCAGCCTGGACGCGGGAGACGAGGACCTCTTCCTCCGGATAAACCGCCCCGTGGAAGGCCTGTCGTTGAGCAAGGTGCTGCACGGACTGGAGGGCTTCAGGGACAGGTTTGCGGGTCCCATATGGCTGGAAGTCATGGTCCTGGCCGGAAAGACGGACGCCCGGGATCGGCTCGACGCCATCGCGGACGCCGCGGCGAGAATCCGCCCCGACTGCATTCAGCTCAATACGCCCGTGCGACCGGGTGGGGCGGGTTCGGCGCGGGCCGTCGATCGCGATCGCCTCCTGGGATTGCGAAGCCGCTTCGTCCCGCATGCAGAAGTGATCGCCGACTTCGCTCCATCCCCGGAACGGGACGCATCAGACCTCGAAGAAAGCGCGGACACCGTGCTCGCCCTTCTCAGAAGAAGGCCGTGCACGATCAACGAGATCGCGGTCGGCCTCGACATACGCTGCAAGACGGTTCGCATCGTGCTCGGCAGGCTCCAGAACGGCAAGACGGTCCACTGCTTCCGGAAGGAAGGCAGACTCTATTATGCGGCGGTCGCAGGGGCGAACCGCGGGAGATGGGAGTGATTCGATGGGGTGGGTGAGCGAGGTCCTGGCCGAGTCCCTGATGGTGACGGGCTTTGTTTTCGTCATGATGATACTCGTGGAATACGGCCAGGTCGCCACGGCCGGCATCATGGGCCGGTGGCTCCAGCGGGGCGGGATCGGGCGAACGGCGTCCATCACCCTGGTCGGCACCGTGCCCGGATGCCTGGGCGCCTTCACCGACGTTACGCTCTACATTCACGGGCTCATCTCCTTCGGCGCGCTGGCCGGGGCCATGATCGCTTCCAGCGGGGACGAGGCTTTCGTCATGCTGGCGCTGTTCCCGAAGAAGGCCGTGCTGCTGTTTGCCGTTCTTTTCTTCTATGGTCTGGCGGTGGCGACCGTCGTGGACAAGCTGGGCCGCCCTCGCTTCTACGGGTGCGCGTCGTGCCCGGAGGGCATCGAACTCCATCCGGACGAGCCCCGCCCGGCCCGGGCGGCCCTGAGGCGCGGCTCCTTCGGCACGTGGAGTTTTCCCCGTGCCGTTCTCTGCACGTCCCTCGGGCTGTTCCTGCTGGCCGTGGTGGCCGGATGGATAGGTCCCCGGCAGTGGGACTGGATCCGGGTGACCGTGCTCCTGGTCGCCGGCGCGGGGCTTGCGGTGACGTATCTGGCGCCGGAACATTTCCTGGAGGAGCACCTGTACGGCCACGTGGCCAAGAAGCATCTCCCCAGGATATTCCTGTGGGTGCTCGGCGTCCTGCTGGCGCTCGCCTGGCTCCAGGCGGCAGATCTTCCCCTTCAGGCCTGGATCGAGGGGCACAAAGCCTGGGCACTCGTGGTCGCCGTCGCGGTCGGGATCATACCGGAATCCGGGCCGCACATGGTTTTCGTGACGCTCTTCGCCCAGGGCGCCCTGCCGTTCTCCGTCCTTGCGGCCTCGTCCGTGGTCCAGGACGGCCACGGCATGCTGCCGCTCCTGGCCGAGTCGCGCGGGGAGTTCGTCAGGGTGAAGGCCGTAAACGCCATTGCGGGCTTGATTCTCGGCGGCGTCATGATGGGTTTCGGATGGTGATGGAAGCCTGGCCGTGGAGAGCGTCCGCGGTGTAGAGAAGGAGGCGTTGCGATGAAGGGACGATTTGTTTTGGCTGTAAGTCTCATGGCGGTCGGCCTGTTGGCGGCGGCGCCGCTGAAGATGCCGCTGAATGAAGTCGGACGGGTCCAGTATGTCGATACGGTCGACGCACCGGGCGTATCGTCCGCGGAGCTGATGAAGCGGGCGAGAACCTGGCTGGTGGGCCGCTCCCACCTGAAAGCCGGCGATCTCGGCGGCGCTCAGCCGCACTGTATCGTTGTGGGCGAGACGTTCGAGGTGGCTCATACGGGCATGCCCGTATCCGTCTTCTACACGCTTGCCTTCGAAGCGCAGCCCGGACGTTTCTGTGCCACCGCAGGGGCGATGTACGTCTTCGACGGCAGCGTCCGCCGGCCCCTGGAGCATTACCTGCGTTCCGACGGAACACCACGGCTCAACGCCTGGATGATCGAATCCGTGGACAAACAGACCCGCGGGCTCCTGGCGGAGTTGCACAGCACGGTGCTTCGGCCGGCAAAGGGGCCGTGATCGGGGGGCGGCATGATGCGGGGGTGAGGGCACGGGTTGACACACCGCCGCAAGGAGAGATGGCGATGAATACGAACCGGCAGAGAAAAATGGGCAGTGGAGGCTACTGCGTGTGCCTGAAATGCGGACGGCGCGAGCCGCACAAGTCGGGCGTCCCCTGCATGAAGATGCGTTGTCCCGACTGCGCCGGCGTGATGATCCGCGAGGGATCGGAACATCACGTGGAAGGGCTGGCGAAGGCCAAGGCCCGAAAGGCGAAGGACAAGAGCACTTGAGGCGCGCGAAATCCGGAAGAAGCTCTCGCGGCCGGACGTTCCGGGCTTTGAATCGAGGTGAATGGTGACTCCCGACGAAATCCAGGAGCAGTTGGCCCATTTTCGGGCCCGGACCGAACAATACCTGGGGCTTGGCCACGACAGGTTCGAGGCGGCCCGGTTCGTGGCCGAGGCCGTGGAACCGCTGGAAGGCCGCGTGCTGGACGTGGGGACGGGCAAGGGGCTTCTCGCCATGGCCCTGGCGCGCCGTGGGCTCGAGGTGATCAGCGTGGACGTCAATCCGGAAGACCAGGACTTCGCCGCCTACCTGGTCGAGAAGGAGGGACTCTCGGACCGCGTCCGGTTCGTGCTGTCCGACGCCGCGTCCCTGCCTTTTCCCGACGGCCATTTTTCGACCTGCGCCATGATGGACGTCCTGCATCATTTGGATGACGGGGCCGCGGTTCTGGGAGAGATGACTCGCGTGCTGAAGCCGGGCGGCTATATCGTCGCCGCTGACTTCAGCGCCGCGGGCTTCGATCTGGTGGCGCGCGTCCACACCGCCGAGGGACGTGAACACCCCCAGGGGCCTGCGACCATGGCGTGGGCGGACACGTTCCTCGAAAAGGCGGGGCTGGAAAGGACGGTTCGTGCGGAAGGCGAACTGCACGACCTCGGGCTGTACAGGAAACCCCGGATAGAAACGGCGCGCGGCCCACGGGATGTTTGAGCGGGAAAGATGAAAACTACACCACTGGAAACCGAGAATCAGCAGTAAGCAGACCTCAGGAGGACAATCATGACCAAGATAGCCGTCCCACTCGTCAACGACGAATTTTCCAGCCACTTCGGCGGCGCCGACACCTTCGCGATTTACGGTATCGAGCCGGACAACCGGACCATAACCGGCAAGGAAGTCGCCACGCCGCCGCCCCACGAGCGCGGCGCCTTTCCCGTGTGGCTCCGAAGCCGGGGCACCACGACCATCCTGGCCGGGGGCATGGGCCCGCGCGCCGTCCAGATGTTCAAGGCGTACGGCATCGAGGTGGTCCTGGGCGTCCAGGGGCCCTCGGCGCCCGACGATGTGGTCCGGGCCTACCTGGACGGAAGCCTGCAGGCCACGGGTGAGGGTTGCGGGGGCGGCGAACTGCACCACTGCCACGACCACGAGGATTGACCCGGGCGTGTCTGCCGGGTCGGGAGCGGTAAGAGCACGGAAGTCCGCGGATCGACGCGGGCAGAAGCAGGGGCGTTCACGCGCGACGGGTCGAGGAGATGAAGCGCATAAGGCGGATCTATTACGACGTGTTTTCAGGTTTCTATGATCGGTTCGTAGCCCTGCACTCGCGCGACAGGCAGGGTCACGCCAGGCGCTTTCTGGCCGACCAGGTGGTCCTGGAGCGGCCCGGGACGGTCCTCGATCTCTGCACGGGTACCGGAACCCTCCTGACACACCTGAGCGAGAAGATCGGGGGCAAAGGACGGGTCGTTGGCGCCGACTTTTCCAGGGGCATGCTGAAGGCGGGACGGTCGAAGACGGCCGGTCTCACAAACGTGCACCTGGTGGAGGCCGACGCCGGCGGCCTGCCCTTTGCCGCCGGGGCCTTTGACGCGGTCACCTGTTCGCACGCCTTCTACGAACTCAAGGGAAGAACGAGGGACGAAGCCCTCAGGGAAATCGTGCGCATCCTGAAAGCCGGCGGCACCTTTCTCATGATGGAGCACGACGTGCCGGCGAACCCGTTCGTCAGGTTCCTGTTCTATGTGCGCCTCACCGTCGTGGGTGCGGGTCGGGCCAGGGCCTTCCTGCGGGACGAGCAACACATCCTGGAGGGCTACTTCGGCAGCGTCCGCAAAATCCTCGCGCCGGCGGGCCGGTCGAAGGTCATGGTCTGCACGAAGTGAGGCGGGGACGGACGTACGGCGCCGCCGTCGATGGGAGGAAGAAATGGCCGGATTGATGGATCCCTGGGAAAAGGGAAGCCTGTCCATGCGGAACCGCCTGTGGATGGCGCCCGTAAAGACGGGCTACGGAACGCCCGACGGGCACGTGACGGAACGTCACCTGCACTTTTACCGGCGCGTCGCGCTCGGGGGCGTGGGACTCGTCGTGGTCGAGCCCGTTCCCGTCCGGTGGGACGGCCGCGAACACCCGAAGCAACTTTCGGTGACCTCGCCGGACAGCGCCATAGATCTCGCAAGGCTCACGACGGTTATTCATGAGGGCGGCGCCCTGGCCGGCCTCAACCTGAACCACGCGGGGCGTGCGGCGAACCCGAAGGCGAGCGGGACCGGTCCCGTGGCCCCATCGGATTGCCGGTGCCCCGCGAAGAAGACGGAGGCCCGCCGGCTCGAGCCAGGTGAGATCGAAGACATCGTGTACGCCTTCGGCAGGGCGGCGGCCGTCGCAGAAGCTGCACGCTTCGACCTGGTGGAAATACAAGCCGGCCACGGGTACCTTATCGATCAGTTCCTCGATCCGGAGGTGAATCGGAGGGCGGACCGTTACGGCACGGATCCCACGCTCTTTGCCGAGCAGGTGCTCAAGGCCGCGGCCGATGCCACCGGTCTGCCCCTGAGTCTGCGCGTCACCCTGAAGGAACCGGGCGACAAGGCGGAATGCGGACGCCTTCGGGCGCTCCTGAAGCTGGCAGAGCAGGTCGGCATCTCCTTCGTCCACGTCGGCATGGG
>CAZDOY010000093.1:0-6247 GCA_964507185.1 uncultured Thermoanaerobaculia bacterium
CCACCAGGTAGATGAGCAGGAAGAGCCAGTACTGGTCCTTGATGAGCCGCCAGCCCCGGCTGTAGCATTCCAGCGGTTTCACGGCGTGGCTGCGAAAGGCGTTCGTCGAGTTCTCCAAGGTGACCTCCTTGCGGAATCCCGCTGACATACTGCTCTTCTTACTGCTCCCTTTTTACCACGGCCCGCCCCCCTGTCGGACGAGGCCGCGTCAAGAGTTCATTTCACGCCCTTCGATACGGTGGAGCTAAGAGGATCGCACACCAGGCGCGTCCGTTTGTGAGGACGGCTTCGCCGAACTCGCTGAGGTCAATGTACCCCTCGTCCTTGTAGTACAGATCCGCAGGCGCCTGGCCTCGAGACCTGTCCATCCACGGCACTGGAGAATGAGATCCCTGCCCCGTCTCCCATTTGTCAGCCTTTGTCTGGCGGACTGGCGGAAACAGCCTTATACTGCTTCTCCCCAGCCTTTTCACAATCATCGCATCCGGTGCGGCCTTTTCCCCCACAGAGCACCCATCCACCAACACTATCCGCCACGTCAATGTTTCAGAAGGACCTCGATGTCGGCCAGAATTTTCTGGGCCCTGGCCTTCAAGGCCTCATCCGAACTCAGCAGCATCGCAAGCGTCGCCGCCCGCCGGGCGCGCAGGAGGTTGTCGTGGCGGTGCTTTCCGTTTTGTTCGACTCCGTTCACAAGGCACCGTGCATAGTCCAGCTGCCTTGGGGCATCCGCGGGCCAGAAGCGAAGGTACTCTCGTAATGGGGCCGCCTGCATGGGACCGGGTTGTTCTCCGTGCAGCGCCTCCAGACGGGTATAGGCCCGCCTGGCGATCCATGCCCGGTCCTTGGCCTTGTCATTGGACGCGACGAGCTGGAGGGCGTGCACGAAGCCGTCCCTGGCCTCGTCCCTCATCCCCAATGCCTCATTGGACCGTGCCAGGAGCAGAGTTCCCATGGCGTCCTCGCCGGCGGAGCCGGAAAGCAGAGGCACGGCCTTGGACGGATTGTGGAGGTGGAACCAGGCTTCTCCGGCGTACAGCCTGAATTTGGCCCCCCGGCCGATGGCGTCGAGGTAGTTATAGAGAAGAACCATGCGGTTGTACTGCCTCGTCTTGAGCAGAAAGCGAGCGTAGCGGCTCAGGAGATCCCAGTGTTCGAAGGAGGGGCGCCGGAGCAGTTCCACCGCCCTTTTCATCAGGCCGTCGTAGGAACTGGACGGAATGGCGTCCGCGAAACCCGGGAAGTGCTCGAACAGGTTCAGGGCGGCCGGGAGACAGGTGGGGTCCGCCGCTAGAGCCCCCAGGAGGTGCCGCCTCTCATCGAGGATCCATCGGTCGTTTTCCGATAGCGCCATCAGCCAGGCCGCCCGCGAGCCCGCGTTGAGGTACCGCTCTCTGATCCGGTCTATGTCCTTGGAGCGGCGCCTCGGGAGAATGACGGCGCCCAGGTAGTTCTCCTGGCTCCACTGCACGAGGAAAGAGCTCTGGGGGTGGTCCACCCAGATGTCCCAGGTGGCCGTGTCGTAAGCGATCAGCGTCCGGAGGCGCGTGTCGTAACCGAAGACCGCGAGAACGTGCCCCGGGAGATAGACGATGAAGGGATACCCGTGGTCGATCACGAACCGGCAGTCCTCCGGCGTCGCGAACGGAATCAAAATGTGGTCCAGGCCGAGACGGTCGCAGTACAGCGAGATGTCCGTGATCGAGGTCCCCTGGTACACCATGGAGATGGCTTCGCCCACCTGCGAAGCCGATACGTCCTTGTGGAGGTAGTTCAAGACGACGGATAGCGTATTGGGGGCGCAATACGCCGCACGGTAATCCGTGGCGGTTTCAACGCCGGGAAGGACCACCCTCTTCCCTCCGGCACCCGAGAGAAGCCGATCGAGGTACAGTTCCGCCGATCGTGCGAGGAACGGATTGGCGTTGTTTGTCGTCTGCAGGAGCTTGAACGCATTGATGGCCGCTTTTTTGTGTCCGAGCTTGTAGTTGAGGAGGCCGATCCTGTGCTCAAGGTAGCTGACCACGAGCGGGGTGGATCGGCGTTCGAGGCTCCGGCCGTACCAGGCCAGTGCCGCCTGTGGCCGCCCCTCTTTTTCCAAATGCCGTCCCCACGCACATTCCGCCCACGGGACCATGCCCAGCGCGAGGAAGAGGGAGAGAAAGGCGCAGCACATCGTCACCGTCGTGACGGCGAAGCGGCGGCCGAGGCTGCCTCGTCCCCACGCGGTGTAGAGGACCAACGGAAGCCCGGCGAACATGAAAACAACCGTCATGAGGGTCATCCGGCTTCCGCTGAAATGCGTGGTGAGCTCGATGCCGAATATGTTACGCATGAACGAGCCCATCACCCCCTGAACCAGGAAGATCCCCAGCGATGTGACCCAAACCCACGAAAATAGGGCGGTGAAGAAGTCCCTCGGTGTATTGAGTCTTTTCCAGCGGAGAGACAGGAACAGGAACAAGGCCACCAGGATGCAGAGGACCGCGTAGTTTATAAAGATGCTCTTGAAGAAGTCCTGCGGATCCTTGATCGGCGCTCCGAGCCCGGCCGGTAAGCCGGCGAGGACCGCCGCCACCGCTATTTGCGCAAATGTTGCGATGAATGCGGAGATAAAGAAGGAGAGCGCCGGAATCCATGCGCTTCCTCTCCTCCCTGGGCGGGCCGATCGCCCGGGTGCGGGTACCTGCCAGATCTGAGCAATGATACCCAGCAGGATCGAGGTTCCGGTCAGGTAGACCATCCAGACGGCCGTCGCCGCCTTCCACGAGACCGGCACGGCCAGCAAAAGAATGAAGAGGCCTGTCGTAAGCCCCGATGCCGCCGCAATGCAGGTGAACCGCAGCTCTTTTATGGCCCGCCCTTCCGGGGAGGGAAGAAACCAGCTCCCGACGGCCGGCGTTCCGAAGAGCGATGCGAAAAATACGGCGAGAGATGTCATGATCTCGCTCCAACCCCCAGCGAAGAGGCGCGGCGCACCATGCGCCCGGACTCCTCCTTCAACCCCATTGAGGACAAGATGTCGGCGTAGTTGAGGAGGTATGCCGCGTTTGTCGGCTCGAGATCGACAGCCCGCTTCCACCACCGGGCACTGCTCCTGGGCGATGCCGCCAGAACGGCCTTGGCCGCACAGTACGAAGGGCTCCACAGCAAGAGGTGCGAGATGTCGTCGCGACCCTCGACAAAGAGAGGCAGGTGCCCGACCAGTCGGGCCATCTCCTGCTTCGCGGGGCCGCCCGGGTGCCGCAAAGCCGCCAGGTCCCCGAGGGCGGTCTGGACGGAGCCGGAACTGTAGCCATTGTTGCGAGCGTACCTGCGGGCGCCTTTTACTGCCGGACCTTCGTCGCCGGTCTTCGAGGCCATGTGCATGAGCCAGTAGCTCACCCAGCCATGGATGCGATCGTACCGGGCCAGCCGCTGGAAGACGTGGAAGGCCGTGCCTGGATCCGCGGGCAGGTCTCTCAGGAGCCGGCGGGCGACGAACCTGAGAGTCCAGATGTCCATCCTGTCCACCAGGTCATCCGTCAGGGGCGAGGACGCGGCCCCGCGACCCTCGGGAGCGTCCACCGTGTCCGGCAGGATCATCATGGCTCTAGCCCAGCCGTATTTCGAATGAAGCGGCGACAGGAGCGCCCGGAAACGCTCCGCATCGCCGGCCTTTATGGCCCTGCGGGCGAGATCCCTCCTTATCCATGTGTCCAGTGCGTGCTTCTCTTCCTCGGTCGGGTTCTTCCGGAGCACGAAGAGGGTATCAGCGTCGGCGAGCATCCGCTCCCGCAGAAGCGGAAGGAAGGATGCCCGGATCGTCTCGGCGTAAACCCGCTTCTTTCCACCCGATGCACCGCCCTTGCCCGACACTATCCTCTGAATCTCCCGACGGCTGAGGGGACTGCTCCGGCCACGGTTGTACGAAGCGTAGTCATACCACAGGATCGCCCTTGTCTGCGGATCGAAGCCTACGATGACGCCCCAGGTCTCCCTGACCGGGTCCTCGAAGAGCAGCGGAACGCCGTCTTTCAGGCTTTGGCGCACATCGTCGAAGTGGACCGGGACGGGGGCCAGACCATAGAAAGCCGCGGCCGTTCTCAAATCGACGACGTCCCCGTTCGAGGGAAGGCTGATTTTGCCTGCTGAAGAGGACAAGGACCTTAGCCGGAAGAGGAGTTCGGTCTCCGAGGCCTTCGGGAGGGATCCGGCCACGGCAGTAATGAAGGCACACCAGTCGTTGTTGAGGTACGTCCGCGGCTTGACGGGTGGAAGAGAGAGCATAATTGTGTCTATGTGCTGCAGAGGTGACGGGACGCCGTGCGCCCCGTCATCAAGAATGGCGATGCCGGACGAATAGCCCCGAAAGCGGTCGGCACAGTCTTCGGCAGTCTTCCAGAGCCGAACGTCCCGCGTAGACAGCGCGATAATGAAGAGATTCTCAATGTCCGTCGCGTTGGTCGGGTAGGACAGTCGCCTTTTCACGGTCCATTTGAAGGTCCTGGCGGCCTGCTCCCAGTCGCGCCGCCCCAGTTCTTTGACACCCCTTTGGTAGTGCCAGGATTCCGGATAGCTGTTGTCGAGCATGACGTGCTGAAAAAAGAACCCCATGCCGATAGGTACGATCAGCAGGAGCCGGAAAAAGAATGCGCTGAATGTCCGGACCGATGACACATAGAAGAAGAGCCATACGGCTATAAGGACCAAGGAGGCGAAGAGGAGCCCCTGGACGATGGCGGCATTGGAATAATAGACGGTACGCGCATTCTCCGAGAGCTTCAGGACCTTCTCGCCGAACGTATCCGCCAGGACTACCCCAATCAGAAATGGAAGCGGCACCGCAGTGAAGGAAGTGAGGACGGCAAGGGCCGTGGCCATCGAGGATCCGATTTTTCTCCTCCGGACGACCCATCCCGCCCCGATCCCGATCGGAAGAAACACCACGATGCTGATCAACAGCACGACGCCGGCGAAGGACGGTTTGAGATCTGCCTTGGAACCCCACCGCGTTGCAAAGTAGCTCATCGACAACGCCAGTGGCGAAGCGGCGACCGCGAGCAGCAAACCCCAGGCGGGCAGCGACGGTAAGCCCGCGTTTTCCTGATGGGACAGCGCATCTGAGCCGCGTCGTCCACCTCCTCCCGCGAGCACGAGAAGAAGCCCCGTGGCGATCGAAATTGCCAGATGCAACATGAGGTAAACAGCCCATGTAACCGTCAGGCCGAAGGCGAAGATGAGTTCACCCGAGGTCGTTGCCACCAATACACACGCGCTCAGGATAAATGCCTTCAGTTCCCTGTTTTTCAGGTGCGCAAGAGCGGCGGCAACGGATGGGACGAGCGGCGTGAGGAAGAAGGAGAGGAACGCGAGGTGGAGGACTCTGGCAAGCGGGCGTGAAAGCTTCCTGGCTGTCGGCATGGCGATATTATACACGTCCTTCGGTTGGACGGGAGGGCCCTGTCCGTACGCGGACGGGATTCCGATACAATCCGGGAACACAATGCCTTTGTTTCTCCTCTTTGCTTGCCGAAGAGTTCCTTTTCCAGGGCGATGCGCAAAGGTTCACGACGCTGTCCTTCCCTGTCGAAGCGGCATCTTGGATGGGCCGTGCGCTATTTGGGCTCCACTCATTGGCGCTCGCGCCGCTTTTTAAATCCCAAATTCCAATTCCCAAATGCTTTCCTGCGCCTCGGCCGTTCACTTGACCTTCAGATAGAGCAGGATACCTATGCTGACGACGACCTCGATGAGGAGGGCGACGAGCCACCACGCAGGAAATCTGAACCATACGACGGCTGACCCGGCGACCAGCAGAAGGACCAGGAACTTGGAAAAGCCGGAGGCCTCGGTCGCGAAGACGTAGACCGCCCCGAGAATGATCGAACAGGCGAGCGGCAGGATCATCACAAAGTTCATCCTCCCTCCTGAATCACCTTCTAATGTAGCATCTACTGGCACGTGGAGCGCAGGATGCTGACCTGGTCGCCCACCGCGTAAAAGGCGCCGTCGTCGTAGGTCAGGCCGTAGATCTGGTTCGCCGACGGGGGAGATGCAGGCGTCCAGCTGATCCCGTCGATACTGACGAGCGCCGGTCCGCTGCCGGCCAGCACGGCGACACCGCCCCCCTGGGCGACGGTCCTGTAGTTTCCGAGCGTGTTCGAGTTCACCGCGGTGGCCGTCCACGAGGCGCCGTCCTGGCTTGTCAGAACGGTCCAGCCGCCCACCGCGATGAAGCCGAGGGGCCCGTACGAGACGTCCTCGA
>CAZDOY010000094.1:0-6108 GCA_964507185.1 uncultured Thermoanaerobaculia bacterium
CCCCCCTCCCTTGACTGTTCGCCCGTCCTGCTATATACTGAGCAAGACGCCTCGACGCAGGTAAGCGGAATAAACAGAGCGTTTAGGGCGTTTTTTTCAGCGTACAAACGAAAGATGAGGAGGACCGTTTCATGAAGTTTCTTAGCACCACAAAGGCGGCGTTTGTCGCGGGGCTCATCCTGGTCACCGCGGTTGGTCTCTGGGCCCAGGGCGCCAATCCCTTCGTGTCCAAGGCCCAGCAGTTCATCACCCTTCTTCAAAAGGGTGACTACAGCTCCGCCTACCAGGAGGTCGATTCGAACCTGGGCTTCAAGATCACGCCTGAAAAGCTGGGGGCCGTCTGGCAGAAGCTGACGGACAAGGCGGGTCCTCTGGTCAAGTTGAAGGAAACCAGCGTCCAGCAGAAGAACGGCTACTACATCGTGACGCAGGTCGTGCTCTTCAAAAAGGGCAATGTGGACATCAAGATTGCCCTCGACAACATGATGAAGGTGGCGGACTTCGCCTATTCGAACCACGAGGCGCCCAAGTCCGGCGCAACCCAGGCCGCCGCGAAGACCGATGCGGGTGCAAAGCCCGAGGCTCAGCCTTCGGCACCCGATACGCAGGCGGCCGCCGTCGCGGCTCCTTCCGCCACGCCCAAGTCGTAACGGAAGACTGATTGTGATCTCCGAAAGCCCCGCCACACGGCGGGGCTTTTTGTATGGGCAGCATGGGCGTGATCGAGTGAAGAGTCAGGAAGTGAAGGGGAATACCCTCCGATCCTGCACGGTAGCCCCACTTTGCAGTCATTGCGAGGACCGCATCGAAGGGCATCTGCGAAGCAATCTTAAGCGCCTGCGGCGCGGTCAGGGGGTAAAGGGAAAAGGGAAGTGGAATTTGGGATTTCGGATGTATAAAGCGTCGAGGGACGAGCCGCTGTAGCGGCCGCCGCAGGCATCCCTCGGCCGTATGCGGACATCTCCAATGTGTTTGTGCGGCTACCCTCTAACCTTTTCCCTCTTCCTTCAGACCTTCCTGCAAAGCCAAATCCCAATTCCCAAATTTCCCAATTTCCCTCCCTTCACCTCGCCCCCGGAACGGGTTACTATAGTGCCGTACCGCCGAAAAATCCTGGAAGGAGGATGCCAGAATGGCTGAGACACAGCGACGTCTCGCGGCAGCGGACACCCCCGATCTCGTGGTGCCCAAGGGCGCCCTGTCCGGGCTCGACGAGAGCCCCTCGACCATGATCAACATTCCCGGTTCGCGGATGTTCGAGATCCGCGACGCGCTGGCCGTTTACAGGCGCGACTGTCCCGACGGCGAGCAGTTCGACGCGAGCCAGGGCGACGGCGGCGCGAGCCTTCCCGGCGTGTCCGCCGAAATCTGGGACCGGGCCAACGACATCCAGAAGGCCCACGGATCGGGCTACGACCAGCCCTTCGGGACGGCCGTCTTCCGCAAGGCCGTAGTCGAACGGTACTGGGGGCTGGACGAGGCCACCGGTTGGGGCCCGGAGAACGTGATCTGCTGCCAGGGCGGACGGGACGCGCTCATCAAGGCCTACGACGCCATGCAGTTTCTCGGCCACGGCCGGCGGGGAGATTTCGTCGTCACCTCGCGCGTGCCGTGGATCTCCTACAACTGGGGCCCCTACGCCGTCGGCGCCAACGTCATACTCGCACCCGGCCGGGAGGCCGACGCCTGGCAGCTCACACCCGAGGGCGTGGCGGCCTGCGTCGAGTGGGCTTCGGGCATGGGCGGCCGGAAGGTGGCGGGGCTGGTGATCACCTCGCCGGACAATCCTACGGGGCGGACCATCGCCATGGAGCGCCAGATCGAGATCGCCCGGGCGGCCTTCTCCGCCGGCGTCCCCTTCGTGCTCTTCGACTGGATCTACCACAGGGTCACGGACGAAGAGCCACACGACCTCAACCGGTTCCTCCTGGCTCTCGAGCCGGATGAGCGCGAGCGCTGCGTCATCCTTGACGGCCTGACCAAGTCCATGGGGGCGAGCAACGTACGCAGCGCGCACCTGGTGACTTCCAAGAAGATGGTCAAGTTCATACAGAACCGCGCGTCGCACGGCGTCATCCCGTCCTTCCACAGCCAGGCCGTCGCCATGGCCGCCTACGAAATGGGCTTCGACAAGGCCGCGGCCAACATCATCGGACCCACCAACGCCAGCCGGAAGGTCCTGGGGGATTTCCTCCGGGAGAAGGGGCTCCGCAACATCCTGGGCAAGGGCTACTACGCCTTCATAGACCTCGGGGACTTCATGGACAGGGCCGGCATGAAGGACAGCGCGGCCATGGGCTCGTACCTGGCCGAGCGTTTCGGACTCGCCGTCGTGCCTGGCGTCTACTTCAGCGAATACGGCGCCCGCTGGATCCGTTTCTCCTATGCGCTCCCGCCCGACAAGACGAGGCGGGCCGCGGAGCGCATGTGGAGCGCTCTGGAAGCGATCGGGTAAACGGGAGGCCGGAAACCCCGCGAAGCCAGGGCGGCTGATTCGGCGGGCCCGGTCCCTGGGGACAAGCGCCGCAGGGATTCTCGTGAGTCGATCCCACCGGAGGGCGCCTTTTGCGATGAAAACCACCGACTGGTCCAAGTTCGGCGAAAAGGTCCGGCTGGCCGTGGAGGCCTCTCTGGACACGCACTACGGCGGGGGGCTCAGCGGCCTCGAGCTGGAATTCAACGTCCTGGACAGCGGCCTCAGGCCCGTGACGGTCGTCGGGTACGGCCCGAAGCGGCGCTCCTTCGCCGACTACCTCCTGGCGGAGCACATGAACGGCTGGGCCCGGGATCGCTGCCACCTGGAAGTGTTCCACTGGATGGTGGAAGTGGTGACCCGCCCCTACTACGGCGTCCACGGAACGGTTATGGAAGGCCGCATCCTGGAATCCGTGGTCCTGAACGCGCTGGCCCGGACGGGACTCGCCTTCGGCGAGCGGTTCTTCCCCCTGCACGGCAACCTGCCCTGTCCCGTGGAACCCGGCGAGGACAGCATCCCCGACGGCTGGCCGCTGGCCAAAAAGAGGTACCTCGCCAGGTGCGCGGCGCTCTTCGGAGCCAAGCTCGCGACGGCCGGCATCCACACCAACCACTCCTATCCGGAGGCCCTGCTTTCCTGGGACTTCTTCCACCTGCCCCGTCACCGGCGCGAGGGCCGCACGCTCATCGACTTCCGCACCGACGCCGTGATCCGGGCGACGCGCCTGCTCAGGCCCTTCTGCCCGCTCTTCATCGCCGTCACCGCCTCGACCCCGCTCGCCTGGGAGAAGACTGGGAACGGCGCCGAAGTGGTCGTGACGGACAACGACTCCAACCGACTCCTCACCTTCCCGAACCCGCCCGAACTGGACGTGCCCTACCTCTACGCCAGCCACCAGGACTACCTGCGCATCTCGTACGACCTGGTGAGGCGCGGCGTGCGTTTCGGCGCCAACAACTGGACGCCGGTCAGGGCCCGCTCGGACGTGGACCCCGTCAACCGCAACATCTTCGCCACGAGCGAACAGCTGGCGGGTCTCTACCAGAAGGGGCTCTACAGGCCGGGCGGCGAGGCGAGCCTCGAGGAAGCCGAGAAGGCCCTCATGGTGGAAAACCTCTGCGCCCGGGTCGACCTGCCCATGAACCGGGTTGAGGTCCGCACCGACGAGGGCGGCGATTCCTTCGAGCTGGCGGCCGCCAAGGTGGCCTTCAAAGAACTCCTCATGCTGAGGATTTACGCGGACGAGAGCTTCGGGGCGAACTACGCCTACGACGCGGACGACGTGGTCAGGGCGCGGCGGAACGAAGACGCGGCGGCGAGGCTGGGACTCCGCGCGGAGATCGAGGACCCGTTCTCCGGCGGCCGGATCGGCATGAGGGACTTCCTCAAGCGGACGCTCGCCGACCTCGGCCCCGTCACCGAGGCGCTGGGCTATGGAGACGTGCTTGCGCCGATCAAGGAGATGGCCGAAGGCGGGCCGAGCGAGGCCGAAACGGCCAGACGCTGGTTCGAAAAGCGCATCGGCGGAGAGGGGAAATCGCCGGAAGGCCGGCGCATCGTTCCGCCCGAGCTTATTCAGGAATGGATCGATGCGCGCACCGCCATCCTCCAGGCGGACCTGCGGCGGGCCGCTGAGGTGCAGAGGGGCCTCGGGGAGGAGGGCGCCAAGCTCGCCGAGTTGCTCGAAGGCTTCCGCCAGACCGGCGCGCGGGACCCCTCGGCGCCCCTGCGTCTCGACAGGCCGGAACCCGCCGCGGAGATCACCACGGCCCGCGACAGGCTCTCGGAGGTTCTGAACCTCGCCCAGTCCCTCTGCCGCATCCCCTCCGTGACCAACTGCCCGCGGGAGCGGCTGGACGAGGTCTGGCGGTGCGCGCGATACATAGCGGGATACCTGCGGGAGGCCGGGGCCGAAGTCCGGCTCTTCGAGGGCGGCAAATATCCCTCCGTCATGGCGGGCTTTCCCCGCGCCCTCACCGCACCCGTCACCATCGGCGGCCACTTCGACGTGGTGGAGCCCGACCCCAACGACACGCAGTTCGACGTCCGGATCGAGGGCGACTACCTCTGGGGCCGCGGAACCGCGGACATGAAGACCGTCGTGGCCAGCGACATGGTCTGGATGAAGAACGCGATCGCCCAGGGGCCGCCCTACCCGCCCTTCAACCTGCTTTTCGTCGGCAACGAGGAAAACGGCGAGGCGGACGCCTACGGCACGCCCCACGTGCTGAAGGAACTGCACCGGACGGCGGGCTGGACGCCGGAGTTCATGATCCTCGGCGAGCGGACGGGCGAGAAGGGTATCGAGCTGTTCGGGGACATCTGCGTGAGCAACCGCGGCGTCGTCAGGCTCACCTTCCTGGCCAGGGGAGAGAAGGCCCACACGGGGATGGCCGGCGTGCCCCGCGACATGACCGAACGGCTGATCGCAGCGCGAAAGGACATCCAGGCCATCCTCGCACGGCGCCTCACCCGGAAGGCTGCCGACGGCTGGGTGACCGGTGCGCGTTTCCCGTTCCTCAACTGCGGCGAGGCAGGCGTCTACAACGTGACGCCCTCCGAGGGCAGGCTGGGCCTCGAGGTCCGGCCGATCCCCGAAGACGACGTCGACGCCCTGATGTACGCCTTGCAGGAGTACTGCCAGGCCGAGGAGCTGGAAATCGTCACGGACGTTCTGGAAGCCGGTGTGGCCTGCCCCAAAAACAACCCGCACCTCAAGCGCCTCCTGGAGGCTTCCAGGTCGGTGCAGGGCGGGACGCCGCGCACGTCGAAGAAACTCGCCGGGACCTCGGCCCGCTTCGCCCCGGGCGGCAACGCGGTCGTGTGGGGGCAGACGGGCATCGGCCCCCACAGCCGCCAGGAAAGGCATTACATTCCAAGCATCGAGCCGTACATGGACGTGCTCGAACGCTTCGCGCAGGTGGCCGCCCAGGCCCGGACCGGACGGAGATAAGAACAAGGGAGAGGCCGGCCGCGTCGGGCCTCCGGAGGGGAACATGAACAAGGTAGAAAAACTCTTCGAAATCTTTCAGGAGGCCGCCGAAGCCGAGCGCCAGGCCAGGTTGCGCTACGAGGAGGCAGCCAGCCTCTGCGAGGACCCGGACCTTAAGGAAGTCCTCCTCCGCTTCGCCGAGGACGAACTGAGGCACGAGCACGAGGTCACCGAGCGCTTTCGCGAGATGGCCGAAAAGTTCGGGGGGGGAGTGAACTGAAGAAATTTGGGAATTGGGATTTGGGATTGCGGATTTGAACCCCGGCAAAGTGCTTGCCTTTGTAGCGGCCGATCCCCATCGGCCGTCGGCCGGCTTCCGCCGGCCGCTACAGGGCGCTTCGCGCCCTTTGAAAAAGAAGCTGTACCACAACCCAAAACCCAACACCCATAACCCATAACTGTATGGGCTGGTGCTTTTTCCTCTAACTTCTAACCCGGCCTTTAGGCCGAGCTTCCCTCTAACCTTTTCCCTCTTCCTTCTTCCCTCTGACCTATAATGCAGTCATTGCGAGGGCTCCATCGAAGGGCATCCCCGAAGCAATCTCTCACTTCCTGGCACCCGCGTGTTTAATCCATCTTCTTGGGGCTTCCTTTTAGCCCTTAGGCTTTCGGCCTTAGCCCTTCCCAATGGGACTGCCGC
>CAZDOY010000095.1:0-4256 GCA_964507185.1 uncultured Thermoanaerobaculia bacterium
GGCGCCCGCTCTTTGGAGCGGGCGCCTTTTTTTCGCCCCAGATCTCACAGGGATGCAGAGGCCTGTTGCGCAGGCGTGCTAGAAGGAAAAGGGTAGAGGCAAGACGGCTGCGGGCGGACCTTCGAAGAGCCACAAGCGTCCTGCTCACCTAATTCCCTGCTCACTTATTTACGGACCGCCGGGTGCTCACCACCTGAAACCGACGCTCAGAGACAGGACGAGCGGTTTGACGCGGAGCGTCTCGTGCCCGGCGCTGGTGTAGAAGAGAACCGGATGGCCGTGTGGCTCCAAGTGGTCCACCTTGATGCCGTTGTCAAGGTAGCTCGCCTGCAGGTCGAGCACGAAGGCGTTGCGCATCGTCCAGGTGACGCCCCCTTGAAAGGCGGTACCCAGTCTGACGCCGCCCGCCGGCGCGACGATCTGGTACCCGCCCAGCCTTCGGCTCATGACCAGGTACTTTGAAGAGGACGACCGGCCGAACATGAAGTTGGCGCCGAATCCCACGTAAGGAGAAATTTCCGATCCGGGCATGAAGTGATACTGCAGCGCGAAGGTGAAGGAGTGAATGGGGATGCTTCGCGAAGTCGCGGCGCCCGGGAAAACGGGCGATGGGCTCCGGGCGTCCATGGAGGTGTGAAAGTAGTCGATGGCCCAGCTCACCCTCTGCGTGTAGAAATGCGTGTAATCGAGGGTTAGGGCGGACGAGTCCTTCATGTCGACCTCGCCGGTATTCCCTTGGGCCGAAACGCGGCCGTACCCGATCCTGAACTCGTGGGCACCCTGCCGCGACTGGGCGCAGAAGGGCAGAGACGCGCAAAGCAGGAGGGGAATGATGACGTGGAAGGGGATTCTTCTGGTCATGAGAGCTCCTTCTTGATGACGTTCCGTGACCATGGATCCTGGCGGCGGCCGGCCGGTCGGCCCGGCGGATTCCGTCGACCCGGGATTTCCCGCTCCGTTGAGAATAACAAAGGAAGGACGCCGCCGGCAAAATGCCCGCCGGGCGTCCACTCGATCGTCACGCATCCGGATGCTACACTCACCTCTGCCTGGAGAATCTCGATGAAGAACCAATTCAAGCTCGTTGCCCCCTTCGAAGCGACCGGCGACCAGCCGGCCGCCATCGAAACCCTGGTTTCCAGGGCCCTTGCAAATCAGCGTCACTCCACGCTTCTGGGCGTCACGGGGTCCGGCAAAACCTTCACCATGGCCGCGGTCGTCGAGCGCCTCAACCGGCCCACGCTCATCATCGCCCACAACAAGACCCTGGCGGCGCAGCTCTTCACCGAATTCAAGCAGTTCTTTCCGGAAAACGCCGTCGAGTACTTCGTGTCCTATTACGACTATTACCAGCCCGAAGCCTACGTACCCTCCTCCGACACCTACATCGAGAAGGAGAGCACCATCAACGAGGAGATCGACCGGCTTCGCCTTTCGGCCACCAGAAGCCTCCGGGAACGGAGGGACGTCCTCATCGTGGCATCCGTGTCCTGCATCTACGGCCTCGGCGAGCCCGAGTCCTACTACGGCATGACGCTCCCCGTCGAAAAGGGGGCGAAGCTGGACAGGCAGAAACTCCTGCGACGGCTCGTGGACATGCTCTATACCAGGACGCCGTCCGTCCTGGAGCGCGGGCGCTTCCGCGTGCGCGGCGACGTCATAGAGATCTATCCCTCCTATGCGGATACCTTCGTCCGCGTCGACCTTTTCGGAGACGAAGTGGACCAGATTCTCCGCGTCGATCCCCTCACCGGCGAGATCATCGAAGAGCTGGAGGACGTTACGATCTATCCCCGCACTCACTACGCGACGCCCCGCGAGCAGGTCCTCGCCGCCGTGGAAACCATCAAGGTGGAACTCAAGGACCGCCTGGCCGAACTCGAGGGCCAGGGCAGGCTGCTCGAGGCCCAGCGTCTCGCCCAGCGGACCCAGTTCGACCTGGAGATGATGCTCGAGATCGGGTACTGCAACGGCGTCGAGAACTACTCGCGCCACCTCACGGGACGGGGGCCGGGCGAGCCGCCGCCCACGCTCATCGAGTACCTCCCCACCGACGCCCTCATCTTCCTCGACGAGTCCCACATGACGGTGCCCCAGCTCAACGCGATGTATCGCGGGGACCGGTCACGGAAGCAGACCCTCGTCGACTACGGCTTCCGCCTGCCGTCCGCCCTCGACAACCGCCCTTTGACCTTCGAGGAATTCAACGCCATCGCGCCCCAGATCGTTTACGTTTCGGCCACCCCCAGCCCCTACGAAACTGAGGTTTCCGGCGGCGTGAGCGCCGAACAGGTCGTCAGGCCGACGGGACTCATGGACCCCGAACTGGAAGTCCGGCCGGCCAGGGGTCAAGTGGAGGACCTCTACAAGGAGTGCCGGGAGGTAACGGGCAGGGGACAGCGGGTCCTCGTGACGACCCTGACCAAGAAGATGGCCGAGGAGCTTACGACCTATCTCAAGGAACTCGAAGTCAAGGTCACCTACCTCCACTCGGACATCGACACGCTCGAGAGGGTCAAGATCCTGCGCGACCTGCGCAAAGGCAACGTGGAGGTCCTCGTGGGCGTCAACCTACTCAGGGAAGGCCTGGATCTGCCGGAGGTCAGCCGGGTGGCGATCCTGGACGCCGACAAGGAAGGGTTTCTGCGCAGCAGGGGCGCCCTCATCCAGACCATCGGGAGAGCGGCGCGCAACGTGGAGGGCAAGGTGATCCTCTATGCCGACCGCATCACCAAGGCCATGCGCCTGGCCATGGAAGAAACGGAGCGCCGCCGGGCAAAGCAGAGAGCCTACAACGAGGCCAACGGCATAACGCCCCAGAGCATCGTTAAGAACATCGACACGGTTCTGTCCAGCGTCTTCGAGAAGGACTATTACGGCGTACCCGAAGTGGCCGACGAAGCGGCCGCCTACATCGATCCGGAAGAGGCGGCCGCCTCCCTCGCCGAACTGGAGAAGCAGATGTTCGCCGCCGCCGAAGCCCTCAACTACGAGGAAGCCGCCGCCCTCCGCGACCGCATCACCGCGCTCCGCGAGCGAATCGTGAAGGGCTGAAGGGTATTGGGGAATTGGGATTTGGGCTTGCGGATTTAGAAGGCGGCGGGGGCAGGCCTTCGAAGCCAAAGATATTCACCACAGAGCACACAGAGAGCACAGAGAAAGAAGAGATTTTCACAGTGAGGCAGTGAGACGGAGAGAAAAGACTGAGACTTTCGAATTGAACGACGGTAGTCGGAGGGCCTTCGAAGCAGGAATGAACAGGGAGGATGGGAGTAAGGGAGATCTGGAAGGCGAAAGGCGGAAGTGAAAGACGGCGACGGACGGGCCTCCGAAGGCCGGCGAACGTCTTACTTCCCTAATTTCCTACTCACCTACTCCCGGCACCGCCAGGTGCGAACCGCGGAGGCGCGGAGACGCGGAGAAAAGAGGCCGAGGGCGCGCGCCTTTGATAGTCAGCGGTCGCGGCGGCGCCTCCGGCACCTCGTGCCGGGCCAGGGCGCGGCATTCAGTGAAGGCATTCGCGGGCAGGCCTTTGGTGCGGCTTCCCTGATGCCGGCGCCCGTGCCCCGCCAGCGCTGACGCGCCGCGACCTAGATCAGGTGACGCCAGCCGCCCTTCCCCCACCTCTTGAAGAGCGCTGACGGGAGCGGACATGCTGCCAACCCAGATGCTCAGGTCTAGATCGAGGCGTGCTTGCGAGTAGTCTAGCGTCACCAAATTGAGATTGGCATCGTAGAGACCATTGGGTAAAGTGGCAAGCACATCGAGGAAGGTCACCTGGTATTCCTCATAACCAGCTAACAGTGCTTATATGGTTTCTCGATAAGACCTATGGAACACAACATCGCGGCATAAGACCCCGGCCCTTGATACGACGCGACTCCTTCTACCACCTAACGTTACGGTGTTTGCGGCACAGGGGACGGGGTCATATCTGGGTTTTTGATAAGACACCGGCGATTCTCCCTTCGCGCAATTCACTCGAACCCCCGGCGGCTTGAATTCTCTCCCGCTTTGCTGTCGAACCTGGAAGTCGAATACCATGATACCGCTGTATCGCCATTCCTCCAACCAGAATTCGCCAGGAACGGATAGTGGCAGCCAGTCTTTATCGGCCTTAGGTCGTGGCGCGTAGCGCGGATCGGCTATGACCGGGGGAGCCGGAAAGCCGCCGCAACGGCCCTCATTCTTGCGCTTTACGAGCTACCACGGTTTGGCCGATCATGAGGCGCCTCTGGCGCCGGTGCGGCCGATGG
>CAZDOY010000095.1:4356-6072 GCA_964507185.1 uncultured Thermoanaerobaculia bacterium
ATCGGGATACGCCTCGGCGAGTTCTGCGCGGAGGGACGGGAGCGCATCCTGTTCGACGGCATCGCGGATCCGTCCCATGAGCCCCAGGTAGTAAGTGAGGTTGTGGAGCGTGTTGAGGACCAGGCCCGTCGGATCGTTGTTGCGGAAGAGGTGGTTCAGGTAGGCTCTGGAGACGTTGCGGCAGGCCCAGCAGGGACAGTGGGGATCGAGCGGTTCAGCGTCGGTGGTGTGGGCGGCGTTCTTGATGGCGATCACCCCCCGCGACGTGAAGAGGGCGCCGTTCCGGGCGTTCCGGGTGGGCAGGACGCAGTCGAACATGTCGTAGCCCCAGGATACCGCCTCCACAAGATCCAGTGGAGTTCCCACACCCATGAGGTAGCGCGGTTTGCCCTGCGGCATGTGCGACGCGGTGAAGGCGGCCATGTCCCGGAACACGGCCTTCTTCTCGCCCACCGAAAAGCCCCCGGCGGCGTAGCCGGGCAGATCCAGTTCGCCCAGATCCTCGGCCGAGAGGCGGCGCAACGTCCTGGACATACCGCCCTGCACGATTCCGAAGAGAGCCGTACCCTCTCGCCGCTGAGCGTCTCGGCACCGCCGTGCCCACCGGGTGGTTCGGGCGGTTGCGGCCTCCACCTCCCGTTCGCCGGCAGTGCCCGAAACAAGTTCGTCGAGGGCCATGGCGATGTCCACCCCGAGGTCCTCCTGAATGGCCACGGCCCGCTCGGGGCTCAAAAACATCTGCGCGCCGTCCACTGGCGAGCGGAATGCGATACCGTCTTCGTCCACCTTTCGCAGCCGTGCCAGGGAAAACACCTGAAAGCCGCCGGAATCGGTCAGGATAGGTCCCGGCCACGCCATGAAGCTATGAAGCCCGCCCAGGTCGCGGATCCTGGTGCTGCCCGGCCTCAGGGCCAGATGGAAGGTATTGGCCAGCACGAAGGTCGCGCCGGCCTCCTTTAAGAGAAAGGGAGGCATGCCCTTCACCGAGGCCCGGGTGCCGACGGGCATGAAGACCGGCGTGTCCACGATCCCGTGGGGCGTTTCCAGGCGGGCGGTCCGTCCTCCTGCGGGTGAGACATGAAGCGGGGTGAAAGTCAGGCTCATAAGTCCTCCCGGAGAAGCATAGCAGGATCCGAGCCCGCCGGCCACGCAGGACCACTTATCATATTAGTTGACAAAAGAAGACTCAAGTATTATCTTAATAACGTGCTCAGGGCCAACAGCGCCCCGCACCCCTGAAAAGAAAAATAAAAGGAGGAACCTGTTCATGGGTAAAATCATCGGCATCGACCTCGGCACGACCAATTCCGTGGTGGCCGTCATGGAAAGCGGCCAACCCGTCGTTATCCCCAACCAGGAGGGTGATCGGACGACGCCGTCCGTCGTGGGGTTCACCGAAAAGGGCGAAATTCTCGTCGGGAAGGTGGCCAAGCGCCAATCCATCACCAACCCGCTCAACACCGTCTTTTCGATCAAGCGGTTCATGGGCCGGAAGTTCAACGAGGTCCAGAATGAGATCGAGACCGTCCCCTACAAGGTGATCCCCGCGGAGAACGGCGACGCGTGGGTCGACGTGCGGGACAAGAAATACTCCCCCCCCGAAGTTTCGGCCATGGTCCTGCGTAAGCTCAAGCAGGCCGCCGAGTCTTACCTTGGGGAGAAGGTCACGCAGGCCGTCATCACCGTGCCGGCCTACTTCAACGACAGCCAGCGCCA
>CAZDOY010000096.1:0-6072 GCA_964507185.1 uncultured Thermoanaerobaculia bacterium
CATGGGACGGTGCCACGTACGTGGCCGCGGGTAACGGGGGAACGATCCTCGCGAGCCCTGACGCCGCCGCGTGGACGATAGTCACGGGAGGCGAGCGGGCTCCTCTGCTGGCCATCACCCGGGGCGCCCCGGGCTTCGTCGCGGTGGGGCAGGGTTTCATCCTGGCGAGCGCGGACGGCACGAACTGGGAGCTGGCCTGGAATGAAAACGGGTACGTCATCAGCGACGTGGCCTACGGGAACGGCCGCTTCGTGGCCGTCGCGGATGAACGGACGGTCTTCAGAAGCAAGGACGGGCGGACGTGGAAAGTGAAACGGGCCGCTCCGGGGCCGGGCTGGCTCACGGGAGTGGCCTTCGGAAAAAGGCGTTTCGTGGCCGTGGGCGACAGCGGGCTCATTTATACCAGCCACCGCGGCCGCCACTGGACCCGGCGCCGGAGAGGGATCCACAACAAGCACGGGCTGACCAAGGTGGTATGGAGCGGGAAGAAATTCGTCGCGGTGGGCTATGGGGGCGTCGTACTCACGAGCCCCGACGGGATCATCTGGCACCGCCGCGATTCCGGCACCGGCGCAGACCTCGAGGACGTCTCGTACGGGCCCCTCGGCTTCATCGCGGTGGGCGGCTGGACCGTCCTGACGAGCCGGGACGGCGTCTCGTGGACGGCGATCGATGTGGCCCAGGATTCGTACGATGCCTACTATACGGTCGCCCAGGGGGACGGTGTCGCCGTGCTGGCCGGCAGCGGACCGGCGCTCGTCAGCGTCGACGGGATCAACTGGACGCCTGCATCTCCCCCGTCGGCCAACCAGGTGTACGGCCTGACCTACGACGACGGCGCCTTTTACGCGGTCGGCGACCAGGTCAGCATCCTGCGCTCCGAGTGTCCGTAGAGGAATCATTAGCGTTCCCGGTTCGGAGAAAACGATACACAATTCTCGATTCGAAGGCTCATCCGATGAAACAGAGGGCCGTGCGAAAGAAGAAAGAGAAAGATAGGTATTGTGTCGCCGGAATTCCACAGAAGAACCGGCGTCAGAAGCTCCACCGAAAGCCGACCGCGCCCGCGCGGGGGGCGGTTCTCTTCCTGGTCTTCCCCCAGCTGTTGTTGATAATGTTGGGGTCGCTCCAGTATGCCTTGGTCTGATAGAAGGTCTCCTCCACGGTGAACTCGTACTGTTTGTTGAAGATGTTGAGCAGGTCGGCGAAAAGGGTGAGGTCGGAACGCTTGATCTTGATGGCGTACTCCACGTGGAGATTGACGGTCAGCGTGGAGGGAAGACGCCCGGCCTCGCCCCTGGGCGTAACGAAGATCTTTCCGTAGCCCGGGTCATTTTGGGGCCAATCGGCGATGCGGTTGATGGGGCGACCCGTGTCCGCGCGCAGGGAGCCGCCTACGAGGAGACCGTTTTCCCACTGATAGCCGGAAATCAGTTTGATCATGTGGGTGCGGTCGGTGGGCAGGTAGCCGTACCTGTTTCTGGACCAGCGCGCGCTCGGGATATCCCACTCGGTGGTGGCGTTGGGGGTCAGCTCCGGAGTGCTCCGGTCGTACCCGGCTGCGGTGTTGCCCTTCAAGCTGGAGAGCGTGTAGCTGCCCTGCAGGAACCAGTGATCGGTGAAGCGCTTCTCCGCAATCAGCTCAAGGGCCTGGAAGCGCCTGACAGGCTTTGGGAAGGGCGCGAAATCGGGCACGTTGCCCCTCCAGGAATTTTGGAGCGGCGACCATTGGTAGCCGGGATTGAGGATGATGTAGTCCACGGCTCCCGTGGCGGGATTGATGTAGGACGATGTTTCCAAGAGGCGGTTGAGCTCGCGGTAGACGGCCCGGGCCGTCAGGCTCCAGCTGGGGCCGGGCTCCCACTGGAAACCGAGGACGTACTCGTCTTGGGACTGGTTTTCCACGCCCCCGAGGGCAAAGGCGGGGGCGGGGTTGTAGGCCGTGTGGGAGGTCAAGACGCCCCAGACGTAAGTATCCTTGTAGGAGGCGTGGCCGGCGTCCAGAGCCTTGCCCAAATAGAGGGGCACCCGCTCGAAATAGCGGCCCGCCGTGGCGTAGAGCTTGCTTTTCCCGTTGCCCAACACGTCCCACGCGAGACTTAAACGGGGCGACCAGTCCTGGAGGGAGAGGGTGTTGCCGTACTGGCTCCGGACCCGGTTTAGTTCCCAACGCAAGCCGGCCGTCAGGGTAAGGACGTCGCTGAGGGTCCAGCGGTCTTGAACATAGAGGGCCCCGTAGCTCCCGGTCACCTTGAGCTTTGGGTTCTGCAGGGTCGTAATGTACCAATTCTTGTAGCTCGAGGGCGCAGTGATGGGCCCCGAGGCCTGGCCCTTGACGCGTTCCAAGTAGCCGCCCGTGTAGTCGGAGGTTTGGGTCCAATTGGAGTTTTCCAGGTCGCCCCCGAAAGAAATCTCGTGGACACCCCCCGTGGGGAGCCAGGTGGCCTTGAATCCGAGCTGGTCGGTGTTACGGTCGTCGTAGGTGTACTTGCCGAAGCCCGGGCTCACGGCCAGATTTCGGTTCCAATCCTGGCTCTGCAGGAGTGGGGTGTCCATGGCGACGCCCGTGGGCAAGAGGTCGTTGTGGCGCCGGGTGAAGGCGAGGTGAGCGCCGGTGAAGAAGCGGGGGGTCCAGGTGGCGTACCACTTGAGGCCGATGTTGGAACTGCCCACATCTCTCCGACTGTTGATTGCCTCTGGGAAGAGCGTGGGCGTGGGTCCTTCGTGCAGATCCTGCCGTGAAGGGTCGCCGAAGGTCTCCATCTCCAGCCGGTGGTTGTCCGAGATACGCCAGGTGAGCTTGGCGATGTAGGTCGTGGTGTTGGTCTCGTTGGAGTAATCGTAGGGCAGCGCCAGCGTCGTGGAGTCCCTCAAGCTTTCCTCGATATCGTACCCCTTGTTGTCGTCGGAGCGGTGGTAGGGGTTGACGCCCGCGAAAAACCAGAGGCGGTCTTTGACGATGGGGCCCGACAGAGTGAATCCGTAGTCCTGGGCTCGCCAATCTTGGTCCTGGGTCACCTCGAAGTCGTTGGAGTTGATGCGCGCCGTCATCCCGCTCGCGGTGAACCAGCCGAAGACACTGCCGTGCCATTCGTCGCTCCCGGACTGCGTGACCATGTTGAAGTATCCCCCGGTGGAGGTCGCACCCTGGGCTTCCACCCCGTAGACGGTGGAGTCCAGACTCTGGAAGAAAGCGATGTTCAAGCCGGTGCCCCATTCGCCGGTGACGGGATCGTTCGTCTTGATGCCGTCTATCAGGTAGATATTTTCCGTGCCCGTTGCGCCTCCCACTGCGGGATTCCCGGCGCGGCGGGAGTGGCTTGAATCGGGCGTCTGGTAAAGGAGCAATTGGTAGGAACGGTCCTGGAATTCGCCCAGCACGGGCAGGGACTCGATCTCCTTGGCGGGCAGGACCAGCGGCGTTTCCGCCTGGCGCGTGGATACCATGGGCGCGGAGGGCTCCACGGTCATTACGTCCCCGCCACCCATGACGATCGAGAGGGTAGTCACCGTGTTGGACTTGACGGACAGGCCTCTGCGCACTACGGACGCCAGACCCTTCGCGGAGACCGTCAGCGTCACCTGCTCGCAAGGAGGTAGCTGGAGCAGGTCGAAGGTCCCGTTGTCGTTTGTGACGGTCGTATGGAGGCCTTGAAGACACGGGCCTGTCGCGGAGATGACCGCCCCCGCCACCGGCGCGCCGCCCTCACCGGTGATCCTGCCGGCGATTTCGCCAGACGTGATCTGGCCGAACGTCTCAATCCCCGTCATGCCCGCCAAGAAGACCGCGGCCGCAACCCCGAGCGCCTTTCCCATCACACCCACCCTTCACCCCCTGGTCAGTGGGTCGCCAGCATCCCGCTGGAGACACAGTGCTAGCATTGTGTCTCCGGTCTGGCCCCGGGTCAATGAGAAGAGCGGGATTCCCATCGGGCGGCCCTTGTCAACAGGCATTCTTCTCCCCCGCGGCCAAGAGTTCTTGCCGCACTACCCGTGGCCATTGCACAAGGCCGGGTCGCAGGAGCTTCGATGGCTGCGCGCCCCCGTTGTCGGGCTTGCGGTGTCGCGATATGCTGAACGCGCACCAGTCACCCATCAGGATCAAGGCCCGGTCGGGGAGGCGCTTTCGGGCGTTCCCTGCCGACCCATGGCGGCTTGTCCGGGAATTCCGGGGACCAATACAGAACTATTGACTTGGGTCGGGCTATTCAATAAAGGTCATGTCTTTGCATTTAGTGTTTGTTGCTTATCCGGAAAGTCTCGCTCAAAGAAGCCCCTTCTGTTATAAGCG
This sequence comes from uncultured Thermoanaerobaculia bacterium, assembly GCA_964507185.1. Lineage (GTDB taxonomy): Bacteria > Acidobacteriota > UBA4820 > UBA4820 > DSQY01 > CAVRTJ01. The sequence goes on from CAZDOY010000096.1 coordinate 4,292, forward strand.
CGGAGGAGGTGGTAAACTCCAGATGAAGGGGCATCAGGAAAGACAAAGAAGGGAATCTCCCATGGCGGTGAAAGGCACGGAATCCGACTGGAAGATCTTCAAAAAGCTTCATCCGATCGCGCTGGAGCGTTTCTGCGAGCGGGTCCTCGCCGAAGTGACCCGTCTGGCCGCCCAGGCGGACAAGAGCGGCTACGAGCGGTACAAGGCCGTCAACCGAATCCTGGAAAAGAGAGACGAAGAACTCGGCCGGGCCTTCGACGACCTGCGACGCTCGACCCTTCTGCCCAGCCTGCTCCACATGCGGCGCCTCGGCCTTGTCACCGACGAAGAACTCTCGCGCTTCAGCCCCGACGTCCGCCACATGGTGGAACAGGTCATCGACGGGGCGAAGGATTAAAAGGGCGAGCTCGGCAGGGGCGAATCCGAATTCTTGACCCAAGGGCACGCCCGGCCGAAGGCCAAGCGACCACAAAGAATGAAGAGAGGCACAAACATCTTGTCCGCAAAATCTACTGAGGAGGTCAGCTTGGAGAACACGACGAACCCCTTTCGCAGCCACGCCGTGAAACCGCTTGAGTGCTACAGCCAAGGCTGGCGGCTCATCAAGGACCAGTACTGGCTCTTCCTGCTCATCTACCTGGTGGGCATGCTCCTCGGCAGCGCGGTTCCATTTGCGATCCTGCTGGGCCCCATGATGTGCGGCCTCTACTTCTGCCTGTTCAGGAAGGCGGAAGGGACGAAAGTCTCCTTCGACATGCTCTTCAAGGGCTTTTCCTACTTCGTCGAGAGCCTTATTGCCACGCTGATGATGATCGTCCCCATGCTGCTCATCATGGTGCCGGTCATGATCGTCTTTTTTGTCGTGTTCGCTTCAACGGCGATTCATTCAGCCGGCGCAGGCGCGGCGCGCGGATCGGTCATCGCATCGATGATCGGCGTCGAGTTCCTGGCAATGTTCGTATTGATGCTGGTGAGTTTCCTCGTGGGGCTCTTCTTCACCTTCGCCTACCCCCTCATCGTCGACCGCGGGCTCAGGGCCTGGCCGGCGGTCAAAACGAGCTTCCGCGGTGCCTGGCACAACATCGGGGGTCTGATCCTCCTCTTCCTGCTGAATATGATTCTCGGCTTCGCGGGCGTGCTCGCCTGCTACGTGGGCGCCTTCTTCGTCGGGCCGATCATGATGGCCGCCCTCTTCACGGCCTACCGGCAGGTGTTCCCGGAAAGTCCGACCAGCGCCGAGGGGGCCGGCTGATGGGTGACGCCATGACCCGTGTGAACGCTTGGCAGGGAAGGACGCACCATTTTTCTTGTCCGGTGTGCGATGGCGATCTGCATTACAGGGACAAGGTCAGGATTGGCCCGCGCGTCGCAGAATATGACTTGAGCTGCCCGGACTGCGGGGCGCCGTTGGTCATTCACAGCAGGCCCAACCACATCAAGGTCCTCCTCTCGGCGATTGTCTGGTTCCTGATTCTGGCGATGAATTTCAGCCAAATGGGGTCCGACTTCACGCTCGCGACGATCCTGTCGGCGGCCATGTTCCTGCTGATAGCTTTCGTAAGTCTCTTCATCCGTCAATACGAAATTGTAATCGTGGTCCAGCCCGGCGATGCACACCCCAGGGGACCACGCCCCGTCCCGTTCGCCGGCGACCAATCTTCGGTTGCACAGGCGGCCGATCAATTTACCAAACTTCTGAAGTCGAAGCGCGGGCCCATGGACACGGTCGGTCGATGGTGCTTCATCGTTGGAGTCCTTGTTATCGCTGGGTGTTTCACCGT
>CAZDOY010000097.1:0-3668 GCA_964507185.1 uncultured Thermoanaerobaculia bacterium
TCATGGGCGGAGCTGAGGGCGACCACGCTGGCGAGCATGCTCGCGGTGAGGAGTATCAGGGAGGGGGGGGCCTTCGAAGTGGGGCGGGGCGGGCTGACCGCGGACCGCTGACTGCGGACGGCCGGGGGGAAAGACCGCGGACGGCGGACGGCAGACGGCCGGGGGGAAAGACCGCGGACGGCTGACCGCCAAGGACAAAAATAAGGACTGCGGACCAAGATAGATGCTGATGAAAGAAACAGAGATGAATGATATTCGGCCCTACAAATTTGAGGGGCTCGAGATATGGAAACTGTCGCTTGAATATCTAGATGAGCTTTACGACCTCGCCGCCAAACTTCCGAAAAGCGAAGACTTCAATCTTAAATCACAGTTGCTTCGCGCCGGTACGTCCATATCGCTGAATATAGCGGAGGGTTCAACCGGGCAAAGCGACGCCGCGCAAGCACGGTTCTTGAGTATAGCCCTCCGATCCCTGGTTGAAACGGTAGCATGCTTGCGGATTACCCAAATGCGAGAGCTTGCCACCGAGAGTATTTCCCTCTCGCGGTTGAATCGTTCAAGCCATACTTTGGCAGCCAAGATACAAGCCATGAAAAGAGTATTGGCCGGTGGAAGCCGGTCGGCTCATGAGGACGATATTGAGTACCGATAATCGGCACCCTTGGTGTGTTGCGCCTCATTCTCAGAAAGCACCTGCGCCTTGCGGCGGTCCGCCGTCCGCGGTCTGCGGTCAGTATGCCCATGCCTAACCCTACCATCGACCTGATCGCGGGTGCTCGTCCCAACTTCATGAAGCTGGCGCCGGTGGTGCGGGCGCTGGAAAGGGGCGGGGTGCTGGTGCCGCGGATCGTGCACACGGGCCAGCACTACGACAGCGGGATGAACGGCGTCTTTTTTGAAGAGCTGGGGATTCCGGAGCCGGCGGTGAATCTGGAGGTGGGGTCCGGGACCCACGGTGCGCAGACGGCGCGGATCCTGGAGCGCTACGAGGCGCACCTGATGCAGGAGCGCCCGGCGGCGACGGTGGTGTTCGGCGACGTGAACTCGACGGTCGCCTGCGCGCTGGCCGCCGTGAAGCTCGGGGTGCCCGTGGCGCACGTGGAGGCCGGCCTGCGCAGCTTCGACAGGACCATGCCGGAGGAGATCAACCGGGTGCTGACGGACGCCATCTCGGACCTGTTGCTGGTGTCCGAACCAAGCGGCGTGGAGAACCTCGAGAAAGAGGGGATACCCGACGGCAAGGTGCGGCTGGTGGGGAACGTGATGATCGACTCGCTGATGGGCGAGCTGGGGGCTGCACGCAATCTCTCGGTGTGCGAGAAATTCGGATTGGAGCCGAAAGGCTACGGCCTGGTTACGATGCACCGGCCGTCCAACGTGGACGATCCGGTGGTGCTTGAGTCCATGCTCTCGCTTCTTGTGGACCTGTCAGAGGCTCTTCCGCTGGTGATGCCCATGCACCCGAGGACGCGCGCCGCCATCGTGCGAAATGGCCTGTCCCGTTTGCTCGGGGGGGCGACGGGGCTTAAGACCGTCGATCCGGTGCCTTACCGCGAGAACCTATCGCTGATGGCCGACGCACGGCTCGTCATGACCGATTCGGGCGGTATGCAGGAAGAGACGGCCGTGCTGAATGTCCCCTGCCTCACTTTGCGTGAAAATACCGAGCGCCCCGTGACCCTGTCGCTGGGTACGAGCCGCCTCGTCGGCAACGATCCCGATAGGATCAGAGCCGCCTTTGCCGAGGCCGTGCATGGCAGGTGGCGGCGCGGCAAGACCATTCCCCTGTGGGACGGAAGGGCCGCGGTGAGGGTGGCTGCCGAACTGGTGTCCTGGGTGGCCGGGGCCTGAACGCCTGGCATGGACGATTGGAGCGTCGGTGACGGAAGACGAACGACCGTGAAAGCAGTCCGGCCTGTGCGATGAACCTTTTGCGGACCTTTCACACCGTCCGGTATCTGCGCCCCGTCCAGATCACCAACCGGATCGGACGGCGGGTCCTCAGGCCCTCTGTTCCGCCTGCGCCGGCATGGGTCCGCTTGAAGGGGCGAAAGGGTGTGCCGCCGTGCGGGACGTCTTTGAAGGCTTTCGACGGCGACGGCTTCACCTTTCTGAACAGGCGCTGGCCTTTCGAGGGCGATGACCGGTGGTGCCCCGCCGGCGCCGACAGGCTGTGGATCTACCACCTCCACTATTTTCAGTACATCTGGGGGCTGGACCCTGGGAGTGCCCTGGGCCTCATCCTGGACTGGCTCGACTGCAATCCGCCGCTGTCCGGTCCCGGCTGGGAACCCTATCCCCTGTCGCTGAGGATCCGGGAATGGATCGAGTGGTTGCTGGCGCACCAAGACATTCCGGAAGAGGCACGACTGGCCATTCTTCAGAGCCTGGCCCGCCAGACCCGGGCCCTTTTGGATCAAGTCGAATACCACCTTCAAGCCAACCACCTTCTGGAGAACGCCGTCACGCTCGTCTGGGCGGGGCTCAGGCTCGATACTCCCGATTCAAGGCCATGGCTTCAGGACGGGGCGCGGCTCCTCCTGGGCGAGCTCGACAGGCAGATCCTGCCCGACGGCGTCCACGAGGAACGCAGTCCCATGTACCAGGCGATCCTGGCGGAAGGCCTGCTTCGGCTCGCCGACGTCGCCCGTGACGTGGGGGGCGCTGAGGGCCGGCGCGTAGAGGAGGCCTGCCTCGGCAGGGGACGGCGCATGCTGGGGGCTCTCGGGGCTCTCGTTCATCCCGACGGGGGCTGGGCGCTGTTGAACGACTGCACGCTGTCCGGCGCCGCGAGCCTGGACGAGCTGGTTCGCCAGTGGGACACGCCGCGAGATGGGGCCGTTGACTCCGACAACGTGTGTTTTCCCGATGCCGGGTACTTCGGCATGAGAAAAGACGGCTTCTACCTGGTGATGGACGCAGGCTCCATCGGGCCGGACCACCAGCCCGGTCATGGGCACGCCGACGCCCTGTCGTTCGAAATGAGCAACCGGGGAAGGCGGGTCTTCACCGACACGGGGACCTTCACCTACGAAGAGGGCCCCGAGAGGGCCTGGGACCGGGGTACGGCGGCGCACAATACGCTCACCGTGGACGGGCGGGACCAGAGCGAACTCTGGAGCGCCTTCCGATGCGGGCGACGAATTCAACCGCTCCAGGGTGGTTTACAGAAGTCGGATGACGGGGGGTTGCTCGCCTTCGGCGGGTACGCGGGGCCGGGGCGGTTTCTGGCGCCAGTGGTTCACCGGCGATCGGTGCGGCTGAGCACCGCGGGCATAGCGTTCGCCGATTTCGTGAAGGCAAGGGGAACACATCGGGCGTCCCTCCATCTTCACTTGGCCCCGGGGCTTTCGGTGAAAGACAATGGCGGGATCATGGTTATCAAAGACGGGGCCGGCGAAATCGCACGGGTGAAGGGCGACGGGTTCGGCTGGGCCGTAGAGCGGTCGCCCTATCACCCCGATTTCGGCGTAGAGGTGGAACGGGCCTGTCTCACGGCGGACCTGGACATTAGGGATACGCTCGATGCGAGCTGGCATGTGGCTCTTTCTTAGGCGGCGCCGTTGAGGATTTTGTTCCTGACTCATTACTTTCCGCCCGAGGTGAATGCCCCGGCCAACAGGACGTACGAGAACTGCCGAGAGTGGGTTCGGCTGGGGCACGAG
>CAZDOY010000097.1:3678-6043 GCA_964507185.1 uncultured Thermoanaerobaculia bacterium
ACCGAGCTGTCGGCGGCCTTGGCCCGCCAGGGTCACGAGGTCCACGTGGTCACGTGCATTCCAAGCCATCCCATCGGGAGGCCGTTCGAAGGGTACCGGAGCCGCTGGTACCAGCGCGAGACCATGGACGGGATAGAAGTCCACCGCGTGTGGACCTATCTCGCGCCCAACAGGGGCCGTGTACGCCGGATCGCCAACTACCTGTCCTTCGTACCTACCTCCCTTTGGCGGAGCCTCAGGCTGGGACGGTTCGACGTGATCATCGCGACCTCCCCGCAGTTTTTCTGCGCCGTGTCAGGGTGGCTGGCCGGTACGTTCAAGAGAACGCCCTGGATCTTCGAACTGAGGGATCTTTGGCCCGATTCCATCGCGGCGGTAGGGGCGGTCAGGAATTCTCTCCTGTTGAAGATGGTAGAGAAACTCGAACTGCACCTCTACCATAAGGCCGCGGGGGTGGCGTGCGTGACGCGGACATTCATCGAGAACCTCGATTCACGGGGCATTTCGAGAGAGAAATGCGCGTTTCTCCCTAACGGAGTGGTGATGGAGGACTGGACGAACCTGGACGGTCGCTTCATACGCGGCCGGTATGGTATCGATTCTGGTGCCGTTCTGGTCAGCTACGTGGGCACCGTGGGGATGGCGCACCAGATAGGCGTCCTTGTGGAAGCGGCGGAGATGGCCCGCAGGGAAGGCGCCCCGCTACACTTTATGGTCGCGGGGGATGGCGCGGAGTTGGGTGCGTTGCGCCAGAGAGCCGAGGCTATTGGCTTGACAAATATGACCTTTACCGGTCTCGTGCCGCGGGAGGCGGCCAGGGACATTGTGGGTGCGAGCGACGTGGTCGTCGTTCACCTGAAGGAGTCGCCGCTGTTCAGGACGGTTTTGCCGTCCAAAATGTTTGAAGCCATGGCGGCCGGAAAACCGATCATTCTGGGCGTCAAGGGAGAGGCTCTGGACGTGTTGAAGCAGGCAGGGGCGGGTGTCGGAATCGCCCCGGGTGATGCCCGCGCGCTGCTGGACACCGCCCTCCAATTGGCGCACAATGACGAGCAACGAAACAACATGGGCCAGGCCGGGCGTGAATTCGTCGGACGGGAATTCAGCAGAAGTGCGTGGGCCGGCCGATATCTGGAGTGGATGAAGGGGGTGCTTTCGATGGGTGCTGTGCTCCGTAAGGAGGCTCGATGTTAGAGCCCCTGGTCCTTTTTCTCTTATCGCTGGTGCTGACGCTGCTTTTGACGCCGGTCATGATCCGCCTGGCAAACCGCAAGGGCTTTGTGGATAACCCGGGCGTCCGAAAGGTGCACGATCATCCTATCCCCCGCCTGGGCGGTGCGGCCATCTTCGCCACCATGGGCGGCCTGGCCGTGGTGGCGCTGACGTTCGACGCCAGGATCCGTGCGAGTTTCTTCGCCCAGCACTATTTTTGGCTGACCTTTCTGGTCGGGTCTGCCATTGTGTTTTTTCTGGGGCTCTGGGACGACGCGAAGGGTGCCAGCGTCTGGCTGAAATTTGGCGTGCAGATCATCGCAGCTTTCCTTGTCATGTTCTGGGGGGCCGTGGGCGTCCACAAGCTCACCGTTCCTTTCTACGGCCCGGTGCAGATCGGTTGGTTGTGGATTCCGTTGACGGCAGGGTGGATCGTGGGCGTGACGAACGCCTTCAACCTGATCGACGGGCTGGACGGGCTGGCTGGTGGCGTTGCCTTCATTTCGGTGTCAACAATCTTCATCATCTCGCTCATGGTGAACGGCCGCTCCATGGTCATTTTGGTGTCCGCGGCACTGGCGGGTTCGCTTCTTGGCTTTCTGAAGTACAATTTTCATCCCGCCCGCATCTTTCTCGGAGACTGCGGGAGCATGTTTCTGGGGTACATTCTGGCCATTCTCTCCGTCGAAGGGTCCAGCAAGAGGACGACCGTCTTAGCCCTCCTCATCCCGATGTTGATTGTGGGCATACCCGTGCTGGACACGCTGTACACCATGACGAGGCGCCTCGTCCGGACCATGATCCAGGAAAGGAACTTCCGGCCCTCGGCCATGGTGGCCATGTTCAGCGCGGACAAGGCTCACATCCATCATGCGCTCATGGAGATGGGTTACAGCCACCGGCGTACCGTTCTGATCCTTTATGGCGCGTCGCTGGTTTTTTGCCTGCTGGCGCTATCCGCTGTGATCTGGCAGGACGACCGGGTGTCCCTGGGCCTCATGCTGTTGGGCGTTGTGGGCTTCGTGGGTATGAAACGGTTCGGGCGTTACGTTCCAATTTCGGTGCGGTTTTTCAACGGTCAGAACGGGAACGGAAACGGAAACGGAAACGGAAACGGCAAAGGAAACGGCAAAGGAACGAAAGCCAACGGGGC
>CAZDOY010000098.1:0-5718 GCA_964507185.1 uncultured Thermoanaerobaculia bacterium
CGACGCGAGTGGGCCCTGTCTGCGAGAGCAGGCAGGCGCGAAGCGCCCCCAGAGGCCTGTCCCCAGCGTCCTTCATGACCTGCGCCGGCGTGACCGATCGCAGGGTGCCGCAGGCACCGGCGCGACCGTAGCTTTTGAAGGCCCGTCGCCGTCAGCCTTCGAACCCCTCCGTGACGTACCGGCCGCCGCGGGTTTTCAGCCATTCTTCCTTGGGCACGCTGTGGGCCCGTTCCACGTCCGTCCTGAACACGCGGCCGGAGTTGTAGGTGCAGAAGGGGTAGATGCGCCCATCCGGAGCCGAGTAGTGGATGGTGCAGCGCTTCACGCGGTCCACCTGGAAATTGTAGGCGTCCATGAAGTGCATGGAGGCGACCAGCAGGAGCCGCCAGTGGTAGCGGCGCTTTTTGGCGATACCCATGATGCGCTTGCCCGAGATGGCGTCGATGGTCTTGGCAAGCTCCAGGAACCGGAGGCCCTCGGGAGCGCGCTCCGGGCGGAAGGTCTTGAGCAGGATCGAGAAGAACTGGGCGGTGGCGTAGAGCCGCGACGGATGCTCTCCCGTCTTGCGTCCGAGTTCGTCGATGAGCCTCAAGGTCCGGTCGATCTCGAAAAGTTCGTTCACCGGCACCGAGACCCCCGTCTCCTGGTTCACCAGGAGGAACGCCGATACGCCGCAGTCGGGGTGGGAGTTGCAGACCATGGGCAGGAAGCCGTTGGAGTCCTCGCCGAGGACGTTGTCGACGACCCGGGCGAAGGGGGCGGTAATGGAGAAGGGATACCAGTCCCGGTTGGCCACCAGGAGTCCCGTCTGCCGTTCGATGTCCACGGCCAGGTCGCTGGAGGTGTACCTCCGGGCGACTCGCTCGGCCTCGTCCACCCGCCCCGTAAAGGCGACGGGCTGGGGCGCCACCCCCACCACGACGTCCAGGTTGCGGATGGCGAAGCGGAGAATGTCCCCGACCTGGTGGTCGTTGACCCCCTTGACCAGGGTCGGAACCAGAGTCACGCGGATGCCCGCCCGGCGGCAGGCGTCGACGGCCCGGAGCTTGAGGGGCCAGAGCCCCTTCACGCCTCGCGTGGCCTCGTAGATCTCGTCGGTCACGCCGTCGAATTGCAGGTAGATCGCGTTCAATCCCGCGGCGGCGGCCTGTTCCGCAAAGCCCTCCTCCCGGGCGAACCGGATGCCGTTGGTGGCGGCCTGGATCATCTTGGCACCGCGCTCCTTCGCCATCCGGCAGGCGTCAAAAAAGTGGGGGGAGAGGGTCGGTTCGCCGCCCGAGAACTGGATGGCCTGCATCCGCTTGGGGCGCACCGCCAGGGCCCGGTCCATCATGTCGCGGATCTGATCCAGGCCGGGCTCATAGACGTATGGCTGAACGTTGGCGTTGGCGAAGCACACGGGGCACTTCAGGTTGCACCGGTTGGTCAGATCGAGGATGGTCATGCTGGCGTTCGAGAGGTGGCCGGCGCAGAGACCGCACCCCGAAGGGCAGTTCCCCACCTCCTCGACGGGTGTCGAGGTCAGACTGGTCGACGCGTCCACCTCGTACCGCTCCATCCTCAGAAAAACCTCGGCGTTTCCGGCCACGACATCATCGAAGGAACCGTGCTCGGGGCAGCTCTTGCGCATGAGCACCCGTCCGTCCTGCTCGAAAAGCTGTGCGGGAAGCACCGACAGGCACTCGGGGCAGAGCGACTCCACCGATCTGGGCAGCCCCAGCGGCATCCCTGGCGCCTCCTTGCAGAAAAACGGCTGCAGCTTCCCTCTTTTCACGATTTCACCTCCATGCTGTCCTTCATTTTCAGGCCCGTTGCGAGTCGAATACCGTCGTGGACGCACCTGACCGTTCCCGGCACGCGCCCACCGATTCTATGGCGGAGGGGCGGCCCGGCTCAAGACGCCGGCGGCCGGCCGCTCAGTTTACAGCCTTCTCCTTCGGGAAGGCGCGCCGGGTGTCGGGACGGTAACGGCGGTAGGTCCCGTCCTCGATCTCCCGCCGGACCACGGTCTTGAAGAGATCGGCCATCTTGAGCGCGTGGTTGCTTCCCTCGTAGAAAGTATCCCAGGCGTAGAAGTACATCTCCTGCAGCTTTTCGGGGGTCATGCGTTTGGGCTTGAAGACGACCTTGTCGCAGGTGTAGAGCCGCCAGTCGTTGCTCAGGATCCTGTCTTGCGCCTCGAGCTGCTCGCGGATGGGGGAGTGAGGGAAGGGCGTCATCACCGTGAACTCCGCCACGTCCAGCTTGATCTCCAGAAGGAAATCCACGAGCCTCCTGATGTAGTCTTCGTCCTGCTCGTCCGTCCCGAGGATGACGGTCGCCTCCACCGCGATGCCGTGTTCCTTGAGGCGCCGGATCCGATCGCGGATGAAGTCCGACGTGTCGAAGACCGCCTGGTAGACGTACCAAGCCCCCGCCCGGGCCGCCAGGTTCAGGATCTCGTCGTCGTCCAGGATGGGATGGGACACCCACTTCTTCTTGAGCGGGGCCATTGCCGTGAAGAGGTCCACCAGCCACTCCCGGTCCTGCGCCAGGGAGTTGTCGACGATGAACATCCGGTTGTTGGGGATGGACTCCATTTCCTCTATGACCTTGTAGATAGGCCTCGGGCGGAAGCGGCGGCCGCCCAGGAAGCCGGTGCAGCACGGGAAGCAGTTGAACTTGCAGCCCCGCGAGGCGTGGACCAGGTCCAGCATCTGGGTCCCGCGGTAGTTGTACAGCTCGCGCTTCAGGATGGCCCGGCGCGCCGTTCCCACCAGAGATATGTCGGGCGGGTCGTCCATGTAGTCGTAGAGCGGTTTCAGCCGCCCGGCCTTGAAATCCTCGATGACACCGGCAAAGCGCCCCTCCACCTCGCCCAGGAAGACCGAGTCGGCGTGGAGCGCGACCTCCTCCGCGTGGAGCATGATGGCGATCCCGCCGAAGATGACGGGCACGCCGCTTGCCCTGAACCGGTCCGCGATGGCGAAGGCGCGCGGGAGCTGACTCGTGAGCATGACGCTGAGAGCCACGATGTCGGCACCTTCCGAGTAGTCCACCTCCTGGAGGTTCTCGTCCGTGAAGCTCAACTCCACCTCTTCGGGCACCTCGGCGGCGAAAACCGCGGGGCCGTGAGGCGGCAGGTGGAACTCCGTCTGGCGCTCCAGCTTTGGCCAACTCGGGTAGATGATCTGCATCTTCATATCACGCCTCGCCTGCGTTTCTGCGGACCCGATGGCTCGGGCCTGCGAAGCGGCCTGAAGGGCGGCTCCGCACTTGTCTGTACTGTCTGAATTTATGATATCACGTCGTGGCGCCGGTTTACACGATGGCCGCCGCCGAGAGATTCTGCCAATCCAGAACCGAAAGGCGGGCTAGGACGCGGCGGGAGACCGCCTTCTGCCGAATCTGGCTGCCCAGGGTGACGGCGGCGGGAAGGCCGAGAAGTGCGGCGGGCAGGCTGAGGGTGGCAAAGCCCGCGTCCACAGCGTATGCCACCGCACCCTGCGCCTCCCCGCGCCCCGTGTAGAGGCGACCGTAATAGGTGCCCACCACGGCGTAGACGTCCCTGAGGAGCCCCGTGGACCCGCTCGTGGTTCCGCCGACCGTACATCGACCCGCCCGAACCTCCCTGAGGAAGTCCGCCGCCGTTTCGGCCCGCGCCCTTGTCCACGCCGCACCCACCCGGCGGAGCCGGTGCGCGTCCGACCCGCCCGCTTGCGTCAGGGGGATGCCCTGCGCCGCGGCGACCCGGCACAACTCGGCCACCGCCCGGTTCTGCAGTTCAGGCACGGCGCCGTTCAGACCCTCCACGTGTGTGAAGAGGCCCAGCAGGTCTTCAATGTAGGCCTGTAGGGGTTTCTGGCCGAGGTAGGATTGGAAGGGATGGTTCAGCACGCACAAGAGCCCGCGTTCACGGCAGTAAGCCACTACCTCGCGGACGTCCCCCCTGAGCGCCTGAAGACGCCGGTGGTCCTCTTCCGTCATGTCAAGAACGTTGACGTGCACCCACTGTCCCGTCTCGGGAAAGACAGCTTCCACCTCCTCGCCCACGATGACCAGGGCGGGATTCACCCCAGGCTGGTCCAGGAGGCGCAGCGCGCCTTCTACGGCGTTGTGGTCGGTAATGGCCACGAATCGCATCCCGCGCGCCAGGGCTGCGTCGTAGACGGCCCGGGGCTCGCTGTAGCAGTCGCGAGGGTGGATGAAGCGGAGGTGCCTCCAGCATGAATAGCGGGTATGTACGTGCAGATCGGCCAAGGCCTCGGACGACATCTCCATGGGGATGGATTCTACCACGGGTGCAGACCTGCGCGAAGGACGGAGCAGGCGCGCCATCGTGCCCTGCCCTCCGCGTGCCGGAACCGTGGGGAGTTCCGGGGGTATCGAGCAGACCCCGCGCGCGACGGACGCGAACCTGCGGCGTCAAGGGGGCGACCGCGGTGCTCGTCAACCTTTCCTTTTCTTGGCCTTTCGCTTCTGACCCTCCACCCTTTCCCCCTGTGACCTTTTCCGTCCTGCGGTACTCTCTAACCATGGAGCTGGAAGCGACCCTGACCGCCATCACGCCCGGACTTCTCCGGCTGGCCCTGGGGCTGACGGGAAACCGTCACGACGCGGAGGACCTCGTGCAGGAGGCGCTCGCCGCGCTCGTGAGTTACTGGCGGACGAAGGGCCCGCCCGAGTCCCCGGCCGCCTTCGGCTGCACGGTGGTGCGGCGCCAGGCGCTACGGTCGGGCCGGCGCTCGCGCAGGACGGCGACCCTGGACGAGACGGCGGAGAGAGCCGACAGGAAGCCCCCTCCGGATGACTCGGCCTTCCACGCCATGCACTTGGAGCACGCGCTGAGGGCGCTGAACGGCCTGGAGCCGGGAGACCGCGAGGCCATCCTCCTGGTGGCGGCGGGCGGATTGAAGGTCGAGGAGGCTGCGGATGTGCTGGCGATCTCGGTTCCGGCCTTCAAGATGCGGGTGTCGAGGGCGCGGCGGCGGCTGACCGCCGCCATGGAGACGGACGATGGACGAGATGAGGACGAGAGACGAGACGCCGTTTGAGGCCGGGGCGGTGGACGCCTGGCTCAGGGAGGCGCTCGAACCGGAACCGGACACAGCGGAACGCCTCGCGGCCGGGGCCGTGGTGGAAGGAATACGAACTGGCCGCCCCTTCGGGGCCGGGATCTGGCGCGCGGCGGCGGCCGTCGTCCTGGGGGCCGCCCTCGCGGGGGCGCTCCTGCTGCTGAGGCCGCAGGCCGGCAAGGGCCCGGTGCCCGGAACCGCACCCTCTTCCCCGCCCGCATCCGACTACCTCATCACCAACGCCTCGGGGACCCTGAGGCTCGTCCGGCTGAAACCCCTTCCGGCCCAGGCGTTCCGCCACCTCGCCCCGGCGGAAGGGGAGCCCTGCACCACCGTGCTGATGAACCAGGGCGACGTCCTCGCGGTCTACGACCCGTGCGGCGGCCCTCACGTATTGATCAAAGGAGGAACCTGACATGAAGGGACTCAAACGTTGCGTGGCGATCGGAGCGGTCGTACTCCTCGGTGCCTCGATGGCGGTCCGGGCGGCGGCCGACAAGTCCGTCAAACACGAGGAGAGGCGGATCTCCCTCCGCCTCCAGAAGGCGGACGTGTCCATGGTCCTGCCCCAGTTCGCCCACATGATGGACGCCCGTCTGGACCTGCAGTGCGCGCGCAAGGCCGACGTCACGATCGACTTCTCCAACCTGACGGTCAAGACGGC
>CAZDOY010000099.1:0-2252 GCA_964507185.1 uncultured Thermoanaerobaculia bacterium
AGCGAAAAGAGATCGCTTCGCGCGTCGACATCCTCGCCCCGGGCCTGCTCCGGCGACATGTAGTCCATCGTCCCCATCACCTCACCGGCCGTCGTGCGCCGAGAGGCCGGCGCGATCGTCTCCGCCTCAGCCTCCACCCCCTGACTCCTCTTGGCGAGACCGAAGTCGAGGATCTTCACGTGGCCGTCTTCCGTGAGGAAAAGATTCGCCGGCTTTATGTCGCGGTGCACGATGCCCTTTTCGTGGGCGGCCGATAGCCCTTCCGTCACCTGAAGTGCGTACTCGATCGCCCTTTTTTGAGAAACGGGCCCCGAATCCAGCCGGTCCTGCAGCGTTCGGCCGGACAGTAGTTCCATGACCGCGTAGACCACGCCCTCCTGATTTCCGTAATCGTGGATCGACAGGATGTTCGGATGCGTGAGGGCGGCAACGGCCTTCGCCTCCGTCTCGAAGCGCGCCAGGCGTTCGGCGTCGGCGGCGAAGGCCTCCGGAAGGACTTTGACCGCCACCTCGCGGTCCAGCCGCGTGTCGCGGGCCCTGTACACCTCGCCCATTCCCCCCGCGCCGAGCGGGGAGAGGATCTCGTAGGGACCGAGGCGGGCACCCGGGGCGAGGCTCATGGAGCGCCTTCCGCGGTCAAGAGTACGGAGCGCCTGCGCCTGAGTTCATAGGCCCAGGAGCGTCCGTCGGCAGACAGCGACAGACAGACGATGCTGACCGCCCCTGAGGCATCGGCCGGGGCGAATTCCCTGAAAAGGGAACGCGCGCCGGTCTTCAGGTCAACGGTCTCCACCCGGGCGGGGACGTGCGTGAAGTCGCCGACGAGAAGCCCGGTGCCGTCCCGGGTCCATCGGCAGACCACCTCCCCTTTGTGAAGGCCGTGCAGTGGTCTCGGCGCACCGCCGTCCAGCGGAAAGAGCTCTAGGGTCCCGTCCCGTTCGCGGGCGACGAAGGCCTTACCGTCCGGTGCCACGGACTGGCCATTTGCGGAACAACCGGCGACGACACCCTCCGGCGTCACGGGGCGGGGCGGGGCACCACCGAGTCCGGACAGGTAGACGCGCGGCGCGTGCCCAGCCTCGTTGCCCGTGATCAGAACGCTCTTTCCGTCCGGGAGCCACTCGGCCTGCCGGATGGCGGCGAGGTTTCCCACGTCCAGCGTCCGGCGCTCGCCGGGGCCCGTCGGGTAGAGCACCAACTGCGGCGGCGAGGTGTAGATGGCCGCCAGCGCCCAACGCCCGCTGGGCGACAATCCCATCGCTGCACCTTCTCCGAGGACGATGGCCGGCGATCCATCGGTTCCCCGCAGGCACACCGCGTAGTTCGGACCGAATGCGTTCGACTGGTCGGTGAACAACAGTTTGCGCCCATCGGCGGAAATGATCGGCCAGGAGCCGCCGTCGGCCCAGGAGAGATCGACCGGCGACGCTGCGCCGGGGGCTTGGGTCCAGAGCTCGTTTCGTCCGTCGTCGCGGGAAAACAACCATCGTCCATCGGGCAGAAGGTCGAGCACCTGGAGCCAGCCCGGGCTCGAAAGCAGCACCCGCTCACGACCCGCCATGTCCACAGCGAAGATGCGGTCGGAATTGGATCCGCCCCTGCGCGTGCCGGTGAAGATGACTTCCTTGCCTCCGGGCGCCCAGGCCAGGCCTTCGAGGGACTGGAACCCCGTTGCCAGGGTCCGGGGTTTTCCCGAAGAGTCGACCACCACCAGCGAGCCGCGGTCGTCCCACTTCAGGGGATGCTCGAAAAAGGCGACTCGATCGCCCCGGGGAGACACGCGAACGTCGCTGAGATAGCCCTGCGTGCGGTAAAGCACGGTACCGATGGGGTACTCGAGCCGGTCGGTCTGATCCACCGTCCGAAGGATTGCCAACTGCGAGCCGTCCGGGGACCAGTCCGCCTCGCGGACGTCCTTGAGCACCGGACGAACGGCCTTTCCGCCAAGGGGTAGAATGCCGAGCGTCCCGGTGAAGAGCCGGTGGGCGCCCACGTACCTGGCCCCCGTGAGCACCGCCATGTCACCTTTCGATGAAATGGAGAGAAGGTGCACGTCGTGCAGCCCGAGCGGGCGAGGTTCGGGGTAGTTCCCCTGAACGGTGAAGAGCTGGGGCTCGTTTCCAGTGGCGGCGGCACTGTAGACAATGGTCCGCCCGTCTGGAGAATAGCGGGCATTGAAAATCGTTTCGGGACGGAAAGTTCTTTGAGTGAAGAAGAGGGTCCGGAAGACGGAAGCCGCCGGTCTCGAGGTG
>CAZDOY010000099.1:2352-5667 GCA_964507185.1 uncultured Thermoanaerobaculia bacterium
GGGAGGGTCCTCCTTGAGGATGGCGTTCATGGTTTCCACGGCGGAACCCCGCCGAAAGGCTCGCCGGCCCGAAAGCATCTCGTAGAGCACAACGCCCAGGGAAAAGATGTCCGACCGATGGTCCACCGCCTGTCCCCGAACCTGCTCCGGAGACATGTACCCCACTGTTCCCATCAGCGAACCGGGTTGGGTGCCCTGGCGCAAGGTGGGAGACGCGGTGTCTGAACCGGCTACCAGAGCGGGGGCCTGACGGGCCAGGCCGAAATCGAGTATCTTCAGCCGGCCGTCCTGAGTGATGAAGAGGTTCTCCGGCTTCACGTCGCGGTGGATGATGCCCTTTTCATGGGCGGCCGCGAGCCCCTGAGCGGCCTGGGCCGCGTACTCGATGGCCTTTCGCGGTGGCACAGCGCCTCCTGACAAAGTGTCGCGAAGCGTCTCGCCCTCCAGAAACTCGGTCACGGCGTATCTGGTGCCGTCGCGCTCGCCGAAATCGAAGATCGCCAGGATGTTGGGATGGGAGAGCGATGCCACCGCCTTCGCCTCGCGCTCGAACCGGTCCAGGCGCTCCTGGTTAGCGGCGAAGGCCTCCGGAAGAACCTTGACCGCCACCTCGCGGTCGAGCCGCGTGTCCCTCGCCCGGTACACCTCCCCCATTCCCCCCGCGCCGAGCGGGGAGAGGATCTCGTAGGGACCTAGTTTGGCGCCGTTTTCTAAGGCCATTGCATGTCCTTAGCGGTTGACGGAACCGTCGATGGTCGATGGTCGACAGTCGACCGCAGACCGCGAAAGGCTCATTGTGCCTTTCTTCGAGGGCCCGTCCATAGCCGTCTCCGCCTTCCGCCTTCCGATTTCTCCTTTTAGCCCTTAGCCTTTCGGCCTTGGGCTTTGGGAAAGACCCCTGCCTTGCTTCATGTCCACCTTTCAAATCCGCAATCCCAAATCCCAATTCCAAAACCTTCGCTCTCTTTCTCCCTACTCCTTGAGCGCGGCGGGCCAGTGCAGGACGACGACCATGGGCGCCGTCCTTTCCTTGCCTAGAGGAGAAAGGAGCAGAAACCTCCGCCCGTCCCGGCTCACGAGGAAGTCGTTCCGCCGTATGCCGGCCTGTAAGCGGACCGGGAAAAGGGGCTTGGGAACGCCGGCGGAAAAATGCGCGCCCGCTTCCACCGAGACGGCCATGATTTTCGAGTCCAGGCTTCTGAAGTAGATCGTCCCACCGTCGGCGCTCCAGTGAGGCTCTCCTCCCCCGTCGGCCGAGACCTGCCACTTGCCGCCGGAGCCGGGAAAACTGCGGACGTAGATCTCGAAGCGGCCGGTCTCGTTCGACTCGTACGCTATGTAGCGGCCGTCGGGCGAGAAGACGGGCAGGACGTCGGTGAACTTGGTGGCGACGAAGGGAAACGGCTTGGCTTTGCCATCGATGGGGAGGATCCAGACGTCCCATCCCGTTTTTTTCGCATTGCGATCGACGGCGATATACCGTCCATCGCGAGACCAGTCGTTGGGGACTATGGGGTCCCCGCACGACCAGAGTTCCTTGACCGGACCGGTCCCTGCAGCGGCCTTCTCGTAGAGACTCGGCGGGCCTTTCCGGTCTGAATCAAAGACGATCTTCTTTCCGTCCGGAGACCACAGCGGACCGCCGTCATTTCCAGGATCGAAGGTCAGTCGGGACGTCACGCCGCGCGCCAGATCACGGACCCAGATGTCGGATTTGTTCGAGCGGGGATCCGCAATCTGCATGGCCAGGCGCGTCCCGTCGGGCGAGAGCGCCGTCGATCCGTACTCGTCCGGTTTCCCGACCTCCGACAGCTCTTTCCCGGCGCGGTCCACCCACACGAGCCGGTCGTCGGCCGAGGCGCCGGCGCGATAGACGAGGACCCCGTCGTCGGAGACCGAAAAATCCGCGAGGCCGGTGGACAGCGCGCCCATGTTCTCCGCGACGGGGACCGGTTCGCCGGTGACCTTCAGGGCCGACGCGTCGAAGTGTTGGGCGACGAGCGTGCCCTCCTTCACATACAGCAGAAAGCCCTGTGGTGAATACTCCGCCAGGGAATCCGCATCGAGTATCTTCTTGGGCTTTTCCTTCGGGTCCAGGCTCCCGGCCATGATCTTGCCTTCGCCATTGCCTCCGCCGAATTCGAAGTACAGGAAATGCTTGCCGTCGGGGAGGAAGTAGGGCCATCCCACGCTCGCGCCGCCGGTCCCTTCGACGGCCTCCTTGGGTACGCCGCCGGAAGCGGGCACGCGGCGGATGGGGTCGCTGGCTCCTCCGTCGAAGAGGATGACGCCGTCCTTGCCCCAGGAGCCGTCCGCTCCCGTGGGCGCGTCGCAGACCGTCTGCGGGGGTGCGCCGGAGATGTCCACCTTCTTGAGCTTCCCGCCGGCGATGAAGCCGATCTGCCGGCTGTCGGGCGCCCAGAAAGGCCTGAAGGTCGCGCCTTCCGTACCGGCGACCGGCCTGGGATTGAGCGCGTCGAGAGCCCGGATCCATATGCGCGCCTTGCCGTCCTTCCCCGCCGCAGAGAACGCCAGGTATTTTCCGTTCGGTGAGATACGCGGCGCCTGGACCACGGACAGGTCCTCGGGCAGCACGAAGCGGAAGCGGGCTGGGCTCCCCGGCTTGGGCGCCCTGAGGACGTAACCGACGCCCAAAACAACCGAAATCAGCACAAAAAGGCCCGCGCACGCCCAGGCGATGCGCTCACGGCTCTTGCGCCGCCGCACGACGACGGCGGGCGCCCCCGCCCGGGAACCGCCCTCGGCCACCCACTCGAGCTGGAGCTTGACGTCCCTGGCGGACTGGAAGCGGTCCTCCGGGTCCTTGGCCAGGCAGGTCCGTACAAGGCGCTCCAGGGCGGGCGGCGTCATGGGCATGAGTTCGCTCATGGAGGGCGGGGTCTTTTCCAGGATGGAGGCCATGACGCTGATCTGGCTCTTGCCCTCGAAGGCCCGATTGCCCGTGGCCATTTCGTAGAGCACCGCCCCGAGCGCGAAGATGTCCGACCGGACGTCGGCCTCCTTCCCCTCGACCTGCTCGGGCGACATGTACTGGAAGGTGCCCACCAGCGTCCCTTCGGCGGTGAGGGGGGTGGTCTGGGTCGGCTGGGCGGTGAGGGACGAACCGCCTTGGGGCGCCGCGCCCGGCTTGGCCAGGCCGAAGTCCATGAGCTTGGCCCCGGACTGGGTCAGCATGACGTTGCCCGGCTTCAAATCCCGGTGGACGAGCCCCTGGCGGTGGGCGCTGTCCAGCGCTTCGGCGATCTGGATGCCGACTTTCTGGACCTGCTCGGCGGGCAGAGCGCCGCGTTTGAG
>CAZDOY010000100.1:0-3448 GCA_964507185.1 uncultured Thermoanaerobaculia bacterium
TCCTTGACACCCCCATGCAAAATCGCTACACTCTAGACTCTAATCGGAGTGTTAATGGAGCCTCGCGTCACGATCAAGATACCCCGTCCCCTGTACGACCGCCTCGCCGTGCTCATCGACGGCAGCGGCTTCTCGTCGGTGACGGAATTCGTGGTGTACGTCATGCGGGACCTCGTCTCCCACCAGGAAGGCGACATCGAGGCCGGCCTCTCCGCCCGCGAGGTGGAAGCCATTCGCAAGCGCCTCAAGAGCATGGGTTACCTGTGAGCGGGGACGCCGGCAGAGCCGGGTGACGCGCGGCGGCACGCAAGCCGCCTCCGTCCCATCCCCACGGCGCCGCTTCCCCACTTGTCTGGAGGAGTTTTCGTGAAAGCCAAACGCGTATTCATATTCGGCATGGACTGCATGGCGCCCCAGCTCGTCTTCGACGAGTGGCGCAGCGAACTGCCCAACCTGAGCAAGCTCATGGATGGCGGTGCCTGGGGCGAGATGAAGTCCACGGTCCCGCCCATAACCGTCCCGGCGTGGACGGCCATGATGACCAGCAAGGACCCGGGCCAGCTCGGCTTCTACGGCTTCCGCAACCGGAAGTCCCACGACTACGAGGAGCTGTACTTCGCCAACGCGGCCTACGTGAAGGAGAAGACCATCTGGCAGCACCTCTCCCGGAACCGCATGAGTTCCGTCGTGCTCGGCGTCCCCCAGACCTACCCGCCGAAACCGCTGAACGGAACGCTCGTGGCCTCCTTCCTGACGCCCAACAAGGACGTCCAGTACACGTGGCCCGACGAGGCGAAGCACGAACTCGACCAGATCGCCGAAGGCGACTACATCATCGATGTGAAGGACTTCCGCACCGACGACAAGGACCGCCTGCTCGAGCAGATCCACGTCATGACGCGCCGCCGCTTCAAGGTCGTGCGGGACTGGGTCCGGCGCAAGGACTGGGACTTCTTCATCTTCGTCGAGATGGGCGTGGACCGCATACACCACGGGTTCTGGCGCTACTACGACAAGAACCACCGCCTCTACGAGAAGGGCCACAAATTCGAGCACGCCATCCGCGACTACTACCGCTACCTGGACGGCGAGATCGGCTCGGTCCTGCCGCTGATTCCGCCGGACACCCAGATCTGGGTCGTTTCGGACCACGGGGCGCGCACCATGACGGGCGCCGTCTGCGTGAACGAGTTCTTCCTGCGCGAGGGCCTGCTCTCGCTCAAGGCCGAACCGCAGGGCCCGCAGAAGCTCAAGCCCTCCGACATCGACTGGACGAAGACCGCGTGCTGGGGCGAGGGCGGTTACTACTCGCGCATCTTCATGAACGTCAAGGGCCGCGAGCCGAACGGTGTCATCGAGCCGGCCGACTACGAGCGCGTCCGCGACGAGATCAAGGCAAAGCTCGAAAACCTCGGCGACGAGAACGGGAAGCCCATGGGCACGAAGGTCTTCAAACCCGAGGAGGTCTACAAAGAGGTGAAGAACATCGCCCCGGACCTCATCGTCTACTTCGGCGACCTCGCGTGGCGGAGCGCCGGCAGCGTCGGCACGGGCGCGATCCACATCTTCGAGAACGACACCGGCCCCGACGACGCGAACCATGCCCAGTACGGCATGTTCATACTCAACGGACCGGGCGTCGAACCGGGCCGGCGCGAGGGCGTGGAGATCTACGACGTGGCGCCGACGGTGCTGGATTCGCTGGGCGTCCCGGTCCCGCCCGACATGAACGGCAAGGTGGTGAAGTGACGGGCGGCGGGCCCGATTCACTGAAGAGGGGTTCTGTCACCGCGGGTCGATCCATCGAAAAGAGGCGCGATTCGCTGACCGACGACTCGCAGGCCCGCGCAAAGCGGCGGCCTGCTTCCTTCGGGAGGAGTTGATGGGCAACAAGGGTTTCGTACTCTGGTTCACCGGGCTGTCCGGCTCGGGCAAAAGCACGCTCTCGCAGCTGGTCGAAGAGAAGCTCCTCGAGCGCGGCGTAGGCACGGAAGTCCTGGACGGCGACGAGGTCAGGACCAACCTTTCCAAGGGCCTGGGCTTCTCCAAGGAGGACCGCGACACGAACATCCGCCGCATCGGCTACGTGGCCAAACTGCTCGCCCGCAACGGCGCGTGCGCCATCACGGCCGCCATTTCTCCCTACAAGGCGATCCGCGACGAAGTGCGAAAGGGCGTCGAGGAACGGTCCATCTTCGTCGAGGCCTACCTCGAGTGCCCCCTCGACAAGCTCATCGAGCGCGACGTCAAGGGTCTCTACAAGAAGGCGCTTTCCGGCGAGATCAAGAACTTCACGGGCGTGTCCGACCCTTACGAACCGCCGGAATCGCCGGAGGTCGTCGTACACACAGGCGGCGAACCGCCGGAACAGTCGTGCGCCCGCATCATCAAGACCCTCGAGATGCTCGAACTCATCCCCGGCGTGCCCGGCGACGACTACGGCGCAGACGAGGAGGAAGAGGTGGCCAACCGGCTGAGGGATCTCGGCTACCTGGGATAAGACCGCCGGAATCCAACCCGAACCGGCGGACGGGTCGCCTCCCGTCCCGGCCGGAGAGGCTATTCGAGGTGTCCATGCTCGACATGCACATGCACTCCACCAGTTCGGACGGGACCTATGCGCCAGCACGCCTGGCGCGCAAGGCCCGGGAGGCCGGGTTGACCCACATGGCCCTGACGGACCATGACACGGTGGACGGCCTGGCCGAAGCGCGGGCGGAGGCGAAGAGCCTCGGCGTCGCCTTCCTCGGCGGCCTCGAGATTTCCGCCGAGTTCCAGCCGGGCACCATGCACATCCTGGGGTACGGCTTCAGGGAGGACGACCCGGCCCTCCTGGAGCGCCTGGCCGAGGTCCAGAGGGCCCGCGCCGAGCGGAACCCCCGCATCATCCGCAAGCTCAACGACCTCGGCTTGGACATCACCCTCGAAGAGGTCGCCGCGGCCTCGGGCGGCGGGCTCCTGGGGCGTCCCCACTTCGCGCAGGTGCTCATGGAGAAGGGCTACGTAGCCACGCGCCAGGAGGCCTTCGACGCCTACCTGGCCAAAGGCCGCCCGGCCTACGTAGACAAGGTCCGGCTCAGCCCCGCCGACAGCATCGCCGCCATACGCGGCGCCGGCGGCGTGGCCGTTCTGGCCCACCCCCTCCAGCTCAAGCAGGACGACGACGGTGTCGCGGCCATCGTCGAAGCGCTCGTGGGCGAGGGGCTCCAGGGCCTCGAGTGCTACTACCGGAACCACACCGACGGCGACACGGAGAAATTCCTCGCCCTCGCCCGCACCCACGGCCTGATCGCAACCGGCGGGTCCGACTTCCACGGCACCAACCGGCCCGGCATCGCCCTCGGTACCGGAGAGGGCCGCCTGCGCGTCCCCCCCGAGTGCTGGGAGGGCGTGGTTGAGAAGCTGAAGGAAAGTGATTAGGTGAGTAGGTAAGTAGGTGATTAGGTGA
>CAZDOY010000100.1:3548-5636 GCA_964507185.1 uncultured Thermoanaerobaculia bacterium
AAGTAGGTGATTAGGTGAGTAGGTGAGTAGCAGAGTTCGACCGCACGAGCGACTCGACGCATGGAAGCAATCAATGGACTTGGTCGTAGACGTATATGGACTGACCAAGGCATTCCCGAAGGAAGAGGCGTTCGGACTATGCTCTCAAATGCGTCGCGCGGCCGTCAGTGTGCCCTCCAATATCGCCGAGGGGTGTGCGAGAAAAGGGCAGAAGGAAAGAGAACACTTTCTTTACGTCGCACGCGGATCTTTGAGCGAACTAGAAACACAGCTTGCAATTGCCTCAAGACTCAACTACATCACGAAGGAAACGCTCAGTCGTATTGTCGGGAATTGCGCCCGAATTTCGGCCATGCTCAATGGCCTTATCGAAAGGCAATGATGCAGAAGAATAGCATGATGTGTCTTTTTGTAGAATCTCCTAATCCCCAATTTGTCCAATCTCCGGATACGGGGATGCACCCGAGAGGAACTGGCGCGATGAGGGAGCAGGGGCTTCCGGCATCACCTACTCTCCTAATCCCCTAATCCCGTTATCCGAAGGAGACCCCATGCCTCTGTTCAACAAGCTGTTCGCGAAGAAGAAAAAACGCGCGGTCCTGGTGGGCCTCGACGGCGTCCCCTTTACCCTGCTCCAAAAGCTCATAGCGAAGGGCGTCACCCCGAACCTCGGCAAACTCGCGTCCGCGGGGCCGTCCCACTTCAAGCAGATGGACGCCACCCTTCCCGAGATCTCCTCGGTCTCCTGGTCCTCCTTCATGACCGGCGTGAATCCCGCCCAGCACGGCATCTACGGCTTCATGGACCTCAAGCCGGGCACCTACCAGATGTACTTCCCGAGCTACCCGCACCTGAAGGCGCCGACCATCTGGGCCACGCTGGGCCGGCAGGGCAAGCGTTCGGTGGTCCTCAACCTGCCCGGCACCTATCCGGCCCGGCCCCACGAGGGCGTCCTGGTTTCGGGCTTCGTGGCCATCGACCTCAAGAAGGCCGTGCACCCGCCGGCCATCCTGCCGAAGCTGGAAACCATGGGCTATCGCATCGACGTGGACACCAGCAAGGGCGCCGACGCCGATTTCCTCTACAAGGACCTGGACGAGACGCTCGCCGCGCGCGAGAAGGCCTTCGACCTCTTCTGGAAGGAGGAGGGCTGGTCCCTCTTCGTGGCCATCATCACGGGCACGGACCGCCTCCAGCACTTCCAGTGGCACGCCGTGGCCGACGAGTCCCACCCCAACCACCAGCGGGCCATGGACTTTTACCGAAAGGCCGATGCGGTCGTCGGGCGCATCGTCGACCGGCTCGGCGACGACGACGCCCTCTACGCCATGAGCGACCACGGCTTCACGGGCATCGACACGGAGGTCTACGTCAACCGGTGGCTCGTGAAGAACGGCTACCTCTCCTGGGAGAAGGACCCGCCCGATTCCCTCGACCAGATGACCGCCGACACGCGCGCCTTCGCCCTGGACCCCTCCCGCATCTACATCCACAGGAAGGGCCGGTACCCGAAGGGAAGCGTCGACCCCGCCGACGTGCCGGCCCTCAGGCAGGAACTCAAGGAGATGTTCCTCGCCATGGAGTGGGAGGGCAAGAAGGTCATTCAGGCCGTCTTCTTCCCGGAGGAGATCTACAAAGGGCCCGAATTCGACAGGGCGCCCGACCTCGTCCTGCTCACGACCTACGGCCGGGACCTCAAGGGCAACATCCGGAAGCAGGACGTCTTCGGCCGCACGCACTTCACCGGCATGCACACGCGGGACGACGCCTTCCTCGTCGCCAACAGGCCCCTGCCCGACAAGCGTCCCCACATCGAGGACGTGCCGGGGCTGTTGCTCCAGTCGCTCGAGGAGTAGGGAAAGACATTTGGGATTTGGGAATTGGGATTTCGGATTTGAAGAACGGCGAGGTCCGCTGGTTCGGCCCGAAAAACAGTTACGGGTTATAGGTGTTGGGCTTTGGGTTGTGGTACAGCTTCTCTGTTTAAGGGCGCGAAGCGCCCTGTAGCGGCCGGCGATATGGTTATGGGTTATGAGTGTTGGGTTTTGAGTTGAGGTACTACCTTTTTCAGGGCGCACGGCGCCCTGT
>CAZDOY010000101.1:0-5450 GCA_964507185.1 uncultured Thermoanaerobaculia bacterium
GGAGTGATGGGGGAGTGATCAAGTGATCCAGCGATCGAGCGAATAGTCCGTGCAGGCCTTCGAAAGATGCGGCTTCGAGGGGGAGCGGTCACGGCGGTGCCTGCGGCACCCCACGATCGACCACGCCTGGGCAGGCCGTGAAGCTGGATGGGGGCATGCCTCTGCGGGCGCTTCCCGCCTGCCCCGGTCATGGCCGATCGGCGCTTCGCGCGCCGCGACCTCATGCGGGAACGACGGTAGTTCACCCCCCCCACCCTCAAGGAAAGCGCCGACGGGAGCGGACCCTCTCCTTTGTCAGACTTCACGGCCCGGCGCCTCGACGTACAACAGTACGACTCGGCGCCGAACCGCTCGTCTTTCGCGGATAGGGCCCACTCGCGTCGGGACGCAGCTGCCGATGCTTCGCATCGAAAGCCGCCGCTGATGATCCCTTGTGCCATCCATGGGGAAAAATTCCAAACGCAATATCTTTTCTCGGCCGCGAACCTTCTAAGCAATGGCTGCATTTTGGGAGCCATGCAACCTGGATTGGTGGACGCTCGGGCCTGCGGCCCTCGGGTCCACCCTACGGCTTTCGAAGGCCCGTCTCCAACCGTCCTGCAAATCCCAATTCCCAAATCCCGATTCCCACTTTCCTTAAGCCCTTCGGACTCGACCAAAGCGACCTGAAACGAGACACGCCGGAACTTCTGACTGGACGGTGTCGTATTGAATTTCCAGGAGGGACCGAGCATGGAGAACAACGAGGAACGAACCGTTCACGAGGCCGAGGTCATGGGTGGGCATACGGACGAACCCCGCAGGCCCGGGGGAAAACACGGCGGCACGTGGGGCATGCTGTGCCACCTGAGCGCGCTCGCAGGATTCGTCGGCGTGCCGTTCGGACACATCCTGGGGCCGCTGGTGGTGTGGCTGGTCAAGAAGGACGAATACGCGTTCGTGGACGACCAGGGCAAGGAGGCGCTGAATTTCCAGATATCCATCCTCATTTACACGGTGGTGTCGGCCTTTCTCATCCTCATGTGCCTGGGCATCGTGCTTCTTGTTCTCGTACAGCTATTCAATTTCGTGATGATCATCGTAGCCTCGATCAAGGCCTCGAACGGCGAAAAGTTCCGTTATCCGCTCACGCTCAGGCTCATCAAGTAGACCGACGGCCTGTCTTCACAACCTGGAACCTGGAACCTTCAACCTGCGGCGATCACTTGACTCGCCCTTTCACCTGCGCCTTCTTGAGGAACGCCTCGATCCGGGCCATGTCCACGTGCGGGGCTTTGGACACCACCTTTCCGGAACGGTCGATGAGCAGGACGGTTGGAATCCACTTTATGTCGTAGGCCTTGTCGGCTGTCCCCTTGGCATCGTAATACACGGGGTACTTCAGGCCGTTCTCCTCGATGTACCTCCGCACGTTCGCGACGGGATCCTTCCTGGCTACGTCCACCGCCACAAGGTTGAGCCCCTTCTTGGCGAACCGCTCGAAGGCTTCCTTGACGCGCGGGGTTTCGCGCTTGCAGTCCGGGCACCAGCTTGCCCAGAAAACCAGCATGGTGGGTTTGCCGCCGAAGATCTCGGCTAGGCTCACGGTCTTTCCGTCGAGCGTCTGGACCTGGACGGAAGACGGATTGGGGCTCACGGCCGGCGCGCTCATCCTGGGGGCCTTGTCGGTCGCCGGCTTCTCCTTCTTTGCCTGCGCGCCGAGGACGGCCGACGATATAACCAGTGCGGCGGCCAGGATCAGAGAGAAGTTTTTCAATCGCATGGGCTGGCTCCTTTCGAGACGGTTAGAATCAAAGTAGAAAATATAGA
Source organism: uncultured Thermoanaerobaculia bacterium (assembly GCA_964507185.1). Lineage (GTDB taxonomy): Bacteria > Acidobacteriota > UBA4820 > UBA4820 > DSQY01 > CAVRTJ01. The sequence continues at coordinate 1,810 of CAZDOY010000101.1, forward strand.
ACGGCTTGCACCGCCCGGACATTTCATCCGGATGGAGAGAGACCGGGCGGGATGGATTTTCTCACGGCCCGGCACCACATTGTGAATACACCGACAGGATTCTCAAGGAAGTGCTCATCAGCTCATGTTGTGTTCGGTGGGGAGGTGCGCTATGAACGCCGGTAAGATGTTGAAGGGGCACGACTTGTTCCAGTCGCTGACTTCCGAGGACGTGGCCAGGATCAGCGCGTTTTCGGGCGTCAAATCTCTACAGGCGGGCGAGAAGGTCTATCGGTGCGAAGATCCCGCGTCGCACGCGTTCGTTCTGCTTGAAGGCAAGGTGCAGCTGAGCCTCTGCGAGTCGAAACGGGATGTGAGCATCCCGGTGAGCAAGGTCGACAAGGGAGACCTCTTCGGTATCGCGCCGCTGCTCGGCTCCGAACGCTATACGACGACGGCTGTCTGCATGAAGAATGCCTCCGTCCTCGCCATCGAGGCCAAGCCGCTGATGGCGGTTCTCAAGGGCTACCCCGAGGTCGATCGGGGCGTAATGAGGGCGGTGGCCAAAGCCTACTTCAGTCGCTACATCAAGACGCTCGATCGCCTGCAGACCGTTCTCGACGAGATGCTCAGCGAAAAGTGAAGCCGATCACGTCGAGCTTTCCGGCGCGGAGACGCCGGCCGATCGAAGAGCGGCCGGGCTGAGCGGAGGGGTTCGCGTCGCATTTTGAGACTCACCTCGTGCTACACGGCACACATATCGTGTTAACATGATGGCCAATGTCTTGAGCGTGGCAGGTCATAGGAGTAGACAAAGGATTGTGACGAGGAGGACTCTGACGTGAAGAGGACAACGACTACGGCAATGATCGTACTGTTGGCGGCCGGATGGCTGTCCGTCTCCGCTCACGCGAAGACGCCGGAAACGCTGCTCGTTCAGGTGGGGACGGTTCCGGAGACCTGGCAGAAGGCGGCAAAAGGGTGCGGCGACGAGACACTCGCGGGCGAGATCAAATCCGAACTCAAGAGCCTGGAAAAGGCCCGGGCGGACGTGGCGAACAAAAGGGGCGAACCTGGAGGCCCACGGCCGAACCAGCCGAGCAAAGAGGACATGGCCGCCATGCAGGACATGGCCCAGTGGATGATGCATCGGCAGGAAGAGGACTCGGATTTCAAAATGGGTGTGAATAAGGTGCAGGAGGCCTTCAAGAGCGAGTCTGAGGGGCTGGAGAAGAAGCTCGCGAAGATACGCGCAGACGTCAAAAAGAAGTACGACTGCCGCGAGGGGGAAGGGATGGCCAAGGCCTCCGCAGACTGCGCGGCCAGACGCGATGCGGAACTCAAAAAACGGTCACTGGCCGCCGTCGATGCCTACCTCAAGCGTGCCGGCGCCACCTTTGAGCAATACAGGGCCCTGATCAAACAGCACCTGGACGTCGTCCAGCAGAATGTTCCCTCGACGTGCGAAGAGTCGTCCTTCCCGGCCGTGGTCGTCCAATTGACGACCGTCAAGAGCGACATGTACGAGGCCGTGCAGAAGCTGAACGGCGAGCTGGCAAGCATCTGCGAGACGGTGGGCAAAATCGTCAAGCCTTTTGCGGCTGACAAGGGCTGACCGGCTACGGCCCCGGCGCTGTTACTGGGTGCCGACCATCGGCCGAACCGGGCAGGCAGGGCCGTCGTAAAGGCACGCAGGTGATGAGAAGAACGCCGGGAATCCGGACCATACAGATTGGGCACGATGGACCGGTAGATGGCCGGCGTGGAGAGAAGCAGGCCGCATGAGAAGGGTCCGATCGTTCATCCTTCCCGGTGGCATTATCGTTCTGGCCGCCGTCATCGCTTCGCTTTTCGACCTTCCTGCCTGGCTGTCGTCGGTCCTCCTTCCCTGGTACGCCTTCGTGCCGATTGGCATGGGCGTTCTCCTGGGGATTCGGTTCGGCCAGGGCCGGGCGGTGTGCGCGCTGACGGCGCTCGCCGCGGCAACCTGGGCGTTGACACCCTCGTTCTTGCCGATGGGCGTACCGGGCACCGCCTGGACCGCCGCGTACGGCTCTGCCGCCGTCCTCCTGCCGCTCGACATTGCGCTGTTCGCCCTCCTGAGGGAACGAGGGGTGTTGACCGCCGGTGGGCTTCTGAGGTTCGCGTTTGTCCTCGTCCAGCCTTTCATCGCTGCCGGCGCCTATCTGCTTGCGCCCCCGGCCTTTGAGGCCGCGCTCGGGCACCGATTCACTTCTGCGGCTGTCATCGGCCGCCTCGGTGTGCCCCAACCATCGCTCGCGGTCTTCTTCTTCGCACTTGTGATTTGCGGACTCGGCGTCGTGCTGCGGCACGGGCCGGTGGAGAACGGCCTCTTCTGGGCGCTCGTGCCCGCTTTTCTGGCGGTGGCGGCGGGCCGGCGGGGGGCGGACATGATTTTCTACCTGGCGGTTGCGGGGCTTGTGCTCGCGGTCTCCATTGTTGAGGCGGCCTACGGAATGGCCTTCCGCGACCGCCTGACAGGGCTTCCGTCGCGGAGGTCCCTCGAGGACGAACTCGAGAGGCTGCGCGGCCGTTTTGCGGTGGCCATGGTCGACGTGGACCACTTCAAACGCTTCAACGACCGGCACGGCCACGATGTGGGCGACCAGGTCCTGAGGATGGTGTCTTCGAGACTCGCGTCAGTGGGTGGAGGCGGCAAGGCTTTTCGATACGGCGGCGAGGAGTTCACGGTGATTTTCCCGGGCAGTTCGACCGAAGAGGTGCTGCCGCACCTGGAAGACCTGCGAAAGGCGATTGCGGCTTCCGATTTCACCGTCAGGGGGCCGAACCGCCCTAGCCGGAAACCGGCGCGCCAGCGGAAGAACGGCGGCACTGGGGTCAAGGTCTCCGTTACCGTGAGCATCGGGGCCGCTTGGGCGGAGGCCGGAGGCGCCGGGGCATTCGCCGTCATCAAGGCCGCCGACAACGCCCTGCTGCGCGCCAAGAGGGCCGGCCGGAACAGGGTGGAAACGTGGAAGGGGAAATGAATTTGGGAATGGGGATTTGGGATTGTTGATTTAAAAAGCGGCCTGGGACGGGCCTCCGAAGGGTCGTTCATGGTCGCTGTCTCAATCTGCGATTCACGATCTCGTCTCTTCCCCTTCGCCTTCTTCGTCCGTTATCGGCCGACCTCTGTCGGCCGCTTCGAGGGTCTACCGCCTGCCGCAGCTTAAATTCCAAATCCGCAATCCCAAATCCCAAATCAAAGAAACCGCTGGCCCGCCCCCGCGGGCGACCTTATATTTTCAATAAACCATGAGGGGGTGAACCATGGCACTTTGGAAGAAGATCCTGTGTCCAGTCGATCTGTCGGACGTCTCCAAACAAGCCCTGCGCTACGCGGGGCGGATTTGCCGCGAGATGGACGCGCACCTTCTGGTCCTCTACGTGCTCGAACCGATGGCCAACCCGGGCAACCTGACCTTCCGGCCGGTGACCATTACGGACCTCGAGGAACAGCTCGTCGAGCACGCGAGGAATACGGTCGAGGGCCTTGTCGGCGAAATGGGCCTCGGGCCGGACGCCGTGACGACCGGGGTCCAAAAGGGCGTGGCTTCGGTTGAAATCGTGCGCGCGGCCGAAGAGGAAGGCGTTGACCTGATCGTCATGGGAACCCACGGGCTCACGGGAATCAGCCACGT
>CAZDOY010000102.1:0-5403 GCA_964507185.1 uncultured Thermoanaerobaculia bacterium
TTCCGGGTACCTTATCCTCGTCATGGAGAAGGGGGAGTTCAAGCGGAAACTGAGGCTCCTTCTCACGTCGCTGAAGCTCGGCTGCATTGGGTTCGGCGGCGGCATGGCCGTGCTGTCGCTTATCCACAGCGAGTTCGTGAAGCGCAAGAAAACGTGCAGCGAGGACGACTTCCTCAACGCGGCCGCGCTCTCCCAGTCCCTGCCCGGCGCCATCTCCTTCAACGCCATGACCTATCTGGGCCTCCGGATGGAGGGTTTCTGGGGCGCCACGCTGGCCGGCTGGGGCTTCATGCTGCCGTCCTTCCTCCTCATGATCGGCCTTTCCATGGCCTACGATTCCATCAGCCATCTCTCGCTCGTCAGCCAGATGCTCAACGGCATGGTCGCCGGCGTCGTGGGACTCATCCTGGCCGTGACCTGGGAGCTGGCGAAGCCCGAGTCCATCCGGTGCCGTTTCGGCTGGATCATGGCCTTCCTTGCCTTCGTGGCCTCGCTGATCCCGCAGATCGGGATCGTGGAGATCGTCCTGGGCTCGGGGGCCGCGGGCATGGTCCTCTGCCCGGAAAGGCGGAACGGTAACGGAAAAGACGGGAACGAAGCTGGGCCCTCCTGCCGGATCCCGGCCATCGTGGGAGGCTTCAAGACCGCCTGGCCCGCGCTGCTGGGGACGGCGGGCACACTGGCCGTGCTGGCGGCCCTGGGGCTCTTCTTCGTCCGGGTGGGGCTCGTCACCTTCGGCGGCGGCTTCGTCATGATCCCCATGATTCAGAAGGAGGTCGTCAACCACTACCACTGGCTCACGGCCAAGCAATTCGCGGACGGCATGGCCCTGGGGCAGCTCACGCCCGGGCCCGTGGTCATCACGGCCACCTTCGTGGGCTACAAGGTCGCGGGGCTCGTGGGTGCGTGGGTGGCTTCGACGGCGGTCTTCCTGCCGTCCTACGTGTTGAGCCTGCTTTTCGGCTATTCGCTGGACAGGTGGAAGAACAACCCGGCCGTGGCGTCGTTTCTGAACGGTGTCCGCCCGGCTGTGGTGGGATTGATGGGGTCGGCCGCCGTCCACCTCATGTTCGGCGGGATTCACGGCTGGGAGGTACTGACCATCATCCCCCTGGCGACTCTCCTCCTAATCCGCTACAAGATCAGTCCTATTTGGATAATGTTCGGCAGCGCCGTGCTGGGACTGCTGTTGGCAAGCAGCTGACGAACCCGGATGGGCCGCGTGCAAGAGGCTTACGGAGCAGGTGCGAGGCGCGGCGGGGAAGGCCGGGGGACCAGCCGGAACGAGGCGGACGGGGCCGTGGCGCAGGCAACGCGGTCTATGAGGGCTCTTCGGCAGTCTGCCTGTCTGATTCAATCCTCACGCCGGCCTTTTCGAGACGCTCGATGGCCAAGTAGATTTCCCGCCCCACCCACGCATCGGTGGCCGCGTAGCGGATTTGCGCTGGGGTGAGGTTCTCGCGCGCCCAGTTGCTCGTTCGTGCGCCCTTGCTTATGCGGAAACCGAGAAGCAGAGCGGCAAGACCGCGAAGCCCGCCCGTCTTGATGCCCAGTTCGCGCGCCCATTCAGCGAGGTCCAGGAATCCTCCCGGCACGAAAGGTTCGAGGGCGGCCAGCTGTCTGACGTCCTGATCGATGGCCACGCCGCTCTTCACGACAGCGGGGTTGGAGAGCAGGCCCCGGAGCCCTTCCGGCAATCCCAGGAGGCCGAGCTGAAAGAGGTAGACGTCCCTCGACCCTGCAAGCTGAAGCAGGGAGACGGGGTTGAATTCGCCCTTCCTGTATGTGGGTTTGGTCTCCGTGTCGAAACCGAGGAGCTTCTCTTTCTTGAGGTCGTGAAGAGCTTTGGCGAGCTGGTGTTCCGACCGAACGAGATGCACGTGGCCTTCGAACCGGCCGATGGGCAACGCGTTGACCGCGTCCTTGGAAATCGTGCCGTCCTGGCCTTCCGGATGCAACAACGGGCAATCGGTCATCCAACCTCCGAGTTCGTCCCCCCACGTGCCCGACGCGACGACAGGCTATGATCTGGCGGCATTGTACCATGAAGACCGCCGGAGGCGACGCGGGGCGTGCCGTGACGAAACGGCCTGCGCCGAAAGCCGCAGGCCGTGAAGACCGCGGGACTCAGGCAAACCTGGGTGCCGGTTCCCCGGGGCCTGTCAAAAGGAACTGGAGAGAATCCCTCGTTCCACATTCCAGGGGTGCCGCGCCTTTGAGGAAAACCTTTGCCGGCTTGCTCCCGAGGAACTCGATTCCACGGCCCTCGACGCGCAGCGCCGTGCCCTCCTGGAGACCGACCACGTGAATGCCGGGGTTTGCTTCCAGGAACTCCGCGAGGCGTTCCTCGCGCGTTTCACCGGGCTGACCTTCGAGCCTCCCCGCGGTGAAGTGGGGGTTGATCTGGAAGGGCACGAGGCCGAGGGCCGTCATGGACGGGGGCTCGACGATGGGCATGTCGTTGGTCGTCTTGATGGTGGGGCACGCCACGTTCGAGCCGGCGCTCCATCCGATGTACGGAGCGCCTTCTTCGACGCGGGCCCTGGCGGCGTGAAGGACTTCCGTTTCATAGAGGGTCTTGAGCAGGTTCCACGTATTGCCCCCGCCGACGACCACCGCTTCGGCCTCGCGGGCCGTTTCAGCTGGCTTCGCGGTTTCGTGTGCCGCCGTCACTTCGATCCCCAGCGATTCGAAGCGTTCACGCACCCTGGCCGTGTAGTCATCCCAGCTGATGCTCACGCCGGCATAGGGCACGAAGAAGACCCGCTTGATCCCGCCGCCCAGAAAGTCCCCTATGTGGCCCAGCGGCCACGTGAGATACGGTTCGCCGGGATTCGTCGAATTGCTGAGCAGCAGCAGTCTTTTCTGCGACATCGGGTCCCCCCTCGTCCCCCGGCGGCTCAGTCGTCTCCGCCGAAATCCACGTCGTCGGGCAGTTCGTTGACGTCCTTCTCCCCCTCGTAGGGGAAATGGTCCTTGAGTTTGACGCCCACCTCGGTGATGCCGTGAACCAGTCCGCCGGTGAAGTCGCCCTCGCGGAACCTGTCCGACATGGCGTCCCGCACGTCGTCCCAGAAGCTCTGTCCTACCTTTTCGTGGATGCCCTTGTCGCCGAGTATGACGAACCGCTTCCTCGACGGGACGACGAATATCAGCACGCCGTTGCGGTGCTCGGTGTTCGCCATGCCCATCCGCACGAAGGCCTTGTCCGCCACTTTGTGCGCGTTACCCCAGAAGAAGGACGACACGGACACGCGGACTTCGCCCGAGGTCATGTGCTCGGCCCGGACGATGGCCTCTTTGACCTTGTCGGTATCGATCAGCCGACGAAGCTTCCGCCTGCTCATTCCGAACATGGTCCGCTCCTCATGAAATCACCATCCTCCCGAGGCGCCGCCACCACCGGAGCTCCCGCCGCCGCCGCTGAAACCGCCGCCGCCGCCCATGCCCCCGCCCCGCCCGCCGGACAGGATGCTGAAGAGAAGAAAGAGCGCGAGCGAAGGGTTCGTGGCAAGGAGTATCAGAAATCCTATCCCGAGGATGACGAACAGGATGATCTGGCCGAGGCTGATGCTGCGCTTCGTCCTCACGACCGGCGCCGGGGCGGGGCTCGCCCCCTTCGTCGCCGCCGCGACCTTGGGGTTGATGGTCTGGAGCACGGCGTCGACGCCCGCCGTCACGGCCCCGTCCCTGTCGCCGGCCCGGATGCGGGGCAACATGATCTCCTGGATAATCCGGAAGGCGATGACGTCCGGTACCGTCCCCTCGAGGCCGTAGCCGACTTCGATGTGGATCTTCTGGTCCCTGGCCATGATGAAGATCACGAGGCCGTTGTCCTTGCCCTTCTGTCCCACGGCCCACTTTTTGAAGGCCTTGACGCACCAGTCTTCGAGCGGCGTGTCGCCGGTGGATTGGCCTATGTAGACGATGACCTGGTCGCCCGTAGCCTTATCGAAGGCGCGGAGCCTGGCATTCAAGGCCTGTGCGGTGCCGGGGGAAAGAAAGCCGGCGGTGTCCGTGACCCACTGGTGCGGCGAAGGGGGAACGGGCACCTCGGCGGCGGCAACGGACAACGCGAAGCACGCCAACAGGATGGTTAGCAGTAGACCGGAAAATCGTCTCATCGACTAGAACTTCACCGTTGGAGGTTTCTCAGCCCCAGCCTCCGCCTTGAAATAGGGTTTCTCGTTGAATCGGCTGCCGAAAAAGCCCGCGACCATGTTCGTGGGAAAACTCTGCCGCGTGCTGTTGAAGGCCTGCGCCGCCTGGTTGAAACGCATCCGCTCCACGGCGATTCTGTTTTCCGTTCCCTCGAGCTGAGCCTGAAGATCCCGAAAATTCTGGGTGGCCTTCAAATCCGGGTATCTTTCCACCGTCACGAGCAGTCTCGAAAGCGCCGAGCCCAGGTTCGCCTGCGCCTGCGTGAACTGCTTGAACGCGGCCGGGTCGTTAGCGGCCTTCTGGATGGTTTCGGGAGAGATCTGCCCCACGCGGGATCGCGCTTCGGTGACCGCCGTGTAGGTGCTCTTCTCGAAATTCGCGGCGCCCTTGACCGTCGCGACGAGATTGGGGATGAGATCGAGTCTCCGCTGGTAGACGTTTTCCACCTGCGCCCACTGGGCCTGCACGGCCTGGTCGAGGCGCACGAGGTGGTTGTAGGTGCTGGCCACGTACGCCGCGCACCCGAGGCCCACAACCAGAAGAACCGCTATCAGCCCGAGGGCTATCCACTTGAACATGTTTGTCACTCCTGTCAAACGAACACCGGGCGCCTGTCGCGCCGCACGATTTGTTGTGCTCCCGCCGTAAGTACAAAACTGCGGCGGCAATGAATTCAGGTTTTAGCTTAACACAAGCGGGAGGGCGACGGATGGGGGAGAGATTTGGGATTTGGAAATTGGGAATTGAAAACGGCTTGGGACGAACCGTTACAGCAGCCGATCCCCGTCGGCCGACACCTTTCTCCTTTTCGCTCTTCCTTACTAACCCGCCTGCTAGGGCCGCGCTTTCATTTCGGTGAAGGGCTTGTTCAACTGGGAGCCGTTCGCTTCGGCCCACGCGACTTTCACCTCGCCCGTCTGCGTGTTCAGCACGAATGCGGTGGTTCGCGTGCACGCAATGCTGTACTTGCCCTTTGCGCTTGTGCTGACCGCGCCCAGCGAGACGACCAGCGCCAGCGCCGCCAGGAACCCGATCAGGATGTATTTCCACTTCTCTTTCGTCATCGTCTTTCACCTCACATTTCACTCTGCCTAAGGAACGGGATCTGGGGCTGACGGCTCTCCGATGAAGAGTCCCTGGCCCATGGTGGCTATGAGCAGATCACCGGTGCCGTCGTTGAGGGGCAGAATCTGGGTCACGGCCGTGCGGCGAATCGTAAGGTCACATAGAAGGTTCTGTATG
>CAZDOY010000103.1:0-5353 GCA_964507185.1 uncultured Thermoanaerobaculia bacterium
CCCAGTCCGGGGCCAAGCTCATGGACTTCGGCCTGGCCAAGCCGGGCGCCGCGCCCCGGGGCGGCTCGTCGCTGACGGCCATGCCCACGCAGACCACGCCGCTGACGGCCGAAGGGACGCTGGTGGGCACCTTCCAGTACATGTCGCCGGAACAGATCGAGGGGAAGGAGGCCGACGTCCGGTCGGACATCTTCGCGCTGGGAGCAGTGCTGTACGAGATGGCAACGGGCAAGCGGGCCTTCGAGGGCAAAAGCCAGATCAGCGTCATGGCCTCGATCCTCGAAAAGGACCCGCCGTCCATGAGCGAGCTGATCCCGATGACCCCGCCGGCGCTCGAACGGCTGGTCAAAACCTGCCTGGCCAAGGACCCGGAAGACCGATTCCAGTCCGCGAAGGACGTCAAGCTCCAGCTCGAGTGGGTGGCCGAGGCCGGCTCGCGGGCCGGTGTCCCGGCGCCCCTCGTCTCCCGCCGCAAGTCGCGCCAACGGTTGGCGTGGGGTGCGGCGGCGGTGCTGTTCCTCCTGGCGTCGGGCTTTGCGGCGGCGTACTTCCGGGAGGCCCTTGTGCACCCCTCGTCGGTCTGGTCCTACGTGCTACCCCCGGAGAAAGCCAACTTCGCCTTCGACGCAAACACCGGCGGCCCCATCCTGTCTCCGGACGGCAAACGGCTGGTTTTCGAAGCGAGGGACGGCACCGGAAAGCAGCTCCTGTGGGTCCGCCCTCTGAACTCACTGACGGCCAATCCCCTGGAGGGCACCGACGGCGCTACCTTCCCCTTCTGGTCGCCGGACAGCAGGTCCGTGGGCTTCTTCGTCGGGGGCAAGCTGAAGAAGATCAATACCTTCGGCGGCCCGCCCCAGGTGCTCTGCGACGCGCCCAGCGGACGAGGCGGGTCCTGGAGCAGGAAGGGAACCATCGTCTTCGCACCAAAAGTCTATGGAGGGCTCCAAAAGGTGTCCTCGGCAGGCGGGACGCCGGCGGACCTAGTCCCCCTCGACAAATCTCGGCAGGAGACGAGCATGCGCTGGCCCGACTTTCTCCCCGACCACAAGCACTTCCTCTACTGGGGGGGGAATCCGACGTCCACAGCGCAGGCGACCAACGGCCTCTATCTCGGCTCGCTGGACGGGGCCAAGCCCCGGTTCCTCTTCAAATCGGACAGCCAGGGCCTCTACGTCCCACCTGGGTTCATCCTCTTCCTCCGCGACCGTTCCTTGATGGTCCAACCGTTCGACGCCGGGGGGCTCAAGACGACGGGTGAGGCCTTCCCCCTGGCGGAAGACGTGGCCAACCCCGAGAGCTATCGTCTGGGCCACTTTTCGGTCTCCACTGACGGGCGGCTCGTCTACCAGACGAACGAAACCTCCGGTGTTCAGGTTGTCATACTCAACAGCAGCGGCGGCAACGTCCGAAACGTTGGCAAGACGGCAGACGTCATCAGCATCCGCCTCTCGCCCGGCGGCAAGAGGCTCGCCGAAGAGGTTCAAGACCCTCAGACCAAGAACGTCGACATCTGGCTGGTGGACCTTGCCCGCAACGTGAGGACCCGTTTCACCTTCAGCTCCGTCTTCGACGTCTATCCCGTCTGGTCGCCGGATGGGAACCGCGTGGCTTACTCGTCGAACCGGAAGGGCCACTTCGAAATCTACGTCAAGAACGCGACGGGGGCGGGGCAGGCCGAGCCTCTGCTCGTATCCGACACCGACAAGTACGTCACCGACTGGTCCCGGGACGGGAGATATCTCACCTTCACGCAGTTCGACTCGAAGGGAAAAACCCTGGCCGACCTCTATCTTCTCCCGCTCTTCGGGGAGAAGAAGCCCATCCCCCTCGTGAATACACGGTTCTCGGAAGGCAACGGCGCCTTTTCGCCGCATGGGAACTGGATTGCCTACGTATCCAACGAATCGGGGAGAGGCGAGATCTACATTACCTCCTATCCGAAGGCTGGCGGCAAGTGGCAGGTTTCCCAGGGCGGCGGAAGCAATCCGAGGTGGGCGCCGGACGGTAAGATGCTCTATTTCAGGACCCCGGGAGGGAAGCTGATGGAGGCCTCGGTAACCTCCAACGGGACTTCCGTGGAGGTGGGCACGCCCCACCAGGTGGCCAACATTCAGCTCGGCGAGCTTCCTGCCGACATGTGGGTCTACGATCCCCTGCCCGGAAATCACGGATTTATCATTTTGCGGCCGGAAAGGACCGAATCCATGCCGCTCGTCTTCGTCACCCACTGGCTCCAGGGGATCAAGAGGTAGAAAAGCCATTTGGGATTTGGGAATTGGGAGTGCGGATTTGGAGGACATAAAGAATTGAGGAAGAGACTTTTTCCGAGGGCTAAGGCCGAAAGGCTAAGGGCTAAGAAGAAAGTGAGACGGCTGTGGGCGGGCCTTCGAAGACCTGCGTGACCGGTCGTCGGCGGACCGAGGTCCGCGGTCTGCGGTCGACCATCGACTATGGACGGGCCTTCTAAGACAAGGATGAGCAGGGAGGATGGGAGGACGAGAGGTAAGCTGGTTATGAGTTTTGAGTGTTGGGTGGAGGTACGACTATTTTCGGGTGCTTCGCGCCTGCAGCGGCCGACGGAAATGGGCCGGAGGGCTCACCCCCTGACTCCTTCACCTCTTCACGCCAGCCGCAAGGCGGTCCGGGCCTTTGAAGGGCTGCAGACGACTGGATCACTCGATCACGTGATCACTAAGGACGTGCAATGGCCTTAGAAAACGGTACCAAACTGGGTCCCTACGAGATTCTCGCCCCGCTCGGAGCGGGAGGAATGGGGGAGGTGTACCGGGCGCGTGATACGCGGCTCGAACGCGAGGTCGCCGTAAAGGTCCTGCCGGAGGCCTTCGCGCACGATCCGGAGAGGCTCGCCCGCTTCGAGCGCGAGGCCAGGCTCCTGGCTTCCCTGAACCACCCGAACATCGCGACGCTGTACGGACTTGAAAACGCCGATGGGCAACACCTGCTTGCGATGGAGCTGGTGGAGGGCGAGGGCCTGGACGCGGTAATCGCCCGCGGAGCCGTGCCGGTTGACGAGGCGACGGCCATCGCCCTTCAGATCGCCGAGGGACTGGAGGCGGCCCACGAGCTGGGCATCGTCCACCGCGACCTCAAGCCCGCCAATGTGAAGGTGCGGCCCGACGGCGCGGTCAAGGTCCTGGACTTCGGTCTCGCCAAGGCCTGGGAAGCCCGCCCCGAAGAAAGCTCTCTCTCCCGTTCTCCCACGATCACCTCCAACCACACGCAGGCGGGCGTGATCCTCGGAAGCGCCGCCTACATGAGCCCCGAGCAGGCACGCGGAAAGGTCGTGGACAAGCGCGCCGACATCTGGGCGTTCGGCGTCGTGCTCTTCGAGATGCTCACCGGCAAGCGGCTCTTCGAGGGTGAAACGGTATCGGACGTCCTCGCCGGCGTGCTTCGCGGTGAGATCGATTGGTCTTCGCTGCCGGTCTCGACCCCGCCCGCCGTTGAGCGCCTTCTGCGCCGCTGCCTCGAGCGGAACCCCAAGAATCGTCTGCGGGATGTCGGAGACGCGCGGCTAGTGATCGACGAGGTCCTCTCGGGGACCGAATCAGTCAGTTCGAACGAGCCTGAGAGGGCGGGCGAGACTCCGCCCCGCTCCAGGTGGCCGATACTGGTTGGGATGGGGCTGGCGATCGCGATCACCGCGGCCGGGACTTGGTGGTTTGCGGGCCGCGTTTCCTTCCCGGCTCCGGCTGCGTCCGAGGCCGAGCTCCGATTGACTCTTCCCTTGCCGAGTGAATATCCACTTGACTTCGTCGGCGGCTCGCCTTTCGGTCTCGAGAACACCGCGTTCGACGTCTCTGCGGATGGCTCTCGCCTGGTCTATCTGACGCGAAGCGCCGGAGTTGCGAAGATCGTCGCCCACGACCTAAATAGTGGAAGCTACCGCCTGCTCGCGGGCACAGCCGGCGCCTGGCGGCCAGTTTTTTCACCGGACGGTCAATGGGTCGCGTTCATAGCGGACGGACGGTTGAAGCGCGTGCCGTACGGTGGCGGCGGCGGCGTTGACGACCTTGCGGCGGCTCCCGCCGCGTTGGATCTCATCTGGGGCCGCGACGGCATGCTCTATTGGAACGGGCAGGATGGCAAAGTCGTATGGCGCATGAGTCCGGTCCTGGGATCTCCTGTTTCCACGGTCTTGAACAACTGCAACTGCTTGTTCGTCCGAGAAGGTGCAACGCCTGGGCAGATATTGATCGGGCGCACCGATTCAGAGGTGGTTCGATTGAAACCGAATGGCCAGGAAGCGCCTCTGGGCCTCCGCACCGGCGACCTTCGCGTTCTCGCGGACGGCACCCTGATATACACCCGTCCCGGTCGCCTGATGGCGCGGCGAAGCGTCGCCGCCGATAGCAAACCGTACGCGGTCCTCGACGGGTTGCGTACCGCCGTCGCCGGGGAGGGTCAATTCGCGCTTTCCGCGACTGGATCCCTCTTCTACATCGCGGGGGGAGACGCCGGTAAGGCCTTCATCGTGCGCCGCGACCCATCTGGCCGCGAGGCGAAGCTGCCCTTCCCGATGGCCGGTTACGGCGCTTTAGACGCGGGGCCCGATGGTCGACGCATCGTGGTTGCTTCGTCGGACCGGAGCAGGGCCATCGAAGTGCTCGATGTGGCGTCGAAGACGACGCAGTTCGTCGATGTTGCGGACCCCCCGGTCGGTCCAACGCTGTCGCCGGACGGATCCCATATCGACGTGGGGCAGCACGGGGCTCGAGGCTGGAGCGTCGTCGAGTACCCCATTGCCTCCGCGGCCAAGCCGAAGACGCTTCTCTCTTCGCCGCACGAGCTCTATCCCGGCTCCTGGTCCCACGACGGCCGCTTCCTGGCGCTCGGCGAGATCGGCGCGAAGACCTCGTGGATCTCGGTCTGGGACCGGAAGACCGGGGTTTTGAAGGCCCTGACCTCGCCGCTGCCGGGACAGTCCTGGGGGCCGGCCTTTTCTCCCGATGACAAGTATCTCGCCTTTACCCTGGTCGGCGAATCAGGATCGCAGGTCTACGTTGTGCCGTTTCCTAACGGAAACCAGCGCTGGCTCGTTTCGGGCGGATTCGGCGAAGAACCCCAGTGGCGAAGGGACAAACCGCAGATCGTATTTCGTCGTGGCCAAGAATGGTATGGCGTGGCCTACAGCGAGAAGGGTGGCTTTGCCTTCGAGGCGCCAAGTCTTCTCTTCCGCGGGCCATATCTCAATATCGGGGGCATGGAATACCGCGTGCTAGCCGATGGGAGCGCTCTACTGCTCGCCCCCGAGAATTCGAAGCAGAGCACGGATCACCTCAACGTGATCGTGAATTGGCTGAGCGAGGTGCATCGCAAGCTTGCCAAC
>CAZDOY010000104.1:0-5349 GCA_964507185.1 uncultured Thermoanaerobaculia bacterium
AGCCGTTCCGCGTCGCGCCGAGAGGCGCGATCGGGGGGCGCGATGACCCGGCTGGAAGAGCTTGCTCTTCCAGACCGGGGCATGCGCACCCCAGCCGTGGGCGAAGCCCACGCGCGCGGAATGGCTGCCCCCCGAAGGCATCATCTAGATACCACGTGCTTCACGCTGAGACTGCCGCGGCCCTCCGGGCCTCGCAGTGACTGCTCTCTGCCGGCTTCTCACAGTCTCACCGCCTCACTGTGAAACCAAGATCCTCTGTGCGCTCTGTGTGCTCTGTGGTTGAATCCGTCTTTCGGGCCTCGCAGTGACTGCTTTCTGGGCAGCTCCACAATACGCCCACGGGCTCCGATGTATACTATGAGGCTTGAAGTTATCGATCGAAAAATATCGGAAAGGAGTTCACCATGCACAGGCGCTTCACGAACGGGGACAGGAAGGACCACCGGACGGGTGTCCGGCGGGCGCTCCTGCCCGTCCTGGCCCTCCTCGCCGCCGGCCTCATCCTGCCCGCGACGGCCCGGGCCTCCGAAAACATCCTCACGCGCTACCCCACGATGCACGGCAACACCATCGTCTTCGAGGCGGCCGGCAACCTGTGGCGCGTCAGCCGCGACGGCGGCACCGCCCAGCGGCTCACCACCGACGGCGGCTTCGACATCATGCCGCGGTTCTCGCCCGACGGCAAAAGCATCGCGTTCACGGGCCAGTACGACGGCAACACCGACGTCTACGTCATCCCCGCCGACGGCGGCACGGCCAGGCGGCTCACCTTCCACTCGGACGTGGTCAAGGGCGCCCCGCTCCGCTGGGGGCCGGACAACATGGTCGTGACCTGGACGCCCGACGGAAAGAACGTCCTCTTCCTGTCGCGGCGCGACACCTTCAACTCGTGGTTCGGCCGGCTCTTCCTCGTCCCGGTGGCCGGCGGCCTGCCCACGCGCCTCATGGTGCCCAAGGGCGGCATGACCTCCTACAGCCCGGACGGGACGAAGATCGCGTACAACCGCATCTTCCGCAACTTCCGCACGTGGAAGAAGTACCACGGCGGCCTGGCGCAGGACATCTGGATCTACGACTTCAACGCGCACACGTCCGAGCGGATCACGACCTGGAAGGGCACGGACACGGACCCCATGTGGTACGGCGACACGATCTACTTCGCGTCGGACCGCGGCCCGGCGAAACGCATGAACATCTGGGCCTACGACCTCAAGACGAAGCAGTTCCGCCAGGTCACGCACTTCGAGGACTACGACGTGGACTGGCCGAGCCTGGGCGACTCGGGCATCGTCTTCCAGGACGGCGGCTCGCTCTACGTAATCGACCTGCCCTCCGAGAAGCTGCACAAGGTGGACGTGACGGTACCGGCGGACGGCGTGCGCACGCGCGACCGGTGGGTTGACGCGAGCAAGACCATCCACTCCATGGGCATCGCGCCCAACGGAAAGCGCGCCCTCTTCGGCGCCCGCGGCGACGTCTTCACGGTCCCGGCCGAGCACGGCAACACGCGCGACCTGACCCAGACCTCGGACGCCCGCGAGATGTACCCGGCGTGGTCGCCCGACGGCAAGTGGGTGGCCTACGTGACGGACCGGACCGGCGAGGACCAGATCGCCGTCCGCCCGGCCGACGGCTCGGGCAAGGAGACGCTGCTCACCGACCGCAAGGTGGGCTACCTCTACGGGCCCAGGTGGTCGCCCGACAGCGCGAAGCTGGCCTTTTCGGACAGCGACCACGTGCTGTGGATCCTCACCATCAAGCACCGCACCGTGGTCCGGGTGGACCAGGACAAGCGCGAGGAGATGCACCACTTCAACTGGTCGCCCGACGGCCTGTGGCTCGCGTATTCGAAGGCGGGCCCGCAGGACATGGGCTCGGACGACGACGCCTCGACCTACATGGGACGGATCTACCTCTACAGCCTGAAGGACGGCACGTCCACCCAGGTCAGCGACGGCATGACCAACGACTACGACCCCGTCTTCAGCCCCGGCGGGAAGTACCTGTACTTCGCGTCGGACCGCCACCCGAACCCCGTCTGGAGCCAGACCGAGTTCAACGTGGCGACGCTCAAGATGGCGGGCGTCTACGTGGCCACGCTCAGGAAAAACGAGCCGTCTCCCTTCGCGCCGCGCTCGGACGAGGGTACGCCCAAGGCCGAGAAGAAGGGCGAGGCTTCGACCTGGAAACCCGGCGCCATCGCCCCCATGCGCATCGACCTCGACGGCCTGATGCAGCGCGCGGTGGCCCTGCCCATCCCGTGCGGCAACATCACGCACCTGGCCGCGGCCGGTGACAGGGTCTACTACCAGACCACGCCCATCAAGACGCTCACCAAGGCTCTGCCGGGCGAGGAGCCACAGCTCCACGTCTTCGAGATGAAGACCCGCAAGGACCACGTCCTGGCCGAGCCGGCGGACGCTTACGCCCTGAGCGCCGACGGCTCCACCGTTCTCTATCAGCACAAGAAGACCTACACCCTGGCGAGCGCCCTGCCGGGCAAGGGCGCGGACGAGGCAAAGAAGCTCGACCTCTCGAACATGCAGGCGCACGTCAATCCCGTGCAGGAGTGGAACGAGATGTTCCACGAGGCCTGGCGGCTGGACCGGGACTTCTTCGTCAACACGAAAATGAACGGCGTGGACTGGAACGCCGTCCGCGTCAAGTACGAAAAGCTCCTGCCCCTGATGGGCTGCCGCGAGGACCTGAACTACATCATCGGCGAGATGATCGGCGAGCTGTGCAACTCGCACACCTACGTGGGCGGAGGCGACAGGTTCGAGACCAAGTACGTGCCGACGGGCCTGCTGGGCGTGGACTTCGCCCTGGACAAGGCGTCGGGCCGGTACTATTTCCAGAAGATCTACCCGGGCGACAACTCCCGCGAGGGCCTGCGCTCGCCCCTGACCGAGCCGGGCGTGGACGTGAAGCAGGGCGACTTCCTCCTGGCCGTGGACGGCCGCGAGCTGAAGGCTCCCACGAACCCCTACAGCCTCTTCGTGAACACCCTGCACAAGACCGTCACGCTGACCGTGGCGAAGGACGCGAAGGGCACGGACCGCCGCGAGGTGACCGTCAAGCCCATCGCCGACGAACTGAACCTCAGGCTGAAGGCCTGGATCGCCCACAACCGCGAGATGATCGACAAGGCCTCCGGCGGGAAGATCGGCTACGTCTACCTGTCGGACATGGAAGACGTGGGCATGGACCAGTTCATCAACCAGTTCTATCCCCAGACGCCCAAGCAGGGCCTCATCGTGGACGTGCGCTGGAACGGCGGCGGCGAGATCGACCAGGTCATCCTGGAGCGCCTGCGCCGGGTGTTGATTGGCATGAGCACAAACCGCGAGCGCCAGCGCTTCACCATCCCCAACCAGGTCCTGCACGGCTACATGGTCTGCCTGGAGAACCACTACTCGGCGTCGGACGGGGACATCTTCCCGTACTTCTTCAAGCACTATAAGCTCGGCCCGGTGATCGGCACGCGCACCTGGGGCGGCGTCCGCGGCATCCGCGGCTACTGGCCGCTCATGGACGGCGGCTACATCACGATCCCCGAGGACGCGCTCTACGGCCTGCACTCGCAGTGGATCATCGAGAACCACGGCGTTGACCCGGACATCCGCGTGGACGACCTGCCTCAGGACGTGATGGCGGGGAAGGACGCGCAGATCGACGCGGGCGTCAAGGTCATCATGGACAAGCTGAAGGCGCACCCGATGAACCTGCCGGCGCCGCCTCCGCTGCTGCCGGCGTACGAGCCGGCAGGGCAGCCGTGATCATCCCGAGCGGGAAGGGGTTGGCCCCTTCCCGCTCGGCGCTCGGCTCGGCGAAGCCGACCGCGGCTGGGATTATTTGTTTGATAAGCCGCGGCTCTGGCCTCGCTGCTCACCCATCCCCACTACGAAGTCGCCCTTTGGATTTAATCGGGCATACCTTTGTGGAGTGACTATAAAAACAATGCAGTGCAACGAAGGAGGAGCGCGCATGCGCTCCTCTTTTTTTGTGGGCCTTGGTTTGAACCACAGAGATCACAGAGCCCGCAGAGATCTTTAAGGCGAGGGTTTGAACAGGGAGGATGGGAGGAAGGGAGGGAAATGATTTGGGAATTGGGAGTTTTGATTTGGGATTCGAACTGCGGCAGACAGAGGGACGATGTAGCGACCGGCGGAAGCCGGCCGAGCGGCCGATTCCCATCGGCCGCTACGAAGGACCGACAGGCGGGAGGCCTTCGAAGGCCAGGGGATTGCCGCTTTTTCTCTAACCTGGAACCTTCAACCTTCTAACCCGCAACCCGCAGCTTTTCCTTGCGGTCTGCCGTCCACAAAGGCCTGCCTGCACCCGGACTCTCCTCATCGCCTGCTCACCTCCTCACGCCGCCGAACGGACGTTTCGCGCCGTTCGGCGGGGGTACTTGACAGGTGTGATGCTGTGCATTAATATATACACAGTAGCACAGTAGCACAGTGGCGCGGAGGAGGCGCCGGAGATGAACGGACTGATGATCGACTTGAACAGCGCGTCCGGGGTTCCCTTTCACCGTCAGATCGTCGAAGAGGTGGCCCGCCGGGTGCGCGCGGGTGAGCTTCGCGCCGACGCCCGGCTGCCGGACACCCGGGACCTGGCGGCCGACTTGATCGTGTCGCTGGCCACCGTCCGGCAGGCCTATTCGGTGCTCGAGGCACTGGGGATCGCCGCGAAGGGGCCGGGCGGTGCGCTGGTCGTCGCGGATCACGCGGACCGGGCCTCGCGCGAGAAGGCCATGGACGAGACCTGCGCCGTGCTGGCCGAGGCCGTGGCCCGGGCGAGGAGCCTGAGAGCCACCGAGGCGCTGCTGGAGGGGCCGGATGCGGAGCACCTCGTGGAATCGGCAGACCTGGAGAGGCTGGCGCGCGAGGTCGAACTGGCCTCGGGCGTGCAGAGCAGGCTCCTGCCCGAAAGGGACCCGGAGCTGGCCGGCTGGGACGTGTCGGGCCTGACCATCCCGTGCCGGGAGATCGGCGGCGACCTCTACGACTACGTACCCTGTCCCGACGGGCGGATCGCGCTGGCCATCGCCGACGTGACGGGCAAGGGCGTCCCCGCGGCGCTGCTCGTCTCCACGTTGCACACGGCGCTCCACCTGCTGCTGTGCGAGGACCTGCCCCTGAACGAGGTGGTGGGGCGTGCCAACCGGCAGTTCCACCTGTCCACGCCCGAAAACCGCTTCGCGGGGCTCTTTGTGGCGCGCCTCGACCCGGCGTCCGGCACGATCGAGTCGGTCAACGCGGGGCAGGACCCGCCCGTCATCGTGCGCGGCAGCGGCGACGTCCGCGTCCTGAGGAAGGGCGGGGTGCTCGTGGGGCTCTT
>CAZDOY010000105.1:0-3062 GCA_964507185.1 uncultured Thermoanaerobaculia bacterium
ATTGAACTGGTGACCTCATCCTTACCAAGGATGCGCTCTACCGACTGAGCTACGCGGGCCGATGAAACCGCGAGCAGGTGAATCCGTGAGTAGGTGGGTAAGTCCGCTGGATCGCATTGCTGCGAACTCGACCCGCCATTTTGTCGCCCGCCTACCGACGTGCTCTCCTGTTTCCAGCTTTGGAGCGGGCGACGGGATTCGAACCTGGGAGCGGCTAAGAGCCTCGCTCGCGTCGGAGTCCACTCGCTCCGTTCCAAGCCGCTCTATGGTTCCCGGGGCGGGGCCCTCGGTTTGCCCCGTGGCGCGCTGGGCGCTCCCTCTTCGGTCGCACCCATGCGACGGGCCTAAGCCGCGTCCCGCCCTTCGATTCCCGTTCGCTTCTCCTTATCCTTATCAAGTCCCGCCGGCCTTGCGCTCATCCGGCGGTTTCCAGCTTTGGAGCGGGCGACGGGATTCGAACCCGCGACCCTCAGCTTGGAAGGCTGATGCTCTACCAACTGAGCTACACCCGCCTGTTGTCTCCGACCCGAGATCGGAACCGGGAAATCACTCGCTGTCTTCCCCGGTCCCTGTCCCCGGTCCCAGTTTTCTTAGTGGTGGAGGGGGTAGGATTTGAACCTACGTAGGCGCACGGCCGGCAGATTTACAGTCTGCTCCCTTTGACCACTCGGGAACCCCTCCACCTGGAGTTTTAAGGGCCTCCGCCCGGTTTCCGTCTGCATGGTCCGCACGGGCCTGGACCCGCACGTTTTATTTGGAGCCGATGAGAGGACTTGAACCTCCAACCAACGGATTACAAATCCGCTGCTCTACCATTGAGCTACATCGGCTTATTCCAGCCGAAGCCGGAACAGCCGCGTCAATATAGCATACGGAACGTGCCATTGCAAGTGGCCTAAAGGCCCTCAACAGAGGACTCCCCGCCCGGCCGGTGGTCTTATTGAAGTTCCCGGCACCGGAGAGATTCACGCCGGCGGCCTTCACGTGGTCGATAAACTCGTTGTGAATGAGGTCGCACCAGACTGATGAGTACCGCGCGTCAACCCCCGGGGTCCCAGTTTGGGTGGTACGTCGGACCCACGCCGGGAGGATAAAGAAAAGGCGCGGGGCTAAGCCCCGCGCCTTGCGATGATCGGATCCGGCAAGCCGGATCACTCAGGTATCACGTCCTGACAGACCGGCGGATCGTCCGTGGTGTCGCTGTCATACAGCTGACAGTAGTACGGCGCCGCCCACAGATAGATGTAGCCCCATGCCTGGTGCTGGACGCGGGCGTAGTTGAGGTAGAACATGTTGGGATCGCCCGGTGCGCTGTAGAATATCCCGCCGTTGTTGTAAACCAGCGCCGTTCCGCTGTAGCTGCCCGCGTAGGGCCCCGAGAAGATGTTCCACTGGTATTCGCCCGTCATGCGGTTCAGACACACCTGGCAGGCGCCCCCGTCGTCCATGAAGAAGGTCATGATCTCCACAATCGGCGGGGTCACGTCCATGGTCATGGTGGCTGAGTCGCTGTGCCCACCGCTGTCCGTGGCCGTGAAGACGACTGTGAATGTCCCGCCTAAGTAGTAGACGTGCGCCGGGTTCTGCGCAGTGGAGTGGGGGCTCCCGTCGCCGAAATCCCAGCTGTAGGTGTAAGGAGGTATCCCCCCGGTCGCACTCCCGGTGAAGACGGCCGTCATCGGAGCCAGGCCCGACGTGTGATCCGCAATGCAGGTCGCGACCACCGGTTCGAGGACGTGCAGCGTTACGGGCACGTTGAGTGGGCCGTAGGGGGTGTCGTTGGTGAAGGACAGCGTCGCGAGGTAGTCGCCGCTCGCCAGACCTGTCGTATCGTAGTTGACCGTGACGTTCTGGTTCCCCGCCGTCGCGACGGTCCCCGTCTTCGGGACCTCGTCGATCCAGGGGATGTCTGCCAGGTAGCCGCTCGCCCTGACCGTCCAGTTGCCCGGCAGGCCGAAGGAGTCGACGACTCCCCAGAGACTGTCCGAGGGAAGCGTCGGAGGATCGGGTGGACTGCCCGCGCTGTAGGCGCCGATCCACGAACGCCCCTGGCTCGCCGTCTTGTCGATGGCGGCTGGGTAGTCGGAATAGCCGGCGAACCCTGAGCGGTTCACCAGGCCGACCAGGACGTCGCCCGGACCGGCGCAGAGGACCGGTGAAGCGAGCGTGTAGTTGTTCCAGGTCGCGAAGTCGTTGTTCTGGACCGTAACGTTCTCGGAATAGAGGAAGGTGGCGCCCGTGCCGGGATCGCCATCGCCGTCCGTGTCGGCCCAGATCACGAGTTCCATGTTGTCGCCGACGGCGACCGTGTCGTTGAAGATCACAGATACCTGGTCCAGCAGGAACGGAAAATCTCCTGCACTCGGGGTAAACCGGTTAAGCCAGACGAATATGCCGCCGCCCGTGAGACCGATGGAATCCTCGGCCACACCGTCGTCGACGAAGAGTTGAACGGGGCCGGAGGGCGGCCAGGCATCCATCGGCAGGATACGGCTTTCGTCCCGTCCCGCACTGGAGAGCATCGGGAGGTTCGGCTTCGCCTCCTTGCCGCTGCGCTTTCTGGCCTTGGCCTCCATGTCCTTCTCATCGGCAAGAGACAGGACGATGCGTTCGCGCCTGGCTTCGTCCGCCTCTTCCGCCCGTTCCTGCCTGAATGCCCGCGTCATCATCTGGGCCTTGGTGAGCCCCGGCGCGGCGCCGTTTTTGGCAAATAGGTTCCCGCTCGGCGCCGAAACGTGGCCCGGCAGTTCCTTGACCTCCCAGTTTACGCCCACACCTCCTACGTTCTGCAGGGTCAGGGTCTGGGAGCCGGTGCTGTCCGGCACGAGCGTGATTTCGAGTGACGAGGGCGTCGCCGCCAGATGGCCCGTCGCGAGGTTGAAGTCCTGCTGAACGGTGCCGAAATGGGGCACCGTCGGGCTCTGAGTGTCGTTGCCGTAGAGGCTCTTGCTGGCCGTCATGGAATTGGCGCCCTCTTCTCCGTACATGCAGTAGAAGGCGTCGTCCACGGCCGGATCGGGCGTTACGGCCGTGGTCACGGCCATTCCCGTTGTCGTGTTGGC
>CAZDOY010000105.1:3162-5138 GCA_964507185.1 uncultured Thermoanaerobaculia bacterium
TGGAATCGAATCCTGAAGTTGCTGACGCAGTAGCTGTTATCGAGTACGACGCTCCTTTTCGCCCAGGCCAAGTCGATGCTTCCGCGGACGGGGCCGTAGACGACGGTCCACGTGGCGCCGCCATCCTTGGAAACAGAGAGATCGATCGGATCGGCGGTGGCGCTCCAGTTTTCAGTCTGGGCCCACTGCCACCACTCGACGATCGTCGTCTGGCCCGCATAGGCGCTCAGGTCGATGTCGGGCGACGTAAGGTAGCTGTCCTCGGATAGATTGTAGTCTCCGGAAAGGTTCGTGGCCCAGGCGTGCGTCGGCGAATGGGCGCTACCCGGTCCGTTGGTAGGCGTTCCGTAGGCCCAGCTGATGTTGGATCCGCTCGTCGTATAGCCGCCGTCTCCACTTTCGAAGTCCTGGAAGTACCTGTAGTCCAGGTGGTAGCCGGGCGCGTTGCAGGCGTTCATGTCAGCGTCCAGGGCAAAATCCTGTGTCACGTCACCGGCCAGGGGGCCGACGGTGGCCGTGTCCGGCGTGTACCCGGTCACCCACGGGGTCGCGGTCAAGTTGTAGGTGACCCCGTCGACGAGCGTGACACTGTAGTACCCGTCGGAGGGGTTCGTGTAAACGGTCGTGCCGGGGTAGCCCATGTCACCCGTGATGTGGATGGCTGCGTAGAGCGGCCACGAGGTTCCAGAGTCGTACACCGTGCCCGAGATCGTGTGGCTCGGCGCCGCCGTCAGGGCGAAATCCTGCGTTGAGACCGCGGACTCGTAGATGACGACGTTATTGACCGTGGCCGGCGCATACCCGAATGCCGAGGCCGACACGTCGTAGGTCGAAACCGGAAGCGTCATCGTGTATGTGCCGCTCGGCCCGGTCTGGGTCTGGATGGTAATTATGCCGTCGGTGGCGGCGACCGTTGCCCCCGATATGGGCGTTCCGCTGCCTGAGACCGTCACCGTTCCCGTCAGGGTTCCGGTCGGGCCCACCGAGCAGTTCGGGAACTTGAAAGCGCCTATGCGCGTGCGCCAGTCCCACCCGCCCGTGGCGGCGACATATTCCTGCGTATACCAGAAGGTGCAGTCGTCCGTGGGGTCGACGCTCATCGTGCTGTAGTCGCCCCACCTGCTGTATCCGGTATTCTGCACGCCCGGACCGCTGTACAGGATGACCTCCGACTGGGGAAGGGTTCCGGTAGGATCTCCCGCCAGGCGGCCGGCATATCCGATGGACGGATTGGTCGCGCTGTCGGACATGCTGTACCCGATGGACAGGTTGCCCATGTGGTCCTGCGCGGTGCTGCCCATCCAGCGGTTGATCGTGTCCGAGGGAGCGTACGTGCCTTCCTGGTAAAGGTACCAGTCCGGGTTGGTGCCGTCCTTCCTCAGCTCGAACCAGCGGATGCCGGCCCGGCCGGATCCGGCGTCTACCGTGATGTTGAAGACCATCGACTGGTAGTCGCCGTTGTTGCGGTAAGCGCACCTGTACATGGCGCGGTC
The DNA here is from genome assembly GCA_964507185.1 of uncultured Thermoanaerobaculia bacterium. Lineage (GTDB taxonomy): Bacteria > Acidobacteriota > UBA4820 > UBA4820 > DSQY01 > CAVRTJ01. The sequence goes on from CAZDOY010000105.1 coordinate 4,656, forward strand.
GCCGATGGCGTCCAGGTTCTCTCCGCCCGCTGGCTGCGGTATGCAGGATCGCGTTCCGATGCAGAGCGGCGTGAAGTCCGAGATGGGAATCTGCAGGCTCGGATCGCCGCCGCTGCCCACGGTCATCGTCCCCGAGGTCCAGTCAACCGCGACCTTCCAGATGCTGATCATGTCGCTGGGAAGGGCCGGGCTCCACCATGAGCTGTCGTCCACTTCGACGAGGCAGTCCGGGGAACCGGCGGGCGGATTGACCATGCCCTCGAAATGTCCGGGGAGCATGTTGCCGTAGTTCAGGCTGAGCGCCCCCATGTCCATCTTCAGCATGCGCGCCGTGGGATCTCCGGTAATCATCTTGTCCGCTTCGAACACGGCCACGCCGGCCCCAGCCCAGCCGGACGTGAACTGGTTGCAGGTCATGTAGTACCCGTCCGGCCAGACGCCGAACTTGGGGTAGTCGTTCATGATCGTCGCGCTGTAGTCGTA
>CAZDOY010000106.1:0-4833 GCA_964507185.1 uncultured Thermoanaerobaculia bacterium
ACACAGAACACTAGACACTGGTGCTTTCAGTGCCTCGAGCACCCCATCACCGCACCGACAGGCGCTTTCCGTTCGCGGCCGCGGTCGACCGTGGACTTTCGATCGTCTGGGCGGAACCTCAAAAATCCGTCGGCTCCATTTTATTCTTTAGCCTTTCGGTCTTAGCCCTTGGCCTTTCCCGTGGCTCGGCCGTCCAATCAGGCAGAAAACTCCGATAGGTCCGCGCGCGTACAATGACCTATGGAGGTGTTGCGGTGATCAAGTTCCTGCTCTGGCTCATCCTTCTCATTCTTTGCTGGCCCCTGGCGCTGCTCGCGCTGGTTCTCTACCCCATCGTCTGGTTGCTCCTCCTGCCCTTCCGCCTCGTCGGCATCGCCGTCACCGGCGTGCTCGAGTTCATCAAGGCCGTCTTTCTCTTCCCCGCGCACGCCCTCAACCGGCTCAGCGGCGCGGCGAAGTAAGACCGGATCTCACAGGGAGACGGTGAGGCGGTGAGGCCTGCTACGCGGGCCAGGTGAGAGGGAAAAGGGAAGAGGCGGGCCGCCAGCAGGCGGGTGTTCGATGAGCCCGCACACACAAACTACTCACAACACTCAAGACACAAAACACCTTGCCCCATGCGCGGGACTGCGTGCTAGAATAGGCCTGTTCCATTGCCATAGACACAAGCCTCTAAATCATCGGGAGGCCGGCATTCGCGGAGGTGGGGATTTGGACGAAGACGAGGGGCTGGATCTTTCGCCCTCCGAAAGGCTCGGCGTCTATCTGAAATCTTTAAAAGCGCGGCTTGCCAACCGCACACAACCGCAAGGCGCTCCGCCCGCCACACCGGCCAACACGTTCTGGCGGGAACTGGCGGTCACCGTCGCGCTGCTGCTCGTATGTGGAGTTGCCACGGCAATTCCCGTTCCCGTAGTCAAATGGCACGCTCTTGCGAGCTTAAGAGGAGGTTTCGGATGGGCCGTGGGCCGGTTTTCGATAACCACCCTAGGTCTGGGTCCCTATATCATCGCGCACTGGCTCGTCTTCTGGTTCGTCATGGCGGTCCCCCGACTGAGGCACATGGGGTTTCGGTACCGTTACTCGCTCAACAAGTACGTGCTCGTGTTTACATTCTTGCTCGTGGTTGTCCAGGCATGGGGGATCGCAGCCTGGTATGGAGGCATGATCAGCCCCAGGGGTGAGCGCGTCCTACTCCCCTATTTCGTCCACCACCCCCACGCTCTTCAGGCTGTGGCTACAATCTGCCTCGCAGCCGGAATGGCCTTCACCCTCATGATAGTTGCCCTCATCCAGCGGTACGGCATCCCCTGCGCCGTGACGTGCATGATGATTTGGGGGGCATTCGCCAGCCTGTCGTTCTTTCGTCAACTGGGGCGGGAGTTTCGTTTTGGCGTTGCAAACGACTTGAGCATCATAGGAGGGAGCCACCGTGCGGCTTGGTGGTTTCGGAGCGGTCTCCTGTGGCTCGGCGCCGCGTTTCTCATACTGTTTGCTACGGTTGTCCTGATCAGACGCCTCAGGGCTTTTCCGACGGTAGGTCGTCTCGTGGATGGCATCCAAAAGCGCTGGTACGGGGAACCCTCGCCGGTCATGTTTTCGACGCTCAGCACCAGCCTTATCATAAGTACGTTTACGGTCGTGCTCGGTCTTCTTGCGCTGTCGGGGCTTTTCCCCATACTGCACCTGAAGATTTCTCAGCGGTCCTTCGGTATTTGGCGATTCGAGCATGTGGCACTCTACAGCCTCGTGGCCGCCGCCGTAGCGCTTCCTTCGGCCTTCATCGCCTACCGGCTTCTCTACAATCCGGCCCTGAGGCACCGGCTGGGAGCGGCATTGGGGCTCGATGAATCACTTGCCGACCTGAAAGCCATAACAAGGCGCTCACTGCTGTTATGGTTCGGCTTTGCGGCCTTCGTCATTCTGCTCGCCTGGCCGCAACGCGTTCTGGGGGATCTGGATGGGTTATGGTCGCTAGTGTTCTCGATTCATCTCTGGGACGTGGTCCTGCTGATCCTGACCGTCTTCCTCGTGCGCAAGTTCTACCGCCTACGCGCAGAAGGCCTGCGTTGCCCGGTCCTCTCCCACGGGTACTACGAGCCGCTCTACGCGGCCCGAGCCCTGCTCGAAGAGAACGGGATCCGCTCCCAGATCTGGGGCGAGCCCTTCGCCATGCTCTTCGGCTTCATCGTCGGGCCCATAGGACTCAAACACCTGCTCGTATCCGAGGAGGACCTCGACAGCGCCTCCGAACTCCTGCGTGAACAAATGGCAGGTCTTACGGTCGATTGATCAGATAATAGGACCCGCCGGCGGCGCGCCGGAAGCAGAAAGAGAGGGGCGGAAGAAACCGCCCCTCGATCTTGTAGCTGTTTCGCGTACCGTGTTGCCTCAGCGTTCCCCGAACCTTACGCGAAGACCCACGAACAGCTCCCGTCCCGCGCCCGGTTGATAGGAATTGCCGTCGGGATCGGGCTCGGTAAATGCGATGTAGCGCTTGTCCATGGCGTTTCGCAGGGAAGCGGACAATTCCACGGGATGTTTGCGCGTGGGGAACCTGTACGCGAGCCGGAAATTCACCAGCGTATAGCCCCCGATCCACGTCAGGTTCGTGGGATCGATGTACTGCCGGCTCTGGCTGTAGGTCGACAGGCCGACGGTCAGCCGCGGCAGGAGCGACCAGTCCACGTCCACACCGCCCATGTGCCTGGGGGAATCGGGCAGCCAGTTTCCGCTCGCCTCGCCGAAGGTCACGCTGTTGAGCCTGTCGTAGGTATAGTGTGAATAGGTGTAGGCCGCGTGGAGCCGGAGACCGTCGACGGGGCGCCAGGTGAGTCCGCCCTCCAGGCCGTACCGGTGCGTCGTCCCGGCGTTCCGGTAGAAGGTTTCGAGCGGACGGCTGGGCACGCGATAGCGCTCAAAGTCGTTATTCGTATTCAGGATAAAGACGTCAGCGTCGTAGTCCAGGACCTGGCCCACCGAACCGCGTATACCGATTTCCTCGCCCGTCGAGGTCGCGGGCACGAGGTGTTCGTTGAAGCCGCCGATGTGGACCGGATTGGCGTAAAGCTCTTCCGTGGCCGGGGGGATAAAGCCCTGCCCCCAGGACGCGTAGAATCCCACGGACTTCTTGACGTTCCACGTGATTCCGGCGCGGCCCGTGGTCTGGTGAAAGTCCCTCGAACCGGAAAGGTCGAGGCCGCCGGCCCTGAGGTGGTCGGTCACGGCGTTGTGCAGGTGGTCGTTCCGGACGCTGCCGGAGAGCCCCCAGCCGCCGCCGAGTTCGACCACATCCATAAGATACGCTCCTGTGGAGCGCTGGTGAACGGTCTGGTCCGAAGTGAGTTCGCTCCCCTCGATGGCGCCTCCCAGATTAGGGTGCGAGTACCCCTCGATGGTCTGCCATGCGAAATCGGCACCGGCCGTCAGCGTGTTCGTTCGCGCTCCCTGGCCCGAGCTTATCTTGTAAAGGAAGGTGGCGCCCGGGTTGTCCATTGTGCGGTGTTCGACGTCGGACGGGACCGCTTCCCTGTATTTCGTTCTCCTGTCGTATGCGGTGAAGGCGAGTTCCTGCGACCGGTCGATGCGGTAGCGTCCCACCAGACCCACCGTGCCGCGCTTCGTGTGCTGCAGTTCGTTGTAGGTGATGGCGTCGGGATTAGGCTGGCGGGGGTCCATGCGCACCTGGTCCACGTTCAGGCCCTCGGGATTCTCGTTGAAGGCGTCCGTCCCGATCACGATGGCGTTGAGCTGGAATTTCGGCGTGATCGCCCACCTGAACTTGCCGTACACGTTGGAGTTGAAGAAATGCGTGTGCTCTCGCCATCCGTCGGACATCGTGCGCGAAGCCGAGATGCGGTAGTCGCTCGTTCCGTTCCATCCCGACGTCTCGCCGAAGAGCTTCCAGAAGCCGTAGCTACCGCCGTACGCGTTGAGGTTGTACCGGTCGCGATCTCCGCGGCCGTCGCGCGTCGTGATGGCGATGACTCCGCCCGCAGCGCCGCCACCGTAGAGCGGGGCCTGTGGCCCACGCAGGATTTCCACGCGGTCTACCGTCAACCAGTCCACGTCGAAAAGGTCGGGCGCGAACCCGCTGGGGTCGTTCAACGGCAGGCCGTCCAGGACCACCTGGATTCCACGGATGCCGTGCTCCGTCAGAATCCCCTGGCCGCGGATGGAAAGGTGGACCCGCTGGTCGTCGGTCTGGTTCTCGATCTTGACGCCCGGTACCAGCGAGAGGGCCTCGTCGGCAGATGCCGAACGCGGCATTGACTGGAGCGCCTGGTCGCCCACCACGCTCACTGCGGCCGGAACCTCCTTGACGGGCAGCGTCAGGCGCGGCGCGGTCACGATGAGTTCAGTGGGCTCCACATGAGGCGGCTGAGTGGGCTGGTTTTCCGTGTTCTCCTGGGCGAGAACCGGGCAAGCCGCCAACACGAACGTACAAAGCACGGCCGCCAGAACAGGGACCGAGAAGCCTGAAACACGATGAATTCCACGAAATCGCCTGTCTCTCTTGATCGTCATACAGCTTCCCCTCCGAGCGGCCGGGGCAACGTTATACACTCCGCCCCGCAGAGCCCTTTCATTGTTTCGGCCATGTGCCTGTTATCATGATTTCCGTCGAAGCTGAACCGGTCTCCCCCTGTAGCTGTGCCGTTGCCTCAATCCCGTTATTCCTTTCCCAGACTACATCGCGGTGCTCCCAGCTGTCAATACAAGAGGCTGGAAGTGCGAACGAAGTCAGGCTTGCGTACTCGCATATTCCTCATCTTCACTGCATGAGACCTCTTGCAGGGTGAACACCTTCTATGCGAGGTCTTCTTCTTCGCG
>CAZDOY010000107.1:0-4753 GCA_964507185.1 uncultured Thermoanaerobaculia bacterium
GGTGGGGGTGGGTGTTCCCAAAACAAGAAAGGTGAGGAGGCGCCAACGACGAGCAGCGTTTTCTAAGGAGGATGCCATGAAACGCAAGCTCTTGACTCTACCTCTGGTTATAGCCGCCCTCATGACGGTAGCAACGGCCGCCATGGCCATGATGCCCGTGGCGCCGCTGATCAACACCCCCGGTTCCCGGGGACCCATCGGCATGGCCGTCGGCGGATTCACGCCCATGGCCAGCGAGACCCTGCTGGGTGTGGTGGAATCCCACAGCCAGTTCTCGACCTTCGCGCGGGCCGTCAAGACGGCGGGCCTGACGCAGACCCTCAGAAACCGGTCCCCCAAAACGGTCTTCGTGCCCACGGACGAAGCCTTCAACCGCCTGCCCGCGGCGACGCTGAACGCGCTCTTCAAGCACCCGACCAGGCTTAAGGCGGTTCTATTGAACACGATGGTCAACGGCGACCTGTATTACGCAGCCACCGGCCGCCGCGGCACAGCCATCGACCTCAATCGCCAGCACTACGTCCGGACGCGGGATGACGTGCGTCTGCCCGTCGTGACACGGGGGGCGAATGTGATCGTTGGTGGGGCGGACGTGGTCGAGGCCAACCTGACGGCCTCAAACGGTGTCATTCAAGTGGTCAACAGGGTTCTACTGCCTCCCAGCAAGACGTGATGTTCTTCGCCGGACATTGCCCCGTATGGGGTGAGAGAACCGAACTGAAAGAAGAAACAGCTCGTTGAGGCGCCTTAGAGGCCCGGAGTTCCAGAGAGGCTCCGGGCCTCTCTGCGCCCCTTCCGGGCGGCTGAAGAGACGGGGTTGGTTCAGGCTGTGTGTGCAACCATCCTGCGCAGGGCGCCGAAGCCGACCATCCGCTGCGTTTCCTCGTCCCAGAGGTGCAGGCGGAGAGATTTCATGCTGGTCCACAGGGTGAGCGGTCTGACCTTCCCGAGCGCCGCGAAGTAATCGTGGCAGCGCTGGAGGTTGTAGTTAGGAATGCGCGGCCGCGCATGGTGGACGTGGTGCAGGCCTATGTTGCCGGTGAACCACTGGAGCACCTTCGGCAGTTTGTAGTAGGAACTTCCCTCCAACGACGCTCGTAGCGGGTCCCAGGTGTCGTGGCGCGCCCAGTAGTCTTTCTCGAACTGGTGCTGGACGTAAAAGAGCCAGACGCCGGCGGCGGCTCCTATCATGAAAGTGGGAAGTTGCACCGCCAGGAAGGTTCTCAATCCTATCGTCCAGGCTGCAAGCGCCACGATGGATACGAGAGCGAGGTCGGTGGTCAACACGCTCATGCGCTCCGGCCGGCCGGCCTTCTTTGGAAAGAACCGGAACCTGATCAGGAATACCCATACGGGTCCAAGGATGAACAAGATGAGGGGGTTGCGGTAGGCCCTGTAAGCCAGCCGCTTCCACCACGGGGCCGAGCGATACTCCGCCACCGTCAGCGTCGTGATGTCGCCGATTCCCCTCCGGTCGAGATCAGACGACGTGGCATGGTGCGCGTTGTGCTCGCTGCGCCACCCTTTATACGGTGTGCAGGTCAGGACTCCGGCGATCGTCCCCAGGGTGACGTTGGCCCTCCTGGAGGCGAAGAACGATCCGTGACAGCAGTCGTGGAAGAGGATGAATATGCGAATCTGCAACCCCGCCGCGAGGATCGACAGCAGAAGGATGATCCAGTAAGGAGCGCCGATTCGGAACAGGATAACCATGAAAATCCATAGGGCGAGGTAGGGGACGAAGGTATCGAGTATCTGCCACAGGGCTCTTTTCAAACTCGGCGCCTCGAATGTCCTCATCTCCCAAAACCATGCCGGCATGGTTTTCCTGTTCGACGTGCGGGGAGGCCTGGCTTCGTTTCCCCCGGGATGCGATGTTTTGCTTTGCTGCGCCATCTGCTGGCTCCTCCTCTCTTGCGCTTGAATCAGGGTCCCGATTCCCTCCCCACAGGCATAATAAAGAACGCCTTGCGGAGCTTATTATTTCTGCAGGACCTTGTGCTCGATGTCTGCAGTCCGCCGGAGCTCGAGCCAGATCGAAGCGAGCGCCAGGCAGGCCACGCCGAGAATCGTCGGGCCCCCGGTCCCTGTTCAGGCATGTGTCCTTGATGAGCCATTGACCGCATCGCGTGCGCTGCAAGAAGAGGGCTGCGAGTACGGTGAGGGCGTCTGCAAGGCATCGTCGCGGGCCGGGCTCGCCAGGCGGCTGAAAAACACGGAAGCCGGCGGTGTGACGCCGGCTTCCGTTCTTCGCTCTTTCGTGGCTCTTTCGTGCGGGTCAGTCCTGGTCGTCGAGCCACCGCTTGCAGTCGAGGGCGGCCATGCAGCCCGAACCAGCGGCTGTGATGGCCTGGCGGTAGACCTTGTCCTGCACGTCGCCCGCGGCGAAGACGCCCTCGACGGAGGTGTAGGTGGACTTGTTCTTCGTGACGAGGTAGCCCGTCTCGTCCATCTCAAGCTGGCCCTTGAAGATGCTCGTGTTGGGCGTGTGGCCGATGGCGTAGAAGAGGCCTCCTGCGGGCACCTTCGTCGTCTCGTCCGTCTTCACGTTGCGGACGACGACGCCCTCGACGGATTTCTCGCCGTACGCATCTTCGAGCACGCTGTCCCAGATCACCTCGATCTTGGGGTGTTCGAGGACCTTCTTCTGCATGGCCTCCGAGGCGCGGAACTCGTCGCGCCGGTGGATGATGACGACCTTGGCTGCGTAGTGGGTCAGGTAGGTCGCCTCCTCCATGGCCGTGTCGCCCCCGCCGACGACCGCGAGGACCTTGTCCCGGAATATGGGGAGGGCCCCGTCGCACACGGCGCAGGCCGAGATGCCGCGGTTCCAGAGACGGTCTTCGCAGGGCAGGTGGAGGCGCTTCGCCGTGGCGCCCGTGGCGATGATGAGGCTTTCGGTCTCCACGGTCTGGTCGCCCGAGACGACCACGAAAGGCCGTTTGCTCAAGTCAACCGATTCCACGTCTTCGGTGAGGATGCGCGTGCCGAACCGCTCGCTCTGGTCCCGCATCTTCTGCATGAGGTCGGGACCGCTCACGCTCTCGGGGAAGCCCGGGTAGTTTTCCACCTCGGTGGTGGTCATCAGTTGTCCCCCGGCCACGCCGCCCTGTATGAAGCCCTCGAACATGAGGGGTTCGAGTCCCGCCCGGGCGGCGTAAATGGCCGCGGCGTGGCCCGCCGGCCCGGAACCGATGATGACGACTTTTTCTGCCATTCCGTAGCTCCTTATTTCAAGTTCCCTCAGATTCCAAGTATAGCCGAAGGTAACGGCCCGGGGCCAGAAAGATTTCACGCCGGGAGGGGACGGGGCTCTTGGCCCTGTCGGGCCTGATCGGGCTATACTTCACCCTGGTTCGTTACGTGCTTCCGGTTCCGGCGGGGGCAGGTTCAGGCCGGCGACCGGCCGGCGGGCACGAGGGACCGGCCAGGCCGGGACCGTATTTTGAGGAGGGATTCATGGCGCGCTTATCTCGCCCGCTGTACAATCGGGTTTCGGCGGCCCTGTTCTTCTGTGTCCTGTTTTTGTTCCCCCGGGCGGCGGGGGCCTGCACCACCGCCGTCATTTCCGGCCGGGCAACCCTTGACGGCCGGCCGATCCTCTGGAAGAACCGGGATTCTGAGAACAAACACAACCAGGTCGTCTTCCGGGACGACGGCAAGTATCCCTATGTGGGAATTGTCAACCAGGGCGACCTTGGAGGCCTGCAGATCTGGGCCGGTGTCAACGTGAAAGGCTTTGCGATCATGAACGCGGCTTCCTACAACCTGAAGGGCGGGGCGGATACGGAGGGCGAGGGGCGGTTCATGAAGCTGGCCCTGCAGTCCTGCGCGAGCGTTCAGGACTTCCAGTCCCTCCTTGAAAAAACGGGATTCGTAAAGCGGGACGTGTCCGCAAATTTCGGCGTGATCGACGCGACGGGCGGCGCGGCCTACTTCGAGGTCGGACCGAAGGGCTACAGGCGCTTCAACGCGAGCGATCCCGCCATTGCGCCAAGGGGCTACATCGTCCGCACGAACTACAGCCGCTCGGGAGACCGCGGGAAGGGCACGGGTTTCCTGCGCGAAGAGAGGGCCGTGGCCCTGATCGAGAAAGCGATCGAGGACAAGGCCTTGAATCCCCGGTCGCTGCTGTCCGGGGTCTGCAGGGACCTGGCCAACGAACGCCTCGGCTCGTTCCCGGAGAAACATCGTTTTCACAGGCCCCGCTGGGCCTATACCGGCGACAGCATCTGCCGTTTCGACACGGCTTCGACGTTCGTGTTGTCAGGCGTGCGCCCGGGCGACGACCCCCTCTTGAGCACGGCGTGGGTCATCCTGGGCGAGCCCGTGACCGGCGCGGCCGTCCCCGTGTGGGTCGGTGCCGGCGGCGTACCCGTGGAACTGGCCGCGGCGAAGGGACCCGCTCCCCTCAACGTCGCGTGCGACCGCATCCGAGACGTTTTGTACCCGGACCGGCGAGGGGATATGTCCAAGTACATCGACGTCCAAGCCCTGCTGGGACAGAAGAAAAAGGTCCTGAGCTCGCTGCTGGGAATCGAGGCCGACAATTTCAGAACGGTCGATGCCGCCCTGGCAGAATGGGGGCGCACGGCGCCTCCGGCGGACACGATGACCGGCCTGCAGAACCGCATTGCCAAACACACTCTGGACGAAATAGACGGGCTGGGTGAAGCTGGAACCGCCAGGTAAGCCTGGTCCTGTCTTGAGGGCTGCGCACGATACTTTCCCGCCCGCCCTTCGATTCCATGCA
>CAZDOY010000108.1:0-4535 GCA_964507185.1 uncultured Thermoanaerobaculia bacterium
TCGGGGATGAAGTTGTCCTCGAACTCGGAGAAGATCATGGCGTAGGACTTGTCCAGGATGTTGGCGAGGACGTTGAGTCTCCCGCGGTGGGCCATGCCGAGCACCATCTCCTCCACGCCGAACTCCGGGGCCGCCTCGACCACGGCGTGCAGGGCCGGGATCAGCGACTCGGCGCCCTCGAGGGAGAAGCGCTTCTGGCCGGGATAGCGGCTCTGGATGAAGGTCTCGAACAGCTCGGCGTCGACGAGGCGTTCGAGGATGTCTTTTTTGTCTTCGGGGCCGAGTTCCGGCTTGTTGCGTTCGGGTTCCATCCGGGCCTGAAGCCACCGGCGGACCCGGACGTCCTGGATGTGGAGGTACTCCACGCCCACGGAGCCGCAGTAGGTCTCCTGCAGGATGCCGATGATGTCCTTGAGCGGAGCGCGCTGGGGGCCGCCCAGGTGGCCCGTGTCGAAGACGCGGTCCAGGTCCTTTTCCGAGAGGTCGAAGGCTTCCAGGGACAGCTCCGGGAGGCTCGTCAGGCTCCCGCCGAGCGGGTCGATCTGCGCGATGAGATGGCCGCGGCTCCGGTAGGCGAAGATCAGGCTTGCCACCTGGGACTGGGCCCTGGCCTGGTCGGCCGCCACGCACGTGCGGGGGCAGGTGGCCAGGTCGAAGCCCTGGAAGAACATCCTCCACTCCTCGCCGACCGCTGACGGGTCCTGCTTGTATTGTTCGTACAGGGCTTCCATGAAGGGGGCGTTGGCGAGGGCCGCCCCGGAAGCGCTCGTTCGGGTATTCTTTTCAACAGCCACGATACATCACTCCTTCGGTTCGCAGTGCTGGTTTTCTTCGTCGATCAAGCGTTCCGGGTTCCGCGGGATGCCGGGGATGCCAAGGCGACGGGCCGCCCGCGGCGTCCCTTCCCGGATCTCATCAGAAACACCGCAAGTTCCTGTTTATTCTATACCAGATAACGCCGTCCGCGCCATTCGAGGCCCCTCGTGTACCGCCGCCACATTGACTTTGTGAGGATGATCGACCAGAGGACCGCGCGCAGGGGATACAGGAGTCCCACCCAGAGGGGTCTGCCGGACCAGCCGCAGAGCGCGAGGTTGCAGGCCAGACCGGCGGTGGTCGCGCACATGAGCGGAGGCGCGACCGGTGCCAGGGCGGGCACGAAGAGAGCGGGGGCCAGGAGGACCGGGGGAAGGGTGTGCACGGCCAGGTCGCAGGCCTGCATGAAAACGGCCTTCACGGGGTTGTGTTTGAACAGGGCGTAGTAGTTTTTCGTGAAGCCCTCGATGGAGGCCCTCAGGCCCTTGTACATCCTGATGCTGATGTCGTCCAGGGCCATGACGAAGCGGAACCGGCCCCGGTACGCCTTGATCATGCGTCCCATGGCCACGTCGTCGATGATCTCCGACCGGATGGCCTCGATGCCCCCAGCCGCTTCGAGCGCCTCGCGCCGGACCAGGTTGCCCGACCCGGCGCCGAAACCGAGGGATTTGAACCAGGGCACGTTGGCGAGGAAGAGCGGGGCCACGTAGAGCGTGAAGGCGTCCAGGTTGGCCATGACGACGCGCTCGAGGCCCCGTCCTTCGAGCCGGGAGAGCAGGAGGAGCATGTCCAGGTCTCCCTGGAGAAGCTCGCCCACGGCCCGTTTTACGACGCCCGGCTCGTACTTCACGTCGGCGTCCGCGAAGAGTATCAGCTCTCCGGAGGCGCGTGCCAGGCCCTGGTGCTGGGCGTGGGGCTTTCCGAGCCAACCCTCGGGCGGCTCCGTGCCTTGAACGACGACGAGGTTGCCGAATCGTTCGGACAGCCCCTTCAGGATCTGCGGCGTGGCGTCCGTGGAGCCGTCGTCCACGACCACGACCTCGATGCCCGGATAATCCTGGGTGCAGAAGCGCTCTACCGTGTCGGCCACGTCCTCCTCTTCGTTTCTGGCGGGGATTACCACGGTCAGCGAAGGCAGTTCGCCCCCGGGTTCGCCGCGCGGGAGGCGGGGGATGAAGAGCGCGTTCAGTACGGCGTTGCCGATGCCCCAGAACCACCAGATGGCGATGGCCCAGGCGAGGATCTCGACGACTTTCATGGTCCGCTCCGTCCGAACGCCGGCGACGGTAGCCTCATGGCGCGGTCGGCCCGCTATCTTCGCCCGCCTCCGGGTGGAGCATGCGCCACAGGTGACCGGCCTCCGGAAGGATCAGCTTGTCGAGGGCCAGGATCGCGCCGCCGGTGGAGCCCGGCAGGCAGAAGAGGACCTTTCCCGACGCCGTCCCGGCCAGGGCGCGGGACAGCATGGCCGCCGAGCCTATGTCCTGGAAGGAGAGGGCCCTGAAGGCCTCGCCGAAACCGGGCAGTTCCTTGTCCAGAAGGGGCCGCACGGCCTCGGGGGTCACGTCGCGCGGAGAGATGCCCGTGCCCCCGTTCACGATAACAATCTGGACGCGGTCGTCGAGGAGCCAGGCCGAGGCACCGGCGGCGATGCCTTCCGCCTCGTCGGGTACCACGCGGCGTCCGGCCACCGTATGGCCGGACGCTTCGAGGGCCTCCGCGAGGCTCCGTCCCGTGCCGTCGGTTTCGAGGGTGCGGGTGTCGGATACGGTCAGCACCGCGAAGGTCATGTGAACCGGAGCGTGGGCCCTGTGTTCATGATGCGACATGGTCGGATCGCTTCCAGACAAGTCGGCGGGGGACCGGGTCCCCCGCCGCGGATTCGTCCAGCCTTCCCTATTCCTTGGCCAGGATGAAGTTGACCAGGGTGCGAACCCCTACGCCCGAACCCTCTCCCTTGTGGGAATCCGTGCCGTCCTCCTCCCTGAGGGCGGGGCCGGCGATGTCCAGGTGGACCCACGGCGTGCCTTTGTCGATGAAATTCTGGAGGAAGAGGCCGGCTGTGAGGGCGCCGCCCCAGCGCACGCGTGAGATATTTGCCACGTCCGCGGAACTGCTCTTGAGAAACTTGTTGTAGCCGGCGGGGAGCGGAAGCTGCCACATCTCGTCGCCCGCCTCGCGGGCGGCCGCGAGCACCGCGTCGACCATGGCCTGGTCGTTGCCCATGGCGCCGCAGAAATCGGGACCCAGGGCCACGACGCACGCCCCCGTCAGGGTGGCCAGGTCGATGACCGCGTCTACCTTCTGTCTCTGGACGTAGGTGAGGGCATCGGCGAGGGTGAGCCTGCCCTCGGCGTCCGTGTTCAGCACTTCGATGGTTTTTCCGCTCATGCTCCTGAGGATGTCGCCGGGGCGGTAGGCGTCGCCGCCGGGCATGTTCTCGGCCATGGCCATGACCGCGTCCACGGCGACCTTGGGCTTGAGTGCGGCGACGGCCTTCATGGCGCCCATCACGGCCGCCGAACCGCCCATGTCGCTCTTCATGTCGCCCATGCCCGCGGCGGGCTTGAGCGAGAGGCCGCCCGAGTCGAAGGTCAATCCCTTGCCCACGAGGCCCAGGTGGTACTTAGCGCCCTTCGGCCTGTAGCTCAAGTGGATGAACTGAGGCTCGTTCCTGGATCCCCTGGCCACGGCCAGGTAGGCGCCCATGCCCATCTTCTCGCAGGCCTTCGCGTCGTAGATCTTGATCGTGAAACCGCCCTCTTTCGCCAGGGCCCTTGCCTCCTCGGCCATCTTCTTCGGCGTCAGCACGTTGGAGGGATGGCTGACCAGGTTCCTCGCGAAGAGCGTGGCGTTTGCCAGCACGGCGCCCAGTTCCGCGCCCTTCGTGAAGTCGGCGTGCTTCTTCGCCACGGCGATCTGGAGGGTCTGGAGGCCCTCGAAGCGGCTCTCGTCGTCCGTTATGTAGTCCTGGAACCGGGCGTTGGCCAGTATTGCGCCCTCGACGGCCGCGCGGGCCGAGGCGGTCCTGCCGCCGGCGCCGACCGCGTCCAGCGGAAGGGCCAGAGCCGCCGTTTTCAGGTAGCGGCCCCGGAATCTCTTAACGGCGGTGGCGGCCGCCGTCCTGAAGGCGTCGGCGGCGAGCTCGTCCTTCGGTCCGAGCCCCACCACGAGGAGGTGCTTCCTGGGCGAGCCGAAAAGGTCGAAGGCGAAGAACGCCTCGCCCGCCTTGCCCTTGAATTTCAGGCGCCGGGCCGTCTTCGCAAGGTGCTCGGCCTCGGGGATCGGACCGAAATTCAGGTCGTCGAATACGCCGAGAGCCAGGCCTTCGGTTTTGAACTTTTCCAGCGAACCGGTGACGAAATTCCATTTCATGGCTGCTCCTTATGGACCTCGAACCCGTAAAACGGTTCAAGCGGGCCGGGGCCGGCCGCACGAAGCGCCGCGGTCGTCCTCCCTGCTCACCCATCCCCACTCCGAAGCCCGCGGGCGCCGTGCGGCGTTGCCGGCTGTCTCGGAGTCCTATTCGCGATCTTCCAACTGTCCGATCATGAAAAATATCACAGCCGGGCACGCATAACAACGTGACAAAATCAATCTCCGCGGGGACGGGGCGGGGAATTCGGGATTTGGGAATTGGGATTTGGGATTTTGAAGGACGGCAGACGGAAGGCCTTCGAAGCAGATATGAACAGGGAGGATGGGAGGAAGGGAGG
>CAZDOY010000109.1:0-4104 GCA_964507185.1 uncultured Thermoanaerobaculia bacterium
CGGCTCGCCGTTGGTGCGGCCGCATCCCTGCGGCCGACGGCTGATAAAAAGGCCGCTACGGATCCGGCAGGCGGGTGGCCTTCGAAGATCGGTCCTCCTCAGCTAATCGCGGAATCTCCCACTCACGCCCCAAGGCTGTCATTGCGAGGGCTCCGTCGAAGGGCTAAATTGAAAAGGCGGAATTCACGGTGAGGCGGTGCGACGATGAGAAAGGACTGGTTTTGGATTATGAGTGTTGGGTTTTGAATTGAGGTACAACTTCTCCAGGTACGCGAGGCGCCGCACGGCTTCAGATTACCATCTGCCGTAGTTCAAATCCCAATTCCCAGTTTCGAATTTCCTGCCTCTCTTCCTCCCATCCTCCCTGTGAAAAAGAAATCCCGGCGCGTCTCCTGGAGATTGCCGCGGCCCTCCGGGCCTCGCAATGACTGCAATCTGCCTAAATCTCAGTGCCTCACTGTTTAAACCAGTGCCTCGATGGGCGCCTCGTCCTTTTCCGCCGTCCGCCATCCGCGGTCTGCGGTCCATGCCGACGGTCCGCCAATGGTATGATATTTGTCCGAACCGGAAGACCGTAGGAGGCTGAGATGGCGATCGGACGTGAGGACGGACACCGTGGAGCGGCGCGCGCGTGCGCGCTCTTCGTTCTGCTGGCTCTTGGGATTTCGCTGGCCGCGGCGGCGGCGCCGTCGCTGACCGCGAAGCAGAAGACCTGGCTCTCCAGGGCCTGGACCTTCAAGAAAAACGGCTGGACCTACGTCCACATCGAAGGCGGCCCCCGGGAGCGGGGCTTCCAGTACGGCTACCTCCTCGCCCCGGAGATCGCCCAGGCCATGAAGGGCGACCGCGTCTCGTGGGAATACGATACGGCCATGCCCTGGCAGTGGCTCGTCAAGAAGGCATCGGCCATGTACGAAGGAAAGGCCGGCCCGGAATACACGGACGAACTGGGCGGCATCGCGGAGGGACTGGCCGCGGCCGGCGTGCCGGCGACCCGCGACCAGGTGCTGACCTACAACGCCATGTACGAGTTGATCTGGTACTGGTGGCCCAAGGAGAAGAAGAAGCTCGAGAAGGCGCCCGTCATCGAGCCGCGCAAGGACGCGTGCAGCTCCTTCATCGCGACCGGGGGCATGACCGCGGACGGCGGCATCGTGCTCGGCCACAACAGCATGCAGAGCTACACTTACCCCCTGCCGAACGTGGTCATCGACATCAAGCCGGACAAGGGGCACCGCATCCTCATGCAGACCTACCCGGGCTGGATTCACAGCGGGACGGACTTCTTCGTCACCGACGCGGGGATCGTGGGTTCGGAGACGACCATCGGCGGCTTCAACGACTACAAGGCCGGGGGTATCCCGGAATTTGTCCGCGTGCGCCGCGCGATGCAGTACGCCGACACCATACGGCAGTGGTGCGACATCATGAAGAAGGGCAACAACGGCGGCTACGCCAACGCCTGGCTGCTCGGCAACGTGAACACCGGAAAGATCGCGCGGTTGGAGCTGGGCCGTAAGTACGTGGGCTTCGAAGAGAAGTCGGACGGTTTCTTCACGGGTTCCAACGTGCCCGTCGATCCCAAGATACTCAGGTGGGAAACCGACGCGAAGGAAACGGACATCCGCTTCTCGAGCGTGGCCCGCCGCGTGCGTTGGCACCAGCTGATGAAGGAGTACGCGGGCAAGATCGACCTGGAGCACGCCAAACGCTTCGAGGCCGACCACTTCGACACCTACCTGAACAAGGTGGAGCCCGACAGCCGGACCCTGGCCGCCCACTACGACCTTGACAAGGACCCGGCCTTCGGCTCGCCCTTCGAGCCCAGCGGCAGCGTGGACGCCAAGGTCGTGGATTCTGCCCTGGCGAAGAAGATGAGCATCGCCGTGCGCTTCGGCTCACCGGCCGGAATGCCCTTCGTCGCGTCGACGTTTCTCGAAGCCCATCCCCAGTTCGACTGGATGAAGGACATCCTGCCCGACCGCCCCTCCGAGCCGTGGACCGTCTTCACCGCGGGAGAAAGGCCCCCGGCGGGGAAGTAGCGCCGAAGGGGACGATTTGCGAATTGGGAATTTGGATTTGGGATTTGACGGGCGCTACCCTTTTGCCTTTCGGCCTCAGCTCTTAGCCCTTCCTTTTGGCTCGGATATCCGGCGGGGCGATCGCGCGTCCAAACATCTTTGTCCCGCATGACGTAAGATTATGGAGAAGGAGGCTCACATGGCGCTCATTCTTCCATCCCTCTTCGCGGGCACGGGCATCCTGACGGGGCTCTTCATCGGCGGATGCACGGGTATCATCTTCATCATCCCCTTCTGGATGATCAGCAAGAAGGCCGGCTTCAGTCCGTGGTGGAGCCTGCTATTCATCTTCCCGCTCGCCGGACTCGTGTACCTCTGGGTCCTCGGCTTCTCCGACTGGCCGTCCCTGAGGAACCGGCGCGGCGGGTGATGGATCGAGTGATTGTGCGCCTCACGGCGCAGTGATCAAGTGGTCCAGTGATCGAGTCACCGGGCGGGCCTTCGGAGGTCCGCCTCTCTTCAGTCTCCGCTGTCCTTTGTTTGCCGTCCCGGCGATCTTTGCGAGAGTCGAACTTCTTTCGGCCGATGGCAATCGGCCGCTGCAACTGCAAGCCGTCTGCCGTTTTTCACTTTAGCCCTTCGGCCTTTGCCCTTAGCCCTCGGGCAAGAACACCCACCTCAGTTCTCTACTGCCCTTCAAATCCGCAATCCCAAATTCCGATTCCCAGATAACCTTTGTCTTGTTCCCTTCCCCGCGTTATCCTCTAGGAAAACAAGGAGGGCCGAGGACCATGCCGGAAGTCATTCTCGCCATCGACCAGGGCACCACGGGGAGCACGGCGCTCGTTTTTGCACGCGACGGGAGGATCCTGGGGCGCGCGTACGCCGAGATCGCGACGCAGTTTCCGCAGCCGGGCTGGGTGGAGCAGGAGGCCGACGAGATCTGGCACACGAGCCTTCGCGTCATGGGCCAGGCCCTGCGGGCGGCCCGCGTGTCCGCCGGCGAACTCAAGGGGATCGGGATCACGAACCAGCGGGAAACCACGATCCTCTGGGATCGCACGACCGGCGAACCCGTGCATCCCGCGATCGTCTGGCAGAGCCGGCAGAACGCCCCGGTCTGCGAGAGGCTTCGAGGTGAAGGTCTCGAGCCCGATGTGCGAAGCAAGACGGGCCTCCTGTTCGACGCCTACTTCTCGGGCACCAAGATCGCGTGGATCCTCGATCGCTACCCCGAGTTGGCGGCGATGGCGCGCAGCGGCGACGTCCTGTTCGGGACGGTGGACGCCTGGCTGATCTGGAAGCTCACGGGAGGGACGGTGCACGCCACGGACCCCACGAACGCCTCGCGCACGCTGCTGTACGACATTCACAAACGCCGCTGGGACGAGGACCTCTGCACGCTGATGGGCGTCCCGTCGGTCATGTTGCCCGAGGTGAAACCGTCCTCTGGGCGCTTCGGCGTCACGCGGCCGGTGGACGGGCTGCCCGGCGACATCCCGCTGGCCGGTGTGGCGGGCGACCAGCAGGCCGCGCTCTTCGGCCAGCACTGCTGGGAGCCCGGGCAGGCCAAGAACACGTACGGCACGGGATGCTTCCTCCTCATGAACATGGGCGAGCACCATCCCATCAGCGCGGGCGGCCTGCTCACCACCCTGTGCTGTGGGCCGCACGGTGAGCCGGCCTACGCCC
The DNA here is from genome assembly GCA_964507185.1 of uncultured Thermoanaerobaculia bacterium. Lineage (GTDB taxonomy): Bacteria > Acidobacteriota > UBA4820 > UBA4820 > DSQY01 > CAVRTJ01. Next base: position 3,714 of record CAZDOY010000109.1, read on the forward strand.
TCGAGGGCGCGGTCTTCACGGCGGGGGCGGCCGTCCAGTGGCTGAGGGACGGACTCGGCATCATCGCCAACGCCTCGGAGACGGCCGCCCTCGCGGGATCGGTGCCCGACACGAACGGTGTCTACGTCGTGCCCGCCTTCACCGGGCTCGGCGCGCCGCACTGGGACATGGACGCCAGGGGCGCAATCGTCGGCCTGACGCGGGGTGCGAACCGCGCCCACATCATACGGGCGACGCTGGAGAGCATGGCCTACCAGACGCGGGACGTGGTGGAGGTCATGAACGCCGATTCGGGCATCCCAATCAGGGAACTGCGCGTGGACGGCGGCGCCGCCGCCAACGACCTGCTCATGCAGTTCCAGGCCGACGTGCTCGGCGTGCCCGTGGAGCG
>CAZDOY010000110.1:0-4103 GCA_964507185.1 uncultured Thermoanaerobaculia bacterium
CCCATCCCATCCGCCCCGCCCAACCCCACGGGGTTGGGGGGGGGGGGGTTTTTTGGGGACTTGGGATTTAGGATTTGAAGGAAGGCAAAGAAGCAGGGAATAATCTTCTTCCAAGGGCTAAAGCCGAAGGGCTAAAGGCGAACGAAAAGACGGCAGGCGGCAGACCTTCGTAGAAAGAGGTGCGCCGGAGTCCGGCGACGGCCCTCCCGCCGCCTCTTTTGCTCTTGCCTTTCGGCGTTAGCCCTTGGGCCTTGGGCGACAATCCTCTACCCTGTTTACTTGATCACTGGATCAGTTGATCACTCTCGTCTGCCTCCCCGCCCTTCCGAATCGGCAGGCTAATGGTGAAGGTGGCGCCGGGGGGCGGATCGTTGTTCTTCGCGGAGACGGTTCCGCCGTGGGCGGTGACGATCTGACGGACGATGGCGAGGCCCAGGCCCGTCCCGCCCTTCCTGCCCGTCTGGAAGGGCTCGAAGAGCGTGGGCAGGAGCGAAGGGGCGATGCCCGGTCCGGAATCGACGATGTGCAGCACGGCGCCGGTCCCGTCCTTCCGCAGGCTCGCCGTGATTTTCTGCTCTCTGGGCGAAAAGTGGAGGCTGTTCTGGAGGATGTTGAGGATCACCTGTACCAGCTTCTCCCGCGCGCCCAGGATCGGCAGCCGCTGGCTGGGGATCTCCAGGGCTATGCGCTCGCGGATGCCCGGCTCTAAGTCCTCCAGGAGCTTCAGCGCATCCGTGAGACAGTCCCTCAGGAGGCACGGGCCGAGCTGTTCGGGCTTGATGGGCCGCCCCAGGGTCAGCAGGTCGTTCATGAGAAGGTTCAAACGGCCCGACTGGTCCTTGATGTGGGCCAGGTATTCGCCGTATTCACTTTCGTCGTGCAGCTTCTTCTCCAGCGCCGCCACGATGGTCGTGATGGCGAAGAGCGGGTTGCGTACTTCGTGGGCGACGCCGCTGGCGATCATCCCGACGGTTTCCAGCTTCTTCGCCTCTACGAGCTGCTGTTCCAGTGCCTGCTCCTTGGTGATGTCGCGCTTGACCGCGACGAAGGCCGTGACGTGTCCGGCCTCGTCGCGGACCGCGAAGATCGAGGCCTGCTCGACGAACAGTTCTCCGTCCTTCCTCTTGTTGGTGAGCCTTCCGGACCAGACGCCGCCGGACAGGATCGTCTCCCACAGGTGCCGGTAGAAGGATTCGTCGTGGACACCGCTCTTCAGGATCCGGGGGGTCTTGCCGATGGCCTCATCGCGCCCGTACCCCGTGATCCTCTCGAAGGCAGGGTTCACGTACAGGATGTCTCCCGCTTTGTCGGTGATGACGACCGAGTCGTGTCCCTGCTCGATGGCGCTGGAGAGCATGGCCCGCTGGGCTTCCGCCTCCTTCATCTGGGTGATGTCCACTATCGTGCCGTCCAGGATCTCCTCGCCCGTTGTCTCATTGACCTCCAGGGACACGTTTTCGAGCACCCACACGGTGGAGCCGTCTTTGCGAATCCCTTGCGATTCCCTGTTGCCGAGGTGGCCCTCTTTTCGAAGTTCGCCCAGAAAGGCCTCCCTGTCCTTCGGATCGTCGTACAAGCAGACCGTGTGGTCGCGCATCGCCTCCCCCGGGGATGCAAACCCGTAGATCCGGGCGAAAGCCTGGTTGCAGTCGATGAGCCGGCCGCCGCCCGTTGAACGGTATACGCCCGCGAGGTTCCGCTCGAACAGGCTGCGGTACCGGGCTTCGCTCTTCCTGAGGGCCCGCTGGGTCAGGACCCTCTCGGTCACGTCCCTGGCGATGCCCTGGGCGACCGGTGTTTCGAGGCCCTTGGTCCGGAGGGTATTCCGGTACTCCCAGAAGCGGAGGTCGCCTTGCCTGGTTACGGTCCTCAATATACCGGCCGCCGTTCCATCCCTCTCCAGGGCTTCGAGGTAGGCCCGGACCGCCGGCTCTTGCCCCGATGGCACGAATTCCTGAAGGTTCCTGCCGATCAGTTCTTCGACGGCGTAGCCCACGGCCCGCGCGGCGGCTTCGTTGACCGAGAGGAGGACCCCGTCCATGTTGTGGGTGCAGATGAGATCGCTGGCGTTCTCCACCAGGTTTCGGTACTTTTCCTCGCTTTCCCGCAGGGCCTTTGTCGCTTTGACTTCCTCCGTGACGTCCATGCAGATCGCGAAGGTCCCGGCGAACTCGCCGTTCTGTGCGATATGCGGTGTGGCGGTGACGAGGAGGTTCCGCAGCTCGCCGTCGGGACGGCGGATCGTCGTCTCGTAGCGGCTTCTCTTGCCGGTCGCCCGTCTGGCGGTTCCATCTTGATACCGTGCGAATTCTTCAGGAGTGGAGAATTCGGCCAGGTTCCGTCCCGTGAGGCCGCCCGTCTCCACCCCGAAGATGCGGTCCTGGGCGGGGTTGCTGTAGAGGAAGGTCTCGTCGGTGGCCACGATCCCCACCCCCTCGCCCAGGTGCTCGGCGAGTTCCTGGTATTTCCTCTCGCTGGCTCTCAGCGCCTTTTCGGCCCGCTCGCGCTCCTGCCTGTCCTCCATCGCTTCGAGGACGAAGCCCAGATTGTTCGCCAGTTCCTCGAGGAGCGCCACTTCCTCTTCGGCGATGCCATTCGCCTCCCTGACGTAAACCGTAATGGCCCCGACGGTCCCGCCTTTTGCGGGAATGGGGAAGGCGGCCGAGGCGAGGTAGCCGGCATTCACAGCGGCCGCGCGCCAAGCCGCCATGGCCGGGTTCAGGGTCACGTCGGGATTGACGACGTTGCGGCCTTCCCGGATGGACGTCCCCGTGGGGCCTCGGCCTTCCGGGGTGTCGTCCCAGCGTACGGCGATCCCATCCAGGTAGCCCGTGCTATCGCCCGATTTCGCTGCGACCTCTACCGTCCCGTCCGGTCGTCTCAGGCCCACCCAGGCCATCACGAATTCTCCGTGCTCCACGAGGATATGGCAGGCTTCAGAGAGGAGCTTCTTGCTGTCGCCCTCCCGTGCCATGAGCTGGTTGATTTCGGAAATGGTGCGGAGGAGGCGGTTGAGCTGGAGAACCCGGCCCGCGGACAGGGTCCGTTCGTCCAGGACCGCCTGCAAGCGCTTCATGCGCTGTCCGCGCCACAGGCCGAGGCCCCCAAGGGTGATCACAAGAAGGAGAGTTGCAAGGGCAATGCCCTGCAGGGCCATTGAACGCCGGAAGGGGGCGAGGGCCACGGAACGGTCGACCTTCACCACCAGCCCCCAGTCTGTGCCCCGTATCGGCCGGACCGCGGCGTATATGGGCACGCCCCTGTAGTCGGTGAACTCGCCGAAAGTCCTCTGTCCGCGCAGGGCATGGCTCGCCGCGAGTGTGGGCGTGTCAAGAGGCATGTGGAAGGACAGGGGTTCCGCCGCTTTAAAGAGGAGAGGGTTGATGAAGATCACCTGCCCGCCGTCCCGCTGGGCCAGTACGGCCTCCTCAGTCAGCGTCTGTGACGGGGGAATGGTGAGGAAGGGGAAGAGCGATCGTGTCGGCTCCGCAGAAAGAAGGATCCATCCGGTTGAAAGGATGCCTGACGACGTCGATGACGGATCCAGGGGCTTGAGGAACCCGATGCGAAGCCGGCCTGTCCGGCCGCCCCGGTAGAGAAACGCCCGCGCCGTGCGGGTCGCCGCGCTCCCTGCGACGACGTCCAGGCATTGACGCGGCACAGGTGGCGAACCGGCAGCCGAAGCCGCCGGCCGCCCGTCCGCTCCGAGTACGTAAACACCGGCGTAGCCATAGTTCCTTTTGATTGCGGTGAGGTGAGGGCCCACAAGGTCTTCGAACGTCCGGGAGGCCGGGCCGCCTCGATGACTCACCTGATCATCGAGGAGAATGTTCGCGAGGGTGCGCGCGTCCGCCCACCTTTCCTGAACCCATGCCTCCAGAGCGGCCACGCGGTCATCCGCGAGGGCGGAAAGACGCGCGTCCCACGCCGCCACGGCTCGTGTCCTCTGAATCTCTACGTAGTGCAGAATGCCCCACGCTGCCAGAGCGACGGCCACCAGGCCCAGGATCGCAAGGAGAATACGGCGCCGCCGCTGTCGGCCGTTCCGCCGGGGAAGGCGCGGACGTTCGTGCACCTCGGTCATGCCTCCTCCCATTGTCCAG
>CAZDOY010000111.1:0-4099 GCA_964507185.1 uncultured Thermoanaerobaculia bacterium
AAATCCCAAATCCGAAATCCCAAATCACCTACATATACCCCAACGCCTTGAGGCGTTCGGCGACGTCCTCGTCGGCGCCTTCGGCTTCGCCCCATGACGCGAGGACCTCGGGGCGAGCGGCGAGGATGTCCTCCATGGCCTTCTTGAGGCGGCGCGCGTGGGCGGCGTCCTCGTCCTTTGCGGGCGCGGCGCTGCGGTCGAAGAGGGCGCCGTCCTCCATGGCGAGGTTCCACTTGTTCTCGGCACCCGGCACCTGTTCGACGTACACCAGGTCCCGGTCGCGCACGGCCCGCATGAAGTTGTCCACGTGTTCCGAGAAAACGACGGCGTGGCCGGGCGCCCGGCCCGAAGCCACAGCTTCCAGGTCCATGCCCATGTACATGGACTCGGAAAAGCCGGCCAGGGCCGCCGCGGTGGGCGCGATGTCCACGTGCTGGACCATGGCGTCCACTTCGTCCCCGGCGTGGAGCCCTTTCGGGAACTTGACGCGCAGGGGGACTTTTACGGTGGTGTCGAAGAGCTTCTTGTGGGCGCAGTAGACCGAATGGTCGCCCATGAGGCACTCGCCGTGGTCGGCGGTGAGGACGATCAGCGCGTCGTCCCAGACGCCCATGGTCTTGAGGATGGCGAAGAAGTAGTGCAGGCAGGCGTCCTGGTAGGCCACCGCGGCGCGGTAGCGCTGGGGGTAGTGGGTCAGGGGGAGGCGCTGTCCGTACTCGGAAAAATCGGGAGAGAACCAGCCCTTTTTGTCGATGGCCTCGCGGAGGGTCATCTCCGCCTTGCCGTCCTTCACGTGCTTCTTCAGGTAGGCCTGGGGCGCCTCGTAGGCCATGTGGGCGTCGAAGAGATGCAGCCACAGGAAGGCGTCCTTCTTGCGCTGCGAAGACTTGAGCCATTTGAGGCCGCGGTCGAGCGTCTTTTCGGCGGGCGCCCTGCGCCCGTAGAGCCTGCGGACCATGCGCGTGATGAGGCTCTGGTCCGAGGCGGGCGGGAAGCGGGGGTCCTCCTTCCCCACCTGGTTCCCGAGGAGCTGGGCGAGGAAGTCCACGCTCGTGAACGCGCGGCAGTCCCAGTCCCGCTCGGCGAGTCGCCGGCTCAGCGCGTGCTCCGGAAGCTGCTTCCTGGAGAAATTACTGTAGACCCCGTGCTGGAAAAGGTAGTTGGAGGTGAGCATGGAGAGGTGCGAGGACAGCGTGTTCTGGCTCTGGGCGAAGGCCTCGGAGAAGACGGTCCACTCCGGAGACAGGGCGTTCATGTGCGGCGTGAGGTCGCCCCCCATGTGGTCGGCGCGCACGCAGTCCAGAGTTATGAGGCAGATCAGCATAATTCCGGCGCTCCAAGAATGCGGGCCACACCTGGGGATTCGCCGCCAGCCGCGCTCCTTTCCGCGGTGGCCGCCCCATTCGGCCTCGGGCTGTGCACCTAGAGGATACTACAGATAGCCGAGTTCCCGCAGTTGGACTTTGATGGCTTCTTCCTCCACGCCTTCCACGACGTGCGAAGTCTGCGTCCTGAGGATAAAATCGTTCAGGATTCGGCTCATCCGGGCCGCCAGGGACGGCGATTCGACCTTACACCCCCCGGCGTCGAAAAGGCCGACCTCGTCGTAGAGGGCCCGGTTCCGGGGAAGGACCTCCGTCAAGTCGAGGTTCTCCACCCAGGTCCAGGGGCCCTTCCTCACCGCGCCCTGGAACATCTTGTTGTGGAAGGCCAGGAGCGGGCGCTCCGCCTGCCTGTCCAAGGTCCCGAGGAAGCTGCCCAGGTCCCTGCACGGTTCGCGGTTACAGTCGAGCTTGAAGTGGCGCAGGACGGTGGGCAGAAGATCCTGGTGTCCCACGGGGTCCGAGACTTCCTCGCACGCGTGCTGCCGGCCGGGGAACTTCACGAGGAGCGGCACGCGGATGGTCTCGTCGAACAGGAGCGGGTGGCCGCAATAGACCCCATGCTCTGTCAGGTTTTCGCCGTGGTCGCCCGTGACGATGATGAGCGCTTCGTCGTAGAGCCCCATGGCGCGGAGAGAATCGAAAAAACGACCCACGACCTCGTCGGTATGGGAGATGGCCGCCTTGTACATGCGCGGGTAGTACTCCAGGTGGCGCCGTTCGCCCCGCAGGATGTGGAATGCGACGAGGTTTTGCCTGGCCAGATGGTCGGCCAAATACCCGCCTTCGCGGCCCTCCGGCACATTGTAGTGCTTGCGCCACCTGCTGTGTGCCTGGTAGAACATGTGCGTATCGAAGAGGTGCAGCCAGCAGAAGGCGTCGATGCTCCGGTTCTTCTTGATCCACTGGAGGGCCCTGTCCGCGGTCCTTGCGGCCCCCCTCCGCGTCCCCTTTATTCCCAACCTTATGAGCAGGGCTCGGGCCACTCGCGCATCGGGAAGGTCGAAGTGCCTGTCCAGGCCGTTAAATTTCGACGCGTAGAGCTTTTCGAGGAACTGGATGCCCACGAAGCCGCCGCTGTGCACGCCGGCCTTCCCCAGGCGCTCGCTCAGGAAGAAGTGTCTGCCAACCGGGACGCGCATGTTGTGGTCGACGCCGTGCTCGGGGATGAGCTTGCCCGTCATCATGGTGACGTGAGACGGCAGGGTCGTGTTGGTGTGGGCGTGTGCCTCGGTGAAGGCGACCGCGTCCTTTCGGAACCGGTCGATTTGGGGCGTCCGGGCCTCCCGGCCCATGACGTGATCGGCTCTGGCACAGTCGAGCGTGATCAGGCAAGCGAACAAGAATCGTTCTCCAACGGTTTAAGGTTGGGGTACTTTTCCTCCATCTTAGCTGCATCGGCCTTGGAGTAGATGACTCTCAGCGTGCGCGTCCTGTGATAGTCGCGGCCCACGCTGTAGATCGCCTGGGTCTCGTTCCCGCATGTGCAGGAATCGTGTGGACAGAGGGTGGGCTTGTCGCTCAACACCAGGTCATCGGTGAGGATGTTCCCCATCTCGCGCTTCTTGACGCGTTTCTTCTGCATGTCCTCGGCCCATTTCTCCTTGACCCGCCACGCCACCTTCTGAGTGAGGTTCCACTTGAGATGCCGCTCGTTGCCGCACCTGAGGATCCGGCCGTCGCTGCCGAGGTAAATGTAGCGGTGGCCGGCGAGGCAGGGCTTGCCCCTGGGGACCTCGCGCTCGACGAGCTGCCTGTAGTAGTGGTCCGCGAAGAAGTGGCTCTTGAGGAACTCCCGTTCCTCGGCCGTGTAGGCCTCGGGGTAGGGCACGTGCTCGAATGCCCCGTTGTACTCGTTGGGGAGGAAGGGCACGCCGATGGCGTCGAGTCTCTCCTTGTATTCGCGCATGTAGTCGAACCGGTCGGGCTTGGCCACGTAGCCGACGTAGATCAGGACGCCGCGCTTCTGGACCATCTCCACGCGCTTGAAGAAGTCTTCCTTCTGCTCGTCTGTGATCTGCGTGTCGTGGATCGTTGCGCCGATGCCGATCTTGGACGTGTCGGCCTTGTCAAGGAAGGCCTTCACCTTGTCGTCCGACGCCATGAGGTTGGTGGAGAAGGACACGCCGTCCACCTTCGGGTGGTGGGATAGGCGGATGACGCCGTCCTGGATGTGCGGCGAAAGGAAGATCTCGCCTTCGACGCCGAGCCGCATGACGAGGCGGTAGGGCTGTTCGAGGAGCCGGTCGATGATACGGTTAAAGCGCTCCGGGTCGAAGTTGACGGGCCGCTTCGTCCACTCGGCGATACAATAGGGGCACTTGAGGCTGCACTTGGTGAACTGGAGCTGCCAGCGGACTCGCAGGATGGGAAGGTCTTTGGTATCCATCAAAACACCTCTCGGCGTTGGCTGAATGCTGTTTCGTGGCAGGGCATCCGGCGCGTGATAAAGCCGGGGTTGTCATCCTTCGCCCTGATTATCCTTAATGTCATGGAACAGTATACCACGGGCGGGGGGAAATGATTGGGGATTTTGGATTTGGGATTTGGGATTGCGGATTTGGGATTTAAAAAGCGTCGAGGGACGTGCCTCCGAAGATTCCCTGACTGCCGTCCTTCGTAGCGGCCATGCGCCTGACGGCGCGGTTAGGGGGTGAAGGGAAAAGGGGAGTAGAATTTGCGATTTTGGAATTGGGATTTTGGATTTAGAAACGGCG
>CAZDOY010000112.1:0-3909 GCA_964507185.1 uncultured Thermoanaerobaculia bacterium
GGGGGATGGCCACCGGGCCTCTCGGCCCGGTTCCGATCCCGCCGTCTTTCAATGGATTCCCGCCGCTTCAGGCCCCGACGGTGCAGCGCTCGATGACCACGTCCTTCACGGGCCGGTCGCCCGCGCCGACGGCCGTCTTGCCGATGGCCTCCACGACGTCCAGACCCGTCGAGACCTCGCCGAAGATGGTGTGCTTGTCGGTGAGCCAGGTGGTGGGGGCCAGCGTGATGAAGAACTGGCTGCCGTTCGTGTTCGGGCCCGCGTTGGCCATGGCGAGGATGCCCTTGCGGTCGAAGGCCAGGCCGTTGCCGACCTCGTCCTCGAAGGAGCCGCCCCAGATGGACTTCCCGCCGCGGCCCGTTCCCGTGGGGTCGCCGCCCTGGATCATGAACCCGTCGATGACCCGGTGGAAGATCCCGCCGTCGTAAAAGCCGTTTTTCGCGTGGGTGGCGAAATTCTCGCAGGCCTTGGGGGCCTTGTCGTCGTAAAGCTTGAGGGCGATGTCGCCGTGATTGGTGTGGAGGGTGACTGTGGACATGATCTCTCCTTTAAAGAGGTTCATCCTACCATCTAAGGGTCTGCCTGCGAATAAGACGGGAGCGCGCGGATCGTGATACGGTATCCCTCCTGGAGGTGAAAGGCCCGTGAACGCTTCCGCGAACGGCACGATGAAGAAGGCGCTGGCCCAGCTCAGGAAGGACCGCCGGCTGGCCCCCGTCATCAAGCGGGTGGGGCCGCCGCGCTTCCACGAGTATTCCCGGGGCGACCTCCTCCACAACATCCTGGAGGCCATCCTCGCCCAGCAGCTCTCGTCCAGGGTGGCGAGGGTCATCTTCGGACGGTTCAAGGCCCAACAGGGGAAGGGCTTTCCCGACCCCCGCCGGATCCTGAAAACCCCCGACGACGTCCTGCGCGGCCTGGGCTTTTCGCGGGCGAAGGTCTCGGCCGTCAAGAACCTGAGCCAGGCCATCCTGTCCGGCGGGCTGGACTTGGACGCGCTCCGGGACCTTTCGGACGAGGAGGTCATCGAAGCGCTCACGCGCGTCAAGGGCATCGGTCCGTGGACGGCGCACATGGCGCTCATTTTCGCCCTGAGGCGGCCGGACGTGTGGCCGGCGGCCGACCTCGGCCTGAGGAAGGCCCTCCAGGCCCTCATGGACCTGCCGGACGTCCCCACCACGCGGGACGCGGAACCCATGGGCGACCCGTGGCGCCCGTACCGGAGCTACGCCTGCTGGTACCTGTGGCAGGTGAACGACGCCTGAAGTAACCGCGGACTGCACGTCCCGGGGGAGGACATTATGAGAGTGATAGGAGCGCTGGCCACCCTGGTCCTTTTCGCGACCTTCTTCTCGCTTCCCGCCTGGAACGCCAGCCGCAGGCAGAAGGCCTTCTACTTGTGGGACTGGGGCATGGGGCTCTATCCCGTGCTCTTCTGGCTCCTGCTCTACTACTGGAAGGTCGGAGACCCGCGGCCGGCGAATTTCATGGAACTCTCCCTGGTCGGGATGTTCGTGATGCCGGCCAGCTACCTGCGGGCGTTCGTCTTCAACCGTTTCATCCGGAACGGCTACCTGAACTCCCTCGTCACCATCGGCCTCACCCTCGCCTTCGCGCTCGCGATGCGGCTCATCGTGCCGCCGCTGGGGTGAGCCGGAGGCGCCCGGAGCCCTACTTCTTGTCCTGCCCGGCCTGCGCCTTCATCCTGGCCAGGAACTTGCGCTTGTTCTCGAGGATCTCGGCCTTGAGCGCCGCGGCGTCGGTGTTGAGCAACCGAGCCAGCGGCTTCCCCTTCACGAAGTGCTCGCGGACCAGCTCGGGCACGTCCTCCACGGTCACGCTCGAATACCAGTACCCGTCGGGGTAGACGATGAGGTTCGGCCCGCGCTCGCACAGGCCCACGGACCCGGAGGTGGTGATCTGGACCTCGTCGCCGAGACCCGCGGCGGCCACTTCGGCCCTCAGGGCCTCGAGCACCTTCTCGCTGCCGCTCGCCGTACAGCCGGGCACGCCCGGCGGCTTCTGCTGGGTGCAGATGAAGACGTGATACTTGAAAGGTTCCATGGTTCGCCCTCCTGAAATGGGGTCAGCCCTTCTCGCCGCCGGGCTCTCCGCCCAGTGCCTCCTCGATGAGCGCCTGCTTGAGGTCCCAGAGCTGCTGGCTGAGCGAAACGTGGTACCGGTGCGGGTTGACCAGCCGCCGCACGCCCGTGTCCAGGCGCTCGAGGTCCTCGTCGCGCCGCGCCCGGATGGCCTGGACCGGCGGAAAGTCGCACACCGGCCGGCCGGCCTCCAGCACATCCTCCAGCAGGGGCTCCATGCCGGATATGGCGTCCCGCTCCACGGTCCGGCGCTTGGTGGCGTCCGATGGGTGCCTGAGGACCAAACGGTCGCAGTTGCGCGGATCCTCATCCGCCAGGCACACGAAATCCGCCGTCGCACTCCCGCGCCGGTCGTAGAGGCGCCAGACCTCTTTCAGCCCGGGATTGGCGGTCTTCTCGGGCGAGTCCGAGATCTTGAGCACCGGGGCCATGGTCCCCGCCTTCTCGACGGCGGCCAGCTTGTAGACACCGCCGAGAGAGGGGTGTCCCTCGGATGTTATGAGATGGGTACCCACGCCGTAGATCAGGCGCGCGACGAGGGCATCGGCGTCCACGCCGTAGCGCGGGGCCTCTTCCACTATCTGCGTGAGGATCTGCCAGATGAGCAGTTCGTCCAGGTCGTTGGACAGCACGATGCACGTGTCGGGGAAACCCGCCGCATCGAGCATCTTCGCCGCCTGGACGGCGAGGTGGGCGAGGTCGCCCGAATCCAGACGGATGCCCACGGGCTTGTGCCCTTTGCGGCGAAGCTCTTCGAAGACGCTGATGGCGTTGGGCACGCCGCTCCCGAGGCTGTCGATCGTGTCCACGAGCAACAGGCAGTCGTCCGGGTAGACTTCGGCGAAGGCCCGGAAGGACTCCAGCTCGCCCATGCCCAGCGCCAGGTAGGCCTGAACCATGCTGTGGGCGTGGGTTCCCTTGGGCGGAAAACCGAGAAGGTGAGACATGCCCACGTTGGAGGTGAAGTCGGCCCCCCCGATGAGCGCCGCCCGGGACCCGGCGTTGGCCCCCGTGTGGTGGCCCCTGCGGAGTCCGAACTCCAGGAGAAGGCCGCCGCGGGCCGCTTCCTTTATTCGGGATGCCTTGGTGGCGATGAGGGTCTGGAAGTTGAGGTGGTTCAGAAGGGACGTCTCAAGGATCTGGGCCATGGCGAGCGGCCCCTGAACCACGGCGAGCGGCACGTTGGCGTGGACCACCCGGCCCTCGGGGACCGCCCGCATGGAGATGCCCGAGAAGCTGCCGTTGTGTCCCAGCCAGGCGAGGAAATCCTCGCCGAAGACGGGCGTCCCGGCCGAGCCGGTCTGGGTGCGCAGGTATTCGAGGTCCCGGGGCGTGAAGCGCGCCTCTTCCATCCAATCCACGAGCCATTCGAGACCGGCGCTCACGCAGTAGCCGGCCTGGTGTCGGCCGTAGTCGGGGTACTTCCGGAAGAAGTAGTCGAACTGGACGCGTTTTTCGTGGAGGCCCATGCGGAAGTAGAGCTGGGCCATGGTGAGTTCGTACTGATCGACGAAGAGGATACCGCTGGCGGTCTGCCAATCCTCATTCCGGGCCACAGTGCACCTCCTGACCCTCGCCAGGTTCGGGGCGGCGGGCGGCCTGGCCCCGCCGGTTTTCCGGGCGAAGTTGTCCTCCATCAATGGTATAGTAAAACCGCCCGGTCTTTGAAGGCCGCAGGCGAAGGCTCTCCGCCCCTACGGGCCTGTGCGGCGGAGATTGACAGGATAGACAGGCTCGGCTAGAATTTAAGATTGTGGCGGTGTAGCTCAGGTGGTTAGAGCAAACGGCTCATATCCGTTGTGTCCGG
>CAZDOY010000113.1:0-3755 GCA_964507185.1 uncultured Thermoanaerobaculia bacterium
TGTGGTAGTCCTGCTGTTCCCAGTAGGACTGCGCGATGCGCATCGGCGGCTCCGGGGACGAGGGATCGTAGCCCCACGCCCTCAACAGGTAGAACCGCCGGGCCTCTGCCACCGACTCGATGTCCTTGGGCAGCGCCGGGCAGCAGAAGGTGCCGTTCTTGAGGATCTTGATCGACGTGTCGTCGGTGACGCGGGTGGCGCACTCCATCTGTTTCTTGTACTTTGCACTGTCGGATTTCCAGGCCCCGCAACAACCGACCAGGACCAGGATCCCGATCAGGGCGACCGCTGATGCGCGTGTTCTTCCTTTCACAAACACCTCCGGTACGTTATTTTAGGTCCGTTGCAATTCCTTTCGCAAGTTGCGAGTCACGGGCAGAACCTGCCAAAGACCACAGAGCATTTCGATCACTGTGTTATAGTTTCATGTCGCGGCGGATTCGGTCGCGACGCCGGCCGGTCCGCACGACCAGAGAAAGGCGGCGCTATGGAACATCATGATGCGATCATCATCGGCGGCGGCTTCGCCGGCGCGGCCACCGCCTGGTGGCTCAAGCGGTTCGGCGTCGAGCGCATACTGGTCCTCGAGAAGGAAGAGGTTCCCGGGGCCCACGCTTCCGGCAAGAATGCGGGCATAGCCAGGCAGGCCATCCACGAGACGCCGGTCGCCATTCTGGCGTCGAGGAGCGTGTCCTTCATGCGCACGCCACCTGGCGGATTCTCGGACGTGCAGCTCCTTTCGCCCAACGGGGGCTATCTCGTTTCCGCCCGGCCCGCGGATCCCGAGATCGAGCACCTGCGCAAGACGGCGCTGGCCGCCGGCGTATTCACCTACCCCATCGACCGTAATGAACTGCTACAACGAGTGCCGGTCCTGGAATCGGCCCCCTTCCAGTCGGCCCTGGCCTGTCCCAACGACGGGTTCGTGGACATCCATGCCCTGTTGACCGCGTATCTGAGGGACATCAAGGTCAAAACGGGTTCCGGCGTCACGGGTTTCATAAGGAAAGGCCGAAAGATCACCGCGGTAGAAACGGAACAGGACACCTACCAGGCGGATTGGGTCGTGAACGCCTCGGGTGCATGGTCGGCTTTCGTGGGCGACATGGCGGGAGCCGTCCACCTGCCGCTTGTGCCGCGCCGAAGGCATCTGTTGCACACGGGACTGTTGGAGTGGGTAAACCCGAAAGGCCCCTACGTCTGGTCCGTCGATCCCATGATCTACTTCAGACCCGAGAGCGGCGGGCTTCTCCTGTCACCCTGCGATGAATCTGACAGCGAGCCCTGCACCCCCGCTTCCGATCCGGACGCTACGACCTGGCTCGCCGACCGGCTCGAGGACGCCATCCCAAGGATGGCCAACCTGCCCGTGGCCAGGGTCTGGAGCGAGCTTCGATGCTTCGTGCCCGACGGCTGCTTCGTGATCGGCCGCGATCCGTCGGTCTCCAACTTCATGTGGGTTTGCAGCCTGGGCGGGCACGGGATGACGACGTCCGCCGCCGTGGGCGAATTGGCCGCGCAACTTCTGACGGGGAAGGAACCCTTCGTGGATCCGGCCCCGTACAAGCCCGGCCGGTTTTCCTGACTTATCGACCCCGGGGACCTATTTTCTGTTCACGATGATCAGGCACTTCCGGTCCCCGCGCCCCATGGCACAGCGGACCTCCGTCGTCCATTCAGTCCCGGGCAGGGCCGTCTCCAGCCAGGCCTCCCACACCGTTTCGCAGGCGACGCAGGGCGTATCGGCTTTCAGGCCGGCCTTCGCGGCGCCTTCCTGGGGCAGGCACCGGCTCACGGCGATTTCCACGCCGTTTTCGGTCACGGTCCACTCGGCCTGCATCCCGTCCCGGAGAAACAGCCTGCCGTAGCGGTCCAGGAGACGGGCCGCCTGTTCCACGGAGGCAGCTCGCCTCAATCCGAGCGCCTTGAGGTACTCCCTGATCTCGATGCGTCCGAAGCTCGTCCGGACCCTCGCGTTGAGTTCGACGGCCTTCTCGAGCCCGCAGCTCTGGGCCACCTTGAGAAACCACTGGCCGTCCCAGGCTAGCATCAACCTGCCCAGCAGTGCCGCGGCCCTCTCGGAGTCCAGGGCTGCCGGGTCTTCTTCTTCAGTCATCGTGCCGTTCCCTCCGCACGGGCCCATGACGGGGTCCCGCCCTTCTGCTCCCGGGTACCGTTAGCGCGTATGGAAAGCGACGAGCTGTCCGCCTTCGACCAGTTCGGGATTGTGCACGGGATAGTGCGCCTGGACGGACACGATCCACCACCCCTCGCCGAGAAGGCCCGAGGCGTTCAGGACGCCGCTCGTATCCCAGTCTCCGCGCACGGCCTTCCTCCCGGCGGCGGAGGGCCGCACCTCCATCAGACGGTCCAGTTCGCCCGACTTGATCTTGTACTCCCACACGCTGGTATCGCGACCAGACAGCGGGAAGTTCGGGGCTTCGCAGATCACCATGCGTCCCTGTTTGTCGAGAGCGATCGCGACGGGGCTGATGACGCCTTCCCCGCCGTGGAGCACGGTCTTGAGCGTCCCACCGGCGGCGGGATTGGAGAGGTCGCTGAAATCCAGCCGATAGAGCCTGCCGTTGTGGTTGACGTAGTGACCACCCGCGTCCCTGGCGTCGCTTCCCCGCGTCGCGAAATAGACGGTGCCGGGAGATGACGGGTTCTGGGCCGACGCTTCGACGCGCGCGAATCCCGTGGCGCCCGCCGTTTTCGCCGCCGTTTCCAGTGCGCGCCCTTCGGCACGCCAGTCAACCTTGACGAGTTTGAACGGGAGGGCCCGCTCCACCTCGCCCAAGCCGGACTCGGTGGGATGACCCGGAACGCTCAGGGCGTAGAGGTCCCCGTCCGTCAGGCCGTTCTTCTCCACCGCGTCCCGGCTTGTGGCCTTCTTCCGGCCGATGTAGACGTAGAGGTGACAGCCCGGCCCTTCCTCCCCGTCGTCTCCCATCAGCACGACGGTCTTGTGGCCCGTCCCCGCGAGAACCGTGACCCCGGCCTTGGCGAAGCGTCCGAGCCTCGGCAATTCGTACGCGTCCCGGCCGACCAGCGCCCATGAGGCGCCTCCCGGTAGACCCTGCAGGGTGTCCTTGCCCACCGCGTCCTCGCCGGTCAGGAAGATGGGACGGTCGAACCCTTCGGCCTGCCCGGCCATGAAGCCCCCGCTCAGGCGCCCGAAGCGGCCGTTCCTGACCCTCTCGTGACGGCCGTTTTCGGTGACGTAGACCTTCCTCACGCCGTCCCTGCCGTGTTCCACGACCAGGAGGAGTCCCGAGCTGTCCCAGTAGGGCCGGACGTCCCACACCGAGACGAAGGCCCCCTTGCCTCCCTGGTCGTGCCTGGCGCCCTGGTCCTGGTCGAAGTCGTGGTTCACGAACAGGTCAAAGTGCTTGTTCGCGGTCGGGATCATCCCCATGCCGCCGGGCTTGCCGGCCATCTTGTACCCCTTGACCGAATCCCCCACGGTGAGAAAGGGTTCGACCTCGTCCACCTGCAGGGAGACGGGGATCAGAATCGACTTTTCCTGAGCCCTCGCGGGAACGGCGGTGCCGGCGAGGAGAAACAGGCCGAGCGCGGCCGCCGTCCCGATGGTCCTTGCTCTCATAGATGCCTCCGCATGTCGCTGTAGGGCCGGCTCCCGGATGCCTCCCCGGTCCGCCGGCCGCGGGTCCGCTGAAACGAAGGCCCATCTTATGGGGAAGTGGTCGGGTGATCAAGTGAGTATGCGCCTGCTGCGCGGTGATCGAGTGATC
>CAZDOY010000114.1:0-3415 GCA_964507185.1 uncultured Thermoanaerobaculia bacterium
CGTTCCTCCGCCTATTTGGCACCCTGGCACTTCAGTTTGAGACCGCCGCGGTGCTAATCCGAACCCCCAATTCCCAAAGCACCCTCCTCCCCCACTCACGGAACCGGCGCCAGCGGCTACTTGTGCTTGACCAGGTTCCAGAAACCGTCGGCGTTGAACATGGGCGAATCCCGCAGGTCGTGGCAGGTTCCGCAGGTCTTGTCGCTCGCGGGAACGGCGACCAGCCTGCGGCCGGGATGGCCCTCCCCGGGTCCGTGGCACGCCTCGCACTGCACGCCGGCCAGGTCCACGTCCTTCTGCGGATAGCCGCCTGGCTCGCCCAGGGCCGTGGCGTGGCATTTCAGGCAGGCCGGATTGTCCCGCTGATGGTCGATGGCAAGGTCCTTGGTGGCTCTGGCGTGTCCGGAAAGCGCCCACGTCTTGTGAGCAGCCACGTGACACGTCGCGCACCAGGCGGCCCCCATGTACCGTCGTCCCTTCCCGGGCGGATTGGCGAGTTTTGCCAGGGCGGCCTTGTTCACCTTGGAAACCTCGTCCAGCACGCCCGCCACCTCCTCTTTCATCTTCGGATCGGACCGGGTCTCCGGACCGAGGTAGGTCACGGTGGGCAAAAGGCTCCATTCGTTTCCCGTCCGGGTGACCTGGAGGGTGGATGCCCGGCGGCCCCGGTCGCCTATGTAGATGACCCAGGCCTGGCGGGCCTTCTGCGGTCTCGAGGTCACTTCCGTGCCCCACTGCCCCACGATCGCCAGAACCTTTGAACTGCTTTTCAGAACCCTCGCGGCCGTCTTTGGTCCGAACTGTCCGACGACCACGTAGCCGTCCGCCGGGTGGGCCGTCTCCTCGGTCGCGAGAGCCCACAGGGGGTCCTTCAGCGTCGTGCCTCCGGGCGCGCTTTCCCCGAGAAAGACCAGCCGCAGGCGCGCCCCCGAGTCGCCCAGAGGCCCCACTCCCCACCCGCCCAGGTGGAATTCCTGCGATCCCTTGAGCCCCTCGTATCCGGCCAGGTAGAGGGGCACGCCGGGGGCCGCCTCGCGGACTTTGTCCAGCCCCAGCAGGAGATCGTAGCTTCCTATGCCGACGAGATAATGTTCGCGCAGGAAGAAACTGCCCATCTCCCGGTTGAGGATGTCGCGGCCCGGCCCGCGGTCCGCGAACCCGTGCATGATTTCGACCGGCACGATCTCTCCGTTGGTCTTGTTCGCCCGCATGGTTTCAAGCACCGAGACGCGGCGGGCCAGCCCGCCGGCGGGCACAACGCGGCAGCCGCAGGGCACGAGGTAGCCTTGGGTATCCCCGGTGAAGACGAACGTCAGCGTGTCGGGGCGCTGGACGAGCATGAGCAGGCCTACGGCCACGCAGAAAAGCAGGATGAGCGCCAGAAATCCGCCGAAAGCCTTCCAGTTCATGATCTACCGTCCTTTCGATCCGAAAGATACGCCGCCATGTCGTCGGTGTCCATCGTGTTGACCACGTCCCTCTTTCGAGCCAGTCCCTTTCGCGCGGCGATGATTCCGTAACGAACGTCCTTCAGGCCTTCAGGAGAGTGCGCGTCGGGGTTGATTCCGATCCGGATTCCCGCGTCCCTGAGGCCCGGGATCCTCGTCCAGTCCACGTCCAGCCTGTGAGGGTTCGCGTTGAGCTCGATCGCCGTAGCGCACTTCGCCGCGGCCGTCACCACGTCCTCCCAGCGATGCGGGTAGCCCTCCCGCGAAAGGAGGAGACGTCCCGTTGGATGGCCGAGGAAGGCCGTGGCGGGATGGGATACGGCCCGTACGAGACGGCGCGTCTGGCTGTCTTCGTCCAGGGTGAAGCGGGAGTGTACGGACGCGACGACGGCGTCCACCCCGGCCAGCACGTCCGCGTCGTAATCGAGCGAACCGTCGGCCAAAATGTCCGACTCGACGCCCGTGAAAATACGGATGGCGGGATGGCGTGCCTGCACCTCCGCGATGGCGTCCTTCTGCGCCATGAGCCTTCCGGCGTCCAGTCCATTGGCGTACACGGCCGAGGAGGAGTGGTCCGCGATGCCGACGTAGGCCCAGCCGAGCGCCTCGGCGGAGGCCACCATCTCCTCCAGCGTGGCCCCTCCGTCGCTCCAGTCCGTGTGGTTGTGAAAGGCGCCCGCGAGGTCCGATTCCCGGACCAGGAGAGCTGGGTCCACGTCGAGAGCCCCGGCCGATTCCCGGCACTCGGGGGATACGAGCGTCCGGCCGGCACGTCGCCAAAATGTGCTTTCGTCCGGCGCGGGCAGGACTTGTCCATCCCGGGAAAGGCCGCCCGCGTTCCATAGCACGCCTCCCCGTGCGAGTTCCCGCGCCAGCGCATCTCTGAAGGCGTCCGAGGAGCCGTACCATACCTGCGCCGCCCCGAAACTGTGCGCCTCCACGGAACGGACCGTAAGATGGCAGCCCTTGTCGGTTTTCCCGCCGAACGCGCCACCGCCCGATTCCCCAATCCCCAGCTTCTCTGCGATGGCGCGGGCGGCCTCGCGCCCCGCAGCCAGTAGTTCCAGCCCCGACACGACGGGGCAGAGGCGGTACGCCTCCCCGGCCCAGCCGGTGCTCACGTCACCCGGGATCCCCTTCAGGTTCTCCTCCAGAGAGGCCTGCGCCGCGAGCGCGACCGGCAGGAGCATCTTACCGGCGTGACGGGCCTTGAAGCGAACGCCGGAGAGCACCTTCTCCTGCGTCTTCGGCCCGAAGCCGGGAAGCGTCACGAGCCTGTTTTCCAGGCAGGCGTATTCGAGCTCTCCGAGGGATGACACGTCGAGGTCCTTCCAGAGAATGGAGACCTTTTTCGGCCCGAGGCCCTGGACGCCGAGCAGGTTTCTGACACCTTCCGGGACCTTGCGGCGCATCTCCTCGAGGTCCGCCATGGCGCCCGTCCGGATCATTTCCCGGACGCGCTCCGCCGTGCCCTTCCCCACGCCCGGGATGCCCTCAAGCACGTCCGGTTCGCTCCAGGTCTCCTCGGGCGGTGCGGCGTGCGCGACGGCGCGCGCGGCGGACGCGTAGGCGCGGGATTTGAATGGGTTTTCTCCGAGCAGTTCGGAGAGGGAAGCAAGTTCTTCCAGCGCGTGAACGATCGCGATGCGCTCCATCGTGCCTCCGTTAGACCGCTATTCTTGCATTCAGCGACCCTCGCCGCAAATCCGGCGCGACTGCTCCTGGCGGTCTCTTCTTACGGGGACTGTGAGAACGACACTCTAAAGGAGACCCATTTCCCTGAGGCCGGGGCCAAGTGGCCTGGGACTGAAGGTAAACCGGCATTCGAAAGGCGGGAGTAAACGCCGGCCGTGGAAGAGCCCGCGAAGGGCTGGCCGCGATTTGATCACTCGATCACTCGATCATTCGGTCATTCGGTCACTTGATCACTCGATCACTAAGAAAGGGGCGGGCCGAAGCCCGCCCCC
>CAZDOY010000115.1:0-3133 GCA_964507185.1 uncultured Thermoanaerobaculia bacterium
GGACGGGCGGTGGACGCCGTCGGTGGGGGGGCTTACCTCCGCGCTCTTTCCCGTCCTGGAAAAAAGGGGCGGCGTGTGGGTCGCATGGGGCGAAAAGGACGCGAAGGAACAGCCTCTTCTCCGGTATCCGGCCGACGATCCCGTCGTCACGGTGCGCCGGCTGGCCTTCAAGGAAAGAGAACTGTCGAACTTTTACTACGGCTACGCCAATCGCGTCCTGTGGCCCCTCGCGCACTACTTCATCGAACGGATGGACCTGCGGCGGGAATACTATGAAGACTACGTGAAGGTCAACCGCCGTTTTGCGAGGGAAACCCTGAAACACTCCGGGGAAAGCGATACGATCTGGGTCCAGGACTATCAGCTCATGCTCGTGCCCCTCTTCCTGCGGTCGGCGCGGCCGAAGGCGAAGATCGGCTTGTTCTGGCACATCCCGTGGCCCGCTCTCGAGGTCTGGCGGGTCCTCCCGCAGGCGAAGGACCTACTCGAGGGCATGCTCGGCAACGACCTGATCGGGTTTCACGTGCAGGAGTATGTGGACAACTTCCTGGAGGCCGCCAGGGTGCTGTTGAACGCGGAGGTGCACGGCGACCGTGTGCATTGGAAGGGCCGCACGATAAAGGTCGAACCCCATCCTATCGGCATAGATTCACAGAGATTCAGGCACCTTTCCTACCAGCCCGACACGCGCTTCGAGTCCATGCGGTTGCGGCAGGAGGCCAAGGACATGGTCGTCATACTCGGCGTGGACAGGCTGGATTACACGAAGGGCATTCTGGAGCGGCTGCTCTGCTACGAGCGCTTTCTGCGCTCCAATCCCCAGTTCAGGCGAAAAGTATGCTTCTTTCAGATCGCGACGCCCAGCCGGACGCGCGTGGAGTCCTACAGGCTCCTCAAGCGCCAGATCGACGAGGTCGTGGGCCGCATCAACGGGTCTTTCATGCAGCAGGACTGGGTTCCCGTAACCTATCTCTACAGGACCCTCACGCACGAACAGCTCGCGGCGTACTATCGGGCCGCGGACGTCGCCCTGGTCACGCCTCTGAGGGACGGGATGAACCTCGTGGCCATGGAATTCGTGGCCGCCAACGACGGGGGGGTCCTCATCCTGTCTGAACTCGCGGGGGCCTCGTGCGTTCTGCCGGAAGCCCTGCTCGTCAACCCTTACGACGTGGACGAGGTCGTCGCGGCGTTGAAGAAGGCGTGCCAGATGTCGGCACGGGAGCGATACGAGCGCCTCTCCGCGCTCAAGAAGCGGGTGGAACACATGGATGTGAGCACATGGAGCCATAAGTTTCTGTCCGCCCTCGAAGCCTGACGTGCAGGGCATTGAGCCGGTGCCCGGCGGCCCCGATGCCGCGTTCGTGGAAGGGGGGAAATACCCCACCCGGTTCCGAGGTGGATCACAATGCCTTGAATTCGGGCATCGAAACGCCTTCATACCTATTGACACTGGCTTTTTGTCCATACTAACCTGTGCGCGTAACGGGGCTGCTCAAAATGAGGATTCGAGGAAAGGAGGATCGCATGAGGATGAGAGTATTCGTTGGGGCCGTGTTGCTGTGCGCCATGGCCACGGGGGCCTGGGCATCCGGTACGCTCATTTCCGAGCAGGGTGCGAAAGCGGCCGCCCAGGGCGGGGCCTTCACGGCCAGGGCCAGCGACGTGACGGCCGTCTATTTCAATCCCGCGGGACTCGCATTCCAGAAGGGCATGCAGTTCGCCGTCAATCTCACCTACATCAATGCAGACGTGAAGTACGAAAGCCCGACGCTGGGAAGCCATACGGACAACGCGAAGAATTTCTTCCTGCCGGCCGTATACTATTCCACGCCTCTTTCCGACCGGGTGACCTTCGGCATCATGGCGAACGCGCCGTTCAATCTGGCCACGGACTGGTCCGACAACTTCCCGGGACGCTTCGTGAGCCGCCACGCCAAGATCGTGACCACGGACGTCCGCCTTGCGCTCGCATTCAAGTTGGACGACTACAACGCCCTGGCCATAGGCCTCGACTACTACGATTCGAAGCTGAACCTCGTCAGGTCCCTCAACACGTCCGCACTCTCCACCGCCGTCAACCCCTACGGCACGCCCGTGCCGGTCCCGCCCTACTTCGTGCCCTTCTACAAGTATTCGGAAGGGTCCGTGGACACGTGGCTGAGGGACCAGGCGTACGGCTGGAACATCAGCTACATGTACAAGATGAAGCCGTGGTCGTTCGGCCTGTTCTTTCACAGCAAGGCGACCTTCGACTACAAGGGGCACTCGTCCTTCGAGACGTCCCCGCTGATCGGCCCCCTGAAGAGCTACTTCCCCGGAGAGGAGACAAAACTCACGTTGACCTCTGTCCCCGCCGAGGCCAAGATGGGCTTTGCCTACACCGGCGACCCGCTGGAAGTGGAATTTGACGTCCAGTGGACCCAGTGGAGCAGCTGGAGCCGCAGCATGGCGCACTTCGGCCAGCAGACCCCCGCCGTCCAGAACGAGGAGTTCGTCTTCGACTGGAACGACACCTGGTGCTACCGGCTGGGCTTCACGTACAAGATGAACGCCAACTACGACATCTACTGGGGCGTCCTGTACGACCAGGCCCCCGTGCCCAACTCGACGCGCACACCGGTCCTGCCCGACGCGGACCGCTGGTCGGTCCAGTTCGGGACGGGCTACCACAACGCCCGCTGGTCCTTCGACTGGTACGCCATGTACCTGAAGTTCAAGGAAGCGAACGCGTCGAACCCGCTCACCGCCTACGACTACAACGGCCTGCCGCCGCTGTCGCCCCCGCTGCCGCCGTACCCGCAGAAGTTCAACATCCTTCCCGACGGCGTGTACAAGGGCACTGCCTACCTCTTCGGCATGCAGTTCGGCTACAAGTGGTAGCCGTCGGATAACACCCTGTGGGGGGCCGCGAATGCGGCCCCCTTTTTCTTTTGCCCCGCCCCCTTCGCCGGCTCGTTCCCTTCGCCCGACTCCGGCCCAGCATCCCCCCCGCATAACGACAAGCGTGGCCTTTTTGGCTTAGAATGATGGCATCGTGGAAAAAAGGACCCTCCTGACTTGTTGCAAGAACGGAAGAGGGACTTTCGGGAGCACCGGCGATTCTGCATGGGAGAGAGCGCATGGACAAGAA
>CAZDOY010000116.1:0-2966 GCA_964507185.1 uncultured Thermoanaerobaculia bacterium
CCCTGCCGGTCTTTCTTTGTGGGGGGAGCAAGCATGGCGCGCCCGGCAGGACTCGAACCTGCGGCCCTCTGCTTAGAAGGCAGATGCTCTATCCAGCTGAGCTACGGGCGCCCCTGAGGACAAGAGTATAACGTAAAGGCCCGGCCGTGGCGATAGTGCGAAGGGCGGGACGTTTCCCGCCTCTGTCGTGGTATGCTCGTGGATATGCTTGCCGACATGGCGGCGGAGGGAAATGGATGGCAAACGCCAAGAGGCGAGTGGCCATGAGTTCGGTCCTGGCGGCTATCTTTCTGACGGGTACGAAGCTCACCGTCGGGCTGATGACGGGGAGCCTCGGGCTCTTGTCGGAAGCGGCGCACTCCGGTCTGGACCTTCTCGCCGCGGTCATGACGTGGTGGGCGGTGCACGTGTCCGACCGGCCCGCCGACGCAGACCATCCCTACGGCCACGAAAAGGTGGAAAATCTGGCCGCCCTCTTCGAAACGCTGCTTCTTCTGCTGACGTGCGTCTGGATCATCTACGAGGCCGTGCAGCGCCTTTTTTTCAAGGCGGTCCATGTAGACGTCACCGTCTGGAGCTACGGGGTGATCGTCCTCTCCATCGTCATCGACTTCAGCCGGAGCAGGGCTCTGTACCGCGTCGCCAGGGCGACGAGGAGCCCCGCCCTCGAGGCGGACGCGCTGCACTTCTCGACGGACATCCTGAGTTCCCTCGTCGTTCTGGCGGGCCTCGTCTTCGCGGCGGTGGGCTACCCCAGAGGCGACGCCATAGCGGCTCTGGGGGTGGCGCTGGTCGTGGTATGGATTTCCGTGAGGCTGGGACGGAAGGCGGTGTACGCGCTGGCGGACAGGGTTTCCGCAGGTCACGTGGACAGTGCCGGCCGCGCGGCACTGAGCGTTCCCGCCGTGTTGAGGGCCTACGACGTCCGCGTGAGGGAAGCGGGGTCGCGCCACTTCGTGGACATGAAGGTCGCCGTGGATGCGTCGACCTCCCTCGAGCAGGCTCACGACGTCACCGAGGCCGTGGAGAAAGCCGTGCGCGGGATCTTCAGCCGGGCGGACGTGCTGGTTCACGTCGAACCTGAGGTACCGTCGTACCGGGGGCTGAGTGAAACCGCCGCTTTCCTGGCGCGCGGCGCCGGTGCCCAGATGCACGCGCTGGAACTGCACGAGACCAGGGAAGGCATTCACGTGGACCTGCACCTTGAATGGCAGACCGATCTCCCGTTCGCGGAGGCCCACGAACTTGGCTCGCGCGTGGAGGAGGGCATCATGCGGGCCTTCCCGGACGTGCTTTCCGTGAGATCGCACCTGGAATGCGCCGCGGACAAACCGGTCATTCACCGCGATGTGACCGGGCGCAATCCCGGACAGGCAGCCGCGCTTCTCCATGCCGCCGGCTCTGTCCAGGGCGTGCTTCGTTGCCGGGAACTGCAGATTCTGGAAGGAGCCGGACACTGGCACGTCTCTCTTTCGTGCGGTGTGCGGCCGGACCTCACCCTTCACGGGGCCCACGAAGTTGCCACGCATGTGGAGCAGGCCGTTCGGACGGCATCGGAGAATGTTGTTTCGGTGATCGTGCATACGGAGCCGGGTCTGGATCAGCCTCCGTGATATCTTCGAGGGCTCTCGATGAACGCGTCCCCGGCGATCGACCGTTCGCCCGGGTTTTGCCCTGACCATTAGCTTGGGGTAGAATTTCAAGCCTACAAGGGAGGAAAAATGCCCGATCTCAAAGACCGCATCCGTAGCCTTCTGATCGAAAAGCTCAGGCTGGAGGACGTGAAACCGGAGGACATCAAGGACGACACACCGCTGTTCGGAGAAGGCCTGGGGCTCGACTCCATCGATGCCTTGGAACTCGTGGTCGCTCTGGAGAAAGAATTCGGCATAAAGGTAGAGGATGAGGAGGTGGGCGTTAAGGCGTTCCAGAACATCGGTACACTGGCGGCGTTCGTCCAGAGCAAGACAAAGGGGTGACCGTGGAGAAACTCGCCGTCTATCCCGGCTCGTTCGACCCCGTGACCAACGGTCACCTCGACCTGGTTCGCAGGGCGACCGGCATATTCCAGAAGGTCGTGGTCGCCGTCCTCCGCAACATTCAGAAAGACTGCCTCTTCACGGTGGAGGAGCGCGTGGAACTCCTCCGCGAAAGCGTATCCGGACTGCCCAGCGTGGAGGTCGACGCCTTTGACGGACTCCTGGTGGACTACGTGCGGCGGAAGAAAGCGAGGCACATCCTCCGGGGCATCCGGGCCGTCTCCGATTTTGAATACGAGTTCCAGATGGCTCTCATGAACCGGCGCCTGGCGCCGGACCTGGAAACCGTTTTTCTGATGCCCCGTGAGGAATACACCTACCTCTCCTCGCGTCTCGTTCGGGAGGTGGCCAGGTTGGGCGGCCCCGTGGAAGGGCTCGTGCCGCCTCCCGTCATAAGGCTCCTCAAAGAGCGCTTCCGGTCGTGACGGACGGGGCTGTTCCGTTCGAACTGCCGCACGGTGTCGGCAGTCTGGCGGTGTGGTCCGCACGCAATCTTCACAAACTCTCATGCCGTTTGCATGGGCCCATGGACCTGGCAGGGCTCCGGCCGGCTTTCGGGCGGCGGTCGGTGGGGCGGCGGCCCGCTTCAGATAGGGAGACCGGATTGGTTCATCGCCGCGGAGCCCCGGACGTCCAGGAAGCCTGTGACCCCGTGCGAGGGCACGTCCGCCCCTCCTTCTCGCCCTTCGTCCCGACAGTCCGGATCCGTGCGTTGCTTAGACACCCCCCTCAGACGACCCGTCACGGCGCGAAAAGACACCTGCCATCCCGTGTACCGGGTACACAGTCATAGCGGAACGAGGTTCACGGCGTCATATCAGCATAAAAATACTGGCTATAAATGGGTGTTTGCGCCTTCGCATCGCGCACCGCGGACGCCTGGACGGCCGTCGGCGTGAACTGAACTCGAACGTTGCGCACCTGATG
>CAZDOY010000117.1:0-2699 GCA_964507185.1 uncultured Thermoanaerobaculia bacterium
GCGACAGGAAGACGATGCGCTTGCGGTTCTCGATGCGGTCGTGCCGTCTCGCGATCCGCGCCGCCATGACGGCCCTGCGGTCCGCGTTGAGCGGGGCCAGGGCATTCAGGGCCGAGAGGACTCTCGGCGTAAAGAGGTCTTCATATGCCGTCGTGGTGCTTCTTAATTCGAGTTTTTCCGCCATCCGCGTCTCCCGATTCCGCAACAGATGTTCCACTTCGTCCTGGAAAGCGATAGCCGGCTTTCGCCGGCCCCTCTTCCCGCCCCGTCTCGAACATCCCCCTGCATGTCAGCGCAGTGGACTTGGAACCACTATTTCCAGGCCCTCTGAGGGCCTCTTGTCGCATCGAGAGAACGTCAGAGAATCTCCAAGTCGGGCAACTCTGTATGAAAAACGCTCCGCCCGCGGGCGAAATTCCGCTCCGGGTCGCGCCTGTTGAATCCGTTATCCATTGATCGAGTAACCGCTGGAACTGTCGATGGTTGACCGCAGACCGCGGACTGCCGACCGCCGACAACCGGTCGCGCCGCCCTTCGAAGGCCCGAACCGCCTTGCGCCGGGAGTGAAGTGGTGAAGGAGTCGGGGAGTGAGACCTCCGGCCGACTTCCATCGGCCGCTGCAGGCGCGAAGCGACCGAAAAAAGTTGTGCCTCCACTCACCACCCAAAACTCACAACTCATAACCAGCTCGCCCCTCGTCATTTCTGTCTATTCTATCTTCGAAGGCCTTCTGTCTGCCGTCTTCCACTTTCGCCTTCCGCCTTTGATTTTCGACTTTCAGATCTCCCGTCCTCCCATCCTCCCTGTTCATCCTTGCCTTCGAAGGCCCGTCCATAGCCGTCTGGCTTCTTTCCTTAGCCCTTAGCCCTTCGGCCTTAGGCTTTGGGAAAGAGCTCTTCCTTGCTTCATTTGCATCTTTCAAATCCGAAATCCCAATTCCAAAATCCCAAATTGCCTTTTCACCGTTTGATCCCCTTGTCCCAGTGGAGGATGACCGTAATGGGGGAGGTCTTTTGGCGCTCGGTGGGCGTGATGAGGAGGATTTTCTTCCCGTCCCGGCTGACCTGGTACTGATCCACGCCTGTGCCGGCCGTGAACTCGGCCGTGAAGAGCGCCTTCGGAACGCCGGCCTGAAAACCGGCGCCGGGCGTCACGGGCGCGGCCATCAGCTTGGAGTTCAGGCTCCTGAAGTAGATCGTCCGGCCGTCGGCGCTCCACTGCGGATCGATACCCCCTTCGGCCGAAACCTGCCACTTGCCGCTCGGACCGGGAAAACGGCGCACGTAGATCTCGAAGCGCCCGGTCTCGTTGGACACGTAGGCCATGTAATGTCCGTCCGGCGAAAAGACCGGCATCCCTTCCTGGAACGAGGCGTGGAGGAAGGCATAGGGCTTCTTGGACCCGGCCATGGGAAGGATCCACGTCTGGACCGTCCCCTGGGCCCAGCGGTTGACGGCGAGGAAACGGCCGTCCGGGGAGAGGCCGCCCGGGATGATACGGTCCTGGCTCGTCCATATCTTCTTTGTCGGGCCCGTGCCCGACGCAGACTTTTCGTAGATGCCGTTGGTTCCGCCGCGATCGGACGCGAAGATGACGGACTTGCCGTCCTTGGACCAGACCGGCGCGAATTCGTCCTTCGGGTCGAAGGTGAGCCTGGAGGTGACGCCCCGTTCCAGATCGCGGATCCAGATGTCGCTTCTGCCAGACTTGGCGTCCCGGATGCTCATGGCCAGGCGCGTCCCATCGGGAGAGAGGGCGCAGGTGTTCACACCTAGCGGTTTGCCGACCTCCGAGATCTCCTTGCCGGCGCGGTCCAGCCACACGATCCGGTTCTCGCTCGATTCGCTGGCGCCGTAGACCAGGGTGCCGTTGTCGGACGCAGAGAAGCTGGCCAGCCCGGTGGATATGGGGTTCACGTTGTCGGCGACGGGCACGGGTTCGCCCGTGACTTTGAGGTCCGAGGCGTCGAAGGGGACGGCCACGAGGGTCTCGTTCTTGACGTACAGCAGGAACCCGGGCGGCGCGTACCATCCGAGGGAATCGCTCGCCACGAGTTCTTTCGGCTTCACCTTCGCATCCAGGCTGCCCGCCATGATGTGCCCCTTGTCCTGCCCGCCCGACGCGAAGTAGAGAAAATGCCGGCCGTCGGGGAAAAAGAACGGCCAGGCCACGGTGCCGCCGGAGGACGACTTGACGGCCGCAACAGGCACCCCGCCCGAGGCGGAAACCCGCCGGATGGGGTCCCCCTGCCTCCCGTCGAACAGGATGACGCCCCCGCTCCCCCACGAGCCGTCGGCGCCGCTCGGGACGTCGCAGATGGTCTGCGGCGGCGCCCCGGTCAGCCCCACCTTCTGCAGCTTGCCGTGCGCGATGAAGCCGATGAAGCGGCTGTCGGGAGACCAGAATGGGCGGTACTGCGCGCCGTCCGTGCCCGGAAGGACGTGGGCCTTGAGCGCGTCCATGGGGCGCACCCAGATTTGGGGCGACCCTCCTTTTTCCGCCGCGGAAAAGGCCACCATCTTGCCGTCGGGGGAAATGCGCGGGGCGCCGACATAGGTGAGGTCCGCCGGAGGCGAGATCCGGAAGCGCACCTGGTCGGGCGGCTCGGGCGCCCTGAGCACGAATCCGACCGCGAAGGCCGCGGCGGCGAGCAGCAGGAGGACCGACACGGCCCACGCGATCCGCTCGCGGCTCTTGCG
>CAZDOY010000118.1:0-2410 GCA_964507185.1 uncultured Thermoanaerobaculia bacterium
AACCCGACCACCACGTCGGCGACCTGGACGCCCGTGTCGTCGATGTAGTTCTGGACCTCGGTCGTCCGGCCGAGATAGCGCAGACAGCGCACTAGGGTGTCGCCCAAGACGGCGTTGCGCAGGTGGCCCACGTGGGCGGCCTTGTTGGGGTTGATGTTCGTGTGCTCGACGATCACCTTCCCCGGCACGGCCGCGGGCGTGAAGCGGTTGTTCAGGAGTTCGTCCATGGCCCAGGCGCGGTTCACGTACAGGTTGAGGTAGCCCCCGGCCACGCGGATTTCCCTTACGCCGGGCAGTTCCACGGCCGCCAGCTCCTGCGCGATGGCCGCGGGCGGGCGCCTGAGCTGCTTGGCGAGCGCAAAGGCCACGGGCGACGAGGCGTCGCCGAGTTCGGGCTTGGGCGGGAAGGTGAAGGGTACCTTGTCCGGGGAGATCTCGGCGCCCAGCTTGTCGTGGATGGCCCGGGAGAGGGCCTCCTGCCATTGGCTCAATGCGGTCAGCATGGTTGCGTCCTCACTGCTGGGCCGCCGGCGGCGGAACGTGCTCAGCCCCGCGAAAGAAATCTCCGCCCGGCGACTTGTCTTCGCGGAACGGGGTTCGCGCCTCTACCCGTTTCCGTTCTCTTCGGGCCCGCACCCGTCAAGGTGGCAGGTCAGGTTCCATCCGGTGCAGTATACACGCTCCCGGACCCATTCGAAGACGTCGTAGGCCGTGTTGTCCTGCGAGAAGTAGCGGCTCTGCTGCGGGTCGAGCTGGAGGAGCACGGCGAGCATCATGCGGTTCAGGAGGCCGTGCGCCACGATCAGGACGTCGTCGCAGGCGTCGAGCGTGGCCTTCTGTTCTTCCAGGAAGACCTGCACGCGCTCGTGCACGGCCATCAGGCTCTCGCCGTTGGGTATGAAGTAGGTGGGATCGTGTTTCCAGGCCTTGTAGGACGATTCTTTGTTCTTCTTGAGATCGGCGATGGGCTCGCCCTCCCAGTCCCCGCAGTCGAGTTCCCTCAGGAGGGGCGACGTCACGAGGACGGGAATGTCCAGGGCCTCCTGGAGGATCTGCCCCGTGGTGCGCGAACGGTCCAGGTCGGAGGTGTAGACGCGGTCGAAGGTCATGCCCTGCGCCCGGAACCCTGCGCCGAGGGCCCTGGCCTGTTCGATGCCGACGGCCGAAAGGGGGACGTCCACCGAGCCCTGGACGCGGTTGTCGCTGTTCCACTCCGTTTCACCGTGGCGAACGAGAACGAGTTTACGCATGGTATCTAATCGGCGGAACGCCGCCTCACGAAACGCTCGAGTTCCAGGACGCCAGGACTTCCCGGAACCGCTCGGCCAGCAGGCGCTGGGATTCGGGGCCTTCCATCTTGGACGCGTGCCCGAGGATGTCCTGGCACATGGTCTGCACCGCACCCGTGCCCTTGCCGTCGTCGAGTTCGGCCTTCGCTTTGCGGTAGGACCGCAGGATGACGGGCCACGCCACGTCGCCCATGGCGTTCTGGGCTTCTTCGCGGAGCTTCCTCAGGAGCAGCCTCAGTTCCTCGTGGACCTCCCCGTCCATTTCGGGAGGCTCTTCCGGGATGAAGGTCTGCGGCGTCAGGCCGCCGTCCTCCACCACGGTGCCCGGCTCTTCGAGGATGATGAGCCCCATGGTGATCAGGCCGTAGAGCAGTTTGGCCACCTCGAAGGCCGAGAAGTTGACCGACTTGGCGATTTCTCCGATGCTCGTCTTCCCGTCGATCTTGCTGAGAATCAGCCATTCCTGGGTGTTGAGGTTGATCTGGCCCTGCTTGCCTTCGGGGACCTGGAACCGCGGAACGTGTTCGAGCGACGGGATGCGCTTGCTGAGGACCCGCCATTCGTCCATCCTGCGGGCGGCTTCCATAAGCAGGTTCGTGTTGTTCTTGGTGATGCTGTGCTGGGGGCTCGTTTCCCCCGGAACGAAGCGGAATGTCCCCTCGTTCCAGGTGGCCATGGCGTAGACGGCCTCCTCTCCGCTGAGGTCGCCCATCGAGGCATGAATGATATGGCCGTTTTCGAGATAGATCACACCTTCTTCCGGCTCCTTCTGGAGCACGAACGATCCGCTCTTGCCGGACACGGAAACGAGTTGGATGACATCCGGAAGGTGCAGCTCTTTGAGAGAGCCCTGGAAGCTCATGTATCAAACCCTCGCCGGGCGCTGACGGGCTCCTTTTGGCGGCTGGGATGACCCCCCTCTACGTGCCCGTTAATGTCTGTCTCTGACCGCCACGGCCATTCTTCAGCAGAGGGGCCCAATGTACCACAGGGCGTGGGGGCCGTCAAACGGTTTCCTCTTTAAAATCCGACCTTCGGCCGGATTTTAAGCGGCTTCTTCGAAGCCTTTCCATAAGGCAAAGCACCGACCGCCTATCGGCGGACGGCGGACCGCGGACCGC
>CAZDOY010000119.1:0-1649 GCA_964507185.1 uncultured Thermoanaerobaculia bacterium
TAGGGCGGCCATCGGTAAAGCTTCAAAGGTCTGCCCTCACACCAGACACTGGACACTAAACACTACACACTGAAGCCCGCGCGGCTACGGCAACGCGGGCTTGCCGGTGAGGCGTTCGCGGACCTTCTTCCAGTAGTAGGACAGGCCGAGGGGGTACATCCAATCCTTCTGGATGGCGCGCCAGGCGGGGTCTCGGCCGTGGGCGCGGCGGATGGCGCGGGACTTTTTCATGAGGGCGTTCCATTCGGCGGTACGACGGTGGCCGAGCGCGTAGAGCCGGCCCCAGAGCCAGCCCCTGAACAGGATGGGCCAGTAGAGGACGAGGTCCCTGCGGGGCCAGTAGCGGATCGCGAGGGCGCGGATGTTCCGGTAGAGGATGAACTTCTTGGCGCCGGAGATCTTGCCCTGGGAGCTGATGCCGCGCTTGTGGTAGATGGGGGCTTCGGGGATGAGGTAGATCGAGTACCCGGCCAGGCGCACGCGGAAGCTGAGGTCCACGTCCTCGAGCAGGACGAAGAAGTCCTCGTCGAGAAGCCCCGTCTTTACGAGCGCGGCGGAGCGGTAGACGGCCGCGGCGGCGCAGGCGCCGAAGACCTCCTGTGGCCCCTCGGGCACGCTCTTGACCGCGCGGCCCACGTGGCGGTCCCGCGCGCCGGGCATGGAGAAGAGCTCGACGCCGGTGGAGTCGATCCGGTCCCTGTCGCCGTAGGACACCAGCAGGGCCTGGACGGCCCCGGCATCGGGGTGGCCGTCGAGGAAGGCGACGAGTCTTTCGAGCGAGCCTTCGGGTACGTCGGTGTCGTTGTTGAGGAGCATCACGTAGTCGAAACCCTTGTCCAGCGCCCAGCGCATGCCGGCGTTGTTTCCGCCCGCGAAGCCCAGGTTCGCGCCGTTCTGGATCGTCTCCGCCCAGGGGAAGCGGGCCCGCACCACGTCCAGCGTCCCGTCCGTGGACCCGTTGTCCACCACCACGAACGCCTCGCCGGCCTTCGGGTGCCCCGCCCGCTCCAGGCTCTCCAGGCACGCCAGCGTGTCCGGCAGGCCGTTCCAAGTCAGGACGACCACCGCGAAGCGGTGTTCTGAAGAGGTTATTTGGGATTGGGGATTTGGGATTTGGGATTTAGGAGAGTTCATAGGGTGCTTCTTCACCAATTCTGCCGTTGATTTCGGGGCGGGTCCGCTTTCCGACCGATGTGAAGATTGCGAGGAGCTGCTCACACTCGTCCAGCAGCTCACCCAGCCGGCCGGCATCTCCGATCGGCACATCCCGGCAGAGCTGAAGCCAGTAGAGCGTCTCGGACGCCTCCTTTTCCACCAGGGCTATCTTATGATGAAAATCGAGGCGGGACTCGGCCCGGTTGGCCTCGTGGTAGTTGGCCCCTACTGACGTCCCGGACTTCAAGAGTTGGCGCCCGAGGACGTCTGCCACCTTGCTTGGCGGAAGATTCTGCACGAACCGGATGACGGTGAGCGCAAAGGCCTTCGTTCTCTTCTCGAGTTCCTTCTTGTCCATTCAACCCCCATGGCCGCTCGAACTGGTTTCAGCAAAGCAGGTTTTTCTGCCATGAACAAGGCTATCGCAAGATGGCTGCCGTTGCATCCCGTCGGGGCGGCCGGGCTCGCGGCTCTGCCTGCGGCGCGGTTAAGGG
>CAZDOY010000120.1:0-1633 GCA_964507185.1 uncultured Thermoanaerobaculia bacterium
GCGCGCGCAAGGCCGACGTCACGATCGACTTCTCCAACCTGACGGTCAAGACGGCCCTGTCCGCCATCTGCGAGAGCGCCGGCCTGGCGTGGACACTCGTCACAATCCCCGAACGGGTCCTGCGAGTCACCTGCGCGCCCGAACCGCCCGCCCCGCCGCCGGGAGCGGAGAAGTTCGCCGAAATGAAGGTCAAGAAGGACGTCCAGAAAGGGCCGGGCGGCAAGACAACCACCCACGTCACGCTCGAACTCAAAAACGCCGATGTCCAGAACGTTATGAAGATGGCCGCGCAGCTCACGGAGGCGAAGCTCCTTCTCGACACGTCCCTGGCCGGCAAGACGGTCACGTGCAGCGTGAAGGACCAGCCGCTGCCCGTGATGCTGGACACGATCTGCGGGAAGATCGGGGCGAAGTGGGTCCTCGAGCCCGGCACCCCGCCGGTCCTCAAGGTCACGAAGAAGTGACGCCGTCCACCGGGCGCCGCGGGAACACGGCGCCCGGTGGAGTGATCCGGTGATCAAGTGATCGAGTAATCAAGTCTGGGGGATGCCCTTTGTCGATGTCGAAGAGGGCTGGTTCGGCAGATGCCGGCTTCCGCCGGCTGCTGCAAAGGATCGTCCCCAGCCGTTTCTAAGTCCGAAATCCTTGATTTCTCCTCACGTCCTCCCGTCCTTCCTGTTCATTGTTACTACGAGGACCTCCCATCTGCCGTCCTTGCGTA
Source organism: uncultured Thermoanaerobaculia bacterium (assembly GCA_964507185.1). Taxonomy (GTDB): domain Bacteria; phylum Acidobacteriota; class UBA4820; order UBA4820; family DSQY01; genus CAVRTJ01. Next base: position 722 of record CAZDOY010000120.1, read on the forward strand.
GCGGCCTTTGCTTGCCAAAGGCCGACCGGACGATGCGAGCATCGGCCGCTACAACGGCTCATCCCTCGCCGTTTTCAAATACCAAATCCCAATTCCCGAATCCCAAATCACTTTCCCCCTGTGGTTAAATGCCCTCGGTGGAGGGACCCCAACGATGCCCACAACCGAGCCACGAAAGAGGAGCAGACCAAGGGGCCGCGTCCGCCTGCGCAACGTGTCTGAGGCGGACCTTCCCGTCTTCTTCGAAGACCAGCGCGACCCCATCGCCGTGGCGATGGCCGGCTTCCAGTCCAGGGACCTGGACGCCTTCATGGCCCACTGGACAAAGATCATGGCCGACAGGACCGTCTACATGAAAACCGCCCTCTGGGACGGTCGCGTTGCCGGCAACGTGGTGGCCTTCATCATGAACGGCCGGCGCGAGGTGGGCTACTGGATCAGCCGGGACTGCTGGGGCAGGGGCGTGGCCACCCGGGCGGTCCGGGGCTTCCTGAAACTCTTCCCCGAACGCCCCCTCTACGCTGCGGTCGCGCGACACAACAAAGGTTCCATCCGGGTCCTCGAGAAGTGCGGCTTTGAGCTTCAGAGCGAAGAGGGCGACGAACTGACCTTCAAGCTGGTTTGAAGCCTCTAAACACGTTTGGCGACGGCACGCACACCCGACCTTGACGCAGGCCGACGCAGGGGGGCGGCATGTGCGTATTGCGGAGAGGGCCTGAACTCTCTCCAAACGCCCTGGAGTCGCCTTAGAGAGCAACCTATCGGGAGATTCAGTCACTCGAGGCACGCTTCCATCCTGGCAGAACGATGATGAGCAGGGCGCCCGCAACGCACAGCCATCCGAACACGTCGCCGAATCGCGCGTAAGGCGTCGGTCTGGCGGGACCCAGCGGCAGCGCCACAACGATGCTG